>NZ_CATKIF010000054.1:0-445 GCF_949752865.1 Burkholderia sp. IT-111MI5 | reverse complement strand
GCGCGCGGCCGGCGACCTGCTGGGTTCGGTGGTGAAGAACAGCGGCACGATCGAGGCGCAGGGCCTGAGCAGCCGCGACGGGAAGATCACGCTGGACGGCGGCCAGGTGCATGTCGCGGGCAAGCTGGACGCGAGCTCGCAGGATGCATCGACGGCGGGCGGCACGGTGACGACGCGCGGCGAGCAGGTGGTGGTGTCGCGCGACGTGCAGGTGGATACGCGTGCGGTGTCGGGCAAGGCGGGCCTGTGGACGATCGAGGCGGCCAACGCCGGGGTCGGCACGGCAGCGCAGCCGGGCAAGCGCGGTCTGGTCATTGGCGGCGGGCTCAACGGTAATACCGGTAGCGGCGGCACCGGCGGCACCGGCGGTAACGCTGGCGGTGCGATCGACGGGGAGACGCTGGCGCGCAGCCTGGGCACGACGAACGTGGCGCTGACCAACACG
>NZ_CATKIF010000053.1:0-461 GCF_949752865.1 Burkholderia sp. IT-111MI5 | reverse complement strand
GCCTGCACCATCCGCTGCATCGCGAAGTCGTGCGCAGCCTGCGACGTGCCGCCCGATGCGTCGGCGACCATGTAGATTTCGTAGTCGCCTTCGAGCATCGCGCACAGCGCGAACGTCGTGTTGCAGACCTCCGTCCACAGGCCCGACACGACCACCTTCTTGCGGCCGTTCGCGGCCAGCGCGTCGCGCACCTTCTGGTCGTCCCACGAGTTCATCGACGTGCGTTCGAGCGTCTTCTGGTTCGGGAACACGTCGAGCAGCTCGGGATAGGTGTGGCCCGAGAAGCTGTCGGATTCCACCGTCGTGATCGTGGTCGGGATGTTGAACACCTTCGCGGCCTTCGCGAGCCCGACGACGTTGTTCTTCAGCGCCTGACGATCGATCGACTGCACGCCGAACGCCATCTGCGGCTGCTGGTCGATGAAGATCAGCTGGCTGTTCTGCGGAGTCAGTACTTCAAG
>NZ_CATKIF010000052.1:0-464 GCF_949752865.1 Burkholderia sp. IT-111MI5 | reverse complement strand
TACGTGATCTCGCGCAAGAACGGCTACCACGGCTCGACGATCGCGGGCGCCACGCTCGGCGGCATGGGCTACATGCACGAGCAGATGCCGTCGAAGGTCGAGCACATCGTGCATATCGATCAACCGTATTTCTTCGGCGAAGCGCAGCCGGGCGAGACGCCCGAGGCGTTCGGCCTCGCGCGCGCGCAGCAGCTCGAAGCGAAGATTCTCGAACTCGGCGCGGAGAACGTCGCGGCGTTCATCGGCGAGCCGTTCCAGGGCGCGGGCGGTGTGATCTTCCCGCCGTCGACGTACTGGCCGGAAATCCAGCGGATCTGCCGCAAGTACGACATCCTGCTGGCGGCCGACGAAGTGATCGGCGGCTTCGGCCGCACCGGCGAATGGTTCGCACACCAGCACTTCGGCTTCGAGCCGGACCTGATCACGATGGCGAAGGGCCTCACGTCGGGTTATGTGCCGATGGG
>NZ_CATKIF010000051.1:0-470 GCF_949752865.1 Burkholderia sp. IT-111MI5 | reverse complement strand
CCGCCGTTCACGTTCACCTTCGACGTGTCCCAGCCCATCTGCTTGTGCACCGCCAGCGCCTGCGCCGCGAACGCCTCGTTGATCTCCATCAGGTCCAGGTCGCCCGGCGTCCAGCCCGCGCGCTCCAGGCACCGGCGCGACGCCGGCACCGGGCCCATCCCCATCACGCTCGGATCCACGCCCGCGTTCGCATACGCCTTGATCCGCGCCAGCGGCGTCAGGCCCAGCGCCGCCGCCTTCTGCGCCGACATCACCAGCACCGCCGCCGCGCCGTCGTTCAGGCCCGACGCGTTCGCCGCCGTCACCGAACCGTCCTTCGAGAACGCCGGCTTCAGCCCCGCCAGCGATTCCGCCGTCACGCCGTGACGCACGAACTCGTCGGTCGCGAACTGCAGCGGCTCGCCCTTGCGTTGCGGAATCGACACCGGCACGATCTCGTCGTCGAAGCGCCCGGCCTTCTGCGCGGCTTC
>NZ_CATKIF010000050.1:0-514 GCF_949752865.1 Burkholderia sp. IT-111MI5 | reverse complement strand
CGACAGTCGCTACAGGTTGAGTTCTCGCGTTGTGCCGTATTCCAAATTGAGTCAAACATGGAGTTCGAATCATCTTGAGATACATCGATACAATCACAACCCGGATAACTTTCACGTCCATCTCAAGACGCTTCCGCTATCCAAATTACTTACTTCTTCCAGATTGTTAAAGAACGACAGCCGATATGGTGTTACTCATATCACTCTGACTGGCTCAATCGCCAATGACAAAAGTTCGACTACGTCGAACGCTTGTCATTGAAGATTGGTGGAGGCAGACGGGATCGAACCGACGACCCCCTGCTTGCAAAGCAGGTGCTCTCCCAGCTGAGCTATGCCCCCATGAGTACAGATGCCTCAGGTACTACCATCAGACAAGACATTGGTGGGTCTGGTTGGATTCGAACCAACGACCCCCGCCTTATCAAGACGGTGCTCTAACCGACTGAGCTACAGACCCCTGAGTCTGTCTTTAATTTACAGCCGATAAGCGTGAGCGCTCAACTTTGCGAGA
>NZ_CATKIF010000049.1:0-564 GCF_949752865.1 Burkholderia sp. IT-111MI5 | reverse complement strand
ACGGGTCGGCGTGCGCCGCCGGCGCAGTCGCCACCGCGTAGACCCCGATGCCACCGGTCAGAGTGGCCAGCAGCGCCAAGACAAGCGAAAGCCTCTTGATCACCCTTCTCATCAGATTCTCCTGATCAGCAATTGCCGCACGGTTCGGCGTGCGCCGCCGGCGCAGTCGCCACCGCGTAGACCCCAATACCACCGGCCAGCGAGGCCAGCAGCGCAACGGCAAGTGAGAACCTCTTCAGTACGGTCTTCATCGGATTCCTCCGGTCAGCAGGTACTGCACGGGTCGGCGTGCGCCGCCGACGCAGTCGCCACCGCGTAGACCCCGATGCCACCGGCCAGCGAGGCCAGCAGCGCAACGGCAAGCGAAAGCCTCTTGATCACCTTTCTCATCAGATTCTCCTGATCAGCAACTGCCGCCGCACGGTTCGGCGTGAGCCGCCGGCGCAGTCGCCACCGCGTAGACCCCAATGCCACCGGCCAGTGAGGCCAGCAGCGCAACGGCAAGTGAGAATCTCTTCAGCACGGTCTTCATCGGATTTCTCCGGTCAGCAGTTACTGCACGGG
>NZ_CATKIF010000048.1:0-753 GCF_949752865.1 Burkholderia sp. IT-111MI5 | reverse complement strand
GCAGGGCGGCTGGTGCGCAGTCGGGGAAACGGCGCGCCGTCGCGGCAAGTCGGGCAGCGGCAAGCGCCTGCTCGCGGCGGGCGTGTCGCTGCTGGGGCTGGCGGCGGCGTCGGGCGCATACGCGCTGCCGACGGGTGGCGAGATCGCGTCGGGTAAGGCGGACATCTCGACGTCCGCGGACAACAAGACGATGTCGATCAACCAGCACACGGACAAGCTGATCACGAACTGGCAGGACTTCAGCGTGGGTGGTGGCGAGCGAGTGTCGTTCCAGCAGCCGACGAACCAGTCGATCGCGCTGAACCGGGTGATCGGGGCGAACGGCAGCCAGATTCACGGTCAGATCGACGCGAACGGTCGCGTGTTCCTGGTGAACCCGAACGGCGTGATGTTCGGCGCGGGCGCACAAGTGAACGTCGGCGGCCTGGTGGCGTCGACGCAGAACCTGACGGACGCTGATTTCCTGGCGGGCCGCTATCGATTTGCGGGAACGTCGGGTCAAGCGGTGGAGAACGCGGGGACGATCGCGGCGACGGAAGGCGGCAGCGTGGCGCTGCTGGGCGCACGCGTATCGAACACGGGCGTGATCCGTGCGCAGATGGGTCGCGTGGCGCTGGGCGCGGGCAATGCGTTCAACGTGAACTTCGACGGCAACGGGCTGCTGAACCTGCAGGTCGAAAGCGGCGCGGTGGACGCGCAGGCGAACAACGGCGGGCTGCTGAAGGCGGACGGCGGCGAAGTGCTGATGACGGC
>NZ_CATKIF010000047.1:0-894 GCF_949752865.1 Burkholderia sp. IT-111MI5 | reverse complement strand
GGGCGTGGTGCCGGTCACGTGGCAGCAGGTGCTGCTCGAGTGGCAGCGCGACTGGGCGCGCCGCGAGAGCTACGACGCGGTGATGGCGATCGCGAAGGAGCATTCGGGCGCGTACGGGATGGGCGTCGATTACGCGTACACGATGGTCCACAAGGCGGCCGAGCGTACGCTGACGCCGCACGAGTCGATCCCGCCCGTGCCGGCGAAGTAACCGCAGGCAGTCGCGACTGTCGATGCTGATGCGGCGTGTTTCGTGCGAACACGCGGCATCGGCAATATGAAATCGCGGGCGGCGTACGTGGTCGATTCACGGATGCCGCCCGCAGCGTGTTTGCCAGGACGTACGACCTGCATTCCAACCTGTCCGAGAAATTGATCGTATGGAACCTTATCTGGTTTCCCTTGGTGCGGGCTTGCTGATTGGTGTCATTTACAGCGCAATCAAGGTGCGCTCGCCGGCACCGCCGCTGATTGCGCTTGTCGGGTTGCTCGGCATGTTGATCGGCGTGCAGGCCATCCCCACCGTCAAACAGCTTTTTGGCTTCTGATCGAAACGAGGTGACGTATATGACCGCAACCGAGTCCCAACCGGATCTGATCCTTCACAACGGAAGGTTCACGACCCTCGACCGCGCAAACCCCACCGCGACGGCGGTGGCGATAGCCGCCGGCCGCTTCGTTGCGGTCGGCAATGAAGCGGATGTCATGCGGCTCGCCGGGCGCGCGACGAAGGTCGTCGACCTCGAAGGCCGCGCCGTGCTGCCGGGCCTGATCGACAACCACTGCCACGTGATTCGCGGTGGCCTGAACTACAACATGGAACTGCGCTGGGACGGTGTGCCGTCGCTCGCAGTCGCGATGGACATGCTCAAGCGGCAGGTCGCGATCACGCCA
>NZ_CATKIF010000046.1:0-899 GCF_949752865.1 Burkholderia sp. IT-111MI5 | reverse complement strand
GTAAGCACTTGACCAGCACCGTAGCGTAGATCGTTGACGACGGGAGCGCGATGCTATCGGATAGGCTCGACGTGGGCAGTAGAGGGCAGCGACGACGCCACGTTCCACGGTAACAACTCGTCGATGCGGTTGATCGGATGGTCAGCGACGCGCTCGAGCACGTAGGCGAGATACGCCTCGGGATCGAGGCCGTTCAAGCGCGCCGTGCCAATCAGGCTATACATCGCGGCGGCACGTTCGCCACCGGAGTCGGCGCCGGCGAACAAGTAATTCCGTCTGCCGAGGGCGACGCCGCGCAGTGCTCGCTCGGCGATCAGGTTGTCGATTTCCGCACGCCCGTCGCTGCAGTAGTAGATGAGCGCCGGCCAGCGATTCAGCGCGTACTGAATCGCCTTGGTCGTGTCGGATTTTGCAGAGAGCGTGGCGAGCGTTGCTTCGAACCAGCGTTTCATGTCGTCGAGCAGCGGCACCGCTCGCGCCTGGCGCACACTGTGCCGCTCATCAGGTGGTTTGCCACGGATCTGCTCCTCGATCTTGTAGAGCGCGCCGATCCGGTGCAGCGCTTCCTCCGTTACCGCATTAGGACGGACGGCATGTAAATCATGGATCTTTCGGCGAGCGTGGGCCATGCAGGCAGCTTCCTGGATGGTGCCGCCGCGATACAGCTCGGCATAGCCGGCAAACGCATCGGCCTGCAGCACGCCGGTGAAGTCTGCAAGATGCTGCTGGGGATGCTCGCCCCGTCGATCGGGCGTGTAGGCGAACCAGACTGCTGCCGGCTCTTCGGAAGCGCTCGGCCGATCATCGCGCACGTAGACCCACAGGCGTCCTGTCTTTGTGCGACCGTTGCCGGGCGCCAGCACTGGCAGTGGCGTGTCGTCCCCGTGAACCTTGCCGCC
>NZ_CATKIF010000045.1:0-1082 GCF_949752865.1 Burkholderia sp. IT-111MI5 | reverse complement strand
TGACCTGAGGCGTTTCTTGTAGCCATTTGGCAAGTGAGTTCTCTTTTATCCTAGAGGCAAGGAGAACTCGATGAAGAAGCGATTTACCGACGAGCAGATCATCCGCATCTTGCGAGAGGCCGAGAGCCGGGATGAGCCGGTGAAGGATCTGTGCAAGCGCCACAACATCTCGGAACAGACCTTCTATCGTTGGCGCAACAAGTTCGGCGGGATGGACGTGGCTGACGCGCGTCGACTTAAGGAGCTGGAATCGGAGAACGATCGGCTCAAGCGCCTGATCGCCGAGCAGATGCTGGTGATCGACGGCCTGAAGGAATTCAGCCGAAAAAAATGAGCACCCCGACGGGCCGGCGCGAAGCGCTGGAAGTCCTGACTCGGCGGGGGCTCTCGCAACGCAAGGCATGTTGCTACCTGGGGCTGAGTCGCCGGGTGGCAACCTATACGCTCAAGCAACCGGAGAAGGATCGGAGCCTGGGCGAGCGACTGATCGCGGCTGCTCAGGAAGTGCCGCGCTTCGGCTACCGGCGGATGTCGGCTTGGCTGGCGCTGGGCGAATCGCGCGTGCGGCGAATGTGGCGAGCCTTGCAGCTCAACATTCCGCGGCGGCGTCCTCGCCGTCGTCGTTGTGGCAACGACATTCGCCTGCCCGGTGCGACACAACCCAATTCGGTATGGAGTTACGACTTTGTGCACGATCAACTGGTGGATGGGCGGGCGTTGAAGATGCTTTGCGTGATCGACGAATACACCCGCGAGTGCCTGGCGATCGAGGTCGACGCCAGCCTGCGGTCGCAGGATGTGATTCTGACGCTGTCGCGACTGATGCGGCTGTACGGCAAGCCCGCATTCGTTCGGTCGGACAACGGCGCCGAATTTACCGCTGCCAAGGTCATGCGCTGGCTGCGAGATGCTGAAATCGGCCCGGCCTTCATCGCGCCCGGCAGTCCGTGGCAAAACGGGTTCGTCGAGAGCTTCAACGGCAAGCTGCGCGACGAATTGCTGAACCGGGAATGGTTCCGCAGCCGCGCCGAGGCCAAGGTGCTCATCGAACGCTGGCGGCAGTTCTACAACGAGCGCCGGCC
>NZ_CATKIF010000044.1:0-535964 GCF_949752865.1 Burkholderia sp. IT-111MI5 | reverse complement strand
AGCGATCGCGATCGGCCACCCGATCGGCGCGTCGGGCTGCCGGATCCTGGTGACGCTGCTGCACGAGATGGCCAAGCGCGATGCGAAGCGCGGGCTGGCGTCGCTGTGCATCGGCGGCGGGATGGGTGTCGCGCTCGCGGTCGAGCGTCCGTAACCGGTCATCCGTAACCGGCGAACCGAATCCGGGCGCCGGCCGATTGCGGCTTCGGCCGGCGCCACGTGAAGTCAGAGGGGGCCTCGGCAGCTCTCGAAACCAAAAAATGGAGTGAGATTTATGTCTCAGCGAATTGCGTACGTAACGGGCGGGATGGGCGGCATCGGCACCAGTATTTGCCAGCGTCTGTTTAAGGACGGCTTCAAGGTCGTCGCGGGCTGCGGCCCGAACTCGCCGCGCCGCGTGAAATGGCTCGAGGACCAGAAGGCGCTCGGGTACGATTTCATCGCGTCGGAAGGCAACGTCGGCGACTGGGACTCGACCAAGGAAGCGTTCGACAAGGTCAAGGCCGAAGTCGGCGAGATCGACGTGCTGGTCAACAACGCGGGCATCACGCGCGACGTCGTGTTCCGCAAGATGACGCACGAAGACTGGACCGCCGTGATCGACACCAACCTGACGAGCCTGTTCAACGTGACGAAGCAGGTGATCGACGGGATGGTCGAGCGTGGCTGGGGCCGGATCATCAACATTTCGTCGGTGAACGGCCAGAAGGGGCAATTCGGCCAGACCAACTATTCGACCGCGAAGGCCGGCATTCACGGCTTCACGATGTCGCTCGCGCAGGAAGTCGCGACGAAGGGCGTGACAGTCAACACCGTGTCGCCGGGCTACATCGGCACCGACATGGTGAAGGCGATCCGGCCCGACGTGCTGGAGAAGATCGTCGCGACGATCCCGGTGCGGCGTCTCGGCGGGCCGGAGGAAATCGGCTCGATCGTCGCGTGGCTCGCGTCGAACGATTCCGGCTTCGCGACGGGCGCCGACTTCTCGCTGAACGGCGGCCTGCACATGGGTTGAACGCCCGGGCTGCGCGGGCCGGGTGGCCGTGCAGCCGGGTGTGTTCCGAAGGCCCCCGCCTCCCGGGTTCGGGCGGCGGGGATTCGTCACTTGCGCTACGCTGCACTGAAAGGCGTTACATGACTACTACAAAGAAGACGGCCGAACGGCTCATCAAGAAGTACCCGAACCGCCGGCTCTACGATACCGAGACAAGCACGTACATTACGCTCACCGACGTGAAGCAGCTCGTACTGGAGCAGGAGGACTTCAAGGTCGTCGATGCGAAATCCAACGAAGACCTGACGCGCAGCATCCTCCTGCAGATCATCCTCGAAGAGGAAAGCGGCGGCGTGCCGATGTTCTCGTCGTCGATGCTGTCGCAGATCATCCGTTTCTACGGTCACGCGATGCAGGGCATGATGGGCACGTACCTGGAAAAGAACATCCAGGCGTTCATCGACATCCAGAACAAGCTCGCGGATCAGTCGAAGAACATGTACGACACCAATGCGATGAATCCGGAAGTCTGGTCGCAGTTCATGAACATGCAGGCGCCGATGATGCAAGGGATGATGACGAGCTACATCGAGCAGTCGAAGAACATGTTCGTGCAGATGCAGGAACAGATGCAGAACCAGGCGAAGTCGATGTTCAGCACGTTCCCGTTCAAGCAGCCGGGTTCCACGGAGCCGGAGAAGAAGTAGCGATTTTGCGGCAGGCCGGCCGCGGCGGCGCGAGCCGTCGAAGGGCCGATGCCGTGAGAAGCGTGGTGCGCTGCGGCCCATCGTGTGCTCGGGCACGACGATGCGCGGCTGCCGCCTGCCGGAAGGCGCCGCCGACGGTCGTTCATGATCGTCGGCACCGCATGCCCGTGCCCGGGATGCCGGGTCTGGCGTTGGGTGAGGCCGTTTCCGAAATGCTGGCTTAGTGCAGGCGGAAGGCTCCGTCAGGACGGCCGGACAGACACCCGGCTCGGTGTGTTCGCCCGCCTTCGCTCACAGCGCCGAACTGAAATCCTGGTGATCGTCCGGCGGCGGAAGGTCGAGAACGAGCTTGACCGCGCTGTAGTTGGCCTTCAGCGAAAACACGCGGCCGATCACGAGAAACGTCTGCCGCGAATTCTCGATCTCGACGAAGTCGCCGGGTTGCGGCACGTGGGCACCCTGGTCGTAGGAAAAGCTCGTGCTGGTTTGCTCACCGATGGCTTCTGCCGCGTGCTGGGTGAATTCGATCGTGATGTGGGTGGTCATGCGAGCCCCGTTGGGTGGATGGAAGAGAGCGAAGGCTTCGATTTTCGCATAGCGGCGGTGCGCTTCCGCGGCGATTGTTGCGCGACCGCGATTGCCGCTCGTGCTTGCCCGCTGGTCTACGCACATGCGATAGCAACGACCCGGCCGAAGCCGGGTCGGGAGGGCGGGACGAAGCGGAGCGACCGCTACCGCTACCTCTCCGCAAACGTCCCTGCTTGCACCAACGTCATTTGGCCGGGGTCCAGGTATTTGCGGATGGCGGTGTTGACCTGTTCCACGGTCAGCGCGCGGACGCGCTCGGGGTAGGTGTCCAGGTCGCTTAGCGGTTGGTCCTGAAGCACCGTCTGGGCGAGCATGGCGGCCATCTGCCCGGTGGTTTCCATCGCGACCTGCTGGCGGCCGATCATGCCGTCCTTGCGTGCATCCAGTTCCGTCTGGGTGATGCCCTGTTTCCACCAGGCGTCCAGTACCCGACGGGTGCTGGCGATGCCCTTGTCCAGCAGAGGCGGGGCGAAGTTGGTGTTGACGACGAAGCCGCCTTCCATCAACGAGAGGCCGGACAGGCCGGCGCCGATGCCGTAGGTCAGGCCTTCCCGGTCGCGCACGGTCGCCATCAGGCGGCCGGTGAAGCCGCTGCCCAGGATGGCGATGCCCGCGCTCAGGGGCAGGTAGTCGGCGTCGCTGGCGCGCAGGTCGATGGCTTGCCCCATCGCCACGCTGATGGACGCCTTGTCCTTCATCGCGATGCGCTGCGTGTCGGCCCGACTGGCCAGGCGTGCCGGCCCCTGCCGTACGAGCGCCTTGCCGCCGCTCCAGCCCGCGAAGGCCTCGATCAACTTGGCCTGCAGGCCGCGAGGGTCCGCACCGCCGACCACGACTACGGTCATGTGTGCCGGGCCGTAGTACGTGCGATGAAACGCCTTGATGTCGTCCAGCGTCGCGGCGGCAATGGCCTCGAGCATCCGCTCGCGCGGCACCGGAGCGTTGACATGGGCCTCGGGGTAGATGGCCAGCGACAATGCATCGCGTGCCCGTATGCCCGGGACTTCCCCGCTTTGGCGGACGCCGGCCTCCAGCCGGGTCTTGGCCCGGGCCAGTTCGTCGGCCTTGAAGGCAGGCGCGCGCAACTGCTCGGCCATCAGGTCGATCAGGGTAGGCAAATCCCGGGTCAGGCTCTTGCCGTATATGCCGACGTAGCCCGCCGCGGTCTGGAACGACAGCTGGGCGCCCAGGCTATCCAGCAGCGTGGAGATCGCCACCTTGTCGCGACGGGTGGTGCCCGCCTCCAGCAGCATGCCGGTCAGCAAGGGCACGGCGGGATTGGCCGCCTTGCTGGCCGTGTCCGCATCGCCCAGCGGCATCACCGCGGCAACGGACACCATTTCGCGCGGCGCCATCGGATAGACCAACAGGTCGATGCTGCCGGCCTGGGCGCGCACCACGCGATCGGCGATGCCCGCCTGAGCCGCGACAGGCAGCCACAGCATGGCCAGCGTTGCCACCCATGACAGCAAGCGATTGAAACGAACACGCATCATCTCGACTTCTCCGGAACGAACCAGCCGGTGGTGCTCTGGTCTTCAACGAGGTATTGGCGGGCCACACGCTGCACGTCGGCCGGCGTGACTTTTTCGAGTTGTCCCAGCTCGGTGACGAACAAGGTCCAATCGCCTTGCGCGACCGCTTCGCCGAGCAGTGCGGAAGTCTTGCTGACGCCGTCGCGCTGGTAGATCTGCTCGGCCCGGTAAGGGCCCAGCACGCGCTGGATATCCTCGCGCGTCACGCCCTGGGTCTTGATGCGTTCCAGTTCGGCCCACGCGATTTTCTCGGCCTGATCATGCTGGGCGTTGGGCGACAGGTTGATCGTGATCACGAACGGGCCGGGATCGCGTCGCGCCTGGAAGCCGGCGCCGGCATGCGTGGCGATTTCGGTGTCCACCAGCGTGCGATACAGCGGGCTGGCCTTGCCCTCGCTCAATACCAGGCCGAGCACGCTCAGCGCGGCCGCATCGGGATGCAGCGCGTTGGGTGCCTTGAAGGCCATGATCAGGCCGCCGGTTTCGCCGGCCCGCTTGAGCACCAGCCTCCGCGGCCCCTGTTGCGGCGGTTCCTCGGTGATCATCGCCGGGATCGCATGGGGCGCGCGCGGAATGCCGCCGTAGTACTGCCTGATCCAGCCCAGCGCCTGCGCCGGCTGGAAATCGCCGACCAGGATGACCACCGCATTGTCCGGCCAGTAGAAGGTGTCGTAGAAGCTGCGCAGCTTGTCGACGCTGGCATGCTCGATGTCGCTGCGCCAGCCGATGGTGGGATGGTGGTAGGGATGCGCCTGATAAGCGGTGGCCAGCACCTGCTGGAACAACGCATGGAAAGGACGGTTCTCGCCGCGCTCGTACTCGTTGCGCACCACCGTCATCTCGCTGGCCAGGTCCTCCG
Source organism: Burkholderia sp. IT-111MI5 (assembly GCF_949752865.1). Taxonomy (NCBI): domain Bacteria; kingdom Pseudomonadati; phylum Pseudomonadota; class Betaproteobacteria; order Burkholderiales; family Burkholderiaceae; genus Burkholderia; species Burkholderia sp. IT-111MI5. The sequence goes on along the minus strand of NZ_CATKIF010000044.1, from coordinate 531,281 downwards.
GGCGCAGCAGCAGGTTGCGCATGCGGTCGGCCTCGATCGCGATATAACCTTCCAGCGCGTGGCGTTCCAGCGTGCCGAAATAGTTGGTGCGGTCCATCGACGTGGTGGCGTTGAAGCTGGCGCCCGCCCGCTCCAGATAGTCGTTCACCGAGTTGCCCTGGTCCTTCGAGTAGTGCCGGCTGCCCTTGAACATCAGGTGTTCCAGCAGGTGGGTGTTGCCGGTGGTGCCGGCGGCCTCGTTACGCGAGCCGACCCGGTACAACACCTGGAAACTGACCACCGGCGCGGCAGGGTCGGGCAGGGCAAGCACGGTGAGGCCGTTGGCGTCGAGGCGGTATTCGTCGATACCGGCCAGGGAGCGCACATGGGTAAAGCCCGGTATCTGGCTGGATTGGGCCATCGCCGTGCCTGCGATCAGCAGGCACAGCGAGAGCCCTGTCCGTATTGAACGCGGCAATGACATGGGACTTTTTCTCGTGGACACGATGAACGTGAAGGGTTAGGGGCTGGCCAGTGCGGCCAGCGAGGGGCCAGGCGTATTTTCGCGGCGCTGCGCACGACGCTCGATGCTACGTGGCATCGGGTTCATCGTGGAATGAGACGGGTTCGAATTTTTCGTGGCAAAAGGAAGAAAGCACGGGCGCGAGGGGCAGGTGTCGTCGCAGCCGGGGCAGGAACTGTCTCGGGCGATCCAGGGGGGGCGTCGTACCTCTGCGGCGGTCGCTCGCCCCGAAGTGAAAGGGTTGCATCAAACTCTGATTCATGACCCGCCGCCCGTCGTGCGGCGTATTCGAACTGGCGTCCATGTTGCCGCCAGCCGTTCATTTTGGCTCGCCGACCCATAAATAGCTGTAAACTCACGCTTTTGCCGCCACGCCCGCACATTCCAGATGTCCCAGTCCCCCAAAGTAGGCTTCGTTTCGCTCGGGTGCCCGAAGGCGCTCGTCGATTCCGAACAAATCATCACCCAGTTGCGCGCCGAAGGTTATGAAATCTCCGGCACCTACGACGGCGCCGACCTCGTCGTCGTCAACACCTGCGGCTTCATCGACGAAGCCGTGCAGGAAAGCCTCGACGCGATCGGCGAAGCGCTGACCGAGAACGGCAAGGTGATCGTCACCGGCTGCCTCGGCGCGAAGTCGAGCGCGAGCGGCTCGAACCTGATCGAGGAAGTGCACCCGAAGGTGCTCGCCGTCACCGGCCCGCATGCGGTGGGCGAAGTGATGCAGGCCGTGCATTCGCACCTGCCGAAGCCGCACGACCCGTTCGTCGACCTCGTGCCCGCGGCCGGCATCAAGCTCACGCCGCGCCACTACGCATACCTGAAGATCTCCGAAGGCTGCAATCACCGCTGCACGTTCTGCATCATCCCGTCGATGCGCGGCGATCTCGTGTCGCGTCCGGTCGCCGAAGTGATGCTCGAGGCCGAGAACCTGTTCAAGTCGGGCGTGAAGGAACTGCTCGTGATCTCGCAGGACACGAGCGCTTACGGCGTCGACGTGAAGTACCGCACGGGCTTCTGGAACGGCAAGCCGATCAAGACGCGCATGACCGACCTGGTCGCCGCGCTCGGCGAGCTCGCCGCGCAATACGGCGCATGGGTGCGCCTGCACTACGTGTATCCGTATCCGAGCGTCGACGAAGTGATCCCGCTGATGGCCGAAGGTCCGTTCAAGGGCCACGTGCTGCCGTATCTCGACGTGCCGTTCCAGCACGCGCACCCCGAAGTGTTGAAGCGCATGAAGCGTCCGGCGAACGCCGAGAAGGTGCTCGAGCGCGTGCAGAAGTGGCGCGAGATCTGCCCGGACCTGACGATCCGCAGCACGTTCATCGCGGGCTTCCCCGGCGAGACGGAAGAGCAGTTCGAAACGCTGCTCGACTTCATCCGCGAAGCGGAGCTCGACCGCGTCGGCTGCTTCGCGTACTCGCCGGTCGAAGGCGCGACCGCGAACGAACTCGACGGTGCGCTGCCGGACGAGGTCCGTGAAGAACGCCGCGCGCGCTTCATGGAAGTCGCCGAGGAAGTGTCGGCGAACCGCATCCAGCGCAAGGTCGGCAAGACCCTCAAGGTGCTGATCGACGAAGTCGGCGAAGAAGGCGGGATCGGCCGCACGGCAGCCGATGCGCCGGAGATCGACGGCGTCGTGTATGTCGAGCCGGCGACGAAGGCGTCGAAGCGCTACAAGGTCGGCGATTTCGTGTCCGTGAAGATCACGGGCGCCGACGGCCACGATCTGTGGGGCGAGGTGTAAGCGATGAGCGCCGCATTTCCGGAGATCCTCGCGCTCGGCGAGGCGATGATCGAATTCAACCAGTCGCAGCCGGGCCGTCCGGAATTCCTGCAGGGCTTCGGCGGCGACACGTCGAACTTCTGCATCGCGGCGGCGCGCCAGGGCGCGTCGACGGGCTTCGTGTCGGCGATCGGCGACGATCCGTTCGGCCGCCTGCTGGCCGACATGTGGCGCGCCGAGCATGTCGATACGACGTACGTGCGGATCGATCGCACGGCGCCGACCGGCGTGTATTTCGTCACGCACGGCGCCGACGGCCACCAGTTCGACTATCTGCGCGCGGGCTCCGCGGCGAGCCGCTACACGGCGGGCGACCTGCCGCTCGACGCGCTGGCGGCGGCGAAGGCCGTGCACCTGTCGGGCATCAGCCTCGCGATCAGCACGGCCGCGTGCGATGCCGCGTTCGCGGCGATCGACCATGCGCGCCGCAACGGTGTGAAGGCCAGCTTCGACACGAACCTGCGCCTGAAGCTGTGGCCGCTGCCGCGCGCCCGCGCGGTGATGCGCGAGGCGCTGCGCCAGACTGACATCTGCCTGCCGAGCTGGGACGACGTCACGGCGCTGACGGGCGCGAACGATCGCGACGCGATCGTCGACGCGATGCTCGAACACGGGCCGCAGGTCGTCGCGCTGAAGCTCGGCAAGGACGGCGCATATGTCGCGACGCCGAACGAGCGGCGCGTCGTGCCGGGCTTCGCGGTCGAGGCCGTCGACGCGACGGGCGCGGGCGACTGCTTCGGTGGCGCCTTCGTCGCGCGGATCGTCGCGGGCGACGATCCGTTCGCGGCGGCGCGCTATGCGAACGCGGCGGCGGCGCTGTCGACGACGGGCTACGGCGCGGTCGCGCCGATTCCGCACCGCGATGCGGTGGAGCGCCTGATGCAAGGCTGACGCGGCATGCGCACGCCGGCCACGGCCCCGCACGATCCATTCATTCGAACAGAAGGATGAGGAGGCAACATGCAACGCGAAGTGGTGGTGGTGAGCGGCGTGCGTACCGCGATCGGCGAATTCGGCGGCAGCCTGAAGAACATCGCGCCGACCGAGCTCGGTGCGCAAGTCGTGCGCGAAGTGTTGCGGCGAGCGCAGGTGTCGGGCGACGAGGTCGGCCACGTGGTGTTCGGCAATGTCGTGCACACCGAACCGAAGGACATGTATCTCGCGCGCGTTGCCGCGATCAACGGCGGCGTCGCGCAGCATGCGCCGGCGCTCACGGTCAACCGGCTGTGCGGCTCCGGGCTGCAGGCGATCGTGTCGGCCGCGCAGGGCGTGCTGCTCGGCGATGCTGACATCGCGATCGCGGGCGGCGCGGAGAACATGAGCCGCGCGCCGTATTCGATTCCGGCCGCGCGCTTCGGGCAGCGCATGGGCGACATGCGCGCGGTCGACATGATGGTCGGCGCGCTGAACGATCCGTTCCAGACGATCCACATGGGCGTGACGGCCGAGAACGTCGCCGCGAAGTACGGTATTTCGCGCGACGCGCAGGACGCGCTCGCGCTCGAATCGCACCGTCGCGCGTCGCATGCGGCGAAGGCCGGCTACTTCAAGGAGCAGATCCTGCCGGTCGAGCTGATCGGCTCGAAGAAGGGCACGCCGGTCGTGTTCGATCGCGACGAGCACGTGCGCCACGACGCGAGCCTGGACGACTTCTCGAAGCTGCGGCCCGTGTTCGTGAAGGAGAACGGCACGGTGACGGCCGGCAACGCGTCGGGCATCAACGATGCGGCGGCAGCGGTGCTGCTGATGGAGCGCAGCGTCGCCGAGAAGCGCGGCGCAAAGCCGCTCGCGCGCCTCGTTGCCTATGCGCATGCGGGTGTCGATCCGGCCTACATGGGGATCGGTCCCGTACCGGCCACGCAAAAGGTGCTCGAGCGCGCGGGGCTGACGGTTGCCGATCTCGACGTGATCGAGGCGAACGAGGCATTCGCCGCGCAGGCATGCGCGGTGACGAAGGAGCTGGGTCTCGACCCGGCAAAGGTGAATCCGAACGGGTCCGGCATTTCGCTCGGCCACCCGATCGGCGCGACGGGTGCGCTGATCACCGTCAAGGCGCTGTACGAGCTGCAGCGCATCGGCGGCCGATACGCGCTCGTGACGATGTGCATCGGCGGCGGGCAGGGCATCGCCGCGATTTTCGAGCGAATCTGAAGCAAGGAGCAACGCAAGGTGGGTCGATATTCGGAATGGCAACGGGCGCTTGTCGTCGCATGCGCGCTGGCGGCGGGCATCGCGCTGCCGGGCGCGGTCGCGGCGCAGGCCGTCGCGCCGGGCGCGCAACAGGATGAAGCGGCACCCGCGCGGCCGCTGCGGCCGAATCCCGAATTCGCGCGGTTGCCGCGCTACGAAGGCACGCTCGGCGACCGGCCGATCGTCGTGCATCTCGGCCCGAAGACGGACGAGGAAGGCGTGCACGGCGAATACCAGTTCGCCGATACAGGCGAGGTGGTCCTGCTCGCGGGCGATCGCGATGGCGATACGCTCGAGATCGAGGAATCGAACGACGGCACGAACATCTCCGGCGTATGGATCGGCCGCTTCGACACGACGGGCGACCTGAAGGCCGACCGGATGAACTCGGACGAGTCGGACCCGCAGCCCGTCGTGCTGCGCCTGGCGCCGGGCAAGCGCGCGGCGCTGCAGGTGCGCGACGGCCGCGTGCAGGAAATCGAGACAGTGGGCGGCGTCGTCAATCTGCGCACCGACGACTGAGCCCGCGCTGGCTCGGCGTGCGCGGCGCGCATTGTACCGGGCCAAATGCGCCGATTTTGGCTAATCTAGCGACATATTCCGCAACCGAACGGCCTTGTGCCCGGCTTCCTGTCATGACTGCATCCACTCCCAAGCGCGCGCTGCAAACCCGCATCGTTCAACCCGACGACGTCATTCCGGAAGGCTTCCGCTCGTTCGTGCCGCCGGTCGCGCGCGCATCGACGGTCGTGTTCCCCGATCTCGCGACGATGCGCGCGCTCGTCTGGCACAACGACAACCAGTGGCGCTACGGGCTGCATGCGACGCCGACGTCGCTCGCGCTCGCGCAGCGGCTCGCCGAGATCGAGGGCGGCACGCACGCGCTGCTGCAGCCGTCGGGCCTCGCGGCGATCATGAACGTCTACTTCGGGATCGTGAAAGCCGGCGACGACGTGCTGATTCCGCACAACGTGTACGGGCCGAACGCCGATTTCGGCAACTGGCTCGCGAAGGATTTCGGCATCGCCGTGCGCTTCTACGATCCGCTCGTCGGCGCCGGCATCGCCGAGCTGATCCAGCCGAACACGCGGCTGATCTGGATCGAGGCACCCGGCTCGGTGACGATGGAAGTGCCCGACGTACAGGCGATCACGGCGGCCGCGAAGGCGCGCGGCATCGTCACCGCGATCGACAACACCTATTCGGCCGGGCTCGCATTCAAGCCGTTCGAGCACGGCGTCGACATCTCGGTGCAGGCGCTGACCAAGTATCAGTCGGGCGGCAGCGATGTGCTGATGGGCGCGACGATCACCGCGGACGCGGAACTGCACGCGAAGCTGAAGCTCGCGCGGATGCGCTGCGGGATCGGTGTGTCGGTCGACGATTGTTCGCTCGTGCTGCGCAGCCTGCCGAGCATGCAGGTGCGCTTCGACGCGCACAGCAGGAGCGCGCTCGCGCTCGCGCAATGGCTGAAGGCTCGGCCGGAGATCGCTTCGGTGCTGCATCCGCAGATCGCCGACTGCCCCGGGCATGCGTCGTTCATGCGCGACTTCACGGGCGCGGGCGGGCTGTTCTCGGTGGTGTTCGACGCGCGCTACAGCGCGGAGCAGATCGACCGCTTCGTCGAGTCGCTCGAGCTGTTCGCGATCGGCTGGAGCTGGGGCGGCGCGTGCAGCCTCGCGATGCCTTATGACGTCGCGTCGATGCGTCCGGACTGGCCGCATCGCGGCACGCTGGTGCGTTTCTACGTCGGTCTCGAGGACGAAACCGACCTGCGCGCGGATATCGAGCGCGCAATGCAGGCCGTACTCGGCTGATCGCAGGCCGATAACGTCCCGCGGGAAAAACGAAACGCCGGCGCGATGGAACATCGCGCCGGCGTTTTTCGTTCGAGGTCGTGCGGGATCAGAACAGCCGCAGCAGCCCGTCGAGGCCGACGTGATCGAACGCGACCGTCGCCGCGTCGCGCACGACGGGCTTCGCGTGGAACGCGACCGACAGCCCGGCTTCGGCCATCATCTTCAGGTCGTTCGACCCGTCGCCCATCGCGATCGCGCGGTTCGGCTCGAGACCGAGCGATGCGCACGTGTCGCGCAGCAGGCGCGCCTTCACGTCGGCGTTGACGATCTCGCCGAGCACCTTGCCGGTCAGCTTGCCGTCGACGATCTCGAGCGTGTTCGCATGCGCGTAGTCGAGGCCGAGGCGTGCCTTCAGCCGCTCGGTGAAGAACGTGAAGCCGCCCGACACGAGCAGCGTTTTCATGCCGGCGGCTTTCACGCCGGCAAGCATCGTCTCGGCGCCCGGCGACAGTTGCAGCCGTTCCTCGTACACGCGCTCGAGCGCCTGCGCATCGAGCCCGGCCAGCAGCGCGACGCGGCGCGTGAGGCTTTCGTTGAAGTCGCGGATCTCGCCGCGCATCGACGCTTCGGTGATCTCGGCGACCTGCGTCTTGAGCCCGCAGAAATCGGCGATCTCGTCGATGCACTCGATCGTGATCAGCGTCGAATCCATGTCCATCACGACGAGCCCGAAATCGCCGAGCGTGCGGCCGGCCTCGACGAATGCGAAGTCGAGCGCGTGCGTGCCGCAGTACGCGTCGATGTCGAGACGCTGCGCCGGGTTCGCGTTTTCGATGCGCAGCGCGTGATCATCGGTCTGCACGATGCGGGTGCCGCGCGACAGCGCGAGCAGCGGTTTGTGATGGGCGTCCGACAGCGGCGCAAGACTCTGGATGACGAGGTTGTGGGTCATGGCGGGATGGTTGCGAGGCGAATGAAATGCATGCGCGGCCAACGGACGGCCGCCTGCGGACGCGGGCCCCGTTCGGCTGCGGGCCATGGCGTCGCGAACGCGCCATTGTAGCCGGTTGGTATCCGATAGCTATCGGATAGCTGCCAGATACCGAACCGGAAGCCGTCGGGATAGACGCGTACAGCGATTCTTCGGCCGATGCCGGTGATCAACTGTCCACGCGATCCCAGTACGGCGGATCGCCGAAATGTTCGGCCAGAAAGGAGATGAACGCGAGCGTCTTCAGCGGCACGTGCGCGCGGCTCGGATAGACGGCCCAGATCGCGACATCGTCCGCGAACGGATAGTCGTCGAGCACCGTGACGAGCGCGCCGCTCGCGAGCAGCGGGCCGACGTCCCAGGTCGACTTGATCGCGATCCCGAAGCCGTCGACCAGCGCTTCGCGGATCGCCTCGCCATTGCTCGCGACGAGCCTGCCGCCGACCCGCACGGTCAGCGGGCCTTGCGGCGTCGCGAACGACCAGTCGCGCTGGTCGCCGAGGATCACGCACTCGTGCTGCGCGAGGTCGGCCGGATGGCGCGGCGTGCCGCGTTCGGCGAGATACGCGGGCGAGCAGCACAGCACGCGGCGGTTCACCGCGAGCTTGCGCGCGACGAGCGTCGAATCCTTCAGCGCGCCGAGGCGGATCGCGACGTCGTAGCCGTCGTCGACGAGATCGACGATCTCGTCGGACAGCCGCAGGTCGAGCGATACCGACGGATAGCGGCGCAGGAACGCGGGAATCACCGGCGCGACATGCTGGCGGCCGAACGACGACGACATCGACACCTTCAGCCGCCCGTACGGCTCGCTGCGGCCGCGGCCGACCGACGCGCGCGCGGCGTCGGCGGCCGACAGCAGCGCGTCGGCGCGCGCCATGAAGACCTCGCCGTCCTGCGTGAGGCTGATGCGGCGCGTGGTGCGGTGCAGCAGCCGCGCGCCGAGCTGGCGCTCGAGCTGCGCGATGCGCGCGCTCGCGACCGCGGCCGACACGCCGAATTCGCGCCCGGCCGCGGTGACGTTCGCGAGCAGCGCCGCGCGCACGAACAGCGCGACGTCGAGCAGGTCGAGCGGCTTGTTGGGTGCCGGAATCGGATCGGACGCCATTATTCTGAAATTCCTGAAAATGTTTCAGGAAATATAGCGGTTTTATCGAAGGATTGGGTTGCCTACGATGATGTTCATCGGGCTGCGCCGCGGCCCGCCCGTTTCCCTGAAAGGAGTTTCGTGATGAAAGCCGTTGGACTGACCCGCTATCTGCCGATCGACGACCCGCAGGCCTTGCTCGACGTGGAGCTGCCGCAGCCCGTGCCGGGCCCGCGCGACCTGCTCGTGAAGGTCGAGTCGATTTCCGTGAACCCGGTGGACACCAAGGTGCGTGCGCCGAAGCCGCAGGTCGAGGACACGCCGCGCGTGCTCGGTTGGGATGCCGCAGGCACGGTCGTCGCGGTCGGCGCGGACGTCACGCTGTTCCGGCCCGGCGACGAAGTGTTTTACGCGGGCAGCATCACGCGGCCCGGCGCGAACAGCGAATTCCATGCGGTCGACGAACGGATCGCCGCGCTGAAGCCTCGCACGCTCGACTTTGCCGCCGCGGCCGCGTTGCCGCTCACCGCGCTGACCGCGTGGGAAGCGCTGTTCGACCGGCTGCGCGTGTCGCCGCAGGGCGCGGACGCCGGCAAGTCGGTGCTGATCATCGGCGGCGCGGGCGGCGTGGGCTCGATCGCGATCCAGCTCGCGAAGGCACTCGGCAAGCTGCACGTAATCGCGACCGCGTCGCGGCCGGCGTCGGCCGAATGGGTGCGCTCGCTCGGCGCGGACGCGGTGGTCGACCATTTCGGCGACCTGCTTGCGCAGCTGCGCGAAGCAGGGCATCCGAACGTCGACTACGTGCTGATCTTCAACGACACGGACCGCCATTTCCCCGCCGCGGCGGAAGTAATCCGGCCGCAGGGCGGCATTTGCACGATCGTCGAGAACGGGAAGCCGGTGCCGGTCGAACTGCTGAAGGCGAAGAGCGCCGCGTTTCACTGGGAGTTCATGTTCACGCGGGCGATGTTCGAGACACCGGACATGATCGAGCAGCACCGGATCCTCGGCGAAGTCGCGCGGCTCGTCGACGGCGGCACGCTGCGCACGACGCTCGGTGAACAGCTCGGCGCGATCAATGCCGCGAACGTGCGGCGCGCGCACCAGTTGCTCGAAGCCGGGCGCACGATCGGCAAGCTCGTGCTGAGCGGCTTCTGAGCGCGCTCGAACTCGTCGCTTCGTGCCAGGCTCTTCGACGAGGCATCCCCCAACGAGGCTTTCTGCGAGGCTGAAAACCTGCGGTGGCCCGGCGTTTTCTCGAGAGCCGGCATCGCGCGTAAGGTTGCAACGCCGCGAACGCAAGCGGGGTAACACCCGATGCGTTTGCGGCGCATTGCATGCCGCTTGGCGGTAGACTGGCAACGCATCATGCATCGAAAACCGCGCGGCACGCGCGTGCCGCCGCATTACAAGGAGGTCAGCATGAGCCAACGCAGCTTGTCAGTCGCCGCATCGTGGTCGGCCGTGTTCGTGGCGGCGTGCGTCAGCGCGAGCGTATTCGCGGCGCCGCCGGTCAAGGGCAGCCTGAAGGGCGGCGGTACGGGACAGCTCGAATACACCGTCAAGGTCGACTCGAAGACCTTCGGCAATACACAGGAGACCCGCAAGATCCGCTCGGGCGAGACGGACGACTTCAACTGGAAGTCGGTGCCGCCGAGCGGCGCGGTCGCGTTGCCGGACGGCTGCCCGAACGCGGACAACCTGCCGCGCGACGCGAACGGCGCGATGGTGCGCCAGACCCAGGTGCGGCTCGCGCCGTCGATCGACGCAAAGGGGATCGCGAACGTGCAGATGAGCTTCCAGGCGTCCGCGCCGAAGGGCACGCGCACCGTGACGGCCGGCGGCAAGTCGCTGCAGTGCCCGGACGTCGTGTCGGTGAGCCAGGTGAAGTGGGTGTCGATTCCGACCAACGGCGGTTCGAAGTCCGTGACGATGAGCGACGGCACGAAGGTGACGGTGTCGATCAAGCGGTGAGCAGCGCGCGGGCCGGCGTTTCGTCCGGTGCGCGCGCAACGGATTCGACTGGCGGGACGAGCAGGGCGGCACGTGAGCGTTTCGTGTCGCCGTCACGATGCTTTCCCGCGACCTGCTTCGCGCTATGTTGCCGCGGCGACGGCATGGCAACCGTTCGCCGCGCGTCGGCGCAACGTGCCAACCTGCGTGACGTCATGCGGATGTCACGTTATGCTCCGCCATGTCATCACCTTCCTGTAACGATATCCCGATGAAATTCCGAATGTGCATGCTGCTGTCGGCCGCAGCGTTCGTCTCCGCGCACGCGCAGGCGGCCGACGATTGCAGTTTCGTGAAGAAGATCGAGCTGCCGTCGCGGCAGCAGGTGGCGGTCGTGTCGAGCGGCGCACTCGAACCGTGCTCGACCGGCAGCTACGCGGTGCGCGTGTATTCGACCGCGCATGCCGCACCCGGCTTCGATACGGACGACTACGTGACGGGTGCGCTGCATGCGCGCGATGGCACGGTTACCGATGCGTACGCGGCCGACCTCGGCGCACGCGCGCCGCAGGCGCTCGTCGTGACGACGCGCTCGGCCGGCAGCGGCGGTTATGTCGGTGCGCAGGCCTATGTGACGACACCGCGTGCGGTTCGGCTCGTCGCGTCGGTCGACGGGCTCGCGCCCGACGCGGACATCGCGGCCGCGTTGCGGCAGGCGATCGGCAAGCGCCGCGTCGCGCGCTGACGCGCTGATCGCGCACCGCGCGAACGCATTGCGCGGCGCCACCGCGTGTCAATGCGCGCGCTCCTCGAGCCGCGCTGCGAGAAAGCGGTGATCGGCCGAGAACAGCCGGCGGTAGGTCATCAGCACCGCGCCGACGGTGCCGAGCGCGGACGCCGCGGCGATCAGGAACATGATCACGATCTGGTAGCGCACGGCCTGCAGCGGCGACTGGCCGGCCAGCACCTGGCCCGTCATCATCCCCGGCAGGCTCACGACGCCGACGACGGCCATCTGGTTCAGCGTCGGCAGCATGCCCGCGCGCACGGCCTGGCGCGCGGCGTCCTGCGCGGCTTCCCAGCGCGTCGCCCCCAGTGCGAGCGCGGTCTCGACGCGGTCGCGGCGTGCGGTGAGCTCTTCCATCATCCGCTCGACGCCGAGCGACACGCCCGTCAGCGTATTGCCGAGAATCATCCCGAGGATCGGAATCGCGTATTGCGGCGCGTACCACGGATGGATGCGGATCACGACGAACAGGCCGACCGCCGCGACGAACCAGCTGCTGAACCAGATCGACGCGATGCTGTCGATGCGCTGGCCGCGGTACGTGCGCTTGCCGCGTCCCGCGCCGGCGAACCCGGCGATCAACGTCATCAGCGCGGTGAGCGGCAGCACGACATACCAGTGCGGATGGCCGAACACCCAGCCGAGCACATAGCCGATCGCGAGCAACTGCACGACGGTGCGCACGGCCGCGAGCGCGAGCTTGCGGCCGAGGCCGAGCGACAGCGCCGCCGAGATCGCGCCGTTGATTGCGACGAGCGCGGCGGCGATGCCGACGTCGACGAGGCTCAGGTCCTGCAGTGCCGGGCTCATCGCGCAGCCTCCATCTGGTTTGCAGCGTGCAGCACGCCGGCCTGCATCACGAGTCGCGTCGTGCCGATCCGCGCGGCCTGGGCCGGATCGTGCGAGATCCACATGTACGCGCGAGCGTCGGGCGCCGCGTCGAACCACGCACCGACGAGCGCTTCGATCGCGCGCGCCGATTCGGGATCGAGCGCGGAGGTCGGCTCGTCGAGCAGCAGCACGTCGGGGTCGAGCTGCAGCACACGCAGCAGCGCGGCGATCTGCGCTTCGCCGCCCGACAGTTCGCTCGCGCGCTTGTCTAGAAAGTCGGGGCCGCGGCCGGCACGTGCGGCGAGCGCTTCGGCGCGCGCGCGATCGAACGCGACGTCGCGATAGATTGCGAGCGAATACGGATAGCGCAGTTGCGATTCGACGGTGCCGTCCATCTGCGCGGGACGCTGGCGCACGTACGCGACGCTGCGGCGGTAGCGCGGGATCGCGCTGCGCCGGATCCGGCGGCCGCGCCACAGGATGTGGCCGCCGTCGAGCGGATCGAGCAGCGCGAGCGCGCGCAGCAGCACGCTCTTGCCCGACCCGGACGGTCCCGTGATAGCAATGCGCGATCCCGCGGCGAGACTGAAATCGGTCGGGGCGAGCAGCGTCTTGCCGCTGCTGGCGTCGCGTCGCGTAATGCGCTGCGCGTCGATGAGGCCGGTGGGGGCTGTCATGTCACAAATGAAAAAAAGCGTTAATGGCGCCGAAAGGTCGCCATGCCGTGCGTCATAATACCGATTTGAAAAGCCGCGGGTGTCGTGCGCCGTTCGTCCACGCAAGCGGCCCGGCATGGTGCGGCAACATTTCAGAACAACAACGGAACCGCCATGACGCTAACCCGAGCCATCGGCAAATCGGCTGCATGGATCGTCGGTATCGTCGCGGTGCTCATCGCGGCGGCCGGCGTCTTTCTCTTCACATTCGACTGGAACCGCGCGAAGCCGTGGGTCAACGAACAGGTGAGTGCCGCGCTCGGCCGCCCGTTCGCGATCAACGGCGACCTGAAGGTCGGCTGGCGTCGCCCCGACGGCGAGACCGGCTGGCGCGCCTGGGTGCCCTGGCCGAGCTTTTCGGCCACGCAGCTCGAGATCGGCAACCCCGACTGGGCGAAGGCGCCCAAGTTCGTCACGCTCGATGCCGCGCACTTCGATCTCGCGATCCTGCCGTTGCTCGCGCATGAAATCGTCATTCCGTCGATCGACGTCGTGAATCCCGCCGTCGACCTCGAGCGACTCGCCGACGGCCGCAACACGTGGACCTTTCAGTTCAAGCAATCGTCGCAGCCGTCGCCGTGGAAGGTGCGGCTCGACAGCTTCGGCTTCGCGAAGGGCACCGTCACGTATCGCGACGCGATCACGAAGGCCGACCTGACCGTCGCGATCGATACGCTCGGGCAGCCGATTCCGCTCGGCGACGTGCTGAAGGAGCAGGAGCAGACGTCGCGTGCGGCGTCCGCGCAGCGTGTCGGCAAGCACGGCGCCGCGCAACTGAGCGCGAAGGCGAATGCGGAAGCTGCGTCGAGTGCATCGGCGGCGCAGGCTGCGGGGGCATCGTCGTCGTCCATGGCGGTTGCGGCAGCGTCTGCGGTTGCGCCTGCGTCGTCGGCATCGGCCGCCGCATCAGGTGCATCCAGCGCGTCGGGTGCGTCCGCCGCATCCGGTGCAAGCGGCACCGCGGCACCCGCGAAGCCGTCCGGCCCGACCTATGCGTTCGGGCTGAAGGTCGACGGCCGCTACAAGAACCTGCCGATCAGCGGCACCGGCAAGCTCGGCGGCGTGCTCGCGGTCGAGGACACGTCGCGGCCGTTCCCGCTGCAGGCCGACGTGAAGGCCGGCGACACGCGGCTCGCGATCGTCGGCACGCTGACCGACCCGCGGAATCTCGCGGCGCTCGACCTGCGCCTGTGGCTGCAGGGCACGTCGATGTCGCACCTCTACCAGCTCACCGGCATCACGCTGCCCGACACGCCGCCTTATGCGACCGAAGGGCGGCTGATCGGCAACTTCAAGCGGCGCGCGAGCACGTTCCGCTACGAGAACTTCAACGGCCGCGTCGGCGGCAGCGATCTCGGCGGCACGCTGGTGTACGAGCAGCGCGAGCCGCGGCCGAAGCTGTCGGGCGAACTCGTGTCGAACCTGCTGCAGTTCTCCGATCTCGCGCCGGTGATCGGCGCGGACACGGCTGCGAGCAAGGCCAAGCGCGGCGACACCACACGCCAGCCGCCGGGCCGCGTGCTGCCGGTCGAGACGTTCCGTACCGACCGCTGGCGCGCGCTCGACGCGGACGTGAAGTTCACCGGCCGCAAGCTGATCAAGAGCGCGAACCTGCCGATCACCAATCTGTACACGCACATCGTGATGCAGGACGGCGTGCTGTCGCTCGAACCGCTGCAGTTCGGCGTCGCGGGCGGCACGCTCGCGACGACCGCGCATCTCGACGGCAGCGGCGCGCCGCTGAAGGGCCGCTTCACGGTGGCCGCGCGGCACCTGAAGCTCAAGCAGCTGTTCCCGGCGCAGAAGGTGATGCAATCGGCGCTCGGCGAGATCAACGGCGACGCGTCGCTGTCGGCGACCGGCAACTCGCCGGCCGCGCTCGCGGCGACGTCGACCGGAGAAGTGAAGGCGCTCGTCACCGACGGCCGCATCAGCCGCCTGCTGATGGAAGCCGCGGGGCTGAACGTCGCGAACGTCGTCTACGAGAAGCTGTTCGGCAATCGCGACGTGAACATCAATTGCGCGGCGATCGACTTCGTCGCGACCAACGGGATCCTCGACCCGAAGGTGTTCGCGCTCGATACCGACGACGCGCTGATCAACGTCGACGGCACGATCAGCCTGCGCGACGAAACGCTCGACCTGAAGATCCATCCGCACACGAAGGGCTTCCGGATCTTCTCGCTGCGCTCGCCGCTGTACGCGAAGGGCACGTTCAAGAACCCGGACGTCGGCGTCGACGCGGGTGCGCTCGCGCTGCGTGCCGGCGCGATGATCGGGCTCGGCCTGATCAACCCGTTCGCGGCGCTGATTCCGCTGATCGCGCCGAGCAACAACAAGGACGTGCCGTGCTCGCAGCTGTTCGGGCAGATGAAGGAGAAGGCAGCGCAGAAGGCGGCGGCGAAGGCCGGCAAGTGAGGCGGGCGGGCACCGGCGGGTGCCCGGCGCGGAGGGCGGATTGGCGGGGCCGGAACGGCATGGTCGGCAGTTTCTCCGACACCTGCTAAAATACACGGTTTTCCGTCGATTTATCCTTTAACGGGACCTGCCGTGCTTTCTACTGCCAACATCACGATGCAATTCGGGCCGAAGCCCTTGTTCGAGAATATCTCGGTCAAATTCGGCGAGGGCAACCGCTATGGTCTGATCGGCGCGAACGGCTGTGGCAAGTCGACCTTCATGAAGATCCTCGGCAGCGACCTCGAGCCGAGCGCCGGCAACGTCGCGCTGGAGCCGAACGTGCGTCTCGGCAAGCTGCGCCAAGACCAGTTCGCGTACGAAGACGTGCGCGTGCTCGACGTCGTGATGATGGGCCACACCGAGATGTGGGCCGCGATGACCGAGCGTGACGCGATCTACGCGAACCCGGAAGCCACCGACGACGACTACATGCACGCGGCCGAGCTCGAGGGCAAGTTCGCCGAATACGGCGGCTACGACGCCGAGGCGCGCGCGGGCGCGCTGCTGCTCGGCATCGGCATCGAGGAGAAGTTCCACAACGGCACGATGAGCGACGTCGCGCCGGGCTGGAAGCTGCGCGTGCTGCTCGCGCAGGCGCTGTTCTCGAAGCCCGACGTGCTGCTGCTCGACGAGCCGACCAACAACCTCGACATCAACTCGATCCGTTGGCTCGAGCATACGCTCAACGAGTACAACTCGACGATGATCATCATCTCGCACGATCGTCACTTCCTGAACTCGGTGTGCACGCACATGGCCGACATGGACTACGGCACGCTGAAGGTCTGGCCGGGCAACTACGACGACTACATGCTCGCATCGGCACAGGCGCGCGAGCGCCAGGCCGCGGCGAACGCGCGTGCGAAGGAGCGCGTGGCCGAACTGCAGGACTTCGTGCGCCGCTTCTCGGCGAACAAGTCGAAGGCCCGCCAGGCGACGAGCCGCGCGAAGCAGATCGACAAGATCAAGATCGAGGAATTCAAGCCGTCGTCGCGCCAGAACCCGTTCATCCGCTTCGAGTTCGAGAAGAAGCTGCACAACGTCGCGGTGGTTGCCGAAGAGATCACGAAGAAGTACGAGCGCACGATCTTCCAGAACTTCAACCTGTCGGTGCAGCCGGGCGAGCGGATCGCGATCATCGGCGAGAACGGCGCGGGCAAGACGACGCTGCTGCGTTCGCTGCTCGGCGCGCTCGAGCTCGAGCACGGTACGGTGAAGTGGTCCGAGAACGCGAATGTCGGCTACATGCCGCAGGACACGTACGAGGAGTTCCCGAACGACATCACGCTGATGGACTGGATCGACCAGTACCGCAAGGACGGCGACGACGAAACGATGGTGCGCGGCACGCTGGGCCGCCTGCTGTTCTCGTCGGACGACATCAAGAAGTCGGTGAAGGTGCTGTCGGGCGGCGAGAAGGGCCGCATGATCTGGGGCAAGCTGATGCTCGGCCGCCACAACGTGCTGCTGATGGACGAGCCGACCAACCACATGGACATGGAATCGATCGAGTCGCTGCAGATCGCGCTCGAGCAGTTCGAAGGCACGCTGATCTTCGTGTCGCACGACCGCGAGTTCGTGAGCGGGCTGGCGAACCGGATCATCGAAGTGCGCACGGACGGCACGCTGTTCGACTTCGGCGGTAACTATGAGGAATTCCTGACGAGCCAGGGGCAGGAGTAATTGTCCTGAGGCTTCCGTTCATGTGCCGCGGCTAGACAGCAGGAAGCGCGGCGCGTGGAGGGAAACCGCCGAAAACGCATCGGGCCCGCATCGACAGTATTGTCGATGCGGGCTTTTTCATTTCCGCCGCCGGCAAAGCCATACTGCGTAGCGCATTCCAGTTTCCTCCGATCAATCGACTTCGGGTAAATTACCCTCCGAACACCATTCCCCATCCCGACCCGGAGCCGCCCCTCGATGCAGGACCATCCTCTGCCGCTCGACCTGTCCGGCCTTGCGCCAAGCCTGTACGCGCAGGGCACCGAGGAAAGCATTCTGGCGCGGCTGATGGAGCGGATCGCGCCTACGAATCGCTTCTGTGTCGATATCGGCGCGAGCGACGGCCTGCGCAACAGCAACACAGCGCGGCTGCTGCGCGAACAGGATTGGGCGGGCGTGTTGATGGAAGGCAGCGCGTACCGGTTCGGCAAGCTTGCCGCTCACTACGCGGGCGCGGAGCGCGTGCGTCTGCATCACGGCCGCGTCCAGCCTGACACGATCGACCAGTTGCTCGCCGATGCGAACGTGCCGGCCGACTTCGACCTGCTGTCGATCGATATCGACGGCAACGACTACTGGGTGTGGCGCGGCCTGCAAGCATTTCAGCCGCGCATCGTCGTGATCGAATACAACCCGTACTACACGCCGCCCGAACGCTGGGTCATGTGCTTCAATCCGGACCACGAATGGGACGGCTCGACCTATTACGGCGCGAGCCTCGAATCGCTCGTTCATCTCGGCAGGCAGAAGGGTTATGAACTCGTCTGCTGCGACGACATGGGCAACAACGCATTCTTCGTGCGGCAGGACCTGTACCCGCTGCTCGGCATCGCGAACAACGCTCCTTCGGTGCTGTTCCGGCCGGCGATGTACAAGCTGCGCTACGTCGGGCACAACACGTTCCTGAGCGGGCATCCGTATCGGCACGGGCCGGCAGAGCACATCTGAATGGACCAGCACGCCGTCACCTTCGACGAAATCCGCGACGCCTACGCGTTCGGCCAGAGCGGGCCGCCGCGACAGGTCGGCGAACGCGTATGGCACCTGCCGACCGACGACGGCGGCGTGGCGGTCAAGCTCTATGCGCCGGAGCATCATGCGCGCGCGGCCAAGGAAGCCGCCGTCCTCGCGCATTTCGAGACGCATGGCGATGCGCGCTTCCGTGTGCAGACGCTGAAACGCACGACGGCCGGCGAACCGATGTGGACGGGCACCGGCGCGCACGCAATGGTGACGCGTTGGGAAGCGGGGCAGTTCAGAACCTACGATACGTTTTCGCCGGCCGAATGGGATGCGCTCGGCGCGAGTCTGGCGGCGTTGCATTTGAGCCTCGAACGGCTTCATCTGCCGTCGCTCGACACGATCCGCGCGCGGCTGACCGCGATCGACGCGGACGCGGTGCGCCGCAGCCTGCTGGACGCGCTGGATCGCGCGCGCTCGAACGACGGCGCCGCGAACCTGCGGCGCTATGTCGAACTCGCGCTGCGCATGATCGACCGCTTCTATCCGGGCAGCGTCGAAGCGTTTCCCGCCGACGATCCGCAGCACCCGATCCACAACGACTACAACCAGTTCAACTACCTGTTCGCGGACGCGGGCACGCCGCCGCTCATCCTCGACTGGGAAGCGTCGATCGGCGCGCCGCGCGAATACGAGCTGGTGCGTTGCCTGAATCATCTGCCGCTGGAAGCGCCGCACCTGGCGGAAGCCTTCGTGCGCGCGTACCGGCGGGTCCGGCCGGTGGATCCCGCGCGCATCGCGTGGGCCGTCGATGCCGCGTGTGTGCAGCACGCGCTCAAGCTGTGGGTCGTGCAAGGCTGGCTCGACGATCCGGCGCGTTTCGCCGCGCACCTGAGCGGGGCGGTGACGATGGCGTCCGCGATGGTGGACGCGCGCGGCCGTCTCGTCGATTTCTTTTCCCGTTGCGTGGAAGCAGGAAGCTGAAGTGAATGCGAATCCGAACCGGGCCACGAACCCGCTGCCATCCGGCGAACGGCAACATGTCTTCCCGCCGCCGCTGGATCGCGATTACCGCGTCGAAGACGGGCGCGTCCGGACGCGCTCGCTGGAAGCGCATATCGTCGATCACTGCAACCTGACCTGCGCGGAATGCTGCTCGCTGTCGCCGCTCCTGCCCGAGTGGCATGCGAGCCCCGATTCGCTCGAAGCCGATCTGCGCATGGCCGCGAAGGTCTTGAGCCCGCGCATGTTCAAGCTGGTCGGCGGCGAACCGCTGCTGCACCCGGCGCTCGTCGAGCTCGTCGAACGCGTGCGCGCCACGGGCATCGCGCCCGTGATCTCGGTCACGACGAACGGCCTGAAGCTCGGCGAGATGCCGGACGCGTTCTGGCAGTCGGTGGATGCGCTGACGATCTCGCGCTACCCGAAGCCGTCGCTTTCGCCCGACCTGATCGCGCACGTCGAGCACCAGGCGGTGCGTTTCGACGTGCGCCTGAACTGGAAGGTGCAGGACGTGTTCACGACGATGAATCGCGCACAGCCCGGCACGGACCGCGACGACGCGCAGCGCCTCTATCGCGATTGCTGGATCCGCGAGCGCTGCCATATGATTCGCGACGGCATGTTCTACACGTGTACGCGTCCCGCGCATTTTCATACGCTGTACAAGGGCGAGAAGGATTTTCAATCCGACGGCCTGCCGCTGCGCGACGACGCAGGCATGCTCGACGCGATGCTCGCCTATCTGCAACGCGAGGCGCCGCTGGAAGCGTGCCTGCATTGCCAGGGCGGCAGCGCGCCGGTGGCGCCGCATCGCATTCTCAAACGCATTGAAGTGGACACCTTGAAGGCTCGTTATCCATGATCGTCGGCACGCGCGACCCGTTCGGTTTCGATCGTCTGCACTACCACCCGCGCAGCGGCGTGTCGGCGTCCGGTATCCGGGCCGTACTGCATGCGTCGGGGCAACCGGCCGGCGCGCCGGACACGGCCGCCATCGCCGGCTATCTGAGCGGCGAGCGTCCCATCGGCCGCACCGTGCTGCGCGACGTGCTGGCAGTGCCGCCCGGCCATGCGCTGATCCGTTCGCCGCAAGGGCTGGCGGTGCAGCCGGCGCCCGAGCGGCCGCAGCGCGGCGATCTGGAAACCGTGCTGCGCGCATCGCTGCAACGCGCGCTCGACAGCGGCAAGCGCGTCGCGCTGGCGCTGAGCGGCGGGCTCGATTCGGCGCTGCTGCTCGCGTTGCTGCGCGAACTAGGCGCGCAGCGGCACGTGACGTCCTACATCCTCGCGACCGACATGCCGGACTATTGCGAACGCGATGCCGCACTCGAACTGGCCGCGCAGATGCAGGCGACGGTGAAGATCGTGCGCGCGAACGAGGCCGATTTCGTGGCCGCGCTGCCGAGAACGACCCATGCGGTCGAGGAGCCGATGTTCAACCTGCATCCGGTCGCGAAGCTGCTGCTGGCCGAGGCGATGGCCGCGGACGGCATCGAGGTGGCCATCACCGGCGACGGTGCGGACCAGGTGCTGCGCCGCGACCGGTCGGCCAACTATCTGCCGCTGTGCCATGCGTTGTTCGATGCGGCGTCGGTCGACCTGCATCCGCCGTTTGTCGACACCGCCGTCGTCGCGCATCTGACGAGCATCGAACCCGACCCGAACAAGCAGTGCCTGCGCGATCTCGGTGCGCGCCTGAACCTGCCGGACCGTCTCGTGCACGGCCCCAAGCGCGGGCGGCTCGCGCCGGCGATGGACCTCACGGCACTACTCGATCGCGACCGCACGCATGCACTGGCCGACACGCTCGGTCTTGCCGTGCCCACATTGCAGGCGGATACCGAACGCGTGCTGTGGGCGACGCTGACGCTGATCCTCGATCATCTCGACCACATCCACTTCGATGCCGCGCATCGCCCAACCTGAGCCGCTCATGAAACGCATCCTGTTCTGCGTGGTGCCCGAAAAAGGGCACGTCAATCCGTGCATCGGCCCGGCCCAGCATCTGCGTGCCGCCGGCTGCGACGTCGCGTTCTACGCGCCGGCCGACATCAGCGCGCAGCTCGACGGCGCGGGCGGCTTCGCGTTCGTCGGCCCTCGCGAGACGCCCGAACGCCACGACCTGTCGCGCGGCGCGAGCTTCGCCGCGAACATTCGCGATGCCGACTGGCTGCGGCACTGGATCCGCACGCTGCTGATCGACCTTGCGCCCGCGCAGGTGGACGGCATCCGCGCGGTGCTGCGCGAATGGCGGCCCGACGTGGTCGTGATCGATCCGCTGCTCTATGCGGCGGCGATTGCCGCCGAGCTGGAAGGGCTGCCGTGGGTCTCGATGTCGAATTCGCTGAATCCGGTGCTGCCGGACGATCTCGATTCGGAACTGCTGCGCACGGTGCGCTGGCTCGCGCCGGAACGCACGCGCCTGTTCGCGCGCTACGGTCTCGACGCGCGCTTTCGCGGTTGCGACATCCTGTCGCCGCATCTGACGCTCGCGTTCACGACCGATGCGCTGGTCGGCGCGCCGCCGCCGGGTGTCGAACTGGTCGGCCCCGCGTTGCCGTCCGGCCCGCGTGGCGACGAGACGCCGTTCCCGTGGGAACGCCTCGACGCGGATCGCCCGCTCGTCTACATGTCGCTCGGCAGCCAGCTTTATTACCACCCGGATGTATTCGCGAAGGTCATCGACGCGACGCGCGCGACGTCGGCGCAACTGGTGCTGTCGGTGGGCGAACTGGTCGATTCGGATCTGCTGCCGGCCGGTGACGAGCGTGTCGTCGCGGTGCGTTATGTGCCGCAACTCGCGCTGCTGCGGCGCACGCACGCGTTCGTCAGCCACGGCGGCGCGAACTCGGTGATGGAGTCGCTCGCATGCGGCGTGCCGATGCTGCTGTCGCCGTTCTGCAACGACCAGTTTCATTCGGCGCACTTCGTCGAACGGGCCGGCGCCGGATGCGTGCTGGATCTGCAGCAGGCTGGCGTCGCGGACATTACCGATGCGCTCGAGCGCCTGTTACGTCCCGGGCCGCTGCGCGAGCACGCGGCGCGGATCCGTGCGAGCTACACGCGCGACGGCTCGGCGCAGGCCGCCCGCCTGATCAGCGAACTCGCTTCAGGAAGCCGCCTGGCGACAGCGTCATGAGCACGCGGTCCTCGATGTCCGCGTCGACTTCGAACCGGTCGTCGCGGGCGAGAAATTCGCGTACGGCCGTCGCCGGGTTGTTGCCTTTGCCGTACGGCTTGCCGTCGAACATCGATGCCGGCAGATATTCCATGATGGTGTCCATCACGATCGCGTAGCTGCCGGGCGTCACGAACGATGCATAACATTCGAGTTCGCGCAGCACGTGCGCGTGCGTATGCGTGAGATCGAGGATCGCCATCACGCGCGCGCCGTCGCCGATCCGTGCGCGCACCGACGCGAGCGTGTCGGCCGCGCACGATTCGCCTTCGATCAGCACCATGCGATGGGCGAGCCGGTGCGATTGCAGGCGCTGCCTGACCTCGTCGCGCAGGCGCGGCTCGATCGCGACGACGCGGCCGCGATCGCCGTTCAATTCCAGCATCGACGCGGAGAACACGACGCCGCCGCCGGCCGCGATGCCGGTCTGCACGATGCAGTCGGGGCGTTCGCGCCAGATCAGTTCCTGGAGCGCGAGCATGTCGCCGGGCAGATGGAAGAAGCGCTCGCCGAGCCAGCGCGTCTGGAACAGATGGTCGAATTCGGCAGCGCGCGTCAGCCATTCGATGTTGATGTCCCGCATGCGGGCCGAAGGACGCTCTGACATGGTCAATGCAACGAGTAGGAGTGACGTGAAAACGCTGGAACCCTGGCTTCGCCGGCACTGGAACCTCGGGCCGGCGCGCCTGCAGGCGCTGTCGTCGGGCCATACTAACAAAACGTACCTCGTCGAGTGCGATTCGGAGCGCGTGGTGCTGCGCGTGTCGTGGTCCGGCAAGCCGGTCGAACAGGTGCATCGCGAGGCGTCGATACTCGGCGATCTCGGCCGTTCGCGCACGGCGCCGATGCTGCCCGCGCTGCCGCGACTGCGGCCGACCGTGGATGCGCAGCCCGGTGTGCAGGTGTCCGATGGAAGCTGGCTGCATCTGTTCGAGCATATCGACGGCAGCCCCGGCTTGCCCGACGACGCGCAAGCGGGCGCGATCGATGCGATGCGCGCGCTCGCGCATCTGCATGCGGCGCTGGCGGCGATATCGGCGACCGAATCGGCACCGCTGGCGTGGCTGTCGGCGCGCCATGCACGCGTGTCGGCGCGCGCAATGCCGTCGTTGCCGGGCGAGTTGAGCGGCGATTACGGCACGATGATCCGGCGGATCGGCATGCATCTCGACGCCGCGGCACGCTGGTTGACGGGGCCGGTGCATTGGCTGCACGGCGACTATCACGCGGGCAACCTGCTGTACGTGGGGCGTGCGGTGAGCGGCGTACTCGATTTCGACGATGTCGGGCAGGGGGCGCAATGGCTCGAGGCGGCCTTTGCGCTGTTCGCGCTGTCGCGCGATGCGGGAAGGGACGATCGCTTCGTTTTCGATGCGCAGCGATGGGACGCCGGCCTGCAAGCCTACGCGGCGACGCGGGCCGATGCTGCGCCGGACTGGATGCGCGCGAACCGCGCTGCGTTGATGTCGCTGTTCTGCGTGGACCAGACGCTGATCCATCTGGAAGCCGCGCAACGCGGCCTGTGGATGCCGGGGCCCGGCATCGGGTTTCTCGGCGGCTGGCGGCAGTTGCTGGACGGCGCGGCGCCCTGAAGCTGGCCGGCCGCCGCGTCAGTTTTGTCGATTCAGGAACAGGCGCACGGCTTCGACCGTGTTGGGGCGCGCTTCGCCATGCCGCGATCCGTCGTGCATGCAGAACAGCACGTCGCGATGCCGTGCCGCGCTGTCGGCGACATGCGCGCGCATTGCGTCGAACAGTGCCTCGGGCGACGGCGCCGGGCGCTGCCAATCGTCGAGGATTGCGGTCCAGCCTGTGTGTTCGCGTTGAAGGCGTGCAAGTACGCCGGCGCGATTGTCCTGCGGCATCAGCCCGTAAGGCAGGCGCAGCGGGATCGTATCCGGTGCGGGCATACCGGCCCGGCGATACGCGTCGCGAATCAGCGCGTCGGTCGCATCGATTTCGGCGATCAACTCGTCGTCCGCCAGCGCGCCCGGTCTCGCATGCGAATGGGTGTGGTTGCCGAGCCGATGGCCTTCACGCGCCATTCTTGCCGCGATGTCGAGCGCACCCGCGAGGTTCTTGCCGAGCAGGAAGAAAGTCGCTGCGCACGAGGCGTTGCGCAGGACGTCGAGCAAGGCTGGCGTCGACGGGCCGGGGCCGTCGTCGAAACTGAGGTGAATGGACATCGCGGGGAGGGCGCGCGCGTGAGTGGAACCGGAACGATAGCGCAATCCGGCGGCTGACCGGTCGTGCGTCGTCAGCGAGCGCAAGCGTGCGGGCGCAACACGGCCGGGCGATACCGCCCGTGCTCAAGCGTTGAATCGCTCAATCGTCGCAAGCAAGCGCCGGCTCGTCCGGAATCGCCCGCTCCGCCAGCGCGACATAATCGCCCGACGCCGTGCGCTCGACCCTTGCATCGACGCGGTACGCGCGTCGCAGGTTCGGCGGCGTCAGCACGTCGGCCGGTGCGCCGTCCGCGACGAGTCCGTCGGCGCTCAGCAGCACGAGCCGGTCGCAGAAACGCGATGCGAGATTCAGGTCGTGCATCGCGACCAGCACGATCGCGCCGCGCCGGCGGGCCGCTTCGCCGACCGCCTCCAGCGCGAGCAATTGCCAGCGCAGGTCGAGCGCGCTGGTCGGTTCGTCGAGCAGCAGCAGCGGCGTGTCGCGCACGAGCACCTGCGCGAGCCCGACCATCTGCCGCTGGCCGCCCGACAACCGGTCGAGCGACGACATCGCCAGCGGGTGCAGCCGCAGCCGCGTGAACACCTGTTGCAAACGCCGGTCGCGCGTCGCGTCGGACAGGCCGCCGCAGGTGGCGCGCAACGCGCTGCGCACGGCTTCGTACACGAGCAGCGACGACGGTTGCGGCAAGGTCTGCGGCAGATAGCCGACCTGCCGTGTGTGTTCGCGGCTCGGCCCGCACAGCAGGTCGAGGCTGCCGAATGCCGCGCGACCGGTCGCGGACGCGAGCCGCGCCAGCGCGCGCAGCAGCGTCGACTTGCCGACCCCGTTCGGCCCGAGCAGCCCGATCGTCGTGCCCGGCTCGACCGGCGCGAGCGACAGCCCGTCGAGCACGACCCGGGAGCCGTAGCGGACGCACAGCGCGTCGAGATGCAGCATCGACTCAGCCATCGAGCCTCCTGCGCCGGCTGACGAGCAACATGAACAACGGCACGCCGACCAGCGCGGTGAT
The DNA here is from genome assembly GCF_949752865.1 of Burkholderia sp. IT-111MI5. Classification (NCBI taxonomy): domain Bacteria; kingdom Pseudomonadati; phylum Pseudomonadota; class Betaproteobacteria; order Burkholderiales; family Burkholderiaceae; genus Burkholderia; species Burkholderia sp. IT-111MI5. The sequence goes on along the minus strand of NZ_CATKIF010000044.1, from coordinate 506,115 downwards.
GATGCCGATCGGCAGTGTCACGCCGGGGATCAGCGTCTTGCTGAGCACGGACGCGCCGGCCAGCATGATCGCGCCGGCGAGCGCCGCGCCCGGCAGGTAGTAGCGATGCTCGTCGCCGACCAGCAGTCGCGCGACGTGCGGCCCGACGAGTCCGACGAAGCCGATCGTGCCGACGAATGACAGCGCCGTCGCGGACAGCAGGCTGATGCGCGCGAGCGCGACGAGCCGCAGCCGCTCGACCGCGATGCCCATGCTGCGCGCCTGCTCGTCGCCGGCGCGCAGCGCCGTCAACGACGCAACGTCGACGCTTGCCCACAGCGCGCAGGCGGCGAACACGCAGGTCAGCAGTGCGATCTTGCTCCACGTCGCGCGGACCAGGCTGCCCATGCTCCAGAACACGATCTGCTGCAGCGCATTCGCGTCGGCGATGAACTGCAGCAGCCACAGCAGGGCCTCGAAGCTGAACATCAGGCCGATGCCGAACAGCACGACGGTTTCGGTCGACGCGCCGTGGCGCCACGCGAGCCAGACGATCAGCAGCGTCGCGACGCTCGCGCACACGAACGCGCCGAGCGACAGCGCGACGTTCTCGTTCCACAGCACGAGGTGCCAGCCGGAAATCACGACGAGCGACGCGCCGACGCTCGCGGCGGCCGACATGCCGAGCGTGAACGGGCTCGCGAGCGGGTTGTTCAGCACGGTCTGCATTTCGGCGCCGGCGAACCCGAGCGACGCACCGACGAGCACGGCCATCAGCGCATACGGCAGGCGCACGTCCCACAGGATCACGCGCTGTTCGAGCGGCAGCCCGTCGGGCCGGAACAGGCCGCCGACCAGGTCGGCGACCGGAAACGACGACGGGCCGGTCGAGACGTCGACGACGAGCAGCACGACGAGCACGCATGCGAGTGCGGCCAGCGCACCGATACGCCGCGCGGCGACCGCGCGGTAGCGGAGTCGCAGCGACGGAGGCGAAACGGGTGTCGTCGTGCTCATGCGGCCGCTCCGGACGCGGGCTCGACAACCACGCGTGACGCAAGCATGAGGCTCGGCAGCACGACGCCGCCGTGATCCTCGCCGTCGACCAGCCGGAACGCGGCGTCGAGCCCTGGGCGGCCACCCACGCGCGCGACGAAGTCGCGGGCGGAACTGACCTGCTTGCGTGCCTGCTGGCGGCGCATCCGTTCGGCGTCGGGGCTTGGAGCGCCTTCCTCGAGGCTGCCTGCGGTCACGAGGACGCTCAGCGGTGGTGCGAGCGGGGCGATTTGCGCGGCGAACCGGTCGGCATAGGGCAGCAGCGCGCGCTCGCCCCACCAGATCGACGGGCTCGCGGCCACGTAGCGCCGAAACAGGTGCGCGCGCGTGAGCATCGCGTACAGCGTCAGCAGGCCGCCGTACGAGTGGCCGAACAGCGTCTGCCGCTCGGGATCGACCGGCAACTGGCGGGCGAGCCACGGCTGCACGTCGTGCTCGATGAAGTCGAGAAAGCGGTCTGCGACGACGCCGCGGCTGTTCGGCAACGGCGCAAGCGTGTAGTCGTCCGCGCGTGCGGCCATGTCGTAGGGCCCGTCGACCGGATAGCCGATGCCGATCACGACGGCCTCGGCGTCGCGCGCGCCGTCGGGCCGCGCGCGGAGATTGCGGACGAGCTGCGCGGCGAGCGGGAACAGCGCATTGCCGTCGAGCACGGTGAGCACCGGATGGGGCGCCGAGCCTGAACGCTCGGCCGGTAGCGAGACGAACAGACGCCGCGTGCGGCCGGCGATCGTCACGTCGAACTGGCGGCTGTTCGGCACGACGACCGGCAGTGCGGCGTCGAGGCCGGGCCACGCAGGCGCATCGGCGGCGCGCGCGGGCGCGAGCCGGCCGCCGAGCGGGCCGGCCAATCCGGCGACGAGCAGGGAGCGGCGCATGGAGGAGGCGGGCATCCGCATGTCAGGACCCTTCCTGCGCCCAGTATTCGCCTTGCAGCGGAACGGGCTGGAAGCGTCGCACCATCGTGTCGAACGTGGTGCGCGGATCGAGATCGGCGAACAACGCCGGATGCAGCCACTTGGCCATCGCCTGCACGGCGACGACGTTGAACGGCGAATTGTAGAAGTGATGCCAGATCGCATACGCGCGCCGCTCGCGGACCGCGCGCAGTGGCGCGATCTGCGGCCGCTTCAGCGACCGGTCGAGCGAACGGACGGCGGCGTCGTGCGGCACGCCGGCGCCGAGCGCGATGCGTTGCGGCGCGCTTTGCAGCGTCTGGAGCGAGCCGATCGCGGTGCCGATGTAGAAATCGGGCTGGCGGCTCAGCAGGTATTCGGGGTTCAGCGTGCCGTGCTCGCCGGGTACGCGGCCTTTCGCGACGTTGTTGCCGCCGGCGGCGTCGAGCAGGTGGCCCATCATGCCGGTCATCGTGTCGCAGCAGTCGCCCGACAGGCCGACGCGGCTTTCGAGGAACACGCTCGGCGCGGCCGGGCGCGCGATCGCGAGCCGCGTGCGGACGAGATCGAGCTGCTGCTGCCAGTACGCGTTGAATTCCGTCGCGCGCTGCGGCGAGCCGAGCACCTGGCCGAGCAGCGCGATGCTGCGCGGCGTGTTGGCGAGCGGGTCGTGCCGGAAGTCGACGAACACGATCGCGACGCCGGCCGCCTCGAGCCGCGCGAGCGTTTCGCGATCGCGCTCGCCGGGGCCGTGGCCGCCGCCGAGCCCGAAGATCGCGACCTGCGGACGCAGCGCGAGCGCGCGCTCGTCGCTGAAGCTGCCGGACTGCGAGCGTCCGATGCGCGGCACGTCCTTCAGGCGCGGGAAGCGCGCGAGCCATTGCGTGTAGCTCGCGGGATCGAGCTGCTCGAAATCACCCATCATGCCGACGAGGCGGCGCGTCGGATCGTCGCCGTCGACCACCGCCAGCGCCGGCAGCAGGCGACCCTCGCCGAGCAGCACGCGCTCGACGCGCGCGGGAATCCGGACTTGCCGCCCGGCCAGGTCGGTGACGGTCGTCGTGTCCGCCTGCGCGGCATGCATCACGAGCCAGCCGCACAGCCATACACCCAACATGGCCCACATTCCGCTTGTTTTTTTCACGCGACTCCCGATACGATATAAATGAGAACAATTCTCATTTGATTGTAGCCGAGCCGAGGCCGTGACTGGGGCATCGGCCATTTGATCGAACACCAAAATAGTTTGCGCGGGCGCAAGAGGCCTGTGCGCGGGGGTATGACGACATGACAGCGCTGACGCCAGCCGCTTCCCATTCCGATCGCTATCGACACGACGCGCACGTCGCGCGGATCCGCGAGGTGCGGCCCGGGTTGCGGATCCATTCGGACGACGCAACCGACGAATTCGACGCCGTGATGTCGGGGCAGTGTTCGCCGGGCCTGCATCTCGTGCTGCTGCTCGAGGGTGCGCTCGACGTGTCGTACGGCGATCGGCGCGTGGTGTTGACGACGGACGGGCGGCGCACCGGCCGCACGGACCGCGACGCCGCGCGGCCTGCGGTGCGGATGCAGTCGTTCCTGCTCAACGCGGTCGAGCCGGACACGTTCCGCAGGCGGCTCAGCAAGGGCGGTTACGCGCGGCGGCTGAGCCTCGCGATGTCGGGCGAATGGCTCGGCCATCTGCAGGCGGCCAGCCGCGGCGTCCTGCCGGAACGGCTCGACGCGATGCTGTCCGCGCATCTCGCGATCCGCTTCTGGCAGCCGACGCCGCGTGCGACGGCGCTCGCCGAACAGATCGTGCGGCCGCCCGCCTATCAGCCGATGCTGCAGGCGATCTATCTGGAGAGTCGCGTGCTCGAACTGCTCGCCGAGGCCTTCACGCCGCTCGAGACCGGTGCGGCGCAGACGGCGGACGCGTCGCTCGGCTCGCGCGACTATCGGCGGATGGCCGAGTTGCGCGCGTTCCTCGCGAGCGACGCGGCGCAGGAACTGTCGCTCGACGACATCGCGCGGCACGCCGGGATGAGCGCGAACGCGATGCAGCGCCGGTTCCGCGCGGCCTATGGCACGACCGTGTTCGACTTCGTCCGCGAACATCACCTGCAGCGCGCGCGGCTCGCGCTCGAGCGCGATGCGGTGAGCGTCAAGCAGGCTGCGGCGCTGGCCGGCTACACGAGCGCCGCGAACTTCGCGACGGCCTACAAGCGCCGCTTCGGCGTCACGCCGACGCTGGCGCGACGCAGCGACCGGCGCTGACGACGGCCGGCGACGGCGCTCAAACGACTTCGATGCTTACGCAAAGATTTCGGTTGATTACATGTTTCATAATGAGAATGAGAATCAATCACATCATGAAACATCGAAAGCGCCACCATGTCGAATCAAGCTGCAAGCTTTGCATTCAAGCCGGTCGTCGTTGCCGGCCTGTATCTGATGGGCGCGTCGTGCGCGTGGGCGCAGACGCCTGACCCAACGGCGGAACCCGCCGCGGCGTCGTCTGTCGCCGCCCGATCCGCCGCCGCCGGACCGGACGACCGGGCCAAGCCGGCCGGATCCGCGCCGCCGGAGGCAGCCGCCGATCCGGCCGCGCTGAAGGAGATCGTCGTCACGGCGAGCCGCCGCGAGCAGGCGATCCGCGAGGCGCCCGCGAGCATTTCGGTGATCAGCCGGGAAGACATCGACGCGAAGCCGTACACGTCCGTCGCCGAGATCGTCGCCAACGTCGAGGGCGTGAGCGTCGTCGGTGCTTCGCCGAACGACCAGGACATCTCGATTCGCGGGATGCCGGGCGAGTACACGCTGATCCTCGTCGACGGCCGCCGCCAGAACACGCGCGAAACGATGAACCGCGGCACGGCCGGCGTGCAGTCGAACCTGATGCCGCCGCTGTCGGCGATCGAGCGGATCGAGGTCGTGCGCGGGCCGATGTCGTCGTTGTACGGCGCCGACGCGATGGGCGGCGTGATCAACGTGATCACGCGCAAGGTGCCGAAGCGCTGGGGCGGCACGATCACGGCCGGCAGCGTGTGGCAGCTCGAATCGAACCAGGGCGACACGCAGAGCGTCGATTTCTGGCTTGGCGGCCCGCTGAAATCCGACGTGCTCGGGCTGCAGGCGTCGGGGCGTCTCCTGCATCGCGGCGAAGACGACATCTACTACCCGAACAGCGGAACGAGCGGGGCGAACGGGCAGCGGATCGGCAGCTTCGATGTGAAACTGTCCGCGAAACCCGCGAGCAACCAGGACGTGAGCGTCAATATCGGGCGCGAGCAGCTTACCTATCTCAGCACGCCGGGCAAGAGCGCCGCGCCGCTTACGCCGCGCACGGCGGCCACCGCGCTCACGGAGACGCGTCATATCCGCGATTACTGGGGCATCACGCACGACGGCCGCTGGGGCTTCGGCGACACGACGGTATCGCTGTACGGCGAGCGCGGCGTGCAGGACCAGTGGACGCCGGCCGGGCGTTCGCCGGTGAGGCCCGCACTGACCGACACGATCCTCGAAGCCAAGGCCGCGATCCCGTGGTGGGGCGAGCGCAACATCCTGACCGTGGGCGGCCAGCACATCTGGTCGCGGCTGTCGGGCGTCAGCGTGCAGGACGCGGTGCCGAAAGGGCACGGTGCCAATGCGGATCGCGTCACACGCAACGCGTGGGCGCTGTTCGGCGAGAACGACTACTTCTTCAACGACCGCTTCACGCTGACGACCGGCGTGCGGCTCGATCACGACGACCGCTACGGCAGCCACGTGAGCCCGCGCATCTACGGCGTGTACCAGCTCAGCCGGGCGTGGACGGTGCGCGGCGGTGTATCGACCGGTTTCCGGCCGCCGTCGCTGCGCCAGAGCACGGCCGGCTACTGCATGACGTCGGGCGGCGCGGCGGGCGCGACGCCCGGTACGCTGTGCGGCAATCCGGATCTCAAGCCGGAGACGAGCCTGACCGAGGAGCTCGGCGTGCGCTACGACCTGGGCGACACGTACGCGGGCCTGACGCTGTTCAACAACCTGTTCAAGAACAAGGTGGCGAGCTACGACACGGGCAAGCCCGATCCGCGCTCGCCGGGCCGCAACATCTACGTGTACGACAACATCGACCGGGTCAAGCTGTACGGGCTCGAGATCGGCGCGGGCACGCGCCTGTCGCGCACGCTGAAGGTGTCGGGCGCATACACGCTGACCGAATCGCGCCGCGAAGGCAGCGGCGAGAAGGCGTTCAACGGCAGTTCGCTCGACGGCTATCCGCTCGACAAGACGCCGAAGCACAAATTCAACGTGCAGGTCGACTGGACGCCGACAGCCAAGCTCGATCTCTACGCGACGGCGAACTATATCGGCAGCGAATACTGGGCCGCGTTCCGCAACGGCGCGCAGGGCGTGCGCGAGCGGCCGTCGACGACGACCTTCGATCTCGGCGGGCGCTACCGGATCGACAAGCGTTTCTCCGTCAATTTCGCGGTGCTGAATCTGACCAACAAGATGGTGCCGATCGACGATCGCACGCGCACGACCGGGTTGAGCGGCAACTGGCTCGTCGACCAGGGGCGCCGCATCGCGGTCAGTCTGACCGCCGAAATGTGACGGCATGGCCGGCGCGCCGCGCCGGCTCGTTCAATCTGGAGGCAATGCCATGAATGCGATTTCCCGGCCTGACGAACTATTAGTACCCCATAGTGTGTGGGATGTTTATCGCGCGGATACGCCGCTGTTTCTCGCAACGCCGGCGCATACGCTGCTGGCCTGCGATGTTGCGGCGGCGATCCCGCATGCGGACGCGCCGCTCGCGGCGCGCGTGAACGACGCGTTGCGCCGCGAGCGGGCCGACGGCCACATGGGTGCGGCGGTGGTCGGCGCGGTGCCGTTCGACGTCGGCGCGCCGGCCGCGCTGCGGGTCGCACGCACGATGCTGCGCGCGCGGCCGCTCGGCGCGCTGCGGGCAGCCGGCTCGGCCGGCACGCGCTACGCGACGCGCGAGGTGCCGTCGGCGGATGCCTATGCGGACGCGGTCGCACAGGCGGTCGCCAGGATTCGCGCGGGCGAGCTCGACAAGGTCGTGCTGGCGCGCATGCTGGAGGCGACCGGCGACGCGCCGGTCGACGTTGCGGCGCTCGTTACGCGACTCGCGTCGTGCAATCCGCACGGCTATACGTTCTCCGTGGATCTCGGCGGGGGCCGCACGCTGCTGGGCGCGAGCCCGGAACTGCTCGTGAACCGCTTCGGCGGCATCGTGCGCGCGAATCCGCTGGCAGGCTCCGCGCCGCGCAGCCGCGATCCGGTCGAGGACCGGCGTCGCGCGCAGGCGCTGCTGGCGTCCGCGAAGGATCTCGACGAACACCGGGTCGTCGTCGAAGCCGTGCGCGACAGCCTCGCGCTGCTGTGCCGGCGGCTCGACGTGCCGGCGCGCCCGTCGCTCGTCCATACGGAAACGATGTGGCATCTGTCGACCGAGGTGTGCGGCGAATCCGACGCGGATGCGCTGACACTCGCACTCGCGCTGCATCCGACGCCCGCCGTCTGCGGCGCGCCGCGCACGGCGGCGCGCGACTGCATTCGCGATGCCGAGCCGTTCGATCGCGGCTTCTATGCGGGGATGCTCGGGTGGGTCGACGCGCACGGCGACGGCGAGTGGGTCGTCACGATTCGGTGCGCCGAAGCGTTCGACCGTACGCTGCGGCTCTATGCGGGCGCGGGCGTGGTCGCCGAATCGACGCCCGATGGCGAACGCGCGGAAACCGCCGCCAAGTTCCGGACCATGCTGGATGCGCTCGATATCGATCGAGATGCCGCATCGGGCGCCGCGCGGGAGGCTGCATGACGTCTGCGAACTACACGCCTTGGCCGGACGCGTTCGCCAGCGCGTACCGGCAGAAGGGGTACTGGCTCGGCCAGTCGTTCGCTCAGTGGTTAGACGAACGCGTCGCGCGGCACGGCGAACGCATCGCGCTCGTACAGGGCGACCTGCGCTGGTCGTACCGGACGTTCGCGGCGGAAGCCGAACGCACGGCCCGCGCGCTGACCGCGTGCGGGATCGTGCCGGGCGACCGCGTCGTCGTGCAACTGCCGAACTGCGTCGCATTTTTCGCGGTGATGTTCGCACTGTTCCGGATCGGCGCGCTGCCGGTGTTCGCGCTGCCCGCGCATCGCCGGCGCGAGATCGGCTACTTCTGCCGGCACGCGGGCGCGCTCGCCTATGTTGCGGCGGAACAGCACGACGGGTTCGACTACCGGGCGCTCGCGAGCGAGATCCGCGCCGATGCGCCGACACTGCGTCACGTGCTGTTCACGGCGCCCGGCAATACGCGCGTCGCGCTGCCGGAGGCGACGCCCGACATCACGCTCCCGCCGGGGCCCGGCGCGCACGAGATCGCGTTCCTGCAATTGTCGGGCGGCAGCACGGGTACGCCGAAGCTGATCCCGCGCACGCATGACGACTACCTGTACAGCGTGCGCGAGAGCGCGCGCATCTGCGGGCTGACCGAGCGCAGCGTCTATCTCGCGGCGCTGCCGGCCGCGCACAACTATGCGCTGAGTTCGCCGGGCTCGCTCGGCGTCTTCGATGCCGGCGGCACCGTGGTGCTGAGCGACAGCGCGAGCCCCGACGTCGCGTTCCCGCTGATCGAGCGCGAGCGCGTGACGGTGGCGGCGCTGGTGCCGCCGCTCGTGCCAGTGTGGCTGGCCGCGGCCGGGCAGCGGCGCGGCGCGCTCGCGAGCCTCGAACTCGTGCAGGTCGGCGGCGCGCGCTTCGATCCCGCGCTCGCGGCGCGCGCGGCCGACGGCTTCGGCGCGCAATTGCAGCAGGTGTTCGGGATGGCCGAAGGGCTCGTCAACTACACGCGGCTCGACGACCCGCGCGACGTGGTGATCGCCACGCAGGGGCGCCCGATCTCGCCGGACGACGAGATCCGCATCGTCGACGACGACGACTGCCCGGTCGAACCCGGTGAGGTCGGCCATCTGCTGACGCGCGGCCCGTACACGATCCGCGGCTACTACGACGCAGCCGCGCACAACGCGCGCGCGTTCACGGCGGACGGCTTCTATCGCACCGGCGATCGCGTCCGCCTGACGGCGGGCGGCCAGCTCGTCGTCGAGGGGCGCGCGAAAGACCAGATCAACCGCGGCGGCGAGAAGATCCCGGCCGAGGAGATCGAACACCTGCTGCTCGCGCATCCGGGCGTCGTCGACGCGGCGCTGGTCGCGATGCCTGACCCGTATCTCGGCGAACGCAGTTGCGCATACGTGATTCGCGGCGCGCCCGCGCCGGCCGCGGCGGACCTCGTTCGATTCGTGCGCGGACAGGGCGTGGCCGCGTACAAGGTGCCCGACCGGATCGAATTCGTCGATGCATTCCCGAAAACGCCGGTCGGCAAGATCGACAAGCGCGCGCTTCGGCAGCACATCGCGGATCGGCTCGCCGCCGCCGCTTGACGGGCGCGGCGGCGCCCCGTCGATTCCTCCATTCCAATGCAATCCATCATGGCCATTCCGAAAATCGCTTCCTATCCGATGCCGGCCGAGCTGCCGGCGAACCGCGTGAACTGGCGGTTCGACCCGCACCGCGCGGCGCTGCTCGTGCACGACATGCAGGACTACTTCCTCGACTTCTACGACCGTGCGGCCGCGCCCGTGCCGACGCTCGTCTTGCATGTGCGCCGCCTGATCGATTTTGCGCATGCGACCGGGATGCCGGTCTACTACACCGCGCAGCCGGCGACGCAGGCCGCGGCCGACCGGGCGCTCCTGACCGACATGTGGGGGCCGGGCCTCACCGCGCAGCCGTCGCGTGCGGCGATCTGCGACGCGCTCGCGCCGGCGCCCGGCGACACGGTGCTCGACAAGTGGCGCTACAGCGCGTTCCGGCGCTCGCCGCTCGAGACGCGCCTGTGCGAGCAGGGGCGCGACCAGCTCGCGATCTGCGGGATCTATGCGCACATCGGCTGTCTGATGACCGCCTGCGACGCGTTCATGCGCGACGTGCAGCCGTTCTTCGTCGCCGACGCGCTCGCGGATTTCTCCGAGCGCGAGCACCGCATGGCGATCGACTACGTGGCCGGCCGCTGCGGGATGGCGGTGACCACGAGCGCGCTCGTCGGCGTCGCGTCAGCGGACGACGCGGCACCGACGCTCGCCGCGATCGCGGCGCAGGTCGCCCGCAGCCTGCGGATGCCTGCCGCCGACCTGCGCGAGCACGACAACCTGGTCGATTGCGGGCTCGATTCGATCCGGATGATGACGCTCGTCGAGCAGTGGCGCGCGCAAGGCTACGACGTCACGTTCGTCCAGCTCGCAGAGCAGCCGACGCTTGGCGCATGGACGCGGGTGCTGCAGCGCGCGGCGCAGGTGAGCGCATGACGGCGCGTCCGGCGATGTCCGATGCCCGTCCGGCGCCGTTCGTCAGCACGGCGGAGGTGTCGGTGCCGCAGGCCGACCGCGTGCTGTTCAAGCTGTGCAAGCACTACGCGATCAAGGTGCCCGTCGTGTTCGACGAACATCGCGCGACCGTCGATTTCCCGTACGGCGTTTGCCGGATGCTGCGCACCGACGACGTGCTGCAGCTTCGCTGCGAAGCCGATTCCTCGGAGCAGCTCGAGCAGATCCAGTACGTGATGGACGAGCACCTGGGGCTGATGGCGCGCAACCGGGCGCTGGTGGTCGCATGGGAGCGGGGCGCGTGATGCGGCCCGTCTCCGGCTCAACGAACCTCGGAGCAAGCCCGCTCATGAAAAACGAATCCTTGCCGATCCGCGCGACGTCCGCGCAATACGGAATCTGGGTCGCGCAACAGGTCGACCCCGACGATCCAGGCTATCTGACGGCCGAGACCGTCGAGCTCGACGGCGCGCTCGACGTCGCCGCGCTGACCGACAGCGTCGAGGCCGTGCTCGATCACGCCGACGCGCTGCACATGCGGTTCGCGTGGCAAGACGATGCGCTGTGGCAGGCGCGCCGGCCGCCGCGCACGCGGCTGCCGCTCGTCGACCTGTCGGCGCAAGCCGATCCCGTGCAGGCGGCGCACGCATGGATGAAGGCGTCGCTCGCGATCTGCTGCGACGTGACGGCCGATCCGCTATACCGCACCGCGCTGCTGCGGCTGTCGCCGACCCGGCACTGGTGGTATCTGCAGGTGCATCACATCGCGCTCGACGGCTTCGGCTACGGGCTGCTGCAGCAGGCCGTGGCCGCCCGCTACAACGCGCGCGTCGGCGGCGGGCCGCTGCCGGCGCTGCCCGACTGGCGGATCGATCGCGTGGTGGAGGCCGAGGCGCGTTATCGCGGCGCCGGCGGCTTCGATGCCGATCGCGCGTTCTGGCGCGAACATCTGCGCGACGTGCCCGCGCCGCTCGTGCTCGCGCCGAAGCAGGATATTGCCCCGTGCGCGCTGCGCGCGACGCACGTGCTCGACGCGGAGCGCGTGCACGCGCTCCGCGCGGCCGCCGAGCGCGTCGACGTCGACTGGAATGCGTGGCTGCTGTGCGCGGTCGGCATCTGGCTCGCGAAGCAGGGCGGCCGGTGCGACCTGACGCTCGGGCTGCCGGTGATGAACCGGCTTGGCACGCCGGCACTCGGCGTGCCGTGCATGGCGATGAACATCGTGCCGCTGCGCATGCATGTCGGCGCAGGGCGCTCGCCGCGTGCGCTCGCGCGCGAATGTGCGGAGCGCCTGCGCGCGATCCGGCCGCACCTGTATTACCGGTATGGCTGGATTCGCGGCGATCTCGGGTTGCTGGAACGCAACGCGTTCCTGTTCAACCAGGCCGTCAACGTGATGCCGTTCGAACGGCAGGTCGCGTTCCACGGGCTCGCGAGCGATACGCGCGCGGTAAGCGGCGGCCCGGTGAAGGATCTGAACGTGACGCTCGCCGTGCGCGGCGGCGCGTGGCATCTGGCGCTGGAAGCAAACCCGAACGCATACGACGAGGCCGTGCTCGCCGCGCAGGCGCACGATCTTTCCGCGTGGCTCGACGCGTTCGCCGGACAGGCGCCGGACGAACCCGTCGGTGCGTTGCTCGACGGGATGCCCGCGCCGTCGATCGTGCGCGGCGCGCCGCTCGCCGGACCGTGCGACGACGTGCTCGCGCGGATCGAACGCATCGCGCTCGACATGCCGACGCAACCGGCGATCGAGGCCGGCGACCGGCGCATCGACTATCGCGCGCTGCTCGCCGATGCCGATGCGCTTGCGGCGGAACTCGGACGACGGGGTGTGGCGCGCGACGCACGCGTCGCGATCGCGGCACCGCGCGCGCCCGACGTGATCGCGGCGATGCTGGCCGTGCTGAAGGTCGGCGCGACGATCATGCCGATCGATCCGGACGGGCCGCCGCAGCGCGTCGCGGCGATGCTGGCGGATGCAGCGCCTGCGCTGGTGATCACGCGCGATGCGTATCGCGAATGCGCAGGCGGCCGGCCGGTGCTCGATCTGGACGCGGCGCGTGTGCCGTCGCCGCATGACGTGGCGTGCGTGGCGCCCGACGCGGCACAGCACGCGTACCTGCTGTACACGTCGGGATCGACCGGCCGGCCTAACGGCGTGCTGGTCGGGCGCGGCGCGCTCGCGCATTTCGTCGCGAGCACGCGCGACCTGTATCGCATCGGTCCGGGCGACCGGGTGCTGCAGTTCGCACCGCTGCATTTCGATGCGAGCTTCGAGGAGATCTTCGCGACGCTTTGCAATGGCGCGACGCTCGTGCTGCGCGACGACGCGATGCTCGACTCGGTCGACGCGTTCACGGCCGAGGTCGAGCGCCGCCGCATCACGGTGCTCGACCTGCCGACCGCCTACTGGCACGTGCTCGCCCACGCACTGGACGTACGCCATGCGCAACGCCTCGCCGGCGTGCGCCTGACGATCATCGGCGGCGAGGCCGCGTTGCCGGAGCGGATCCGGCGCTGGCATGCGCACCTGCCGAACCAGGTGCTGCTGAACACCTACGGGCCGACCGAAACCACGATCATCGCGACGGCCGCGTACGTGAGCGGCCCCGGCGCGGTCTGGCGCGACGGCGAGCCGGTGCCGATCGGCACGCCGCGCGCGGGCGTCGACGCGCAGGTCGTCGACGAGCGGCTGTATCCGGTGGCCGAGGGCCGCACGGGCGAACTGGTGCTGTGCGGCGACGCGCTGGCGCTCGGCTATCCGGGCAACGCGGCGCTGACGTCCGCGCGCTTCGTCACGCTGCCGGGGAGCGGCGCGCGTGCCTACCGGACCGGCGATCTCGCCACCGTGCGCGATGGCCGGCTGGTGTTCGACGGCCGGATCGACCACGAGGTGAAGATCAGCGGCGTGCGCATCGATCCGCGCGAGATCGAGGACTGGCTGCTGCGCACGCCGGACGTGCGCGAGGCAGCGGTCGTCGCGCTGCGCGGCGACGCCGACGTGACGACGCTCGCGGCGTTCGTCGCCGGGGTCGACGACACGGCCGCGCTGCGCGCGCAACTCGCCGACGCGCTGCCGGCCGCGGCGATTCCCGACGCGTGGCACGTGCTCGAACGGCTGCCGCGCAACGTCAACGGCAAGACCGATCGCAACGCGTTGCATCAGCTCGCGATGGCGGGTCGCATCGGCGTGGACGACGATCCGCGCGCCGACGCGCTCGAACGGCAGGTGATGCACGCGTGGCGCAGCGTGCTCGGCGGCGTCGCGCTGACGCCGGATTCGAATTTCTTCGACATTGGCGGCAAGTCGTTGCAGGCGATCCAGGCGAGCGCGCGGCTGGCGACCGCGCTCGGCCGCGACGTGCCGGTGTCGATGCTGTTCCGCCATGCGACGGTCGCGGCGCTGACGGCCGCGCTGCGCACGCCGCTGCCGTACCGGCCGCGGGCGGCGCGCGACGCGTTCGCGCCGCATCTCGCGATCCAGACGGCGGGCGGGCCCGCGCAGCGGCTGATCTGCATCCACCCGGCCGACGGCCTCGCGTGGAGCTACCTGCGGCTCGCCGCGTACCTGCCCGACACGACGATCGACGGGCTGCAGCTGTCGGTCGATGACACGAACGGCGCGGCCGATTTCGACGCGCTCGTCGACACCTATGTGCAGCGCGTGCGTGCGCTACAGCCGAACGGTCCATACCACCTGCTCGGCTGGTCGCTGGGCGGCGCGCTCGCGTACGCGGTCGCGGCGGCCCTCGAACGCGCAGGCGCACCGGTCGGCGTGCTCGCGCTGATGGACAGCTATCCGTCGTCCGCGTGGACGGCACAGCCGCAGCCTGAGACGGGCGACGCGCTGCGGATCCTGCTGACGGTGAACGGCGATTTCGACACGGCGGCGTTGTCCGACGCGCTGCTGCGGCAGCGCCTGCTGCGCGCGAACAGCCCGTTCGCAGCGCTCGGCGGCGCAGGGCTCGACGTGCTGGTCGACGCGACGCTGCGGCAGATGCGCCAGTTCCGTGCGGCGCCGACCCCGCATTACGGCGGCGAACTGCTGCTGTTCAACGCGACCCGCAAGCAGCCCGGCACACCGGCGCCCGACAGCTGGGCCGCGCACCGGCCGGCGGCGTTGCCGACCTGCGTGGCGCTCGACTGCTCGCACGACGGGATGTCCGATCCCGAACCGATGGCGGCGATCGGCGCCGCACTGACCGAACGGCTCGCCGCATGGGCCGACATGGAAACCGATACGAGGAACTTGAAGCGATGAGCAGGGAAACCGAAATGACATTTCCGGCGGGCGTGGCCGTCGTGACCGGCGCGGCGCGCGGGATCGGCGCCGCCGTGGTTCGCGCGCTCGCCGAGCGTGGGTTCGACGTCGCTGCGTTCGACGCCGACGGCGACGCGCTGGCGCGCGCGACCGGGGATCGGCCGCCGGCGCCGGGCCGCGTCCATCCGTTCACGGTCGACGTGGCCGACGCGCACGCCGTGCGCGCGGCAATCGAGCACGTGGAGGCGGCGGTCGGCCCGATCGGCATGCTCGCGAACGTCGCCGGCGTGCTGCGGCTCGCGACCGCGACGTCGCTGAGCGACGACGACTGGGCGCATTGCTTCGCGGTGAACGCGCACGGCGTGTTCCACCTGTCGCGCGCGGTCGCACAGCGCATGATCGTGCGACGCGCGGGCAGCATCGTGACCGTCGGGTCGAACGCGGCGCTCGTGCCGCGCACGCAGATGGCCGCCTACGCCGCGTCCAAGGCCGCCGCGCATCAGTTCACGCGCTGCCTCGGCCTGGAACTGGCCGGCCACGGCATTCGCTGCAACATCGTCGCGCCGGGTTCGACCGACACGCCGATGCAGCGCCAACTGTGGCGCGGCCCGGAAGGCCCGGCGGGCGTCATCGCGGGTTCGCTCGAAACCTATCGCACGGGCATCCCGCTCGGCCGCATCGCCACGCCGGACGACGTCGCCGGCACCGTGCTGTTCCTGCTGTCCGATGCCGCGCGCCACGTGACGCTGCACACGCTGTGCGTCGACGGCGGCGCGACGCTCGGTGTGTGACGGCACGGCCTTCGTCCGTTTCCGGCGCATCGTCATGAAACACATTCCGGCCTGTGTCGAACGAGGCGCGGCAGGCGCGTTCGCGTTGCTGCGTTACGAGGAACGGCTGCGCATCGGCGCGCGGCTGCCCGTGCCCGATGCGCTGCGTCACGCGATGCCGGCGTCCATTCGTGCTGACGCACGACGCTTGCCTTCTTTCATCGGAACACCTTATGTCGACGACTTCCGCTGACTCCGTGCCCACGCCGGCCGATGCCGGCGTATCTTTCCTGCCGCTGCTGTTCGTGAATTTCGCGATGGTGGCCGGCACCTACGCATTCGTCACGATCGCCGGGCCGATGGCGCGGCGCATGCATCTCGAGCCGATACATGTCGGCGCGATCATCGGCATCGTCGGGCTCGTGTGGATGATCGCCGCGCCGCGCTGGGGGCGCGCGGCGGACACCCGCGGGCGGCTGCCGGCGATGCGCGCGGCGATCGGCGGCTTCGTCGCGAGTTCGCTGCTGCTGGCCGGCTACGTCGGCTGGGCGCTGCGCGACGGCGGCAGCGCCGTGCCGCCGGTATGGGCGGGCTTTGTCGCGCTGCTCGTTACGCGCGCGGCGATGGGCGGCTGCTATGCGGGGCTGCCAGTCGCGGCCATGGCGTGGATCGCGGACCGGACCCTGGCCACGGGGCGCGCGGCCGCGATCGCACGATTCGGCGCGGCGGGCGCGATCGGAATGGTGCTCGCGCCGCCGCTCGCGGGCTGGCTGGCCGGGATCGACATGACGCTCGCGCTCGCCGTTTTCGCGCTGCTGCCGCTCGCCGGACTGGCGGGGCTGCGACGGCTGCGCGACGACGGCGCGCATGCGGCGCGGCAGGCGCCGCCCCGGCTGAAGCCGACCGATCCGCGCCTGCGCCTGCCGTGGTGCAGCGCGTTCGCGCTGTACAGCGCGGTGATGATCGCGAACAGCGTGCTCGGCTTTTACGCGATCGACCGGCTGCACGTGCGGACGGGCGACGCGTCGATGGTGGTCGGCTACGCGCTCGGCAGCGCCGGCATCGGGCTGATCGCGACGCAGTCGCTGGTCGGCCGCCTGCGTGCGGTCGCGCCGCTCCAGTGCCTGCGCTGGGGCGCGCTGGCGGGGGGCGCGGGGTTCGTGTCGGCGCTGGCCGCGGAGGCCGCGTACCCGCTGCTGCTGTGCGCGAGCTACTTCGTGGCGGCGTGCGGGTTGGGCGCCGCGTTTCCCGCAGTCGCGGCGCTCGCGAGCACGCGCGTCGAAGCACACGAGCAGGCTGCGTGCGCGGGCGCGATGTCGATGGCGCAAGGGCTCAGCATGGTCGTCGCGCCGCTGGCCGGTACGATGCTGTACGAACTGCATCCGGCGGCGCCGTTCGCGTCGATCGGCGTGGTGCTCGCGGTCGTGTTCGTCGCGGCATGCGGCGACGGGGCACGCGCGCCGGCGGCGTGACGGTTTTCGTGAGTGCTGCGCGGATCGGTTGCCGGTTATTTGACTGTTATTCGACTGGCGCAACGACCAGCGGACAAGTGCCGACCTGCCGCAGCCGCGTGCCGGTCCATTCGTAGAAGAACCGGGCCGCCTTCGCGTTGTCGTCGCCGCAATCGTCGTTGAAGCAGCCCGCGACGATCAGCAGCCTGCTGCCGGCGCGGAAATCGACGCGTTCGTCGTCGTTGCCCATCACGCCCGCGATGGCCTGCACACCGGGCATCGTGTACGTCTTGCCCGTGTACTTGTCGGCGATCGCGAAATTCCGGCAATCCGTTCCGCAACCCCAGGTCGCGACGCGATAGTGGCCGGCAAAATTGGCTGGTTGCGTGAATGCGTCGCGAATGACGGTGCGGTACAGGCGCGCTTCCCTGGTGGTCAGCCTGGGCGACGCCGCCGGCTTGCGCGGTGCGCTTGCGGCGGGTGCCGGATAGCGGTCGAACGACGGCGACGGGCATGCCGCGGCAGCCGTTGCCGCGGGCGCGGGCGACGCATGGGCAGTTCCGGAACCGGCAATCAGCGCGGCCGATACGCCGGCGATCAGCAGAAATCGATAGGCGAGCGCCACGCGAGCATCCTTCGGGTTCGAGGTGGGATTGGGCCGGGTGGTCCGAACGACAGGCGACGACGATTCCATGACGCTTCGCGTGTGTCCGCGCAGGGGGCGGTGCTGGCGTACCTACGCTGTCAGTCAGGCCGTTACTTCCGCATCGACGAAAAGACCGTCGCGCAGAGCGGTGCCGCGGCCCGCACGCGTGCGGCTCGAAACGCAGCTCAATCGGCCAGCCGCTTGTCCGCGAGCGCCTTGCAGCAATCGTCGTACACCCATTGCACGAGTTTTGCCCGATAGTCGAGATCGTCGGTATCGACGATTTCCTCGACCGCGTCGCGTGCCCACGGCGCGTCCACGAACCCGGCGTGCCGCTTCGCGATGTCCTGCGCGAGCGCCGCGAGCTTGGCGATCGCGAGCCAGTCGGCCTGACGGTGATGGCGATCGAGCCAGCGGTGCGCGGCCTGGACCTGGAACGTGGCGTCCGGCCACGATTCGTTGAGGTAAAACGCGCCGAGATTGCCGCAGGTGAGCCAGCAAAGCAGCTCCAGGCGGTCTTGCGAGCCGAGGGTATGGGATGCGTCGGACATGGCAGCGCTCACGAAATGCGTCGATTCCGGGCGGCGCCGGTCGCAATGGGCCGGTGCCGATAATAAAAACATAGCACGATGCGGGCCCGGCCGCGCACCCGGGCGGATGCGGACATGACGGCGGTATCGCGGACGTCGGGCCGGCGTTCACGCCGACGGCGCAGCGAGGGTGCGGCAGAGGCCGGAGTCCTTTCGAACGGCTGTCAATCGTCACACCAGTCGACCGCAACGCTCGCTAGAATGTCGGCTTTCCCGCGAAGCATGGGGCTGGAGTACCTGCTCCAGCCGCCATAAGCGCTAAAGCGCCAACTCTGCCCGACAGGAGACGGAACACGATGAAAATCTACGACCAGTTCTATATCGACGGCGCATGGCGCAAACCGGCCGGAACGGGCACGATCGACGTGATCGACTCGGGCACCGAGGTCGTGATCGGCCGGATTCCGGAGGGCATCGCCTCCGACGCGCAGGACGCGATCCGCGCGGCGCGCGCGGCCTTCGACGCGTGGGCGGCCACGCCGGCCGCGACGCGCGCGGGCTATCTGCGCAAGATCGTCGAGCGTCTGCAGGCGCGCAGCGAGGAACTCGCGCAGTCGATCACCGGCGAAGTCGGGATGCCGATCAAGCTGTCGCGCGCGATCCAGGTCGGCGGCCCGATCTACAACTGGAAGGCGTATGCGAAGCTCGCCGAGTCGTTCGAATTCGAGGCACAGGTCGGCAACTCGCTCGTGGTGCGCGAGCCGGTCGGCGTGGTCGCGGCGATCACGCCGTGGAACTACCCGCTCAACCAGGTCACGCTGAAGGTCGCGCCGGCGCTCGCGGCCGGTTGCACGGTGGTCCTGAAGCCGTCCGAAGTCGCGCCGCTCAACGCATTCATGCTCGCCGAAGCGATTCACGAAGCCGGCCTGCCGGCCGGCGTGTTCAACCTCGTGTGCGGCTACGGCCCGGTCGTCGGCGAGGTGTTGGCTACCGACCCGGACGTCGACATGGTGTCGTTCACGGGCTCGACGCGCGCCGGCAAGCGCGTGGCCGAGCTGGCGGCCGCAGGCGTCAAGCGCGTCGCGCTCGAACTGGGCGGCAAGTCGGCGTCGGTGATCCTCGACGATGCCGATTTCGCGACGGCGGTGAAAGGCACGGTCAACGCGTGCTACCTGAACGCGGGGCAGACCTGCTCGGCGCACACGCGGATGCTGGTGCCGGAAGCGCGCTACGAAGAGGCGCGCGAGATTGCGAAGGCCGTGGCCGAAACATACGTGGCGGGCGATCCGCGGCAGGACGCGACGCGCCTCGGTGCGCTCGCGTCGGCCGTGCAGCAGCAGCGGGTGCAGGCGTACATCCAGCGCGGGATCGATGAAGGCGCGGAACTCGTGACGGGCGGCACGGGCCTGCCGGAAGGGCTCGCGAAAGGTTTCTTCGTGAAGCCGACCGTGTTCGGCCGTGTCGACCCGAAATCGACGATCGCGCAGGAAGAGATCTTCGGGCCGGTGCTGTCGATCATCACGTATCGCGACGAAGACGAAGCCGTGCGGATCGCGAACGATTCGCCGTACGGGCTCGGCGGCGCGGTATGGGCCGGTAGCGACGAACGTGCGATGGGCATCGCGCGGCGCATCCGCACGGGGCAGGTCGACATCAACGGCGGCACGTGGAACGGCGCCGCGCCGTTCGGCGGCTACAAGCAGTCGGGGCACGGCCGCGAGAACGGCGTGTACGGGCTCGAAGAGTATCTCGAGTACAAGTCGATGCAGTTGAAGCCAGCGAAGCCGGCCTGAGCGTTTCGCACTGCATGAACCGGAAACGGCACGCTCGCGTGCTGTTTTTTATTGACGGCCGTCAAGGTGCGCTGCAGTGAATCGCCGATCATCGCGGTTCCGATGTTCCGACGAGGTATCCGATGACCGTACGCACTTCCTTTCCGCCGCTGACGATACGCGGCCGTACCTTGCTGCCTGTCGTGCAGGGTGGCATGGGCGTCGGCATCTCCGCGCACCGGCTGGCGGGCAGCGTCGCGCGCGAAGGCGCGGTCGGCACGATCGCGAGCATCGACCTGCGCCACCATCATGCGGACCTGCTCGCGCGTTGCCGTGCGCAGCCCGATCGCGCGACGCTAGAGGCCGCGAACCTCGACGCACTGGCGCGCGAGATCCGTCTCGCGAAGACCTACGGCGAAGGGCGCGGGATGATTGCGGTCAACGTGATGAAGGCGGTGAGCGCGCATGCGGACTACGTGCGAGTCGCGTGCGACGAGGGCGCCGATGCGATCGTGATGGGCGCGGGCCTGCCGCTCGACCTGCCCGATCTCACGCAAGGACACGACATCGCGCTGATCCCGATCCTGTCGGACAGCCGCGGGATCGCGCTCGTGCTGAAGAAGTGGATGAAGAAGGGGCGCCTGCCCGATGCGATCGTGATCGAGCATCCGGCGCACGCGGGCGGCCACCTCGGCGTCACGCAGATCGACGACATGCACGACGCGCGCTTCGATTTCGCGCGCGTGCTCGACGAGACCGCGCAGGTGATGGCGTCGCTCGGCCTCGCGCGCGACACGATCCCGCTGATCGTTGCGGGCGGGATCAATAGTCACGACATGGTGCGTGAGGCGCTCGCGGCCGGTGCGAACGGCGTGCAGGTCGGGACGCCGTTCGCGGTGACGGAAGAGGGTGACGCGCATCCGGACTTCAAGCGCGTGCTCGCCGATGCGACGCCCGACGACATCGTCGAATTCGTCAGCGTGACGGGGCTGCCCGCGCGCGCGGTGAAGACGCCATGGCTCGATCGTTACCTGCGCAACGAGACGCGCATCCGCAACAAGCTAGGCGCATTCAAGCAGCGCTGTCCGACCGCGCTCGAATGCCTGAGCGTATGCGGCTTGCGCGACGGCATCGAGAAGTTCGGCCATTTCTGCATCGACACGCGGCTGGCGGCCGCGCTGCGCGGCGACGTCGCGAACGGGCTGTTCTTCCGCGGCCGCGAAGCGCTGCCGTTCGGCCGCGCGATCCGCAGCGTGCGCGATTTGCTCGACCTGCTGCTGACGGGTCGTGCGACCGAGCCTGCGGCAAACCGCCCCACGTTTACGCTGGCTTGACGAATATCAAGATAAGGAAAAGACCCTACGGGGAGAATGGAAACCATTCTTTGGGGGTCCGTACCATGCATAAAACGATTCGAACTTTTGTCACCGCTGCCGCCGTCGCGGCAAGCTTCGTCGCGATGCCGTCGGTGTCGCACGCGGCGTCGCCGGGCGACGGCATCAACCAGGGTGACGTCCTGGTCCGGCTGCGCGCGATCAGCATCCAGCCGAACGAGCGCGCGAGCGACACGCTCGGCGCGCTCAACGTCGGCGTGAACAACGCGATCGTGCCCGAGCTCGACTTCACGTACATGATCCGCGACTACCTCGGTGTCGAGCTGATCCTCGGCACGTCGCGGCACCAGGTGACGTCGAGCCTCGGCAACCTCGGCGGCGTGGGCGTGCTGCCGCCGACGCTGCTGCTGCAGTATCACTTCAACCATGCCGGCAAGGTGCGTCCGTACGTCGGCGCCGGGTTGAACTACACGTACTTCTACAACAACGGGCTCAACGTCGGCGGGGAAGGCGTGTCGATCAACAAGAGCAGCTTCGGGCCGGCGCTGCAGTTCGGCGTCGACGTGCAGTTGACGAAGAAGGTGTTCATGAACGTCGACGTGAAGAAGATCTGGATGAGCACCGATGCGACGCTCGGCGACAAGGGCATCGGCACGCTGCACATCGATCCGTTGATCGTCGGCGTGGGCGTCGGGATGAAGTTCTAGACGCGGCGGGAAAAGAACAGAGTTAGAACAGAGTTGGGGTTCGCGGCATGGCGGTCGTCATGCCGCTTTTTTTATGCGCGATGGATTTACAGCTTGTCGTACTGGAAGCGCATCGCAGTGCCTTCGCGCGTGATGCGCTCCCACACCGCGCGCTTTTCGTCGTCGCTCAGGAACACCCAGTTCGACACTTCGGCGGCCGTGCGGCCGCAGCCCTTGCAGACTTCGTCGAAGAGGGTCGAGCACACGCCGATGCAGGGGCTGTCGGGCAGGTCGTGGAGATTGGAGGCCATCGGAGGGTTCGCGCAGTTGAATCGTCAACCGCCATTTTAATGCATCGTGGCCGATCGGCCCGGCGGGTGCGGCCGGCATGCGGTACCGGCGCATCGTCGTAACGTGCGGCTGGCCGCTCCGGCGCAGCCGCACGGCAACGCCTGGCCCACGGGGCGGCCAGCCACGCGTCGGTGCGCGAAGCGCGCCGCGATTTCACCGGTGAAACGCCGGCGTGCCCGGCCGTCGGGCGCGCGACCCGAGCAGCCGGCGAACACGGTTGCGCTGCTGCCCGTTTTTCCCGGTGGACAGCCGCGGATTACCCGATAGAATTCCCCTCGGAATGCCCGACCGCACGGGCGGCCTGACTGGTCGGCGGCGGTAATCTGTTCCGTTTGCGCGACACCGGCATG
Organism: Burkholderia sp. IT-111MI5; assembly: GCF_949752865.1. Taxonomy (NCBI): domain Bacteria; kingdom Pseudomonadati; phylum Pseudomonadota; class Betaproteobacteria; order Burkholderiales; family Burkholderiaceae; genus Burkholderia; species Burkholderia sp. IT-111MI5. The sequence continues at coordinate 483,657 of NZ_CATKIF010000044.1, read as the reverse complement.
ATTTTTTTGTGACGGAGCGCGAATGGTGGTAGTTTTCGGGGTTTTCGAGGGGCGGAGCACCAGAATGCGCCGCCGTGACGAGGCAGACGGCAGCCGGACAAACGGTTCGGCCGGAGGGAGAACGGGATGAAAGCAAAAGTAGTTGGCCGGTTCGCAGCGCTCGCGCTGTGCGTGGGTGCATCGGCGGCAGCGGCGAAGGATACGCAGCTCAATGTCTATAACTGGTCGGACTACATTGCGAAGGACACGATCCCGAACTTCGAGAAGCAGGCGGGCGTCAAGGTCCGCTACGACAACTACGACAGCGACGACACGCTGCAGGCGAAGCTGCTGACGGGCAGCTCGGGCTACGACATCGTCGTGCCGACCAGCAACTACGCGGGCAAGCAGATCGCCGCCGGCATCTTCGCGCCGCTCGACAAGTCGAAGCTGCCGAACCTCAAGTACCTCGATCCGCAACTGATGGCGCTCGTCGCGGGCGCGGATCCGGGCAACAAGTACTCGGTGCCCTGGGCGTACGGCACGACCGGTCTCGCGTACAACCTGACCAAGGCGCAGCAGGCGCTCGGCAAGGTGCCGCTCGACAACTGGGACATCCTGTTCAAGCCGGAAAACATCTCGAAGCTGAAGACCTGCGGCGTGTCGGTGCTCGACGCGCCCGACCAGATGTTCGCGGCGACGCTGCACTACATCGGCAAGGATCCGATGAGCACGAACCCGGCCGACTACAAGGCCGCGATGGAAGTGCTGAAGAAGATCCGCCCGTACATCACGCAATTCAACTCGTCGGGCTACATCAACGATCTGGTCGGCGGCGACATCTGCTTCGCGTTCGGCTGGTCGGGCGACGTCGTGATCGCGAAGCATCGCGCGATCGAGGCGAAGAAGCCGTACAAGGTCGAGTACTACATTCCGAAGGGCGGCGCGCCGGTGTGGTTCGACGTGATGGCGATCCCGAAGGACGCGAAGAACAAGGATGCCGCGCTGCAGTGGATCAACTACATCGAGGATCCGAAGGTGCACGCGGCGATCACGAACGCGGTGTACTACCCGAGCGCCAATGCCGAGGCACGCAAGTACGTGCGGCCCGACGTCGCGAACGATCCGGCCGTCTACCCGCCGGCCGACGTCGTGAAGACGCTGTTCCTGCTCAAGCCGCTGCCGCCTGAAATCCAGCGCCTGCAGACGCGTCTGTGGACCGAGCTGAAGTCGGGCCGCTGACGCGAGCCGGCGTTCCCCAGCAGTCATGAAGCCCCTGGTGCCCCCGGGGGCTTTGTTCGTTAAACGCAGGAGAGAAGCAGCACATCATGAATAGCCAGTCGGGTGCGCCGGTCGCGGGCGCACCGTCCTCCGTTTCCTCCTCCGGCGCCAATGCGCGCGCCGAGAACTTTGTCCAGATCGTCGACGTCGTGAAGAAATTCGGCGACACCGAAGCCGTGCGCAGCGTCAACCTGACCGTGCGACAGGGCGAGCTGTTCGCGCTGCTCGGCAGCTCGGGCTGCGGCAAGTCGACGTTGCTGCGGATGCTCGCGGGCCTCGAGACGGTCACGTCGGGCAAGATCCTGATCGACGGCGAGGACCTCGCGCAGATGCCGCCGTACAAGCGGCCCGTGAACATGATGTTCCAGTCGTATGCGCTGTTCCCGCACATGTCGGTCGAGTCGAACGTCGCGTTCGGCCTGAAGCAGGAAGGCGTGCCGAAGGCCGAGCTGAAGGAGCGCGTGCATGCGGCGCTCGAACTCGTGCAGATGAGCAAGTACGCGAAGCGCAAGCCGCATCAGCTCTCCGGCGGCCAGCAGCAGCGCGTCGCGCTCGCGCGTTCGCTGGTCAAGCGCCCGAAGCTGCTGCTGCTCGACGAGCCGATGTCCGCGCTCGACAAGCAGATCCGCCAGCGCACGCAGATCGAGCTCGTCAACATCCTGAACAAGGTCGGCGTCACCTGCATCATGGTCACGCACGACCAGGAAGAAGCGATGACGATGGCGAACCGCCTCGCGGTGATGAGCGAAGGGCAGATCGTACAGATCGGCTCGCCGAACGAGGTCTACGAATATCCGAACAGCCGCTTCTCGGCCGAGTTCATCGGCTCGACGAACCTGTTCGACGGCGTGACCGTCGAGGACGAACCCGACCACGTGTACATCGAATCGCCGGAGCTGCCGAGCCGGCTGTACGTGAGCCACGGGATCTCGGGCCCGCTCGGGATGCCGGTCACGGTATCGGTGCGCCCCGAGCGGATCGCGCTCACGCGCAAGCCGCCCGAAGGCGCGTTCAACTGGGCGCGCGGCAGGATCAGCAACGTCGCGTACATGGGCGGTTATTCGCTGTATCACGTGAAGCTCGACGCGGGCAAGACGGTGATCGCGAACGTGTCGAGCCTCGCGATTTCGGAGCTCGACACGCCGTCGCTCGGCGACGAGATCTACGTGCGCTGGAGCGCGACCGCAGGCGTGGTGCTGACGTCATGAGCGCGTTCAAGTCCCTGCTCGAGTGGCCGGTGCGGCGCTTCAACCTGACGGGCGCCTCGGCGGTCGTCGCCGGGCCGTTCACGTGGCTCGTGCTGTTCTTCCTCGTGCCGTTCGTGCTGGTCGTCAAGATCAGCTTCGCGGAGCTGCAGCTCGGCATCCCACCGTACACCGAGCTCGCGTCGTACGCGGACGGCGTCGTGCACGTCGCGCTGAACCTGTCGCACTACGCGTTCCTGTTCACCGACAGCCTGTATTTCGCGACCTACGTGAACTCGGTGTGGGTGGCCGCGGTCACGACGCTGCTGTGTCTGCTGATCGGCTATCCGATGGCGTACTACATCGCGCGCTCGAACCCGGCGACCCGCAACCTGCTGATGATGGGCGTGATGCTGCCGTTCTGGACGTCGTTCCTGATCCGCGTGTATGCATGGATCGGCATCCTGAAGAACAACGGGCTGCTGAACAACTTCCTGATGTGGATCGGCCTGACCCATACGCCGATCGAGCTGTACCGCACGAACTACGCGGTGTACATCGGGATGGTGTATTCGTACCTGCCGTTCCTCGTGATGCCGCTCTACGCGCACCTCGTGAAGATGGACCTGCGCCTGCTCGAAGCCGCATACGATCTCGGCGCAAAACCGTGGAAGGCGTTCGTGCAGATCACGCTGCCGCTGTCGAAGAACGGGATCATCGCGGGCTGCCTGCTGGTGTTCATCCCGGCGGTCGGCGAGTACGTGATTCCGGAACTGCTCGGCGGCGCGAACACGCTGATGATCGGTCGCGTGATGTGGAATGAGTTCTTCAACAACGCAGACTGGCCGATGGCGTCGGCGGTGACCTGCGCGATGGTGCTGCTGCTGCTCGTGCCGATGGCGATGTTCCAGCACTTCCAGGCGAAGGAGCAGGGGGGCCGCCGATGAAGCCGAATCGTTACCTGCAGTTCGCGGCGCTGTTTGCCGGCTTCGCGTTCCTGTACATCCCGATCATCAGCCTGATCGTCTATTCGTTCAACGAGTCGAAGCTCGTCACCGTATGGTCGGGCTTTTCGTTCCGCTGGTACTCGGCGCTCGTCGAGGACGACGAACTGCTGACGGCCGCGTGGCTGTCGCTGAAGATCGGCGTGCTGACCGCGTTCGCGTCGGTGTTCATCGGCACGTGGGCCGGCTTCGTGCTCGCGCGGATGGGGCGCTTTCGCGGCTTCGCGCTGTTCAGCGGGATGATCAACGCGCCGCTCGTGATTCCCGAGGTGATCCAGGGGATCTCGCTGCTGCTGCTGTTCATCGAGCTCGCGAAGTGGATCGGCTGGCCGGCCGAGCGCGGCATCTTCACGATCTGGCTCGGCCACGTGATGCTGTGCATCTCGTATGTCGCGATCATCGTGCAGTCGCGTGTGCGCGAGCTGAATCCGTCGCTGGAAGAAGCCGCGCTCGATCTCGGCGCGACGCCGTTGAAGGTGTTCTTCACGATCACGCTGCCGCTGATCTCGCAGGCGCTGATCGCGGGCTGGCTGCTGTCGTTCACGCTGTCGATCGACGACCTCGTGCTGTCGGCGTTTCTGTCGGGCCCCGGCTCGACGACGCTGCCGCTCGTCGTGTTCTCGCGCGTGCGCCTCGGGCTGAATCCGGAGATGAACGCGCTCGCGACGCTGTTCATCGTCGCGGTGACGGCCGGCGTCGTGATCGCGAACTTCGTGATGCTGCGGCAAGAGCACAAGCGGATGGCGGGGTTCGCGACCTGACGCGCAGGTTGCTTCCGCAACGAAAAACGCCCGGTGCCGACGACGAGTCGGGCCGGGCGTTTTGTTTGGGCGGCCTGCGTGCCGCTCAGCGCAGGTCGTCGCCGGTCAGTACGCGAAGCTCTTGCCGGGCGTCGTCCAGACCGCAGTGGCGGCCGAGCACGGTTGGAGGCTCAGCGTGCCGCCGGCGGCGGGCGCGAGGCAGCGGCCCGTCGGCTGCGACACGAGCTGTGCCGAACCGGGCGCCGTGCCGGCCTTGACGAGCCATTGCTGATCGGCCTCGCCGGCGACGCAGGTGCGCAGCAGCGTGCCGTTGCCCGCGCTCGGTGCCTGCGCGGTGAGGCAGTAGCTGTACTTGGTCTGCAGCGTGCCGTCGCCCGCGGCGACCCACAATTGCGGATTGAAGTGCGTGCCGCCGGAGGCGCGCACCGACGCGAGCGTCGGGCAGGCGCCGAGCACCGCGGCATTGCCGTCGCGCAGGCCGCCCGATGCGGTCAGGCAAGCGCCATTCGCCTTGACGAGGCCTGCGGCCGACTGCTGCGGGCCGCCGATCAGCGTCGCGACGCCGTTCGATTCGGATGCATTGGCGTAGGCGGTGGGACACGTCTTGTTGACCGTGACCGACGGGACAGGCACCGTCACCGGATTGCCGAGCCCATCGTAAGCAGCCACGCTGAATTGCGCGTTCGTATATGCAACCGACGCGCAGCTCGTGCGACTCGAATTCCAGTCGAAGTACTCGACCCACTGGCTGATCGACGAGACTGGAACCTGCGTTTGCGTCGTGCCGACGTAGATGCTGCCGATGTCGAAGCTGTCGCCGGTCGCACCGCCCGTCACGTCGGTCACGTTGCTCTTGAACCAGCCGGGCCCCTGGCTCGTGTCCGGCGTGATGCGGAAGCGGTACGTGTGGCCGGCCTGCCACTCGTAGCGGTAGCGGCACTGTGCGCCGGCGCTGCCGTCCGTTGCCGAGCCGCTGACCGTGCAGAAGCTGCCGGCGCCGATGCCGGCGCTCGCGGGTGTGCCGGGTTTCGCGGCGGTGGCGTCCCACAGGCTGAACAGGAATTGCTTGCCCGTGCCTTCGCTGGCAGACACCAGTTCGGTCGACTGCAAACCCGTGTAGCCGTGCAGCGAGTTGACCTGGTTCGACCAGAACACGTTGGAGTTCGGGCCCGGGTCGGTCCGCGGCGTGATGAACAGGTCGAGGATCGCGACGCTGCGCACCGTCGACGGAAACCACGTGTTGCTGTAAAGCCCCGGCGTCGCGCCGAGGAAGCCGTTGAGCGTCGGTGCGGTGCTGGCCGACAGTGTCGCGAGGCCAGGCGCCGTGCTGGCCGCGATGCTGAAACCGCGCGCGCCCGGTGGCGGCAGGGACGCGACGGGCGGTACGCCGAGCGTGAAGGTGAACGTGCATGCGCCGCCTGCCGGCACCGTCGCGCCGGTCAGCGCGAGCTGCGCGGTGCCGTCGCTGGCCAGCGTACCGCCGCACGCGCTCGTGAAACCGTTCGCGGTGAAACCGGCGGGCATGCCGATGGAGAGGCCGGCGGCAGCCGGTTCGGTGCCGGTGTTGGCGAGTTTCAGCGTCGCCTTGTCGGTGCCGCCGACGGACGGCGACAGGCTGGCGAGCGTCAATGTCGCCGTGTAGGCGGGCGCGGCGAGCGCAGTGAGCGGAGCGAGCATCAGCGCAGCGATTGCCGCGCGGCTGACGGACGGGACGAGCATGGCCGGACTCCTGAATAGTTATTCGTTTTCGACGCGCGACGGACGGGCGCGCGGCGGCGAGTCTAGCATGCGGTCCTGACAAATTCGCGACGGATGGGGCGCGTCGCGAGCCGGGCGCGGGATCGGTTCCGCACCCGGATGCTGAGCCGGCTTATGCGCCGAACACCGCCTTCGCCAGCATTCCGAGCGCGACGCACACGAGCACGGCCGCGAAGCCGGCCTGCACGTGTCGCGCGGCAAGGTGCCGCGATGCACCGCGGCCGGCGGCCATGCCGAGCGCGGTCGCGACGGTGAACCACAGCGTCACGTCGAGCGGCGCGCGCGTGCCCGATACGAGCGTCGCGAACACGCCGCCGGCGCCGACCAGCGCGATCACCATCAGCGACGTCGCGACGATGCCGTGCATCGACACGTTCGTGAACTTGCGCAGCATCGGCACGATCACGATTCGAGAGTGGATCGGGTATTCATGCGAATACGAAAAATCCTAATTTCTTTAATTAATTCGTATAAAGCTGAATTTATTACTGGATATGTTGATTGCATTTATCGAGAGATGGAAATAGTCATCTCAATAATTGCGCGGTGCTTCGGCGCGAGGTAAAAGGACGGTTTCATTCCTCGCACGGGGCATCGATGAAAAACGCACAAGGCCGCGAAATGGTTCGCCTCGGAGACGCCACCGATCATGGTGGTGTCGTTACCGAAGCCGCCGATGATCTCAAGCATCTCGGCATCGGCGTCGCATTGGACGGCCACGGCGTGACATGCCCGAAATGCGGCGGCATCTTTCCGCTGCTGGCGAGCGGCCCGCGCACACATCATGGTCGTCTGGTCGCGTATCGCGGCGACAAGACCGGCTGCGGCGCCACGATCGTCGGTGCTTGAGCAGAGAGGACCAGCAACCATGTCGACTCTGCCCCAAGCACGCACCCTGTCGATCTCCGGCGCAGCCTTGCCGACCTATGGAATGAATGCGCTCCCGATATTCGTTCCGGTGCGGTTGCAGGGCACCGAAACGATTGGCCGCATCGACGAATGCCGTTATCTCGTTACGCTGCGCACCGACGATGCCTATGCATTCTCCCCGAGCATCACGTCCAATCTCGATCTGGATAAAGTGGTCGGTACCGAGGTCACCGTTTCGATCCGGTTCGAAGGCAAAGGGCAATTCATACCGGGCCTTGCAGGCAGTGCCGGACTCGGCAATATCGGCGCAGGAACGCGCGAGATCACGGGGCTGGTCGTGGCGGCACGGATTGTCGGGCAGGACCGCGATTCGATTCTGTACGAGTTGGAATTGCGCCCATGGCTCTATCGAACGACGCTGACGCAGGACAGCCGACTCTTTCAGGAGATGACCGTCGTCGAAATCACCGACGCCGTGCTGTCGAAATATCCGTACACGGTTGAAAAGCGTCTCGCGGGCATATTTCGAGGAATCTATCCAAAGCGCGACATGCAGCGTCAGGCGTTCGAATCGGACTGGGCGTTTCTGCAGCGACTGTGGGAGGAATGGGGCATTTGGTGGTGGTTCGAACACGACGGCGGCCATCATCGCCTGGTCTTGTGCGACACGATGGGTGGCCACCAGCCGCACGGTGCGGCCTACGAGACGCTGCGCTACCTGCCACCCGACAGCAAGCGCATTGACGAAGAACACATTCATGCGCTGTCGGTGACGAGTCGGCTCACGGCCGGCTGTGTCACCGTGACGGACTACGACTACACGCGTCCGCGCGCGAAGCTGGCTGCCACCGAAGAGAATCCGCGCGGAACTGCCAGCGCGGACGGTGAGATTTACGCCTGGGGCGACTACAGCCAACCGCTGGCGGGTGCACAAGGTCTTGCAGGCCAGCCGAACGATGCGGATCGGGAAGCACGCCATTTTGCGCGCGTGCAACTCGAGGCACAGCGCTGTGCGGGGCTGCGCGCCCATGGCGCGGGCAACCTGCGCGGGCTGACGGTCGGGCGCACGTTCACCCTGACAGGCTACCCGCAGCAGGCCGCGAACCGCGAATATGTCGTCGTGTCATGTGCGCTCGACATCGAGGAAATCGGCAATCGTGCAGGCAGCGCGCAAACGTACCGCGTCGATACGCAGTTCGAACTGCTGCCGGCAAACGAGCTGTTCCGGCTCAAGCGCAGTGTCGACAAACCATTGTTGAGCGGTCCGGAAAAAGCCGTCGTCGTGGGGCCGGCCGGACAAGAGGTCTGGACGGACCAATACGGCCGCGTGAAGGTGCAGTTCGAGTGGGATCGTGAAGGCAAGCACGACGAGCATTCCGGAATCTGGCTGCGCGTGTTGTCGCCGTGGCAGGGCATGGACATGGGTGCGACATTCATTCCGCGCATCGGTCATGAAGTGGCTGTGTCGCACTACCACGGCGATCCGGATTTGCCGGTGATTGTCGGCAGTGCCGTGAACGCGTTCCGACAACCGGCACTGCACGTGCCGGACAACCAGGCGGTATCGGTGATCCGCGGCCGGGAATTCCACGGCACCGCATCCGGCCATCTGGCGATCGACGATACGCAGGGGCAAATCCAGACGCAGATTGCGAGCGATGCGGGCGCCTCTCAACTCAGTCTCGGGAATATCCGGCGCATCGTGAAGAAGAAGGGGCGGGCGGATGCGCGCGGCACGGGTTTCGACCTGCGCACGGATTATTGGGGTGTCGTGCGAGCGTTGAGGGGCCTGTTCGTCACGACAGACGGCCAGACGGGCGGCCCAGGCCACGCGAAGGACGCGCGTGAGGCAATCGGCCGGCTGACGCGGGCGCGAGAACTGCAAGATAGTCTGTCCGCGCTGGCACAACGGCATGAGACGCAGCAGCATGATGCAGACCAGAGCGACGTGGCGCGAGCGATCAAGGCCCGTAACGACGCGATCAAAGGGAATCCATCGGGCGATCCGGATGACTTCCCGGAACTGACGGAAGCCGACATGGTGCTGGCAGGATCGGCGGGAATCAGTTTAGCGGCCGAGCGCAACGTTCATATCGCGAGCAACGAGGATGTCGCGGTGACGAGCGGTCGGCATGTTGGCCTGGCGGTCGGCCGGTCGCTGTTCGCGAGCGTGGCGAATGCGTTCTCGCTGTTCGTGCACAAGGCGGGAATAAAGCTGATTGCCGCCGCTGGCAAGGTGCGTATCGAAGCGCAGACCGATGGCATCGACGTGACGGCCAAACATTCGGTCACCATCACAAGTACCACCGACAGCATTCATCTGCACGCGGCGAAGGAAATCGTGCTGCACGCCGGCAGTACTGAGGTGCGTATCGGTGAACAGGGCTACGTGGTTCGCACGGCCGGCGAACATACGGTCTATGCGGGCAGCCACCAGACCGATGCTCCTCAGATTCGGCCGATGCGCCTGCCGGTCACGCCGGACAATCCGGGGCTGTTCGCTGCACACTTTGTGTTGATGGAACACGACAGCGGCTTCGCGCTACCGCAGCAGCCATACCGCATCACGCTCGACAATGGGCGCGTGATCGAGGGGGTAAGTAACGAGCATGGTGAAACGTCGCTGATTACCGACCATGACGTTGCGTTCGGGGCCGTCGAGTTACTGGCCGCAAGCGATCCGGACAAGGTGATTGCGGTCAATCATGCGGCGATCGTGCGCGACAACACGACGCCCTACACCGCTACCGCGCCGAACGCCGACAAGCGGACCGCGAAAATCAGGGGCAAGACGGCGAGCACGCCGGAACAGGGGGCGACGTCCGAGAATCAACCGCCAACGTTTGCGACATGCGATCCGCTCAACTTCGGGCTGCGCTTCCATCACTTCATCGACGGGGCCAAACAGAGCGATGTGACAGAGAATCGGCCGCGCAACGATGTCGTGTATCCGGTGACGAAGGCCTATACGTCGGCGATCAAGGATGCGCTCAAGGGCATTCCGTGGAGTCGGTCCAAAATGGTAGGCGGTGAAATATCGAACGACTTGAAAGACAGGATTATCGATACGATTGGTGAAATATTGAGAGTGGCGCTAGCCTCTGGGCCATTTGGCCTACCCGAAGGCACTGTTAATGACGCGATGCAATCAAACGGAGCGATGCCGATCATTGACATTGTCAGCGCGCAACAAGGGCAAGTTCGTTACAACATGCGCCCGGATGTTAGTGCATCATTTGTTCAGAAAAACTGGGCCATTGCCATTCAGGAGAAAGAGGTCGAAAAAATTATTGCGACTGCGGATGATGCGGCGGCGTTGGATGGTCGAATGAAATCATTCGCTGACATGCTTTACCATGAGGCACGACACTGCCAGCAGGCATTTTGGATGATGGCGCTGCTCCAACAACATTCCGCGGATTATGAAATATTTACGCAGATGTTCGGTGTGTATAAGGCATATACGAAAAAAGGTGCCTGTGATGCAGCCAAAAAAATCAACATCCCCAATGACAACCTCGTTACTACAGGGCTGCATCGGATGCTGATGTTTCACTACTACTGGATGATCTCGTACATGCAGGACCAAGCGGGTGGAGCCTATGTGAAGCCCGATGTTCCAATTGCGCAAGCCGAAGTGTGCAAATTGTTGAGCGTGCCGCCTGAGACGGCAGCAAAGATGGTGCGTTTCGAGGAAGGCTACCGGAGTCAATTGCATGAAGAAGATGCGTATGCGTGTGCAGAGGTGGTGCAGGCCTATTGGGACCGTCCTGATCGCGCTCTCGTGTTCAACCCCGGCACATGCACAGCAGACTATGCCGCTGCCCTCAAAGCCGTTGACGCAAGGAGTTGACATGACGAGCCAAGCTGACGAACAGCGTGCGATGGTCCGCAGCATCCTGAAAACGGCAATGGCGATCCTGCGCGACGACAAACCATTTGATCCTGAAGGCACAGTCTTCGGGCGGGTGTACGCGGCAAAACCGCATCCCCCCGCCGAAGGAAGACTTTACCGTTATGCCAATCCTGTGTTACCTAAAGCGAGAATTGAATTTTCCACTGGCGATGATCCCGAAGATTATAGTGCTGACCGTTCGAAGGTGATGATCGTCCCGGCAGGAGTAAGAATTCTCCTTGACCCAATGATCGCTGGCCTGCCCGATACGGAAATCAAATCTCTTCTTCAATTGGAGGATTATTGGGTGGATCATCAAGGTGAAAAAAATTATGGGAATGAAATGATGGGGCGCACACCTGATTCCCCTAATGCTCAGACGTTTCGCTACCGAGCAAAAGATATCCCCGGTAGTAAATTTCCCGTCGACGTAGAACTATTTTATGCAAATCCCCTGGATGGCTCGTTTCCACAGATGCTGGGCGAAATCACGATAAGTCGTGACTACAAGATTTTGACACCCGAGGAACGCGAGCAGCGTCGCCTTGAACAACAGCAGGTGAAGCGGCAGAAGTACGGCGAAATGAACCTGTGCACCGGGATGATTTGTCCAGAAACCGGTATTTGGGAAGGATGGTCGGATAACGGGCCGACCGACGCGTTGCTTGTTCACGCTGGTAGAAAGTTTCCCGAGGTGCGAACCATTCACTTTCGCGAACAATGGTATTCCCCTCATGCTCCGGGGCGATGGATGTGGCTAAAGGACGATTCGGGGTGGAGACGGGGCTGACCGACATCCCACTCGCTTCTCGTAGAGACAGACACAGTTGGAGGTGGCGGAGGACTCTCCGGGGGGTATCGTGGCAAAAGCGCCACGGAAGCTGAAACCGCCCGCCCCACTTTTCTTTCGCCGAAATTCGATTTCCGGCTGAAAATTCCAGGGTTGATTTGTTGATTTGGCCGTTGAAAATCCGACGGACCTTTTGGTATCTGCGCGAGACGGACTTCTGATATGAGTGAGAGGGGGCGCCGGTAACCCGGCGTCCGTCTCCATCGTTCACGCGCCGAACACCGCCTTCGCCAGCATTCCGAGCGCAACGCACACGAGCACGGCCGCGAAGCCGGCCTGCACGTGTCGCGCGGCAAGGTGCCGCGATGCACCGCGGCCGGCGGCCATGCCGAGCGCGGTCGCGACGGTGAACCACAGCGTCACGTCGAGCGGCGCGCGCGTGCCCGACACGAGCGTCGCGAACACGCCGCCGGCGCCGACCAGCGCGATCACCATCAGCGACGTCGCGACGATGCCGTGCATCGACACGTTCGTGAACTTGCGCAGCATCGGCACGATCACGAAGCCGCCGCCGACGCCGAGCAGCCCCGTCATCAGGCCCGTCATCGCGCCGGTCGACGCGAGCGCGAAGCCGACCGGCCAGGACCACACGAGACGGCCCGTATCGGGATTCACGCGGCCGACGCACAGCGGCGACGCGTCCGCGTCGACGGGTGCGTGTCGCAGCGCCTGCCGCAGCAGGCGGCCGGCGACGATCAGCATCGTCAGCGCGAACAGCGCGAGCAGCAGGCGCTGCGGCAGCACGTGCGCGAGCCGCACGCCGAGCGTGGTCAGCGGCACGCCGGCCACGGCCATCAGCAGCGCGGCGCGATAGCGCACGAGCCCGCGGCGGAAGCCTTCGAGCGCGCCGAGCGCGGCACTGCCGGCCACCGCGACGAGCGCGACGGGCGTGGCCTGCTGCATCGGCCAGCTCATGCCGACGACGAGCGCGGGCACCGCGAGAATGCCGCCGCCGGCGCCGGTCAGGCCGAGCACGGCGCCGACGAAGCCGCCGAGTACGAGGGAAATCAGCATGACGTCATCGGGCTCCGGTCAACGTGCGATCGCGGGCTTCGCGAGCCATTCGCGGCCCTTGAGCATCGCCTTCCAGTAGAGCGGCGGCAGCACGCGTTCCTTGAGCAGCCATGCGAGCCGCGACGGGCGCTTGCCGTCGATCAGCCATGCGGGGAAGGTCGGCGCGACCTTGCCGCCGTACAGGAATTCGGCGAGCACGATCTTGCCGCGCTCGACGGTGAGCGGGCACGAGCCGTAGCCGTCGTACGCGGCGTCGCCGTGCGCGCGGCCGAGCGATGCGAGCAGGTTGTGCGCGACGACGGGCGCCTGCTTGCGGGCGGCCGCGGCCGTCTTCGCATTGGTCGTGTTGGTGGCGTCGCCGAGCGCGTAGATGTCCGGAAAGTGCTTGTGCCGCAGCGTCGCCGGATCGACGTCGATCCAGCCGGCCGCGTCGGCGAGCGGGCTCGAACGCACGAAGTCGGGCGCCTTCTGCGGCGGCACGACGTGGATCATGTCGAACGAACGCACGACGGTTTCCTTGCCGCCGTCCGGAAGCGCACGCGCGAACGTCGCGCGGCGCGCGGGCCCGTCGATCGCGACGAGGTTATGGCCGAACGACAGCGCGATGTCATAGCTTTTCACGTACTCCATCAGCGCGGGCACGTAGTCGGCCACGCCGAACAGCGCGCAGCCCGCATTCAGGAACTCGACGTTCGCGACCTCGAGGCGCCCCGCGCGCCGCCAGTGGTCGCACGACAGGTACATCGCCTTCTGCGGCGCGCCCGCGCACTTGATCGGCATCGGCGGCTGCGTGAAGAGTGCGTTGCCGCCGCGGAACGTACGGACGAGCTCCCACGTGTACGGCGCGAGATCGTAGCGGTAGTTCGACGTGACGCCGTTGCGGCCGAGCGTGTCGGCGAGGCCTTCGATCGCGTGCCAGTCGAGCTTGAGCCCCGGGCACACGACGAGCTTGCGGTAGCCGATGCGCCGGCAGCCGTCGAGCACGACCGTGTGCGTGTCGGGCTCGAAGCCGGCGACGGCAGCCTGGATCCGGTGCACGCCGCGCGGCAGCAAGTCGGTCATCTGGCGCGCGGTGGTCTCGGGCTGGAACACGCCCGCGCCGACCATCGTCCAGCCCGGCTGGTAGTAGTGGACGTCGGCCGGATCGATCACTGCGATGTCGAGCGACGCGTCGCGCGCGAGCAGGCTCGATGCGACCGCGATGCCGGCCGCGCCCGCGCCGACGATCACGATGTCGTGCCGCGCGTCGACAGTCGGCGCCGCCTGGCGGCCGCCTTGCATGACGCGCGACGCGAGCGCGCGCAGGTCGTAACCGGCCGCATCGGCCGTCGCGACGATGTCGTCCAGCGGGCGCAGGCCCGCTTGCGACAGCGCCCACAGCGTGGCCGAGCGCATGCCGCTGCGGCAGTATGCGAGCACCGGGCCGTCGAGCGACGCGACGAGCGCGCCGAACTGCGCGGCCTGGTCGTCGGTCACCTTGCCCGTATCGACCGGCAGGTAATGCACGTCGATGCCGAGCGGCGCGGCGGCCGCGCGGATTTCGGTGACGGTCGGCTGGTCGGGGCCTTCGCCGTCGGGCCGGTTGCAGACGATCGCGCGGATGCCCGCCGCGTGCAGCGCGGGCAGGTCGGCCGCCGCGATCTGCGGCGAGACCGACAGCGCGTCGGTCAGCTTGCGGATGGTGGTCATGTCGGGGTTCTCGGTTGGGGGCGGCGGCGCTCAGATCGCGTCGAGCGGGATCTTCAGGTAGCGCACGCCATTGTTTTCGGGCTCCGGCAGGTGGCCGGCGCGCATGTTGACCTGCACGGACGGCAGCATCAGCACCGGCATGTCGAGCGTCGCATCGCGCGCGGTGCGCATCGCGACGAAATCGTCCTCGGTCACGCCGTCCTTCACGTGCACGTTCGCGCGGCGCTGCTCGGCGACGGTCGTCACGAACTGCACGTCGCGGCCGCCCGGCTGGTAGTCGTGGCACAGGTACAGGCGCGTGTCGGGCGGCAGCGCGAGCACGCGGGAGATCGAGCGGTACAGCGTGCGCGCGTCGCCGCCGGGGAAGTCGCAGCGGGCCGTGCCGTAGTCGGGCATGAACAGCGTGTCGCCGACGAACGCCGCGCGCTGCGTCGCGTCGTCGACGCAGTAGGTCATGCACGCGGGCGTGTGGCCCGGCGTGTGCAGCGCGCGGATCGTCAGCGTGCCGAGCGCGAGCGTGTCGCCGTCGTCGACGAGCCGGTCGAACTGGCGGCCGTCTTCCGCGAAGCCGGGGCCTGCATTGAACAGCGTGCCGAAGACGTGCTGCACGCGGCGCACGTGCGAACCGATCGCGATCCGGCCGCCGACCCGTGCCTTCAGGTACGGCGCGGCCGACAGGTGGTCGGCATGCACGTGCGTCTCCAGCAGCCAGTGCACGGTCGCGCCGAGTTCGGCGACGCGGGCGATCAGCCGGTCGGCGCTGGCGGTACGCGTGCGGCCGGATTTCGGGTCGTAGTCGAGCACGCTGTCGATCAGCGCGCACGCGCGGCTCGCCGTATCGAGCAGGAGATAGCTGACGGTGTGGGTCGCCGGGTCGAAAAAGCCTTCGACCGACAGCGTGGGGGCGTTGCTCACGGGGTGTCCTCGATCGGGTTCTGCATTTGCAATCGGGATCTCTGACTCAAGAAGCATGCCAAGCGGCACAGCGGTGCCGGCCGATAGGCCAGAGACTTGATTTGGTTCGGGTTTTCGGCACGGCCGAGGCGCTGCGCGGGCGTTGGCGCTAGCCGGTCGACCATGTGGACTGCCATATCTGGCAGTGTCGTGGCAGAATTGGCAGTCAGCCTGGCAGTCCGTCCGGCAGAACCGTCACCGAGCGTCCGCATGAATCCGCACGACACCATCCCGATCGTTCCCGCGCCGCGCCGCGATGTCACGCCCGACGTCCGCGCGCTCGTCGCCTATCTCGAGCAGGACCCGCAGCCGATGATCGTCGTCGATCCCGACTACCGCATCCTCGCGGCGAACGATGCGTACCGGCGCCAGTTCGGCGTGGCGGGCGTCGAGCACGTGGGCCGCCACTGCTTCCAGGTCTCGCATCACTACGACGTGCCGTGCGACCAGGCCGGCGAGCATTGCCCGATGAAGCAGGCGCTCGAATCGCGCGGGCTGAACCGCGTGCTGCACATCCACCACACGCCGCGCGGCCCCGAGCACGTCGACGTCGAGCTGCGGCCGATCTTCGATGCGGACGGCAACGTGATCGCGTATGTCGAGCGGCTGACGACGGTGCGCAGCGCGTCCGCGCAGCCGAGCGCGGAAGGGCTCGTCGGCGGCGCCGACGCGTTCAACGCGGCGCTCGGCGCACTGCAGCGCGTCGCGCCGTCGATGTTGCCGGTGCTGCTGCTCGGCGAGTCGGGTACCGGCAAGGAGCTGTTCGCCCGCGCGCTGCACGAGGCGAGCGATCGCGCGATGGGGCCGTTCGTCGTCGTCGATTGCTCGGGGATCGCCGAGACGCTGTTCGAGAGCGAACTGTTCGGCTATGAGAAGGGCGCGTTCACGGGCGCGAACCAGCGCAAGCCGGGCCTCGTCGAGACCGCGCAGGGCGGCACGCTGTTTCTCGACGAGATCGGCGACGTGCCGCTGCCGATGCAGGTGAAGCTGCTGCGGCTGATCGAGTCGGGCACGTTCCGGCGCGTCGGCGGCGTCGAGGCGCTGCGCGCCGATTTCCGGCTCGTTGCGGCCACGCACAAGCCGCTGCGCGAGATGATCGACGACGGCCGGTTCCGGCAGGACCTCTACTACCGGATCAACGCGTTCCCGATTCCGCTGCCGGCGCTGCGCGAACGGCAGGGCGACGTCGCGCTGCTGGCCGAATCGATCCTGCGGCGGATCGCGAACGCGCGCGCGAATGCGGGCGACGCGGGCGCGCGGCCGTTCGCGGCCCGGCCGTTCGTGCTGACCGAGCGCGCGCGTGCGTGCCTCGACGCGTATGCGTGGCCCGGCAACATTCGCGAGTTGCGCAACGTGCTCGAACGCGCATGCCTGTTCGCGGACGACGGGACGATCCGCGTCGAGCATCTGCCGGCCGAACTCGTGGCGGCATCGGTGGCGCAGCAGGATGGCGCGGGCGCGGCGGGCGCGCTGACGGATGCCGAACTGGTGCGGATCGCCGGCGAATTCACCGGCACACGCAAGGCGCTGGCCGAGCGCACGGGGATGAGCGAGCGCACGCTGTACCGGCGGTTGAAGGCGCTCGGGCTGGGCACGCGCGGCGGGTGAGCGGGTGTTCCGGTGTATCGATGACGAACATGCCCGGCAATCATAAATTCATGTCATGCGAAAAATAATTATCGTTTTACGATAAGTGTCGACGTACAATCGATGCGTGTTCACCACCATCGAAGAGGATGTCGCATGCATTCCGATCGTATTGCCCGCATCAGCCAGCGCATGGCTGCCGTCACGTTGTGGTTCATCGTCGCCATGCTGGTGCTCAACGCCGCTTGCTGGGCGTTTCCGTCGCTGAGCGCGGCCGACTCCGGGCCCGGTTTCGTATTCGGCCTCACGGACTCGGTAATGTCGAACCTGCACGTGGATGTCGCTGCTTTCCCGTGGTGGCAAAAGGCGGTCGGCATCCTGCTGTCGAGCGTGCCGCTCGTCGCGCTCGCGAACGGCCTGCGCCATCTGCGCGCGCTGTTCCGGACTTACGCGCGCCGTGACTATTTCTCCGCGCAGGCGGCAGGCCATCTCGGCAAGACGGGCCGTGCGATCGGCCTGTGGGTGCTGCTGAGCCTGTTGTGCGAACCGCTCCTGAGCGTGTGGGCGACGATGCGCGAGCCGGTCGGCCATCGCGTGGTCAGCATCGGCTTCAGCATGCCTTACGTTGTCGCGCTGTTTACGGCAGCCTGTATTGCGGTGATCGCGCATATTCTCCGGCAGGCGAGCGAGCTCGACGCCGAACATCGGCAGTTCGTCTGAGGCCCGCCATGACGATCGTGGTCAAGCTCGACGTGATGCTCGCGACCCGCAAGGTCCGCTCGAAGGATCTCGCGGCGGCGGTCGGCATCACCGAACAGAACCTGTCGTTGCTCAAGCAGGGGAAGGTCAAGGGCATCCGTTTCGCTACGCTCGAAGCCATCTGCCGCTATCTCGATTGCCAACCCGGCGACCTGCTCGCGTTCAGCGATGACGGCGGCGGCGAGCCCGACTGACGCATCGCCGTGGCGTACGGCCGACGCGGCGGCGCGACGGCGGCGGCTGGGCGTCGTCGCGGTGGCATTCGCAATCGCGGCGTCGATCCACGTGCTCGGATGGTTCGTGCTGCGCTGGGCGTCGCCGACGGTCGGTGCGACGAGGCCCGAGGTCGGGGCGCCGGCCCGGCCCGCGCTGAGCGTCGTGTTGATTCCGGCGCGGCCGGTCCAACCGCCGGCAACCGGCATGGCCGGACGCACCGGACGGAACGGGAAGGTGGGCGGCAATGGTCGAGCGACGGAACGTTCCGGCGCCGCCGCGAACGCGCGCATGCCGGCGCGTTCGCTTCCGGATGCATTCGGGACGCTGCATGCACGAACGGACGCGCCTGCCGGTGTCGCGCCGGATGGACGCGACAACCGGCCGGCTAACGCGTCGATGCCCGATGTCGACTGGGGGCGCGATCTGGCGTCGATCGGCGCGCGGCGCGCTTCAGGGCGCAGCACTGCCGACGCGGCGATCGACGCATTGGGTGCATCGTCCGGTCACGCGGCGCCGAGTCGCGATACCCTCGACGCCAGGTTGGCCGGGGGGATGTCACGCGCGCACCGCGTCGACTGCCGGAGCGCGTACTCGGGCGCCGGCCTCCTTGCGTTGCCGATGCTCGCACTGGATGCGGTTCGCGATACCGGCTGCAAGTGGTGACGCGGGCGGCCTGCCTCACGGGCCTGGCGGCGGCGCGCAGGCGACCTGCGTACGGCCACGTCGCTGATCAGCGTGCCGGCACCAACTGCGCCATCGCCTCGCGGATGAAACCGAGCAGCGTATCGTCGACCCACGCGTCCTTCGTCAGCGCCGGCTCGTTCATCATCGCGTGACGGAATTTCGCGTGCGTGGCCGGATCGTGGCCCGCATAGCTGCAGAACAGGTCGAGCCAGCGCTGCGCGAGCGCGCGGCCTTCCGGCGAATCGGGCTTCGCGCCCGCGTCGATCGCGTCGCGCACGTCGCCCATCAGTTGCGGCCATTCCATCGCGCGTTTGCCGTAGTGCGCCCGCATGAAGCGGATTTCGTCCGGCGCGAGATATTTCTCGAAGATCCGCATCTTCGTTTCGGCGGTCGCGCGCAGCACGTAGTCGCGCAACGCGGTCGAAATGCCGATCTTCGACTGCATCGCCGGTTCACGCTCGTGCATCAGGTTCAGCTTCGCCAGCAGACGCGGGTCGTTGTTCGTGTCGCGCACGAGCAGTGCCATCCAGCGGCCGGCGAGCGCGCGCACGCGCTCGTCCTCGGGCGGCACGCCCGCGTCGTGCAGCGCACGGACCTCGCCGACGAGCGCGATCCATTCCGCGTCGCCCGCCTGGCTCTTTCGGTACATCGGCATGCGCGCGAGTTCTTCCTCGGAAAAATATTTGTCGTACACGGTCATCAACTCCAGTGTGGTGAGCCAATCGGCCAGCTCCGGCTCCGTGCCCGCGGCGAGCTGCGCGTGCAGGCTCACGAGCCGCTCGCGCAGCTGCGCGGTTTGCGCGAGCTGGCGGTCGAGCAGCGCGATCTGCTTCGCGACGAGATCGACGAGCGGGGTGCCGGGCTGGTTCAGGTAGTCGCCGATTTCGGTGAGCGACAGTCCGAAGCGACGCAGCGCCTGGATCTGGTGGAGCCGGGCGATGTCGTGGCGGTCGTACAGCCGGTAGCCGTTGTCGGCACGTGCCGAAGGCGTCAGCAGACCGATCGCGTGATAGTGATGAAGCGTGCGGACGGTCAGCCCGCTGCGTTTCGCCAGTTCTCCCACTTTCAGCTGCATTCGTTCCTCCGTTCGGTACGCACACTGGAGTCTCGAACGTTACGCTACGTGAGGGTCAAGCGGAAGATCGAAAATCGGGCGCGCGTCGGGTTGCCCGCGCGCCCGATCGAAGGGCCGGCTTATTGCGGCGAAGGCGCGGTGTCGGGCGTGGCGGCGCGCGCTTCCTGGCCGGTTGCGGTGTCGCCGGCCGCGTTGCCGGTTTTGCCGGACTGATCGGCCTTGTCGGCCGGCGGCGTGCCCATCGCCTGATAGAGCCGCGCGGTATCCGCGAACCGCGCGCCGGTCGCGCGGATCTCGTCGAGCCGTGCGTTGCGGTACTGCAGCTCGCTGGCGCGCGCGGCCGACGGCGGCAGCGCGCCGAGCCGCACGCGGGCGGCCGCGTCGTCGTATGCGCCGCGTGCGGACAACGCGGCGCGGGACGATGCGTCGAGTGCCTCCGCATCGTGTTCGAGCGCCGCGAGCGAATCGGCGACGTTCTGGAACGCGCCGAGCACGGCCTGCTTGTACTGGTCGACCGCGGCTTCGTAGGCGGCCTTCGCCGCGCGGCGCTGCGCGAGCAGCGCGCCGCCGTGGAAGATCGGCTGGCTCAGCGACGCGCCGACGTTCCAGATCGCGCCGGCGCCCGACAGCATGGCCGGCCAGCTGAAGCCGCCTTTGCCCATCGCCGCCGACAGCGACAGTTGCGGGAACAGCTGCGCGGTCGCGACGCCCACTTCCGCAGCGGCCGCCTTCAGCCCCGCGTCGGCCGCCTGGATGTCCGGGCGGCTTTGCAGCAGGTCCGACGGCACGACGACGGGCACCTGCTCGGGCAGGTGCAGATCGGCGAGCGTGAGATCGGCCGGCGGCCGGTCGGGCGTGCGGCCGACCAGCACCGCGAGCGCATGGCGCGCCGAGTCGCGCTGCTGGCGCAGCGCGGGCAGGCTTGCCGCGAACGTGTCGGCGCTTTGCCGCGCGTTCAGCGCGTCGCTGCGCGACGCCGAGCCGAGCGCGTAGCGGCGTTCGGCGTCGTGCGCCTGGTCGTTCGCGAGCGCGACGAGCCGCTCGGTCGTATCGATCTGCGCGTTGAGCACCGACACCGTGATCGACGCGGTGACGATGTTCGCGGCCAGCGCGCGCCGCGCCGATTCGAGCTGGAACGCACTGACGTCGACGCGTTTCGCGAGCGCGCGGTTCGCGAAGCGGGAGGCGCCGAACAGGTCGACCGTGTAGCTCGCCTGCAGTTGCCCGACGAACGTGTCGTACAGCAGCGTCGGTGCGCCGAGCGCCGGAATCGGCACGCCGAGCGCACGCTGGCGCGTGGCCTGGCCGACCGCGTCGATCGACGGCAGCATCGAGCTGCCGATCTGCCCGCGCAACTGCTCGCGCGCGGCATCCAGCGAATGCGACGCCGCACTGAGCGTCGGGCTGTTGCGCAGCCCTTCGTCGACGAGCGCGTTCAGCGCATCGGAACGGTACTGCTTCCACCAGTCGGGCACCGGTTGCGCGCCGACTTCGAACTGCTGCGCGACGCCTTGCGCGGACACGGTCTGCTGGACTTGCGGCACCGCGCCGTAATGCGCGGGAGACGGCATCGCGGGCGGCTCGCCGCTCGGCGCGAACCACGCGCAGCCGGCCAGGGGGCCGGCGAGGCTCGCGGCTGCGAGCGCGCGCACGGCTTGGGTTTTCAGGTTCATCGACACATCCATGATCAGGCTCCCGACGGCGCGGCCGGCGTGCTGCCGTCATGCGGCGGGCCGTCCTGCGGGTCGCGTTCGTCGCGCTTCACGCGGAACCACGTCGCGTACAGCGCGGGCAGGTAGAACAGCGTCAGCACGGTCGCGCTCGTGATGCCGCCCATCAGCGCGGTCGCCATCGGCCCGAAGAAGTTCGAGCGCAGCAGCGGGATCAGCGCGAGCACGGCGGCCGCGGCCGTCAGCGTGATCGGGCGGAAGCGCCGCACCGTCGCGCCGATGATCGCGTCGACGCGGCCGTGGCCGACCGCGATGTCCTGCTCGATCTGGTCGACCAGGATCACCGAGTTGCGCATGATGATCCCGAACATCGCGATCACGCCGAGCATCGCGACGAAGCCGAACGGCTGCCCGAACAGCAGCAGCGTGGCGACCACGCCGATCAGCCCGAGCGGCGCGGTCAGCACGACCATCAGCACGCGCGAGAAGCTCTGCAGCTGGATCATCAGCAGCGTGAACACGGCGATCGCCATCAGCGGCATCTGCGCGTTGATCGAGTTCTGCGCCTTCGCGCTTTCCTCGACCGAGCCGCCGATGTTGATCTGATAGCCGACCGGCAGCTGCGCGCGCAGTGCGTTCAGCTTCGCGTCGACCGCGTGCGTGACGTCGATGCCCTGTGCGCCGGCGCGCACGTCCGACTGCACGGTGATGGTCGGCTGGCGGTCGCGTTCCCACACGACGCCGTATTCGAGCGTCGGCTCGAAGCGGCCGAGCGAGCCGAGCGGCACCGGGCCGTTCGGCGTCGGCAGCGCGAGGCCCGCGAGCTTCGCCGGATCGACGCGGTCGGCCTGCGGCGCGCGCAGGTCGACCGCGATCAGCTTGTCGCGCTCGCGGTACTGCGTGACGGTCGCGCCGGACAGCGTCATCGCGAGGAAGCTCGACACGTCCTGCGACGTCACGTTCAGCTCGCGCGCCTTCTTCTGATCGATCTCGAAGCGCACCGAGCGCTCGGCCGGCTCGTCCCAGTCGAACTGCACGTTGACCGTGCGCGCATCGCCGCGCATCGTCGCCGCGACCTTCTCGGCGATCGAGCGGACCGTCGCGATGCTGTCGCCGCTCACGCGGAACTGCACCGGATAGCCGACCGGCGGGCCGTTCTCGAGCCGCGACAGCCGCCAGCGCACGGCCGGGAACTTGTCGCGCAGCGTGGTTTCGAGCCAGGTCGCGAGCTTCTCGCGATCCTTGACCGATTTCGCGGTGATCACGAACTGCGCGAAGTTCGGCAGTTGCAGCTGCTGGTCGAGCGGCAGGTAGAAGCGCGGCGCGCCGCTGCCGACGAAGTTCACCGAATGATCGATCTCGGGGCGCTTGTCGATCGCCTTCTCGAGGCGTTCGGTTTCGCGCAGCGTCGCCGCGAACGACGCGCCCTCGGGCAGCCGCAGGTCGACCAGCAGCTCGGGCCGGTCGGAGCTCGGGAAGAACTGCTGCGGCACCAGCGAGAAGCCCATCAGCGACACGACGAACAGGGCGCCCGTGATCAGCAGCACGACGAAGCGCCGCTCGATGCACCAGTCGACCCAGCCGCGCAGCCGCCGGTAGAAGCGCGTGTCGTAGATGTCGTGCTCGTGGTCGTCGGGCAGGTGCGCTTCGTGCGCCTGCCGCTTGCGCTCGGGCAGCATGTGGTAGCCGAGCAGCGGGATCAGCACGACGGCCGCGAACCACGACGCGATCAGCGCGATCGCCGACACCTCGAAGATCGAGCGCGTGTATTCGCCGGTGCTCGATTTCGCGAGCGCGATCGGCAGGAAGCCCGACACCGTGACGAGCGTGCCCGTCAGCATCGGGAACGCGGTGCTGGTGTACGCGAACGCGGCGGCGCGCGCGCGCGTGTAGCCCTGTTCGAGCTTCACGGCCATCATCTCGACCGCGATGATCGCGTCGTCGACGAGCAGCCCGAGCGCGAGCACGAGCGTGCCGAGCGACACCTTGTGCAGCCCGATGTCGAACAGGTACATGAACAGGGCCGTGACCGCGAGCACGACCGGAATCGAGATCACGACGACCATCCCGGTGCGCAGGCCGAGCGATACGAGGCTCACGACCAGCACGATCGCGATGGCTTCGGCGACCGCCTCGAGGAAATCGTCGACCGAATGCGCGACCGCATGCGGCATGCTCGATACCTCGACCAGCTTGAGGCCGGCCGGCAACCGCGCCTGCAGGTCCTTAGATTCGGCGTCGAGCGCCTTGCCGAGCCGGATCACGTCGCCGCCCGGCTGCATCGTCACGCCGATGCCGAGCACGGCTTTTCCGCCAGCCCGCATCTGCGTGACGACCGGATCGTCGTAGCCGCGCTTGACCGTCGCGAGATCGCCGAGCCTGAACGTGCGGCCGTTGATGCGGATCAGCGTATCGGCGATCGCATTGACGTTGTCGAACTGGCCGCTCGGCCGCACGAACACGCGATCGTCGGCGGTCGTCAGCACGCCGGCCGACGAGATGTCGTTCTGCGCGTTGATCGCCTGCCCGAGCTGCTGCGGCGAGATGCCGAGGCGCGTGAGCTGCGCGTTGTTCACCTCGATGAAGATGCGCTGGTCGGGGTCGCCGAAATAGTCGACCTTGCCGACGCCCGGCACGCGCAGCAGCACGGTGCGCAACTGGTCCGCGTAGTCGTGCAGCTGCGCGGGCGAGAAGCCGTCGCCTTCGAGCGTCCAGATGTTGGTGTAGACGTCGCCGAATTCGTCGTTGAAGAACGGGCCCTGCACGCCGGGCGGCAGCGTATAGCCGATGTCGCCGACCTTCTTGCGGATCTGGTACCAGGTCTCGGGCACGTCCTTCACGGGCGCCGAATCCTTCATCGTAAAGAAGATCAGCGATTCGCCGGGGCGCGAATAGCTGCGCAGGAAGTCGATGGCCGGCGTTTCCTGCAGCTTGCGGCCGATCCGGTCGGTCACCTGTTCCTGCACCTGCCGCGCGGTCGCGCCGGGCCAGAACGTGCGGATCACCATCACGCGGAACGTGAACGGCGGGTCTTCGGACTGCGCGAGCCGCGTGTACGCGAGGATGCCCGCGAGCGTCGCGAGCGCGATCAGGTAGACGACGAGCGCCTGGTGGCGCAGCGCCCACGCCGACAGGTTGAACCGGCCTTCTTCGCGGGGGGTGCTCACGATGCGAAGTCCTCCGGATGCAGCGGCGCGATCGGGCGCACCTTCTCGCCCGCGCTGACCGTATGCACGCCCTGCAGCACGACGCGCTCGCCCGGCTGCAGCCCGTGCGACACGGTGACGGTGCGCTCGTTGAAGCGCGCGACGTCGACGCGGCGCAATTCGAGCGTGTCGTCCTTGGTGCGCACGACCCACACGGCCGGCTGCGCGCCGTCGTGGAACAGTGCGGTCGCGGGCAGCGTGATCGGCTGCGCGTCGCCGGCGGCCGGCGCGCCGTCGAATGCGACGTTCGCGGTCATGCCGAGGCGGATCGCCGGATCGGGCGCGGCGAGCGTGAGCTTCACGCGATAGGTGCGGCTTTGCGGATCGGCGGCCGGCGCGACTTCGCGCACCTTCGCGGCGAACTGGCGGCCCGGCAGCGACGGCAGCGTGACGGTCGCCGCATGGCCGGGCGCGAGCGACGCGAGCGCGGCCTCGGGCACGTCGCTGACGACGTCGACGTCGCCGGACCACGCGAGCTGGTAGACGGCCTGGCCGGCCGACACGTTCTGGCCGGTGTCGGCCTGTTCGGCGGTGATGTAGCCGGCATGATCGGCGACGAGCGTCGCGTAGCGGAGCTGGTTCTTCGCGAGCGCGAGTTGCTGCTGCGCCTGGTCGCGCTGCGCGAGCGCCGACGTGTAGCTGTTCTGGGTCTGCTCGAGCTGTGCGGTCGCGATCAGGTTTTCATGCGCCTGCGCGCGGTCGCGGTCGAGCTGCTGCTTCGCGAATGCGAGGGTGTGCGTCGCGGCATCGAGCTGCGCCTGCGCGCTCGCGGCGTTTTTCTCGACGTCGGACGGATCGAGCAGCGCGACGACCTGGCCGACCTTGACCGTATCGCCGAGCCGCACCTTGCGCTCGACGATCTTGCCGGCGATGCGGAACGACAGCGGCGTCGCGTAGCGCGGCTGGATTTCGCCGGGCAGCGTGCGCGCGACCGCGGCGCCATCGGCATGCGCGGGCAGCGCGACGACGGGGCGCGGCGCGGGCGGCGCGGATTCTTTCGGATGACAGGCGGCGACGAAGAGCGCGACGCCGATCAGCAGCGCGGCGCGGGAACCGGAGCGATTCACGAAACCCCCAGGGGAGATGGAGCGGAACGAAGCCGGCAAGCGCGACGGGCGCTTGCCCCATGCGGCGCCGGTAGCGGCGCGCGGACAACAATTTCAGAAACTGTGGCGGATTCTAATACACACCTGTATCTGAATGCAAAGGTGAATCCGAAGGGGTAATGGTGCTAGACTGCGCGCCATGAAACCACAGCGCTTAACTCGCGAGCAGAGCAGGGACCAGACGCGCGAACGTCTGCTGAAAGCTGCGCATCGTATTTTTCTGAAGAAAGGCTATGTGGCCGCGAGCGTCGAGGACATCGCGGCCGCGGCCGGCTATACGCGCGGCGCGTTCTACTCGAATTTCCGCAGCAAGTCGGACCTGCTGCTGGAGTTGCTGGAGCGCAACCATGAGGCGGTGCGGGCCGATTTCGAGGCGATCTTCGACGAGGGCGGGACGCGCGAACAGATGGAGTCGATGACGCTCGCGCATTACCGGACGCTGTTCCGCGACGACGAATTCTCGCTGCTGTGGGGCGAGGCGAAGCTGCAGGCCGCGCGCGACGCGAAATTCCGCGTGCGCTTCAACCAGTTCCTGCACGGCAAGCGGCTGCAGATGGCCGAATTCATCCAGCGCTTCGCCGAGCGCTCGGGCACGCCGCTGCTGCTGCCGGCCGAGACACTCGCGTTCGGGCTGATGTGCCTGTGCGATGGCGTGCAGTCGTACTACACGGCCGATCCGCAGCACGTGCCGGCCGACGTGGCCGAATCGGTGCTCGCGGGGTTCTTCGCACGGGTCGTGCTGGGGCGCGCGCCGGACTGAGCGGGGAAGCGGGTTCGCGGGCATCGTGTTCGCCCGCGGCAGGCTGCATGCGATGAAGCGGTGCGGTGCGACGCGAGCCGCACCGTGCGCGTCAGCGCTCGCTGGTCATCCGCCGGTACGCGTCGAGCAGCGACGTCTTGTAGACGACGCCCGCGAGCGTCGGCTCGGCTTCGCTTTCGATCACCGGCAGCCGTTCGCCCTGGAACGCCATGAAGCGTTCGAGAGCCGTCGCGAGCGGCATGTCGGGCGTGAGGAGCGGAAACGGCGTATGCGCGTAGTGCGCGGCGGTCTTGTCGGACGTGTCGCGCTTGTCGAGCAGGTCGGACGTGATGTCCTTCAGCGCGACCGCGCCGCGGAAGCGCCCGGCGTCGTCGGTCACGTACAGATACTTCACCGGATATTCGAGAAACACGCGCGTCATGTCGGCGACGCTCGCGGTGAGCGGCACGACCGTCTGCGCGGGCTGGATCAGCTCGCGCATCTGCGTGGTGCGCAGCCGCAGCCGTTCCTGCGCGTCCTGGTAGTGGTGCAGCGTGATCTCGTACATCGACGTCGTGCCCGTCGCGCGCGCGACGAAATACGCGAACACGCACGACACCAGCAGCGGCAGCACGACCTGGTAGCTCAGCGTCATCTCGAAGATCATCAGGATCGCCATCAGCGGCGCCTGCGTGGCGCCCGCCATGAACGCGCCCATCCCGACGATCGCATACGCGAAATACGCCGACGTATGGCCGGGCCACAGCGCTTCCATCGCGAGCCCGAACAGCGAACCGAACACCGCGCCGACGAACAGCGTCGGCGTGAAGACGCCGCCGATCGCGCCCGAGCCGGCGGTCGCGGCGGTCGCGATCACCTTGAACACGAGTACCGCGACGAGCGCCTGCCAGGTCCACGGCGAATGAAGGATGTGGTTCACGACGCTGTAGCCGTTGCCCCACACGTCCGGAATCCACACCGAGATCACGCCGACGACGAGGCCGCCGAGCGCGAGCCGCACGGGCAGCGGCACGGGCAGCCGCTTGAACTGGTTCTTCGACGCGTCGAGCAGGTGCAGGAACTGCGGCGCGAGCACGCCGCACAGCGCGCCGAGCACGACGAACAGCAGCACCTCGGGGCCGGTGACGGCCGGAAACACCGGCATTTCGTACGGCGGCCGGTAGCCGGCGAATTCGCGCATCACGATGTTCGCGACGACCGACGCGACGACCATCGGCCCGAAGCTCTCCATCGCGATCGTGCCGAGCACGATCTCCGACACGAAGAACGCGCCGGCGATCGGCGCGTTGTACGCGGACGTGATGCCGGCAGCTGCCCCGCACGCGACCAGCAGGCGCAGGCGCGGCGGGTCGAAGTGCACGAAGCGGCCGACGAGCGACGCGGCGAGCGCCGCGAGCTGCACCATCGGGCCTTCGCGGCCGATCGAGCCGCCGCTGCCGATCGTCAGCAGCGACGACACGCTGCGCCACAGGCTCTGCCGCACGGGCACGATGCCGTTGCCGAGCGCGACGGATTCCATGTAGTCGGTCTTGCCGGACGGCTTGTCGCCGCGTGTCGCGAGCAGCAGCACGCAGCCGGCGAGGAAGCCGCCCGCGGCCGGCATCCAGAACCGCACGTACCACGGCAGGCTCTTCGCCATCTGGACGAAACTGCCGCTGTGCCCGGAGATCAGGCGCTGCATCAGGTCGATGCCTTCGCGGAACGCCATGGTGGCGAAGGCGCCGCCGACGCCGACGATGGCCGACCAGATCAGCATCGTATGGGCGTCCGACAGGCGGAACAGCGTTTCGGCGCGAGTGCGCAGCTTCAGCAGGAACGAGAGCACGGCTGAAAGGGGGCGATGGAAAACGACGCGAAGCATAGCACCGCGCCGCGCCCGCGGGACCATCCCGTCGGGCGCGGCGCGCGAAGTGCTGCGGACAGGCGGCTCAGCCAAGCCAGTGCTGCACGGCCCAGGTGATCCCGTAGCCGCCGGCGATCAGCCACACGTACAGGATCAGGCCGGTCACCAGTGCGCGGGGGCCGGCTGCGCGGATCTGCGACACGCGCGTCTCGATGCCGAGCGCGGTCATCGCCATCGTCAGCGCGAAGGTGTCGAGCACGTTCAGCGTATGCGTGACGTCGGTGGGCAGCACGTTCAGCGAATTGACGATCACGAAGCCGAGGAAGCCGAGCGCGAACCAGGGCACCGCCACCTTGCGCTTGCCTTGCGCACCGCCGGCCGTGGCGCGGGCCGAGCGGGCGAGCCACCAGCCGAGCACCAGCAGCACCGGGACCAGCAGCATCACGCGCGTCATCTTGACGATCGTCGCGATGTGCGCGACCTGCGGGCTGATGTCGCTGGCTGCGCCGACCACCTGCGCGACCTCGTGGATCGTGCCGCCGAAGAACAGGCCGAGGCCGGCCGGATCGAGGTTCAGCAGCCCGGCGTGATACGCGATCGGGTACAGGAACATCGACAGCGTGCCGAACAGCACGACGCTACCCACGGCCATCGCGCTCTGGTGCGGCTTCGACTGCAGCGTCGACTCGAACGCGAGCACGGCGGCCGCGCCGCAGATCGCGCTGCCGGCGGCGGTCAGCAGCGCCGCGTCGCGGTCGAGCTTCATCAGCTTCATGCCGGCCCAGGTGCCGATCACGAGCGTGCTGACGACGACCAGCACCGAGACCATCAGGCCCGGCAGGCCGACCTGCGCGATTTCCTGCAGGCTCACGCGCAACCCGAAGAACGCGACCGCGATGCGCAGCAGCTTGCGCGCGGAGAAATTGACGCCGGCTGCCCAACTGGCCGGCATGCCGTCGCGCAGCGCATTGCCGTACAGCGCACCGGCGACGATGCCGACGATCAGCGGCGACAGGCCGAGCCCGGCGATCGCGGGGAGCTCGGACAGGCTCGTGACGGCGGCGGCGAACAGCGCGACGAACAGCACGCCGTTCAACTGGCCGCGCATCGACGGCGCGGCGTGGCTGAGATGGGGAGTCGGGGCAGTGGACATGGAGCACCGTAGTTGAGCGTGTTGCGATGCTGTAATCCTAATTTTGTTATATCGATATGAAAAATTGTGATTTGTGACGTAAACTATCCGGAAAGCCGATAATTCATCCCCATGACCCCGGATCAACTGATAACGTTCGCGGCCGTCGCCGAACACCTGAACATCAGCCGTGCCGCCGTGGCGCTGCATCTGTCGCAGCCGGCCGTGTCGGGCCAGTTGCGGCTGCTGCAGGACGAATTCGGCGAGCCGCTGTACCAGCGCGACGGCCGCGGCATCCGGCTGACGCCGGTCGGCGAACAGCTCGCGCAGTACGCGAAGGCGCAGCGCGACACGTTTGCGCAGGCGCGGGCGTTTCGCGACGCGGTGCGCGGCCTCGAGGCCGGCACGCTGCGGATCGGCGCGAGCACGACGCCGGCGAGTTATCTGCTGCCGTACCTGATCGCGGCGTTCCAGCCGCGCGCGCCGCGCGTGGCGATCCAGACGATGAGCGGCAATACGGCCGACGTGGTCGCCGCGCTGCCGTCGCTCGACATCGCGATGATCGAAGGGCCGCCCGGCGAGGCGCTGCCGCCCGGCACGGCCGTGCATGCGTGGCACGAGGACGAGATCGTCGCGATCGTGCCGGCCGACCATCCGCTGGCCGCGCCCGACTACGATGCGGGCGTGACGCTGGCCGCGCTCGCCGCCCATCCGCTCGTGCTGCGCGAGGAGGGCTCCGGCGTGCGGCAGCTCGTCGAGCGGGCGTTCGCGCATGGCGGCGCGCCGATGCGCGTGGCGTTCGAGATCGCGGGCGTCGAGGCCGTGAAGGAGGCCGTGCGTGCCGGGATGGGCGTCGGGTTCGTGTCCGCGATGTCGCTGCGTCACCAGGATGCGGCGCTCGTGCTGCGCTCGCTGGCGCCCGCGCCGCTCACGCGTCATTTCTCCATCCTCGTGCCGCATGGCGGCGCGCCGTCGCGGGTTGCCGCGCAGTTCCTTGAAATGAGTCTCGCGCAGGACCTCGCCTGAGCGGCCGAAGTCCGCCCGGAAACGTGCGATGCACGCCGGCGGACGCGCGTTCGCGTGGCGCCCGGCCCTAGGGATTTCCTCTATGGCGTGCGTTCGAAGCGAAGCGCACCATCCGTCTCAAGCAAATGGAACCGGTTCCATTCCGGTAAAAAAGGGCAAAATGGCAGACATCGTGATCGTGGCGAGCGCATTCGGGATGGACCGCGTGCGTCAGGAGGGCCACAGCGCATTCGTCGCGACCGCGGCGGCATCCGGTGCGACCGGTTTCGAGGTGAGGCGCGAGCTGTTCGTATCGGACGACGACACGACGCCCGGTGCGCTGGCCGCGCTCGGCGCGCAACTGGCCGGCCACGGGCTGTGGTCGGTCTATTCGACGCCGGCCACGCTGTACACGGAAACGGGCGCGCTCGATGCCGACGCATTGCGCGACGCGCTCGCGGAAGCCGACGCGCTCGGCGCGCGTTTCGTGAAATTCCAGCTCGGCGGTTTTGCAGGCGACGCGCACGCTGCCGACATCGTCGCGCTGTCGCGCGGCGCGCGTGCCCGCGTGGTGGTCGAGAACGGCCAGCTTCCGGTCGGCGGCGCGCTCGCGCAATTCCGCGGGCTGTTCGACGCACTGGCCGCGGCGGGCATGCCCGATGCGCTCGGGATGACGTTCGACATCGGCAACTGGCAGTGGCCGGGAGAAGCGCCGCTCGACTGCGCGCAGATGCTCGCGCCGCATGTGGAATACATTCATTGCAAGGCGGTCGCCGGCGAGGGCGCGCGCCGTT
The DNA here is from genome assembly GCF_949752865.1 of Burkholderia sp. IT-111MI5. NCBI lineage: Bacteria > Pseudomonadati > Pseudomonadota > Betaproteobacteria > Burkholderiales > Burkholderiaceae > Burkholderia > Burkholderia sp. IT-111MI5. The sequence continues at coordinate 452,581 of NZ_CATKIF010000044.1, read as the reverse complement.
TCGCGGCCGCGCCGGCGCCGAACGACCCGCTCGTGACGGGCGTGCTCGCGGTGCTGCCGCAACATGCGCCGCGCGGCATCGAGTTTCCGTTCGACGCGGCCGACCTGGCGGGCGATGCATGCCGGCGCGTCGCTTGGCTTGCAACGGCGTGACGGCAGAAGGATCCTGAGGAGTTCACTCATGAAAGCAGCACTCGATGTCGTGACCTACGGCGAGGCGATGGCGATGTTCGTCGCGACCGAGCCCGGCCATCTCGCGCATGCGGCGCAATTCACGAAGCGGATCGCGGGCGCCGACCTGAACGTCGCGATCGGCCTGTCGCGGCTCGGCTACAGGGTCGGCTGGATGAGCCGCGTCGGCCGCGATTCATTCGGCGGCTACGTGCTCGACACGCTCGCACGCGAAGGCATCGACGCGTCGTGCGTGACCGTCGATCCGCGTTACCCGACCGGTTTCCAGCTGAAGTCGCGCAACGACGACGGCAGCGATCCGACCGTCGAATATTTCCGCAAGGGCTCGGCCGCAAGCCACCTGTCGTGCGACGACTACGTGGCCGACTACGTGCTCGGTGCGCGCCACCTGCACCTGACGGGTGTCGCGCCGGCGATCTCCGCGACGTCGTGCGAACTCGCGTTCCAGCTTGCGCGCGAGATGCGCGCGGCCGGCAAGACGATCTCGTTCGACCCGAACCTGCGCCCGACGCTGTGGCCGTCCGCCGACGTGATGGCGAAGACGCTGAACGCGCTCGCGACGCTCGCCGACTGGGTGCTGCCGGGCCTCGCCGAGGGGCGGCAGCTCACCGGGCACGACACGCCGGCCGACATCGCGGGCTTCTATCTCGCGCAAGGCGCGCGCGGCGTCGTGATCAAGCTCGGCGAGCAAGGCGCGTACTTCCGGACGGCCGACGGCCGCGAAGGCACGGTCGCGGGCGAGCGCGTCGAACGCGTCGTCGACACGGTCGGCGCCGGCGACGGCTTCGCGGTCGGCGTGGTCAGCGCGCTGCTGGAAGGCCGCAGCGTCGAACAGGCCGTCGCGCGCGGCAACCGGATCGGCGCGCTTGCGATCCAGGTGATCGGCGATTCGGAAGGCTTGCCGACGCGCGAAGCACTCGACCGGCTCGAAAATGTCAGCAATCGCGCCGATCGCTTAGAGGAAACCGTCACCGCGCAATGAGAGGCCGAACACGGCACAATCCGCGGATTCATTTCGTGCATCAAGCACCGCTTTGCGTGAGACCGGACGGCAAAGCAGGCGACCGGAGCGGTGCTGACGCACCGGTTTCGGCCGCCAAGCGCTGAAGCGCCAGCCCGGTCAACAAAGGAGACATTCTGATGGCAACCAATCTCGCAGCCCGACGCTGGTGGACGATCATGCCGATCGTGTTCATCACGTACAGCCTCGCTTACCTCGACCGCGCGAACTACGGGTTCGCGGCTGCGGCCGGCATCAACCAGGATCTCGGGATCGGCAAGGGCCTGTCGTCGCTGATCGGCGCGCTGTTCTTCCTCGGTTATTTCTTCTTCCAGATTCCCGGCGCGATCTATGCGGAACGCCGCAGCGTGAAGAAGCTCGTGTTCGTCAGCCTCGTGCTGTGGGGCGCTTGCGCGGCGCTCACCGGCGTGGTCAGCAACATCCCGTCGCTGATGGCGATCCGCTTCGTGCTCGGCGTCGTCGAGGCGGCCGTGATGCCGGCGATGCTGATCTACATCAGCAACTGGTTCACGAAGAGCGAGCGCTCGCGCGCGAACACGTTCCTGATCCTCGGCAACCCGGTCACCGTGCTGTGGATGTCGATCGTGTCGGGCTATCTCGTGCATGAATTCGGCTGGCGCCACATGTTCATCGCCGAAGGCGTGCCGGCCATCCTCTGGGCCGTGTGCTGGTGGTTCCTCGTGCAGGACAAGCCGGCCGATTCGCCGTGGCTCACCGCGCAGGAAAAGCGCGACCTCGACGCCGCGCTCGCGGCCGAGCAGGCGGCGATCAAGCCCGTACGCAACTATGGCGAGGCGTTCCGCTCGCCGGCCGTGATCAAGCTGTGCGCGCAGTATTTCTGCTGGAGCATCGGCGTGTACGGCTTCGTGCTGTGGCTGCCGTCGATCGTCAAGAACGGCTCCGACCTCGGGATGGTCGCGACCGGCTGGCTGTCCGCGCTGCCGTATCTTGCGGCGACGATCGCGATGCTCGCCGCCTCGTGGGCGTCCGACAAGGTCGGCTCGCGCCGCGGCTTCGTATGGCCGTTCCTGCTGATCGGCGCGGCCGCGTTTGCCGCGTCGTATGCGCTCGGCTCGTCGCATTTCTGGATCTCGTATGCGCTGCTGGTGGTCGCGGGCGCGGCGATGTACGCGCCGTACGGCCCGTTCTTTGCGATCGTGCCGGAGCTGCTGCCGAAGAACGTCGCCGGCGGCGCGATGGCGTTGATCAACAGCATGGGCGCGCTCGGTTCGTTCGTCGGCTCGTACTTCGTCGGCTACCTGAACGGCGCGACTGGGTCGCCCGTCGCGTCGTACGCGTTCATGAGCGCCGCGCTCGTCGCCGCGGTGATCCTCACGCTGTCCGTCAAACCCCAGGCGCGCGATGCGCATCCGCTCGCCGCGCCGCTGCAAGGAAAATGAAACTGATGAAGCCTCGTATCGTCGCGTACAAGCCGCTGCCCGATGACGTTCTCGCGTACCTGCGCGAGCATGCGGACGTCGTGCAGGCCGACGGCGCCGACGCGCTCGCCGATGCGCTCGGCAACGCGGACGGCGCGATCGGCGCGAGCCTGAAGGTCACGCCGCAGATGCTCGACCGCGCACCGCGGCTGAAGGCCTGGTCGACGATCTCGGTCGGCTACGACAACTTCGACGTCGCGGATCTCACGCGGCGCGGGATCGTGCTCGCGCATACGCCGGACGTGCTGACCGAGTCGACCGCCGATACGGTGTTTTCGCTGATCCTGGCGTCCGCGCGACGCGTGGTCGAGCTGGCCGAGTGGGTGAAGGCCGGCCACTGGCATCGCAGCATCGGCCCGGACCTGTACGGCACCGACGTGCAGGGCAAGACGCTCGGCATCGTCGGGCTCGGGCGGATCGGCGGCGCGGTCGCGCGCCGCGCGGCGCTCGGCTTCCGGATGCAGGTGCTGTACGCGAACCGGTCCGCGCATGCCGAAGCCGAGACGCAGTACGGCGCGCGGCGCGTGACGCTCGACGAACTGCTCGCGCAGTCGGATTTCGTGTGCCTGCAGGTGCCGCTGTCGCCGGAAACGCACCACCTGATCGGCGCGGCCGAATTCGCGAAGATGAAGCGCGGTGCAATCCTGATCAATGCGTCGCGCGGGCCCGTCGTCGACGAAGCAGCGCTGGTCGACGCGCTGCGCGCGGGCACGATCCGCGGTGCGGGGCTCGACGTGTTCGAGAAGGAGCCGCTGCCGGCGGATTCGCCGCTGCTGCAGATGAAGAATGTCGTCGCGCTGCCGCATATCGGCTCGGCGACGCACGAGACGCGCCACGCGATGGCGCGCTGCGCCGCGGAAAACCTGGTCGGCGCGCTGGCCGGCACGCTGCGCGCGAATCTCGTCAATCCGGATGCGCTCGCGCGGGCCTGAGCCGCGTCGGGTAACAGGGCGACAGCCGGCCGGCGGGGTGCCGGTGCCGTTAGAGGCGATGGTCTTGGTGCCGGAGGGCTGGCTGCGTTATGATCGCCCGCTTGTCGCATCGACGGCCCGGCAATGCTGCCGGCGGCGTCCGGCGACGGGCATCCGCGCCAGGTCCGGTGCGGCCGACTGCTTTTGCACGTGACTGGAGCGGGCGCCGATGCGCCGGCGCCGATCGACCGCGACGCATGGGACCAGCGTAAGCGCTGAAGGGCTGACGCTGGTCGACCGCGACGCATGGGACCAGCGTAAGCGCTGAAGGGCTGACGCTGGTCGACCGCGAAGCATGGGACCAGCGTAAGCGCTAAAGCGCTAACGCTGGTCGACAGAGGAGTCCGCCGGGTGGCTTACGTTTCCAACAACAAAGGTCCGTCCGCTCACGAAGCGGCACGGATCGTACGTCGTGAGGCACGACAGTGACCGATTCGCATCCTTCCACGCCGCGTCCGGCGACGATCAGCGATGTCGCACGCGAGGCAGGCACGGGCAAGACCAGCGTTTCGCGCTACCTGAACGGCGAAACGCATGTGCTGTCCGTCGATCTGCGCCAGCGGATCGAGGCGGCGATCGCGCGCCTCAACTACCGGCCGAACCAGATGGCGCGCGGGCTCAAGCGCGGCCGCAACCGGCTGCTCGGCATGCTCGCGGCCGACCTGACCAATCCTTACACCGTCGAAGTGCTGCAGGGCGTCGAGGCCGCGTGCCACGCGCTCGGCTACATGCCGCTCATCTGTCACGCGGCGAACGAGGTCGAGATGGAGCGCCGCTTCCTGCAGCTGCTCACGACCTACCGTGTCGAAGGGCTGATCGTCAACGCGCTCGGCGCCGAAGAGGACGTGCTGCGCCCGCTGCGCGGCGCCGGCATCCCGGCCGTGCTCGTCGACCGGACGGTCGAGGGCTTCGAGGCCGACCTGATCGGCCTCGACAACGCCGATGCGATCGAGACGGCGGTCGCGCACCTGATCGAGCACGGCTTCGACGCGATCCATTTCGTCGTGCAGCCGTTCGAGCACGTCAGCTCGCGGCGCTTGCGCGAGGCCGCGTTCCGCGCGGCGCTGGGCGCGCGCGGGCTGCCGGTGCCGGCGACGGTCGTGCTCGACCTGAACGAGCCGGACGCGGCCGCGGCGGCACTCGCCGACCTCGATACGCGCATCGACGATGCGACGCGGCGCGGCGTGCGCGCGGCGTTGTTCGCCGCGAACGCGCCGGTCGCGCTCGCGATCGCGCGCCACCTGCGCGCGCGTTTCGGCGCCGCGTGGCAGCAGAAGGCCGCGCTGCTGTCGATCGACGATCCGGAATGGGCCGAGCTGATCGGCATCACGACGATCCGTCAGCCGACCTACGAAATCGGCTACAAGGCCGTCGAATTCGTGCACGAGCGGATCGACGGCGCAGCGGGCGACGTGCGCGTCGCGATGCTGCCGGGCGAGCTGATCGCGCGCGCGTCGACCGCAAGCTGAGTATCATGCGGGGCACGCAGCGCGCCAGGTGCGCTGCCCCGAACAAGGAAATACATGACTGTCGCTCCCGTCACGCTGGCGGTGCTGATCGCCGCCACGCTGATCATCGCGCTGCTGCCGCTCGTTCTCTTCCGACTCCTGCGCAAGCCGCTCGCGCTCAACCGCCGCGACACGATCGTCGGCGTCGCCGTCTTCACGCTGTTTGCGATGATCGTCGAACGCGCGTTCCACGGGCTCGTGCTGAGCCAGACGCCGGCGGATGGCTGGCTGACGCAGCCGCTCGCGTTCGTCGCATACAGCGCGCTCGCGACCGCCGTATTCGAGGAAGTCGGCCGTTATCTCGGGATGCGTTTCCTGAACCGGCGCTACGGCACGTCGGCCGGCGACGGTCGCGCGATCGGCTACGGGATCGGCCACGGCGGCGCCGAAGCGTGGTTCGTCGGCGTGCTCGTATGGGGCCAGTGGTCGTATCTCGCGTGGCTGGCAAGCCGCGGCCAGCTCGAGACGCAGCTTTCCGACCTGCCGGGCGATACCGTCGTTAGGCTGCACGTGATGCTCGCGACGCTGTCGGCACAGTCGATCCTGCTGTTGCTGCTCGAACGCTGCGCGGCGTTCGTGCTGCAGCTTGCGCTGTCGGTGCTGATGTGGCGCGGCGTGCGCGCCGGCCGTGCGGGCGTGCTGCCGCTCGCGATCGTGCTGCATGCGCTCGCCGCGGCGCCGGCGCTGCTGTACCAGGTGCGCGTGCTGCCGGCCGCATGGGTCGAGGCTGCGTATTTCGTGCTGGCCGCGATCCTGGTCGTCGTGATGGTGAAGACGTGCCGGCCGCCGCGTACGGCTGCCTGACGGGAGAGACGGGATGGACGACTATCTGATCGAATGCCGGAGCGCCGAATTCGACGCGCTCGCGCGCGTGATCTGCGATCTCTTTCCGGAGCAGACGCGCTTCGCCGAAAGCAGCGACGAGCGCGGGCGGTTCCTGTCCGTGCACTGGCTCGCGATGCGTTTCGGCGCGACGCCGAAGCGGATGACGCTCGATATCCGCATCGTGCCGGCCGCGCTCGCGCGTTATCTCGCGCTCAAGCCGATGCAGCGCGCGCGCAGCCATGCGGTGCTGCATGCGTATACGGAAGCGATGCTCGGGTCGCTCGAGGAGCGCCACGCGGCCGGCGAGGCCGTCGAGCGCAGCGCGGAACTCGAACTCGACGAAGACTTTGCGTGAGCATGCGCGCCGGCTTCATGCCGGCGCGGTGGATTACGCGTCGCGGTAGACCTGTGCGAAGCGCTGCGCCTGCACGACGCCGTAATCGCCGGGTGCGTACTGCATTACCCAGTCGCCGGCGACACCGCGCAGCGTGTCGCCGTTTTCCGAGCGGGCGATCGTAAACGGCTCGTCCATCCGGCGTGCGAGCACGACGGCCGGCCGGTTCCGGTAGGCGCCCGGTGCGCCGTGCGCGAGTGCCGGATCGGCGGGCAGGTATTTGGCGTCGAAGCGCGCGCGCGACACGACCCAGCGGTCGCCGGTCGAGCCCGTGATCAGCGCGTCGCCCGCGACATAGCGGTTCGGGCCTTCGAGGCTCATCAGTTCGCCGTCTGCGTCCGCGAATGAAACGGCGACGGTTTCGTCCTTGACGACGCGACGGGCCTGCGGGTCGGTACGCAGATCGATGTGCTTGAGTTCGAGCATGGCGAGGAAGTGCGGGAAAAGCCGGGAGCTTATCCCGAATTCGGCGCGCCGTGTGACGCGCCGATCGCCGGCAGGACGCGCGGCGCCGTTCGGCCCGTAACGGGCAGCTCGGCGCCGGCGGGGAGGGCGTCAGGGTTGCGCGGGTGCGCTTGCGGCCGGCGCGGCTGCCGCCTTGCCTTCCTTGGCCTTCGTCTTGCCCTTGCCGCGGTGCTCGCCGCCATGGTTCAGCCAGCTGCGGAACGTCGTGTCGGCCAGCGCCTTCTGCTCGGCCGGGAAGCTCGCGTAGAGCGGCGCGAATGCGTCGGAGAGCTTTTTCGCGCCGTCGGCGTTCGCCTGCGACAGTTCCGCATACTGCTTCATGTCGTCGAGCGCGGAGACGTCGTGCTTGGCCATCCGGTCGCGATAGAGGCGGCCCATCGTTTCGCCGTTGTCGCGCATCGTGTCGGCGAACGTCTTCCATTGCGGTTCCTGCGCCGACGTGATCTTCAACTGGTCGTGCAGGTACTTGATGCGCTGCTCGACGCGCGCTTCGTGGCGTGCCGCGCGCTGCTCGGCGCTCGGGGCCGATGCTGCGGCCGCAGCCGTCGTGGCCGGAGCGGGCGCTTGCGGCTGCGCCGGGGTTTGCGCGAACGCGCTGGCTGCAACGGCGAGCGTAGCGAGGGTGAGCGAGATTTTCTTCATGGTTGGCTCTCCGGGGTGGTGTCTTGCGAGCGGGCGCGGCGGCAATTGCCGCAAGCACGCATCTCGCGTCGCACATTATTAGTAGCACGTTGCGTGCAGCGCGGTAGTGAATGCGACACTTGCTTACATCCGATACGAATCGAAATTGAAAGGGACATGGCGGATCGGCGCGGGGCTGGCGATGGTCCGGCACGTACCGGCGACGGGCTCGGCAAGCGAGAGCGCGATTCGGGTGCGGTCGTTGCGCACCGACAAGGCAGCGCGACCGCATGACGGCGCGCGATTGAGCAGTCGTGCGATGCCGTTTGGGCGTACCGGCGTTCGGCGCTATCATCGCGTCACCTTCCACTTAGCCGGCGCGTGCCGGCCCGGCCTCATGCGTCCACCCCGCCTCGACCAACTCGACGATCTCGACCGGCAACTCGTCGCGCTGCTGCAAGCCGATGCGCGTGCAAGCGTCGCGGATCTCGCGCGCCAGCTCGACGTCGCGCGCACGACGGTCGTCGCACGCATCGCGCGGCTCGAACGCACCAACGTGATCGCCGGCTACAGCGTCCGGCTCGGGCAGGACGTGCTCGACGCGAGCATTTACGCGTATGTCGGCATCATCCTCACGCCGAAGTTCGGCAAGGACGTGTTGCGCAAGCTCGACCGGATGCCCGAAGTGCAGTTGCTGTGTGCGGTGAGCGGCGAGTACGACTACGTCGCGTGGCTGCGCGCCGATTCGCCCGAACGGCTCAACGACCTGCTCGACCAGATCGGCACGCTCGAAGGCGTCGAACGCACGACGACGTCGATCATTCTTTCGCGCAAGATCGATCGCGGGACGATCGGCGGCTGATGCGCACCTCGCGACATCGCATTCGATGTCGCAGTCGAGTATTCCGCACAGATATCTGCGTGATCGGCGAGCATATTCGTGCGCGCCGAGTGCACGCGACTCCACGTATTCGACACCGCCGTGCCCGATGTTCCGCAGGGGCGCAGACGGCCCAGACGGCCGTTTCCACGCGTCGTTCGACGCATCCATGCCGCATTCTCTTGCGCATTTCCGCACATGACGAGTGCGCGTCGTTCCTCCTTCTTTCCGCCTTCGAGAACGCAGGCCGTAACGGTCCGCTTGCGGCACGAGCTATACGCGATTTTTAGATGATTTGGTCGTTTGGACGAAACGAATCGTCATTTCGTCGAAATTATCGGTCGTTTCGCATCATTCTTCGTCTTGGAACTGATTTTGCGCGTCCCTAAACTGTGTTCATGGCTCAACGCCGTCCACAACAGCAACCCATCATCAGGAGATAAGCGCATGAAAATCGCCATCGTCGGCGCAGGTCTGATCGGCCACACCATTGCTCACATGCTGCGTGAAACGGGCGACTACGAAGTCGTCGCGTTCGACCGCGATGCGGATGCGCTCGCAAAGCTGTCGCGCGAAGGCATTGCGACGCAACGGGTCGATTCGGCCGACGCGAACGCGATTCGCGAAGCAGTGAAGGGCTTCGACGCGCTCGTCAACGCGCTGCCTTATTACCTCGCGGTCAACGTCGCCGCCGCCGCGAAGGCTGCCGGCGTCCATTACTTCGACCTGACCGAAGACGTGCGCGCGACCCACGCGATCCGCGAACTGGCCGACGGTTCGGACCGTGCGTTCATGCCGCAATGCGGCCTCGCGCCGGGCTTCATCGGCATCGCCGCGCATGAACTCGTGAACGGCTTCAGCGAAGTGCGCGACGTGAAGATGCGCGTCGGCGCGCTGCCCGAGTATCCGACCAACGCGTTGAAGTACAACCTGACGTGGAGCGTCGACGGCCTGATCAACGAATACTGCCAGCCGTGCGAAGCGATCCGCGACGGCCGCAAGCAGTGGGTGCAGCCGCTCGAAGGCCTCGAGCACTTCTCGCTCGACGGCACCGAATACGAAGCGTTCAACACGTCGGGCGGCCTGGGCACGCTGTGCGAGACGTTGTCGGGCAAGGTCGAGACGCTCGACTACAAGTCGGTGCGCTACCCGGGCCACCGCGAGCTCGTCCAGTTCCTGCTCGAGGACCTGCGCCTGTCGACCGACCGCGACACGCTGAAGTCGATCATGCGCCGCGCGGTGCCGTCGACGAAGCAGGACGTCGTGCTCGTGTTCGTCACGGTGACGGGCGTGAAGGACGGCCAGCTCGTGCAGGACGTGTTCACGCGCAAGATCTTTGCGAAGGACGTGTGCGGGATGCACATGAGCGCGATCCAGATCACGACGGCCGGCGCGATGTGCGCGGTGCTGGATCTGTTCCGCGAGAAGAAGCTGCCGCAGAGCGGTTTCATCCCGCAGGAAAAGGTGTCGCTGAAGGCGTTCCTGTCGAACCGCTTCGGCAAGCTGTACGAAGGCGGCACGATGGAGCGCGTGCACGCGGTGGCCTGACCACCCGCCAGTCTCAGGCACGAGGGCCGTACGACGCCGGGAGCGCAGCAGCGCTTCCGGCGTTGTTTTTTTGGGGGGAGAGAGAAGGGCGCCGGTGCCGGTCAGGCCGGCAGCGGTGGCACGATCGTCGCGGCGGGCGCGGGCGGCACGATGCGGTACAGCAATGCGTCGACGTCCGCGTCGGACGGTGCGGTGTTATCGAACATCACGATGCCGTCGCATTCGTGGCCGGTCGGTACGAAGCGGCGCTGCCGGTATTCGTCCCAGTGTGCGAGCTTGTACGCGTCGTTCGGGTTGCCACGCGCGACGATCCGCGCGTGCGCGACGTCTTCCGACGTGTGGACCCAGACGACCGTCAGCGTGACGTCGGGCGCGATGCCGAGCCACGCGCGGTCGAGGATGCGCCGGTCGCGCACTTCGCGCGACAGCGGGCCGACGACGATCGCGCTGATGCCGAGCGCAAGATTTTCACGGGCCGTGTCGAGCAGGCCGTGGTATTCGGGATCGCGCAGATGCTTCAGATAGAGCGGGCTGTCGCGGTCGTTCGGATCGTCGGTGAGCGCGCCCATCGCGGCCGAGCTGTAGCGGCCGTACAGCGTGTCCTTGTCGAGCAGGCAGAAAGCTTCGCCGGTCGCGCGCATCAGCGGCCCGATGAGCCGCTTCGCGAGCGTGGTCTTGCCGGTGCCGGCGTGACCGCAGAAGAACACCAGGTGCGTCACGAATATTTGCTCCCCGACCCCTGGCTCGACGTGTCGCTGCGCTTGTCGCCGCGCGAGAACACTTCCGCTTCCAGCCACATCGCGTTGATGATGCCGAAGCCGAGTGCCACGCCGATGCCGAGTATCCACGAGAAATACCACATGGGTCTGTCTCCTTGACGGTTGGGCCGCACGGCCGTGCGGCGTACGTGCCGAAGTGCGTTGGTGCGCGTGCTGCGGTGCACGCAGCCCGATCATGACCAATATCGGTGTGCCGCGCAAGCCGGGCCGACCGCGTAGCAAACCGGTAAACTGATGCGTAAACCGCAACATCACCGACAACATGCTGATCAACTGTGCTGCATACCAGGACGGCCGCAAGCTGGCCGACATCGATATCGACGCCATCAGCGACTACGTGTCGAAGCCCGAGTGCTTCGTGTGGGTCGCGCTGAAGGATCCGACGCCCGACGAAATCGACCTGATGGGCGAGGAGTTCGGGCTGCACGAACTCGCGCTCGAGGATGCCCGCAAGGGGCATCAGCGGCCGAAGATCGAGGAGTACGGCGATTCGCTGTTCGCGGTGCTGCATATGGTCGAGCTCGACGGCGACGGCGAACTCAAGGTCGGCGAGCTGAACGTGTTCGTCGGCCCGAACTATGTGCTGTCGATCCGCAACCACACCGAGCAGGACTTCCGCGACGTGCGCAAGCGCTGCGAGCGCGAGCCGCATCTGCTGCAGGAAGGCTCGGCGTTCGTGTTCTATGCGCTGATGGACCAGGTCGTCGACCGCTATTTCCCGATCCTCGAAACGCTCGGCGCCGAACTCGAGGAACTCGAGGACCGCATCTTCACGAAGGCCACGCCCGCGTCGTCGCGCGCGATCATCGAGGATCTCTATTCGCTGAAGCGCCGCCTCGTGATGCTGCATCAGCACACGGCGCCGCTGATCGAGCCGCTCGCGAAGCTCACGGGCGGACGCATCCCGCAGATATGCAGCGGGATGGAGCATTACTTCCGCGACGTGTACGACCATCTGCAGCGGATCGTGAAGACGATCGAAGGGCGGCGCGAGATGGTCGTGACGGCGATCCAGGTCAACCTCGGAATGATCTCGCTCGCCGAGAACGAGGTGACCAAGCGGCTCGGCTCGTTCGCGGCGTTGTTCGCGATTCCGACGATGATTGCCGGCATCTACGGGATGAACTTCGCGAACATGCCCGAGTTGCACCTGAAATACGGCTTCTACGGCTGCATTGCGGTGATGGTCGCGGCCGATCTCGCGCTGTGGTGGCGCTTCAAGCGGGCAGGGTGGCTGTAGCCTCGCGCGTCTAGCGCGGCGCGTGCTTGCCGACCACGACGCGCCACGGGCGCACGCGCCAGGATTTCACGAGGCCGTTCTGCACGTACGGATCGGCGCGCGCGAACGACTCGGCCGCTTCCGGCGAATCGCCTTCGAACACGAGCACGGCCTGATCGGCCGGGTCCGACAGCGCGCCGGCGAGCACGAGTTCGCCGCGCTCGGTCGCGGCCTGCGCGAGCGCGAGATGCTGGGCGCGGAACGGCTCGCGACGGGACAGGTAATCGTCGACGAGTTCGTAAATCAGCTGGTAATGCATGCGTTGCTCCGGGAAGAATCGGCGGCCGTGGCCGGTGTGTCGGCGCGGCCGTCGGTCGGTCTGCTGCGGCCAGTATAGGACAGCCGGGCGGCAGTGGCGCGACGCAAGCGGAAGCGTACCTTCGCCTTCAGAAATGCAACTAACGGTCCGGTTTTCCTACGCCCCGAAATCCCGACCGCGACCGCGCCTTTGATGCAGCGGAGTCTGCAGGACGGGCCCCGGCAGGGAAGGCGCGATCATGATCCGTCCGCCCCGGCGGCCCACGCTACGCCTTGTATCCGATCGTGCGCAGCAGATCCTTGCGCCAGCGCACGTCGTCGTCGTTCTCGATGCCGAGCGGCGGAAAGCCGTCGACGACGCCGACGATCCCGCGTCCTTGCGCGGTTTCCGCGACGATCACGTCGGTCGGGTTCGCGGTCGCGCAGTAGATCCGGCAGACCTCCGGCACGGCCTTGATCGCATTGAGCACGTTGACCGGATAGAAACCGTCGCCGAGGAACACGATGAAAGCGTGACCGGCGCCGATTGCGAGGGCGTTGCGGCACGCGAGTTCGACGAGCTCCGCATCGGTGCCGGAACGGCGCACGAGCCGCTTGCCCGATGCCTCGCAGAACGCGAGCCCGAAACGGATGCCGGGCACGGTGCCGACCAGCGTCTCGTGGATGTCCTCGACGGACTTGATGAAATGCGACTGGCCGAGGATGAAATTCATGGCCTCGGGCTTGTCGACGGCGACGGTTTGCAATTGCAGCATGGCGGACCTCGTCTGGCGATGCGGCGCGCGCGCCGCAATGGGCTCTCCAAGCTTAGTACGCGGCGGCCGGCGCCGAAAGCGGCGGGCGCGTCCTATCCTTCGTTGTGTATGGCGCGCGAGCGCGAATGCAAAGGAGGGCGAAATGGACGTGCGACAAGGCTTCGTCGACTGCGTGGGTCGCACACCGTTGATCCGGCTGGCGAAGCTCAGCGCGGAAACGGGCTGCGAGATCCTCGGCAAGGCGGAATTCATGAATCCGGGCGGCTCGGTGAAGGATCGCGCGGCGCTCTACATCATCCGCGACGCCGAGCTGCGCGGCGCACTGAAGCCGGGCGGCACCGTCGTCGAGGGCACGGCGGGCAACACGGGCATCGGCCTTGCGCATATCTGCGCGGCACGCGGTTATCGCTGCGTGATCGTGATTCCCGACACGCAATCGCCGGACAAGATGGCGATCCTGCGCACACTCGGCGCCGACGTGCGCCCGGTGCCGGCGGCGCCGTACCGCGACCCGAACAACTATCAGAAGATTGCCGGGCGGCTCGCGGACGAACTCGACAACGCGGTATGGGCCAACCAGTTCGACAACGTCGTCAACCGGCAGGCTCACTACGAGACGACCGGGCCGGAAATCTGGCGCGACACGGCGGGCACGGTCGATGCATTCGTCTGCGCGACCGGCACGGGCGGCACGCTGGCGGGCGTGAGCCGCTACCTGAAGGAGCAGAATCCGGAGGTCCGGATCGTACTGGCCGATCCCCACGGCAGCGGGCTCTACGGTTACGTGAAAACGGGCGATCTCGGCGCCGAAGGCAACTCGATCACCGAAGGCATCGGCTCGACGCGCGTCACCGCGAATCTCGCCGGCGCGCCGATCGATGACGCCGTGCGGATCGACGATACGCAGTGCGTGAAGATGGTCTACCGGCTGCTGCGCGAAGAAGGGCTGTACGTCGGCGGATCGAGCGGCATCAACGTCGCGGCGGCGGTCTGGCTGGCCCGCCGGATGGGCCCGGGACACACGATCGTGACCTTGCTGTGCGATCGCGGCGACATCTATCGCGCGCGGCTTTTCAACCGCGAATGGCTGCGCGAAAAGGGGTTGGAACCTGGGTTGGAGCCCGAATGACGTTGGGGCGAGGCGGTGATTTCCATCGGCCCGAATGCGAACTATGCTGAACGAATCCGGTGCGAACGCCGTTCGCTCGATTCGTCAGACGAGGTGTGCCATGTCCGTGTCAGCCACCCTGCAGGATTGCCTGCGCCAGAAGTCATCGCGGTACGAAGTCGTGTACCACCCTTATAGCCATACGAGCATGGAGACGGCCGCCGCCGCGCATATTCCCGGCGATCGCCTCGCGAAAACCGTGCTCCTCGAGGACGACGAGGGCTACGTCGCCGCCGTGTTGCCGACGACGCACGCCGTGCGCCTGTCGGATCTCTGGGTGAAGACGGGCCGCCATCTCGTGCTCGCCCGGGAGGTCGAATTGCGCGAACTGTTCAAGGATTGCGACATGGGCGCGCTGCCGCCGGTCTGCATGGCGTACGGGATGAAGACGTTCCTCGAGGAGCGCCTCGCGCAGCAGCCGGAAGTCTATTTCGAGGCCGGCGACCACGAAGCGCTGATCCACATGACGCAGGACGAATTCCTGGCGCTGATGGAGACGGCCGAGCGCGCGCATTTCTCGCACAAGATGCAGGGGATGATGTCGTCCTGATGCTGGTGGTTGCGGGCGGTTGTTGTGGCTGGTTGGGACGACGACGGCTTCGAGGGTCGTCGCGAGTTGCCGTGTGTCCTTGATGTCGAGTTGGAGGTTCGGCGTTCGGTCGGGAAAAAGAACGGCGGCGGGCGACCGGAGAGGCGCGATTGCGGCGTTGTCTGGCGGTGATTTCAGTTGGGTTTTCGGGTGAATATCATATTTGACATAATGTGAATTATCGAAATTAAATCGCGGAACGATATCTGACCCCTAAAGTCGTTGCACGGCCCACTCGCGCCATAGCCCGCGCCGGCAACCCAGCGCCGGAGGCTTCGATGGCTGCAATGGAACGGATCGCCATGATCTGCCGGGATGGTTGTCCCCGAGCCCGACTCTTCCTACTCTTATAGATTCATCATGCTTCGAGACCCGAAATGGTAGACGTCAGACTAAACGTTGGACTGGTCGATCAGAGCGGCGTGAAGATGACCAAGTCAGGTTCCAAAGAGGTGAAAAACGCGTGCTGGTATGCCGCGGCGTGCATGGTTTCGTACTACTTCCGCCCTGGACCGCGCCGGGGCATTCCGAAGCTATGGCAGGCGGACCGGGGGCTCCCCGAGGCAAGGATCCTTGAGTTATGCGCCGCTGAAGGACTCGTGCCGCTTGATCAGCCCGACAAGATCACCCCGGAGTGGCTCGCCGCGGTACTGACGGACTCCGGTCCGATCTGGGCTGCGGGTCATTTTCTGGATGAACCGGGTCATGTGATCGTCATTACCGGCATCCAGCATAGCGTCGTTCACTACAACGATCCGGAGGGGCCTCCCGCACGCACGATGCTTTTGGGGACACTTGACTCCGGAAGATGGAAGCCCGACGGGCTGCTGGTGAAAGATCCGAGCCGCTATTGAGGTTGCGTTTGTCGGGGGCGAACAAGGTCGACGTAAATTCCTGTCACAAGCGCGCGGGTTGGACAGGAATCTGCCCCTGCTTGCACCGGAGGTGATCCCGCCGGCTTTCCGCGGCGCTCCCGCTCCCGATCCGCAACTGTTCGCCTAGCTGCGGCGGTTGCCGAGGAGCCGCATCAGCATCAGGAAAAGGTTGAGAAAGTCGAGATAGAGCGCAAGCGCCCCCAGGATCGCCTTCTTGCCGACGATCTCGCCCTCTTCGCCCGCTATGTAGAGGCGCTTGATGCGTTGCGTGTCGTATGCGGTGAGCCCCGTGAACACGAGCACGCCGATCACTGAAACGACGAACTGCAGCGCCGAGGAAGCCAGGAAGAGATTCACGACCCCCGCGATGATGATGCCGATCAGCCCCATGAACAGAAAGGAGCCGAAGCGTGAGAGATCGGCCCGTGTCGAGTAGCCATAGAGGCTCGTTGCGCCGAAGGTGGCCGCGCTGATGAAGAATACGCGTGCAATGCTCTCGCCCGTATACACGAGGAAGATGCCGGAAAGGGAGAGCCCGACCAGCGCTGCGTAGGCCCAGAAACTGATCTGCGCCGCGCCGAAACTGATGTGCTCGATGCGGAAGCTCAGGAACATGACCAGCGCCAGCGGTGCGAGCAGCACGACCCAGAACAGGGGCGTTCCGGCGATCGAGCGGTAAAACCCCGTCGACGCGCCGATGTAGGCAGTGGCGCCCGTCAGCGCCAGGCCTCCGGCCATATAGTTGTAGACGCGCCGCACATACTGTCGAAGGCCGACGTCGTCGCCCTCCCATACGCGCTGCGATTTTTCCGCTCGTGTTGCCTTGCGAAAGTCGTTTCCCATGATCAAGTCTCCTCGGATCGCAATCGTGGCGGCCGCGCTTCGTCACGGCCGCCCCCGTGATCAATCTCGCCCGTCGGGCAGTTGAATCAGGCGGAGCCCGCGGGCGGCCCCGATTCCCGATGCGTGGCCGCGGTGGCCCGGGTGCGAGCGCGCAGCGCATCGATCTCGTCGAGCAGATCGAGCGCGAGCGCGATGCCTGGCGGGTTGATCATCAGGTCCCGGGACAGGCGCTGCGCGATCGCGACGCGGCGCAGCACCGCGCCGCTGAAACGCCACTCTCGCGGACCGGCGCCGATCGGATCGAGCGCGCCCTCCGCGACCCACAGCGTCACTTCTTCCTCGGACGCGCCGCTCATCCGGCACAGCTCGACGAACGTCAGTTCGACGCACTCGTCGATGACCTGTCCTTGCAGACAGGCGGTTTCGGATTCTTTCATCATGCATCACCCGTAAAAATGCGCGCGCGGGTCGAAATCGAACGACTGGCGCATGGTGTCGTAGGCGGCCTTGCTCCGCTCGCTGTCGGCGGGCGGCAGCACGATATTCAGCTTCACGTACAGGTTGCCGGGCGGATCGCCGGGAATCCCCTTGCCTTTCAATCGCAGCCGTCTTCCGGATGGCGAATTCCCGGGCACGGTCACCGCGACCTCGCCGTCGGGCGTCGGCGTCGTGACCGTTGCGCCGAGTGCCGCTTCCCACGGCGCGACCGGGAGATCGACCGTCACATCCCGGTCGTCCACCTGAAACCGCGGATGGTCGCGAAACACGATCTCGAGATACAGGTCGCCGGGCGCGCCGCCGCCATGCGCTGCACCGCCCTGTCCCGCCAACCGGATGAACTGTCCGGCCCGGATGCCTTTCGGGATGGCGACGTTCAGCGTCCGCGGTTGCAGCCGCACGTGACCCTGTGGGTCGACGACCGGCACGCTCAGCGAAATGACGCGCTGCGCGCCGCGATACGCGTCTTCCAGATCGACGACGAGCTTCGCATGGTGATCGCGCCCGGCGTTGAGCGGCCGATCCTGCCTGGCCCGCCCGGCGGCGAAGATCGACGCCAGATAGTCGTCGAAGTCGGGCGGCGCACCGGCTCCGCTGAATTCGAACCCTTCGTCCCAGTTCGGCTGCGGGTGAAATGCGTCGCCGCCATGCCATCCGGCGCCGAGTCTGTCGTAGGCAGCCCGCTTCTCGGGGTCCTTCAACACCTCGTAGGCCTGCCCGACTTCCTTGAAATTCGCTTCGGCATCCTGATGCTTGCTGACGTCGGGGTGATATTTGCGCGCGAGCTTGCGATACGCCCGCTTGATGTCGTCCTGAGTCGCGTCGCGCGCCAGGCCCAGCACTTCGTAATAGTCTTTGTATTCCATGAGAAAGATCTGGCGGTAAGAGCGATGGACCGGTCGGCGCATGCGTCGCTGCAGCCTGGCCGAGACGGCGCTCCGTGCCGCGAATTCCGGCATGGCGCGGCACGGCGGTGCGAGCGTATCGTCCACGCGCGTTCACGCACCCTCCTTCGCAGCGTATTCAGCGATCCTGCAACGGGGATTGATCCATCTCAACGCGCACGCCGATGTCGCGACGGACCCGCGGCGCGCGTGGACGAAGCTTCCCGGGCGCCGGGCGCCGAGTGTCGAGTGCACCTGGTCCCGGACCGGGCGGATTCGCCGCAGCGGCGCATGGCCCGGGCGCCTGCGCGTGCAACCGGCCGGATCGCGCCCGCCCGGGCGATACCTGACCCACTCGCATGAACCCGATCCGGCCCCCCGCGCCGTCGCCCGTCCCGAGCGGCTCAGGCCATGCTTGACCCATGTCAACGGCCCGCCGGCCAGCGTGGCCGACGATGTGACGAAACCGAACGGGGGGACCCACTTTGGAGCACCATGCGGACATCCTGCACGGCGGACACTGGCACCCGCGCGCGCCCGACTGGCGCGACCCGCTTGCCGTGCTGCTGGTGCTCGGCCTGGTGGTGCTCGTCGGCGCCGGCGCGCGGCAGATGGTCGGCCCTCTCGCGATCGCGCAGCACGCGAGCGTCACGCTCGCGCCCGACGCATTGCCGGGATACACGCTGCGCACGGTGATGCGCATGCTGGCCGCGCTGTTCGCGTCGCTGTGTTTCACCTTCACCTACGCGACGCTCGCGGCGAAGAGCCGCCGCGCGGAAATGGTGCTGATTCCGCTGCTCGACGTCCTGCAATCGGTGCCGATTCTCGGTTACCTGTCGTTTACGGTGGTATTTTTCGTGTCGCTGTTTCCCGGCAATCTGCTCGGCGCCGAACTGGCGGCGATTTTCGCGATCTTCACGAGCCAGGCATGGAACATGGCTTTCAGTTTCTACCAGTCGCTGCGGATGGTGCCGCACGATCTGGACGAAGCGAGCCGCAGCCTGCGGCTGTCGGCATGGCAACGATTCTGGCGGCTCGAGGTGCCGTTCGCGATGCCCGGCCTGATCTGGAACACGATGATGTCGATGTCGGGCGGATGGTTCTTCGTGGTTGCCTCCGAAGCGATTTCGGTCGGCAACCTGCAGATCGCGCTGCCGGGCGTCGGTTCGTATGTCGCGCGGGCGATCGAGCAGCGCGATCTCCACGCGGTCGGCTATGCGATTCTCGCGATGACCGTCGCCATCGTGCTCTACGACCAGTTGCTGTTTCGGCCGATGGTCGCCTGGGCCGACAAGTTCCGCTTCGAGCAGACGGCCAGCCGAAGCGCGCCGCACAGCTGGGTGCTCGATCTGCTGCGGCGCTCCAGCCTGATTCGGCAGGCCAGCGCGCCGCTCGGCTCGATCCTGCAGCGGGCCGCGCACGCGCGCCTCGCGTTGCCGCGGCATGCGCTCACGCCGCGTCTGCCCTTGTCCCGGCGCGCGGGCGACGCGATCTGGCTGGCCTCGTGCGCCGCCGGCCTCGCTTGGCTGGTCTCGGTCCTGCTGCGCGTCGCCGTGCCGCGCCTGATGTGGAGCGATGTCGCCGTCGTCGCGCACGACGGCATGCTGACCTTGGCGCGGGTCGTCGTGCTGATCGCGATCGCGTCGATCGTCTGGGTGCCGCTCGGGGTGCTGATCGGACTGCGGCCAAGGTTGACGGAGCGCGTGCAGCCGATTGCGCAGTTTCTCGCGGCATTTCCCGCCAACCTGCTGTTTCCGATGGCGGTGTTCCTGATCGTACGCTTCGGCCTCGCGCCGAAGATCTGGTTGAGCCCGCTCATGATCCTGGGCACGCAGTGGTACATCCTGTTCAACGTGATCGCGGGCACGACCGCGCTGCCGAACGATCTGCGGGAAGCCGCCGCGAGCCTGCGCCTGCGGCCGCATGCGTGGTGGCGCAAGGTGGTGCTCCCCGGCATTTTTCCGTATTACGTCACGGGTGCGATCACGGCATCGGGTGGCGCGTGGAACGCCAGCATCGTGTCCGAAGCGGTCAGCTGGGGGCCGACCGCGCTCGACGGAGGCGGGCTCGGCGCCTATATCGCACACATGACCGTTGCGGGCGATTACCTGCGCATCGCACTCGGCATCACGATGATGTCGATCCTGGTGATCGCCACCAACCGCCTGCTGTGGCGTCCGCTCTATGTGTATGCGGAACGCCGCGCCCGACTGGATTGAGTCCGCCCATGTCCGAGCTTACGCCTGCTTCCATCCAGCCCGACGCCGCGCCGGCAATTCGCGAAGCGCCGCCCGTGATCGAACTGCACGATATCTGCATGTCGTTCGCCAAACCCTCGGGCGCACCGCTGCCGGTACTGGCCGGCGTCGACCTGACGCTGCGCGAAGGCGAGATTCTTGGCTTGCTGGGGCGGTCGGGGTCCGGCAAATCCACGCTGCTGCGCATCGCGGGCGGCCTCATCAAGCCCTCGTCCGGCCAGGTCCGTTATCGCGGCGCGCCGCTCGCGGGCCCCGCGGAAGGGATCGGGGTCGTGTTCCAGACGTTCGCGCTCTACCCGTGGCTGACCGTGCTGGACAACGTCGAGCTGGGACTGGATGCGAGCGGCTTGCCGCGCGACGTCGTTCGCCGGCGCGCGTTGTCGGTCATCGAGCTGATCGGTCTCGACGGCTTCGAATCCGCATTTCCACGCGAACTCTCGGGCGGCATGCGGCAACGCGTCGGGTTTGCGCGCGCGCTGGTCGGCGAACCGGCGCTGCTGTTGATGGACGAGCCGTTCTCGGCGCTCGACGTGCTGACCGCCGACACGCTGCGCCTGGATTTCCTGGATCTCTGGGCCGCGCGGCAGTTGCCGACCAAAGCGGTATTGCTCGTCACGCACAACATCGAGGAAGCGGTGCAGATGTGCGACCGCGTGCTCGTCTTGGGTGCGCATCCCGGCCAGATCGTCGCCGAGCTCGAGATTCCGCTGCCGCATCCGCGCCAGCGTCTCGACAGCCAGTTCCAGGCGCTCGCCAACGAAATCTACGCGATCCTGACCGCGCGGCTCGTCGAATCGCTCGATGCGCAGCGCAAGGGACTGCCCGATTTCACGCAGCGGCTGCCGATGGTGTCGAGCCACCGCATCGACGGCTTCATCGAGACGCTCGCCGCCGGCTCGACCAACGGCTACACCGAACTGTCGAAGATCGCCGGGCCGCTGCTCAAGGTGAACGAACTGCTGCCCGCCGCCGCCGCGCTGCATCTGCTGGCGTTCGCGGAACTGCACGACGGAGCGATACGGCTGACCGCCGCCGGCCGGGTCTATGCGCAGGGACATGCGGCCGACCGCAAGCGGCTGTTGCGCGAGCATCTCGAGCATTTCGTCCCGCTTGCCAGCCACATCCGGGCAATCCTCGACGAGCGTGACGGGCACCGGGCGCCGCGCGAGCGTTTCGAGCTCGAACTGGAAGATCACCTGAACCGGCAGGACGCCGCGGATACGCTGCGAACCGTCATCGACTGGGGCCGCGCGTCGGGGCTCTACACCTACGACGACGCGACCCGCATGTTCGGAGCCGGCGATGATTAGGCGCGAAACCCGCCGGAACCGCGCCGGCGCGCCCGTCCGCGGACTCGTGCGGACACGGCGGCGAGCCCGGACCGGGGCGGCAGCCGCATCCGGCGGCCGGACGCCCTTCATGCGCGATTCATTGTCGAATCCCACGGAAATCATGTCGCTTGCCGTGCTCCCCCGCCGTTTGGGCCCGCTGCGAAAGCAGAACCGGTTGCGGGCAGCCCGCCGTCACGCGCGGCGGCTCGACGCGGCGCTGCGGCGCGCGTCCTTCTACCCGCACCCTGCCGGCCGGATCGAACGAATCGAGACGCATCTGTCGGTGGTCTACCTGGCCGGACGTTTCGCCTACAAGCGGCTCAAGCCGCTCGACCTGGGCTTTGCCGACTTCAGACCCCTCGCCGCCCGGCGCCGCAGCTGCGCCGCCGAGCTGGTCCTGAACCGGCCGCTGGCGCGCGAACTCTATCTGGCCGTCATGCCGCTCGAACGCACGCGGCGCGGTTGCCGGCTTGCCGGCTGCGATACGCGTGCGGTGGCGGCCATCGACTATCTGGTGAAGATGCGCCGTTTCGACCAGGCAGCGCTGTTTTCCCGCCTGCTTGCGGCGGGAGCGCTCACGAACGCGGATATCGACCGCGTCGCGGCCCGGCTCGCGAGCTTTCATGCGCGCGCCAGCAAGGACGTGCCGTCCGCCGCGTTCGGCAGCGCGGCCTTGCTGCACGCGCAACTCGACGCCGTGCTCGCGTCGTTCGCGGTCGGGCCGATGGCCCTGCCTGCCGCGCTGCGGGACAGCTATCGACACAGCTGCACGGCACTCGCCCGTCATCTCGATGCGCGCCGCGCGGACGGCTTCGTGCGCGCCTGCCATGGCGACCTGCATCTCGACAATCTGGTCCGCCGGGGCACCGACGTGCTGATGTTCGACTGCATCGAATTCAGCGACGCACTCCGCTGGATCGACGTCGTCAACGACCTGGCATTCCTGGTGATGGATCTGTGCGCGCACGGGCGCGCCGATCTCGCCCGTCGCCTGCTCAATCGCTGGCTGGAGGCGACCGGCGATTTCGCCGGCCTCGCGGCGCTGCCGCTGTACGTCGGCTATCGCGCGCTGGTGCGCGCGCAGGTGGCCGTGCTGCGCGCCGGTTCGGGCGGCCCGCGACTCACATCGGCACAAAACGACGACCTGCGCGTGGCCGGACGTTACATTGCGCTCGCCGCGCGCGTCGCAGACCGGCCGCCGCCGTATCTGCTGCTATGCCACGGCGTGTCCGGCTCCGGCAAATCCGTCGCAAGCCGCGCACTCGCCGATCTGATCGGCGCGGTCCGCGTGTCGAGCGACAGCGAGCGCAAACGCACGCATCCGCTTGCCCCCGTCGAGCGCGGCGCATTATCCGACGGCGCCTATGCGGCGCGCGCGATCGACGCCCAATACGATCGGCTGCGCGCGATCGCGGAAACCACGCTGCGGGCAGGCTACCCGACGATCGTCGACGCCACCTTCCTGGCCCACGCCCGCCGGGCGCGCTTCATCGCGCTTGCCGAGGCGCTTGGCGTACCGGTGTTCATCCTCGATTTCCGCGCCGGCCGGGCCTGCATGGCGGAACGCGTCAAGCGGCGCTGGCTGGCCGGAAGCGACGCGTCCGATGCGGGGCCGGCGGTGCTGGACGCGCAATGGCGCGACGCCGAGCCGTTGACGCCGCACGAAGCGGCGATCTCGCTTTCCTTCGACACGGAGGTGCCGATCGATCGATTCCTGTCAGCGGGATACTGGCGGCCGCTAATGGCCGCGTTGCACGCGGAGCGGGGGCGCGCCGCCGCAGAAGCGGCGAAGCGCTCGTGCGTCGGTTCGTTGCCGGGGACGGTGCCGGCCTTCCCCGGTTGATTCGAGAACTGCGCAACTGCGCAACTGTGCTACGTGCGCCGAAGGCGGCGCGCATCGTTTTCCACGTTGCGGAGCCGCTATCCGCGTTACCGACGATCCCGCCGCCGGCCGCGGTCGGGCAGCGGCGGACATGTCCGGCGTGGGCCCTGCCAAATCGGCAAGATCGGCAAGATCGGCAAGCCGTATGACGAATTCGCCTGCCGGCCGTTGCACCGGCTTGATGACGATCAAGCGCCGCGCCGCGACTCACCGTACGGTGGATGCTGATCGATTCGTCGCGAATCGCACTGTCTTCCATGCGGCACGGCCGCTTTCAGGAGCGTTGCATGACCCAAGCCGACCTGGCCTCCCCAGCCCCGCTTTCCGACGCACTGCTGCATCGCATGAACGCGTGGTGGCGGGCCGCCAACTATCTGTCGGTCGGGCAGATCTATCTGCTCGACAATCCGCTCCTTCGCGAGCCGCTGCAGATCGCGCACGTCAAGCCTCGTCTGCTCGGTCACTGGGGCACGACGCCGGGGCTGAACTTCATCTACGCGCATCTGAACCGGGTGATCAACGCACGCGACCTGGACATGCTGTTCATCGCCGGGCCGGGCCACGGCGGCCCCGGCGTGCTTGCCAACGCATGGCTCGAAGGGGTGTACAGCGACACCTATCCGAACGTGCCGCAAAACGCCGAGGGCATGGCGGCGCTGTTTCGCCAGTTCAGCTTCCCCGGCGGCGTACCGAGCCACGTCGCACCGCAGACGCCGGGCTCCATTCATGAAGGCGGCGAACTGGGCTACTCGCTGTCGCATGCGTTCGGCGCGGCGTTCGATCATCCCGGGCTGATCGTCGCCTGCGTCGTGGGCGACGGCGAGGCGGAAACCGGGCCGCTCGCCACCGCCTGGCACTCGAACAAATTCCTCAATCCGGCATCGGACGGCGCGGTGCTGCCCATCCTGCATTTGAACGGCTACAAGATCGCCAGTCCGTCGATCCTCAGCCGCATCGGACAGGACGAACTGGAGAGCCTGCTGACCGGTTATGGCTATCGGCCGCTGTTCGTCTCGGGCGACGAGCCGATGGCCATGCACCAGCGCATGGCGGCCGCGCTCGACGACGCGCTGGACGACATTCGCGGCATCCAGAACCGGGCGCGCGGCGGACGCGAGCTCGACCGCCCTCGCTGGCCGATGATCGTGCTGCGCACGCCCAAGGGCTGGACCGGCCCGAAGCGCGTCGACGGCCTGAAAACGGAGGGGCACTTCCGTTCGCATCAGGTGCCGATCGCCGACCTGAAACAACCGGGACACCTGCAATTGCTGGAAGCCTGGCTGAGCAGCTATCGCCCCGACGAACTGTTCGACGCGGACGGGCGTCCGTGCGAGGCGATCCGGTCACTGTCGCCGGCCGGATCGCGCAGGATGAGCGCGAATCCGGTGGCGAACGGCGGCGGCGAAGCGCGCGAGTTGCGGATGCCGGATTTCACCCGCCACGCGGTGGCGGTGCCCGCGCCCGGGCAGGTCGACGCGCAGGCCACGCGCGTGATGGGCGGCTTCCTGCGCGACGTGATGTCCGCGAATCTGGCCGACCGGACGTTTCGCGTGTTCGGCCCCGACGAAACGGAATCCAACCGCTTGTCGGCGCTGTTCGACGTCACCGCGCGCACCTGGATGGCCGAGACCGATCCGGACGACGTCCAGCTCGCGCCCGACGGCCGGGTCATGGAGATGCTCAGCGAGCACACCTGCCAGGGCTGGCTCGAAGGTTATCTGCTGACCGGGCGACACGGGCTGATGTCGTGCTACGAGGCGTTCATTCATATCGTCGATTCGATGTTCAACCAGCATGCGAAATGGCTGAAGGCCTGCCGGGAAATCCGCTGGCGGCGGCCGCTGCCGTCGCTCAACTACCTGCTGACATCGCACGTCTGGCGGCAGGACCACAACGGCTTCAGCCACCAGGACCCGGGCTTCATCGATTTCGCGGTCAACAAGAAGGCCGACACGGTGCGCGTCTATCTGCCGCCCGACGCGAACACGCTGCTGGTCGTCACGGATCACGCGCTGCGCACCTGGAACCGGATCAACGTGATCGTCGCCGGCAAGCAGCCGGCGCCGCAATGGCTCGATCTGGATGCCGCGATCCGGCATTGCAGCACCGGCGCGGGCATCTGGGAATGGGCGAGCAGCGACGGCGAGCCGGATGTCGTGATGGCCTGCGCGGGCGACGTGCCGACGCTCGAGACGCTCGCGGCCGTCGACCTGCTGCGCACCCATCTGCCGGCGTTGCGCGTCCGGGTCGTCAACGTCGTCGACCTGATGACGCTGGAGCCCGCCGACGTTCATCCGCACGGGCTGAGCGACGCGGATTTCGACGCGATGTTCACGACCGACCGGCCGGTGATATTCGCGCATCACAGCTACCCCACCCTGATTCACCGGCTGACCTATCGCCGCACGAATCACGCGAATTTCCACGTGCACGGTTTCATCGAGGAAGGAACGACCACGACGCCGTTCGACATGACGGTCCTCAACCGGGTCGACCGGTTCCATCTGTGCGAGGCCGTGCTCGATCATGCGGGCGAACACGTGCAGTCGGGCGCGCTTTTCAGGCAGTACCTGCGCGACAGGCTGGTCGAGCATCGCCGCCATGTGGACCGGTACGGCGACGACCTGCCGGAAATCCGCGACTGGCGCTGGCCCGCGACGCCGGGAAGCCGGAGCCCGATGCCGTGAGCCGCGCGTATTCGCCGGGAGGCGGCCACGGTCTCGGGCCGATCGCGAACCGCGGCCGCACGCCCCGTCGTTACCCCGCCGACGCGTGCATGGACGAATCTCCCGCCGGCCGGCATCGGCGCGTATCGATGCGATGACGGCCGCACAGCGGCCGGCGCATGTCGTGACCCGGCCGCGCTATCCGGGCGGGATGCGTGCCCCTTTCGAGTCGGACAGCCGGCGGTTGGCGCTTGCGGCTGCTGGCGTACCCGAGCGCCGTCCGCGAGGGTTTTCACCGGCCGTAGCCGCAGTCGGCATTCTTCCCCGGCGGCTGTTCTCCAAACCCTGCCTGACTTTCCATCCCGGGCGATTCCAGTCCGGTCGCGCGCCAGATCGCGAAGAACCGGTCGGCGAGCGCGTTCCCGCATTTGACCTGCATCAAGCGCCGGCTCGGGGCCACGCATAGACTGAGTCGGACTACTTGCCGGACACGCGCGCGACGACTACCGCTCCAATGACACACCGAGACCGGGCGGCCGTGCGCACCGGGGCGACGCCGCGATGCCGCCGCCCGCCGAGCACGGCGGCCCGCTGTCCTCCGAGGACGCGCATACGCTGATTCGCCGGGTCATGAGCCAGTAAAAGCCGCGACCGCCGGTGACGGCGACCGCCCTCCTTCATCGATTCGGAGCCCATTGTGCGGATCACGCTGCATCTCGATACTTTCGCCTGCGACAACCCGTCGGCCTATGCCATTCTCTGGATCGACACGGCCACGCGACGCTGGTCGCGCGAGGGTCATGCCGGAATGGACCTGGCCGCGTGGGGGACACTCGTCCGCGAAGGCAGCGCCACCCTGATGACGGGGCCCGACAACGCCGGCACCCTCTGCTGGCTCGACGATCTCGATCTCGACGCATCGTCCGGGCCGTTCGAAGGCCAGGCCGGCTGCGCGCGCTGGCTGCGCGACGCCATGCAGGCGCCAGTGACAGGCACATGGCGGGTGCAGTGGGTCGACGATACGGCGGAGACGCCGGAACACGAGGTATTCACGGGCGACGAGGAAAGTTAATCGGACCAAGGCTGCCGGCTGCGCCGGCTCCGTCGACGCGGCGGATCAACACACGCCTGGCGAGTCGCCGCAAACCGCCGCGGGCCAGTGCATCGGGCCATGGCGAAGCGCGCCCGATGCGCGGGACGTGTCAGCGAGAGTTTTCGTGGGTTCCAGTGGCCGCGCTCGTGCCGAGTTGCCGCTCGGCGAGGTCGAATGCCCGCTCCAACGCGTTCATGGGATCCGCACCCGTCATATGCGGAACGGGACGGAGTTCCCCGTTGCGCGTGATCAGATCGAGTCGTACGTCATACCTCGGCTGGCGAGTCGACGCGCCCATGGCCTCGATCGCGAGATGGCAGCCGGCCAGTTGCGGACTGAACTGCTCGAGGCGCATCAGCTGGATGCTCGCTTCCGCTTCCAACTGAGTCGACCCGGCGAAGCCGAAGTAAGCGATTTGCATCCAGATTCCCATGTTCAGCTCCTGTTGATTGCGCCGATTGATGGCGAGAGCCGGTTCATCAGTGTGGTGCGCTCGCAATACTTGATTTCGTACTCGTACGTCAATCTTCCATGGCCACGGCACTGCCTTGTTGATGTGCGTCAACCGACGGACATCACCGCACGCTGCCCGACAACCGGCGCCGGTCGCGCGACGAACCGGCGGCTCGCGCCGACCGTGGTCAAGCCACGGATCGCACGCTTTCACCGTGAAACCGGACAGGCCGGAGTGCCGCAGGAGCCGCGATGAAGAAACCCGCACCGATCGCTGCGTCGCTATCGCCCCGGGCCGCCGGCATCAGGCGGGGCCGGGGCGCTCGAGCGCACGCCGGCCCGCTCGGTATGCGGGGCGGACAACTGAATCTTCGGCGACACGCAGGGATGGACCCTCACGAACGTCGGGTCGGCTTCGACGAGAGGCCGCGCACCGGCATGCGCGCCTGCGCCGGATGCGAGGCCGGTAGCCGGCTGATCAGGAGCCTGTCGACATGGCAGCGCACCCGCAGCTGGCCCGACGGCGTGCCGAACAGCGCGCCGATCGCGACCTTCGCGATGCTGACGATCACGCCGCGATTGTGATTCGGCTCGAAGTCGGTTCAGGGCGTCAGATCTTCACGATGCGCGCCTGACGGAATCGGAGCCCCGGTTCGTCACTCCGTCGTCGGCAATGCCCGGCTCCGCACGTTGGCGATCCGCGTCACGTCGCGAGTGGCCTCAACGCTCCACGAACATGCTTGCCTGACTGACCAGAACCGACGTGCCCGCCGTGTCGTCGACGAGCCGCGCGATATCCGAGAGCGCGCCGATTGCCGCGCGTCGCCCGGTTGTCCGCGCAAAGTCGCAGACTGCTTCGACCTTCGGCCCCATCGATCCGGCCGCGAACTGCAGCGCCGCGAGCGCTTCCGGCGACGTGCGCCGGACCATGCGTGCGTCGGGCGTGCCCCAGTCGAGGTAAACGCCCGCCACGTCGGTTGCGATCACGAACAGGTCTGCGTCGAGCTCGCGCGCGAGGAGCGCCGCACTGCGGTCCTTGTCGATCACCGCCTCGATTCCCCGGTGCCGACCGTCGTTCGCTTTCACGACGGGAATACCGCCTCCACCCGCGCAGATCACGATAGTCCGGGTCGCGAGCAGCGCGCGCACCGGTTCGATCTCCAGAAAGCGCAGCGGTCGAGGGCTCGGCACGGCACGACGATAACCGCTGCCGTCGGCGACGATCGTCCATCCATTCGAACGTGCCGCTTCGGTCGCAGCCGCCTGCGTCAGCACCGGGCCGACCGGCTTGTCGGGCCGGTCGAAGGCGGCATCGGACGCACTGACCTCGACCATCGTCAGCAGCGTCGCGCATGGGCGCGATGCAGACAGCCGGTTGCGCAATTCGAGTTCGATCAGGTAGCCGATCATGCCTTCGGTCTCGGCGTCGAGCACATCGAGCGGGAAACGTTCGGCAACCGGCGCCTGCCCGGACAATGCCGCGAGCATGCCGACCTGCGGGCCGTTGCCGTGCACGATCACGAGTTCGTTGCCGTGCGCGATGCCCGCGAGCTGGGCGGCGGCCAGTCTCACGTTTTCCTGCTGAGCGGCGGCGGTCATCGCCTCGCCGCGTCGCAGCAGCGCGTTGCCACCCAGGGCGACCACGATACGCATCGGTTCCCCTCCCCTAGCTCGCCAGCGTCGCGACCAGCACGGCCTTGATCGTATGCAGCCGGTTCTCGGCCTGCTCGAAGACGATGGACGCGTCCGACTCGAATACCTCGTCGGTGACCTCCACGCCGTCGGTCAAGCCGAAGCGATCCGCGAGCTGCTTGCCCACTACCGTATGAGCGTCATGAAACGCCGGCAGGCAATGCATGAACTTCACGCGCGGGTTGCCGGCTGCCGCCAGGAGCGCAGCGTTCACCTGGTACGGCAGCAGCGTGCGGATGCGTTCGACCCAGGCCTCCTCGGGCTCGCCCATCGACACCCACACGTCCGTGTAAATGAAGTCCGCGCCCTTCACGGCTTCCGCGGGCTGCTCGGTCAGCGTGAGCCGGGCGCCGGTTTTCGCGGCGATCTCGCGGCATTGCGCGATCAGCTCGTCATGCGGCCACAGATGCCGCGGCGCGCACAGGCGCACGTCCATGCCGAGCTTCGCGCCGACGATCATCAGCGAATTGCCGGTATTGTTGTGCGCGTCGCCGATGTAGCAATACGCGATCTCGTGCAGCGGCTTGTCGCTGTGTTCGTGCATGGTCAGCACGTCGGCCAGCATCTGGGTCGGATGGAATTCGTCGGTCAGCCCGTTGTAGACCGGCACGCCCGCATACTGCGCGAGTTCCTCGACGATGGCCTGGCCGAAGCCGCGATACTCGATCGCATCGTACATGCGGCCCAGCACGCGCGCCGTATCCTTCATCGATTCCTTGTGGCCGATCTGCGAGCCGGTCGGGTCGATATAGGTGACGTGCGCGCCCTGGTCGTGCGCGGCAACCTCGAACGCGCAGCGCGTGCGCGTGGAGGTCTTCTCGAAGATCAGCGCGATGTTCTTGCCGGTCAGGCGCGGCTGCTCGGTTCCCGCATATTTCGCCCGCTTCAGGTCGCGGGACAGGTCGAGGAGATAGCGGATCTGGCGCGGCGTGTAGTCGATCAGCGTCAGGTAGCTGCGGTTGTGTACGTTGAACATGGTGAGATTCCGTCTGTCGATATCGGCGCAAAATGCGCGGTCGAATGCGCGGTCGAATGTGCGGTCAGAGCGCGATCGGATCGCGCGCCACCGGGCAGCTGAGGCAATGGCTGCCGCCGCGCCCGCGGCCGAGTTCGCCGCCCGGCAGCTCGATGACTTCGACGCCGGCCTGGCGCATCTTGCGATTCGTGTAGGTGTTGCGGTCGTACGCGAGCACGACGCGGCGATCCAGCGCGAGCACGTTGTTGCCGTCGTCCCATTGCTCGCGTTCGCTCTCGTAGCGGTCGCCCCCCGTCGTCAGCACGCGCAGCGAGCCGACGCCGAGCGCGTTGGCGACGACTTCCAGGAACCGGCCGTCATGGCGCTCGTAGCGCACCTGCCCGAGCGCGTCGCCGGGGTACAGGCTCGTGCAGCGGATCTCGTCGGCCACGTCCGGATAAATGCTGACGAAGTCCGCGTCGAGGAAGGAGAACACCGTGTCCAGATGCATCGACGCGCGCGACTTCGGCAACTGGCAGGCGATCACGCGCTTCGCGCCGTGTCCGGCAAACAGTGCGCGCGCCACCTGCGTCACGGCTTGCGGGCTCGAACGCTCGCCCATGCCGATCAGCACCACGCCGTTACCGATCGCCATCACGTCGCCGCCTTCGAGCGTCTGTGCGCCGTGGTCGACGTCGGGATTGCCCCACCAGGTGCGAACCTGGCCTGCAAAACGCGGATGGAACGCATAGACCGCGGCGAGCAGCAGCGTTTCCTTGCGCCGCGCCGGCCAGAACATCGGATGCAACGTCACGCCGCCGTAGATCCACGCGCTCGGATCGCGCTGAAAAATCAGGTTCACGAGCGGCGGAATCACGAAGTCGGACCGCTCCAGATAGCCGCCGAACAGGCCGCGCGCGTCGAACGGCAGCTCCGATTTGGCGACGCCGCCGATCAGTGCGTCGGCAAGCCGCTGCGCCGGCATCGATTCGAGCCACAACCGCAACTCCCGCAACATGCCGGTGCCGACTTCCTCCTCGGTGATGCGGCGATCGAGGATCCAGTCTCGCGCGTTGGTATCGAGACAGACTTCGGCCAGCAGGTGCTGGAATTCCAGCACTTCCACGTCCCGTTCGCGCAGCACGCGCACGAAGGTCTGGTGATCCTCGATCGCCTTGTCGACCCACAGCACGTCGTCGAACAGCAAGGAGCCGCAGTTGGCCGGCGTGAGCCGCCGATGAGCGAGGCCCGGCGCGCACACCATCACGGTGCGCAGCTTGCCGGCTTCGGAGTGAACGCCCAATGTCATGGTTTGATGGTCCTTGATCCTGAAGTAGTGGTTCGATCGCGACGGCGGTCGGGAGTCGCATGCGGCCGTCGCGTCCATGCCCGCCGTCGAGATTCCGGGTCACGCTGTCGAAACCCGGAAGCCGGCGGGCGGGCGCATCAGCCGACCGACACGATGCCCTTCGCGAACAGCACGACCGCGCTCACCGCGACCGCAAGCAGCACAACGGCCGCCACGCGTTCGCGAGCGGTGAAGACGTTCGACTGCGGATCCTTCTCGCGCTGCGCATACCAGAACACCGGGATGCCGACGACGAAGAAAATGGTGGACATCAGCAGATAGGTCGGGCCGGCCGCATAGAGCAGCCAGGCCGCATAAACGGTTCCCAGCACGCCGGTCCAGATCGACGCGCGCTTGCCCTCGCCCGCCCGCTCGTGAAAGCCCTTTTGCGTGGCGCACTTCCACAGAAAGCCGGTGCTCGCGAGATACGGCGGCAGGATCATGACCCCGGCCACACTGATGAGCCAGATCCATGCGTCATGCGCGAACAGCACGACGAACATCATGACCTGCATCACCGCGCTCGACAGCCATAACGACGGCGCGGCCGCGTGATGCCGGTTCTCGCGGGACAGGAAGCGCGGGAAAATGTTGTCCTTGGCAGCCGCAAAGGGCAGTTCGGCGACGAGCACCGTCCACGCGAGCCAGCAGCTCAGTACCGAAAACAGCAACGCGACGACGATGAAGATCGCGCCCCAGTGCCCGACGAGCTGCTCCAGCACATACGCGGAGGACGGGTTCTGCAGGCCGGCCAGCTGGTGCTGGGACATGACGCTGAACGGCAGCGCCGAAAGCAGGAAGTAGAGCGTCGTGCAGACCGCGAGCCCGATGAACGTCGCGGTACCCACTTCGTGCTGGTTGCGCGCCCGATCGGACACGACCACGGCGCCCTCGATGCCGATGAACACCCACAGCGTGACCAGCATCGTGCTCTTGATCTGCGCGAGCGTGCTGCCCAGGTGTTGCTGCTGCCCCCAGACGTCGAACGTGAAGTGCCCTTTCTGGAAGAACAGCGCGATCACGACGATCGCGATCGACAGCGTGACGATGTTGACGATGCTCGCCATCGTATTGAGGATCGCCACCCGCTTCACGCCGGAGAGCACCATGAAGTGCAAGACCCAGATCAACAGCGAACCGCCCACGATCGACTGCCAGTTCTTGCCGTCGAGCACCGGAAAGAAATATCCCAGCGTCTGCATGATCAGCACCGCGAACGCGACGTTGCCGAATGCGGAACTGAGCCAATACCCCCACGCCATCTCGAAGCCGGCGAACTTGCCGAAACCTTCTCGTGCATAGGAATAGATGCCGGCGGTCAGGTCGGGACGCTGGTCCGCCAGCGTGCGGAACGCGTTGGCCATGAAGAACATGCCGACGAGCGTGATGGCCCATGCGATCGCAATGGCGCCCAGGCCGGCACCCGCGGCCATGTTCTGCGGAAGGTTGAAGGCACCGCCGCCGATCATCGAGCCGACGACGATGCCGCTCAACAGCAGCAGGCCGAGCTTGCGCGTTTCCGGGCCGCCTGCCGCCGGCTTCGACGGCTGCTGGCCGTCGACCGGCGGTTTTTCGACTACAGGTTGGCTCATACCAGTTCTCCGAATGCGTTGACTTGGCCTGGCCACGGCATGCGACTGGATGCTGCAACGTCGCACCGTAACGGGCGCTCTTCCCGGCTGCGGGCAGCGCAACCGGCCGATGCGTTTTCGTCGAAACGAACGGGAAACGCGTCGGTAACAAACCGTGGTCCAATCAGGAAGAATTGGAGTCCTACTTATATCGATCGATGCGACCGGGATCGAAGCAAACCGGATATCGACGGCATCACTCGACAGGCTAGCGGGGTATGCCGGTGCAAGTGCAACGCCGTGGCGCCCGCCGATTCCAATGACGATAGTAGGTACCGAATCGCCGATGTCGGTTGACTCATGTCAAGGGGGAACCCGGGGGCGGCAACGGAGATGCGCGGGGAGCCTGCAAGCGGTCGGCGGTGGATTGGCGGATGCGTCGACTCTTTGCACTTCTTCCCCCAGCGGTTTGCTCGAGTCCGGCGTACGACGCTACCCGTAGGGTTGATACATTTCCGGCGCAGATGTCAAGCGAAGCACCGCTCGAAACGCATCCCCGCCGAAGTGATACAGATCAAGGGTGGGGACCGCTATCGTCGGATATAAGTGAACCCGAAGCGGCGACGCCACGAGGCGGCGCCATCCCGTGTTCCCGTATTCGCCGAGGCATTCCATGCGCGCCATCGCGCTTCCCGCTGACTTCCACATCGCCGTTGCGTGGTGCGTGCGTTTCGTTGCGATGACAACGGGCGCGGGACTGCTTTCGGGATGCCTGTCGCTTGCGCCGCCCGACGAGCGCCCCGCCGCGCCGATCCCTGCCGCATTCCCGGATCCATCCGTCAGCGTCAGCGCCAGCGCCAACGCCCCGGCCGCGGCGCAGGTACCGGCGTGGCAGCAATACTTCGTCGATGCGCGTCTTCGCGCGCTGATCGCGCAAGCGCTGACCGACAATCGCGATCTGCGCGCGGCCGTCGCGCGCGTCGAGCAGGCACGCGCCGTCTATGGCATCCGCCGCGCGGACCAGTGGCCGTCGATCGATGCGGGCGCCGCCTACGCGCGGTTTCGTACACCGGGCGGCTTCCTGTCCCCGACGCCCATGATCGGCCAGGTCTACGAGGTTCGGCTGGCCGAGACGCAATGGGAGATCGACTTCTGGGGCCGTGTGCGTAACCTGAAAGACGCGGCGCTCCAGCGCTACCTGGCGAGCGATGCGGCCCGGCGAGCCGCGACGCTGAGCGTGATCACCGCGGTCGCGGACGCGTACCTGACCCTGTGCGAGCTCGACGAACGCATCGCGCTGACCCGCGCGACGATCGACACGCGGCGCGAATCGCTGCGGATTTTCCGGCTTCGCCAGGCGGCCGGCGCGATTTCGCGACTCGACCTGACGCAATCGGAGATCCTGCTGCAGCAGGCGGAATCCCTTGGGGTCCAGTTGCAGCAGGCACGCGCGTCGGCTGCCGATGCGCTGGCGCTGCTCGTCGGCGGGCCGCCGGATCTGCCCGACGCGCCGCTCGCGCTCGACGACGGTGCCGTGACGCCGTCGCTCGCACCCGGCCTGCCTTCGTCGCTGCTCGCCAACCGTCCGGACGTGATTGCGGCCGAGCACGAGTTGCAGGCGACGCGCGCGAACATCGGCGCGGCGCGCGCCGCATTCTTTCCCCGCATCGCGTTGACGAGCTCGATCGGCTCGGGCAGCAGCGCGCTGCACGATCTGCTGTCGTCCGGCGCCGGCGTA
Organism: Burkholderia sp. IT-111MI5; assembly: GCF_949752865.1. Lineage (NCBI taxonomy): Bacteria > Pseudomonadati > Pseudomonadota > Betaproteobacteria > Burkholderiales > Burkholderiaceae > Burkholderia > Burkholderia sp. IT-111MI5. The sequence continues at coordinate 417,803 of NZ_CATKIF010000044.1, read as the reverse complement.
TGGTCGATCGTCCCCACCGTGACGCTGCCGCTTTTCGACGGCGGCCGAAACCGCTCGAATCTCGCCCTTGCGCATGCGCAGCGCGACGAGGCGCTCGCGAAGTACGAAAAGACGCTGCAAGGCGCCTTCCGCGACGTGTCCGACGCGCTCGCGTCCCGCTACTGGCTGGCGGACCAGGTACGCATCGAGCGCGCCACGCTGGCCTCCCAAACCGAACGGGCGCGCCTGGCGAAGCTGCGCTACGACAGCGGCGCCACACGGTTCCTCGAAGTGCTCGACGCGCAACGGGACCTGATGAACGCGGAGCAGCAATGGGTGATGGCGCGCCGTGCGCTGCTGTCGAGCCGCGTCGCGCTGTACGGCGCGCTCGGCGGCGCGACGCACGAGGACGACGAGGCCGCCGCGTCGCCGATCAACACTTCGACCGATCCGGATTCCACACGATGAAAACCATCAAGCGCCCTCTTCTGATCGGTGCCGGCGCCGCCGTGCTCGCGATCGGCCTGATCTACTACGGGTGGACACGCTGGCGCGACGGACACGCGGATGCCGGCCTGGTGAGCGGCAACGGCCGGATCGAGGCGACCGAGATCGACGTCGCGACCAAGCTGCCGGGGCGCGTCGCCGCGATGCTCGTCGACGAAGGCGACTTCGTGAAGGCCGGGCAGCCGCTCGCGCACATGGACGTCGTCGTGCTGCAGGCGCAGCTCGACGAAGCGCGCGCCAGGGAGCAGCAGGCGGTGAACACCGCGGCGAGCGTCGACGCGCAGGTCGCGCAGCGGCGCAGCGACAAGGCTGCCGCGGCGGCCGTGGTCGTGCAGCGGGAAAGCGAACTCGACGCGGCGACGCGGCGGCTCGCGCGTTCCGAAACCCTGTCGCGCGACGGTGCGTCGTCGCTGCAGGAGCTCGACGACGATCGCGCGCGCGCCGGCAGCCTGCGGGCAACCGTGAGCGCCGCGCGTGCGCAGGCGGAAGCCGCGCAGGCCGCGATCGACGCCACGAAGGCCCAGCTGGTTGCGGCGCGCTCCGCCGTGACGGCCGCGCAGGCGACCGTCGCGCGCGTGCAGGCCGACATCTCGGACAGCGATCTGACGTCGCCGCGCGACGGGCGCGTCCAGTATCGCGTGGCCGAATCGGGCGAGGTGCTGCCGGCAGGCGGCAAGGTGCTCAACGTCGTCGACCTGTCGGACGTCTACATGACGTTCTTCCTGCCCGAAACGGTCGTCGGTCGAGTGCCGCTCGGCGCCGACGTGCGGATCGTGCTCGACGCCGCGCCGGAATACGTGATTCCGGCACGTGTGTCGTACGTGTCGAGCACCGCGCAGTTCACGCCGAAGACGGTCGAGACGGCCACCGAGCGGCAGAAGCTGATGTTCCGCGTGAAGGCGCGCATCGACCGCGACCTGCTGCAGCGCCATCTGAAGCTCGTCAAGACCGGGCTGCCGGGTGTCGCGTGGCTGAAGGCCGATCCGAACATGGCGTGGCCCGAGCGCCTCGCGATCAGGGTGCCGCAATGAAATCGATGTCGCCGGCCGGCGCCGACGCCGGATCGACCGAAGGCCCGCCTGTTGCGGGTGCGCCCGGCGCGGTCGTACGGCTGTCGGGCGTCTCGTTGCGATACGGCGGCAAGTACGCGCTCGACGACGTGACGCTCGAGATTCCGGCCGGCCGCATGGTCGGGCTGATCGGGCCGGACGGGGTCGGCAAGTCGAGCCTGCTCGCGCTCGCTTCCGGCGCGCGCGAGGTCCAGCAGGGTCAGGTCTGGACCCTCGACGGGGATCTGTCGTCGCGACGCCACCGCGAACGCGTCTGCCGGCGGATCGCGTACATGCCGCAAGGCCTGGGCCGGAACCTGTATGCGACGCTGTCGGTCGAGGAAAACCTGCAGTTCTTCGCGAGACTGTTCGGCCACGATGCGGCGGAGCGCCGCCGCCGGATCGACGCGCTCACGCGCAGCACCGGCCTCCACCCGTTCCTCGACCGTCCCGCCGGCAAACTGTCCGGCGGCATGAAGCAGAAGCTCGGGCTGTGCTGCGCATTGATTCACGATCCCGACCTGCTGATCCTCGACGAGCCGACGACCGGCGTGGATCCGCTCTCGCGCGCGCAGTTCTGGGAACTGATCGGACGCATTCGCGCCGCTCGCCCGGCGATGAGCGTACTGGTCGCCACCGCGTACATGGACGAGGCCCGGCGTTTCGACTGGCTGATCGCGATGGACGCCGGCCGCGTGCTGGCGACGGGCAGCCCCGGCGAACTGCTCGCGCATACCGGTTGCGACACGCTGGAAGCCGCGTTCGTCGCGTTGCTCCCGGACGCGCGCCGGCGCGGGCACCAGCCGATCCGGATCGAGCCTTTTCAGCCCGATGCTTCCGCCGGTTATGCGATCGAGGCCGAGGCGCTGACGATGCGGTTCGGCGATTTCGTCGCGGTCGATCACGTGAGCCTGCAGATCCGCCGCGGCGAAATCTTCGGTTTTCTCGGCTCGAACGGCTGCGGCAAATCGACGACCATGAAGATGCTCACGGGGCTGCTGCCCGCATCCGAAGGCACCGCGACGCTGTTCGGCCGACCGGTCGCCGCGGACGACATCGACACCCGCCGGCGAGTCGGCTACATGTCGCAAGGGTTTTCGCTGTACGGCGAACTGACCGTCCGGCAGAACCTCGTGCTGCATGCCCGCCTGTTCGGCGTACCGGAGCCGGAGGTATCCGGGCGGGTCGCCGAAATGGTCGAGCGCTTCGGGCTCGCCGACGCGCTCGACTCACTGCCCGAGCAGCTGCCGCTCGGCATGCGGCAGCGGCTGTCCCTGGCGGTGGCGATGGTGCACAAGCCCGAACTGCTGATCCTCGACGAGCCGACGTCCGGGGTGGATCCCGTCGCACGGGATGATTTCTGGCGACTGATGATCGAGCTCGCGCGGCACGATCGCGTGACGATCTTCATTTCGACGCACTTCATGAACGAGGCCGAGCGCTGCGATCGCATCTCGCTGATGCACGCGGGCCGCGTGCTCGCGAGCGCCGCGCCGGCGGAACTGGTTCGCATGCGCGGCGCCGGCACGCTCGAGGAGGCGTTCATCGGATACCTGACCGATGCGCAGCAAGCGGACGGCGCGTTGACGGAGGCACCGTCCGACGCCGGCTGGCTTGCCGCGCCGCCCGAGGCGGCCGGCACAAGCCACGGGGCCGCGTGGTTCAGCCCGGCGCGCGCCGGCAGTTATCTGTGGCGCGAGGTGCTGGAGCTGCGCCGCGACCCGCTGCGCGCGACGCTGGCGCTGTTCGGTTCGCTCGTGCTGATGTGCGTGATCAGCATCGGCATCAGTCTCGACGTCGACAACCTGACGTTCGCGGTGCTCGACCGCGACCAGTCGATCCTGAGCCAGGACTATGCGCAGAACCTCGCCGGCTCGCGCTATTTCGTGCCGCGCGCGCCGCTCGCGGACGATCGCGACATCGATCGCCGCATGCGCGGCGGCCACCTGTCGCTCGCGATCGAGATCCCGCCCGGGTTCGCACGCGATGTCGCGCGCGGCCGGCGCGTCGAGATCGGCGCATGGGTCGACGGTGCGATGCCGATGCGCGCGGAGACGATCCGCGGCTATGTCGCCGGCATGCACGAGAACTGGCTGCGCGATCAGGCGAAGCGCCGGCTCGGCGCGTCGCTCGTCCCCGCGGTCGACGTCGCCGTCCGCTATCGCTACAACCCGGACGTCAAGAGCCTGCCGGCGATGATTCCGGCGATCATGCCGATGCTGCTGCTGATGCTGCCCGCGATGCTCACGGCGCTCGCGGTCGTGCGGGAACGGGAGCTCGGGTCGATCGTCAACCTGTACGTGACGCCGGTCACGCGGGCCGAGTTCCTGCTCGGCAAGCAGGCGCCCTACGTGATGCTGGCGATGCTGAATTTCCTGCTGATGGTCGTGCTGGCCGACGTCGTGTTCGGCGTGCGGATCAAGGGAAGTTTTGCAACGCTGGCGGCCGCGGTGCTGATATTCAACGTCGTGGCCACGGGCATCGGGCTGTTCGCGTCGACCTTCACCCGCAGCCAGATCGCCGCGATCTTCATGACGATCATCGGCACGCTGATCCCCGTCGTGCAGTTCTCGGGCCTGCTCACGCCGCTGTCGTCGCTCGAAGGCAGCGGCAAGTGGATCGGTACGATCTACCCGGCCACCTACATGCTCGCGATCAGCCGCGGCGTCTACAACAAGGCGCTCGGGCTGGCCGACTTGTCGTCCCAGTTCTGGCCGCTGCTCGCGGCGGCACCGGTCATCCTGATCATGACCGGTCTGCTGCTGCGCAAACAGGAGCGCTGACCATGTCGCGCCTGCTCGCCATTTACCGGCTCGGCATCAAGGAACTCTGGAGCCTCGCCCGCGACCCGATCCTGCTCGCGCTGATCGTCTACACGTTCAGCGCGTCGATCTATGTCGCCGCCACCGCTCGGCCGGAAACGCTGCACAAGGTGCCGATCGCGATCGTCGACGAGGACGCGTCGCCGCTGTCGGCGCGCATCGTCGCGGCGTTCTTCCCGCCGCAGTTCGCGGCGCCGCCGATCATCGACGCCGTCGCGGCCGATCGCGGTCTCGACAACGGCGACTACACGTTCTCGCTCGACATTCCGCCGGACTTCCAGCGCGACGTGCTGGCCGGCCGCCATGCGACGATTCAGCTCAACGTCGATGCGACGCGCATGACCCAGGCATTCACCGGCAGCGGTTATGTCCAGCAGATCGTGTCCGGCGAGATCGACGCGTTCGTGCGGCGCTATCGCGGCACGCCGCTGCCGCCCGTCGATCTCGCGATGCGGATGCGCTTCAACCCGAATCTCGACGAGGTATGGTTCGGCGCGCTGATGGAACTGATCAACAACGTGACGATGCTGTCGATGATCCTGACCGGGGCGGCGCTGATCCGCGAGCGCGAGCACGGCACGATCGAACATCTGCTGGTCATGCCGGTGACCGCGGCGGAAATCATGCTCGCGAAGGTCTGGTCGATGGGGCTCGTCGTCACGGTTGCGGCCGTCGCATCGCTGACGTTCGTGGTGGGCGGCGCATTGCACGTGCCGATTCCGGGCTCCGTGCCGCTGTTCGTCGCCGGGATGGCGCTGCACCTGTTCGCGACGACGTCGATGGGGATCTTTCTCGCGACGCTCGTGCGCAGCATGCCGCAGTTCGGGATGCTGCTCGTGCTCGTGTTGCTGCCGCTGCAGTTGCTGTCGGGCGGGCTGACGCCGCGAGAAAGCATGCCGCTGGCCGTGCAGGACATCATGCTGGCCGCGCCGACCACTCATTTCGTCGAGCTGGCGCAGCGCATCCTGTATCGCGGCGCCGGCTTCGATGCGGTCTGGGTACAGTTCGCGGTGCTGTTCGCGATCGGATGCGCGCTGTTCCTGCTGTCGCTGATGCGGTTCCGCAAGACGATCGGCCAAATGGCGTGACCGACCCGGCGCGCGGCGCTGCGCCGCGCGCTGTCGCCCTATCGTGGAGGCGTTCCCTGTGCAGACGACGGATCCTGGAGCGAGCGGAAGCCTTCCTGTATCTCGAGGATCTTCGCCGCGCAACCGTCGTATTGCCAGCCCGGGCCGCCATTGCTGTCGTACATGCCTTTGCACATCGCCTTGAGCCGGATCGTCGCGCTCCCGTCTGCCGACGCTGCGCGGGACGCCCACAGATAGATGTTTCCGGCCAGATGCGACTGCGCGGTTTCGATCAGGTCCGGGCCGAATCGCGTGATCCGGGTCGACGAACGTCTTTCGATGAAGTCCCGCGTGCGATTCCACGCACGGTCGCATTCGGATTGCGTCGCACACCGCAGCAATGCCGTCTGGCGCGTCTCGAGCAGTTGCGTTTCCTTCTTCCTGAATGCGGCGGTATGCTCCTCTCCCGCACAAGCACTCAACGCGAGCGCCACGCCAACCGCCAACCATCGCTGTTTCATCGCCAACGCCTCGCACCGCCGTGAGTTCCATACGCAAATGCGCGGCATCGGCTGGATCATCCGGCTTTCGAACGCGCCGCGCTGGTCGGCTCTGCGCACCACGTGCGCAAGCCTTGGTGTCGACTGTAGGGGGATGCCGACGGGCGCGGTTGACACACATCAACCCCATCAAACGGAGCGCCCCGCATGCCGGCCGGCAGCTCGCCGCCATTCTCCTGTCGAATCGCCACTGTTCAGCGCCTTCCTTCGCACGCGGATACGGCAATCCCTGACTTCAGTCAACGCGATTGCGCGCACACGCGATGTAATCGGAACATCGAACTCTCCAACTCCCGGCGAGGCAAGCCATGAAGCTGACTTTTCTCGGTGCGACCGAAACCGTGACCGGATCGAAGTATCTGGTCGAACATCGCGACCGGCGCATCCTGGTCGATTGCGGCCTGTTCCAGGGCACGAAGAACCTGCGGCTGCGCAACTGGAACCCGCTGCCGGTCGCGCCCGACACCCTGGATGCGGTGGTCCTCACGCATGCGCATCTCGATCACACCGGCTACCTGCCGGTGCTCGCGCGCGACGGGTTTCGCGGCCCGGTGTACTGCACGCAGGCCACGGCCGAACTCTGCGACATCATGCTGCGCGACAGCGCGCGGCTGCAGGAGGAAGAAGCCGATTTCGCGAACCGGCACGGTTATTCGAAGCACCATCCGGCCCAGCCGCTCTACACGACCGACGACGCGCAACGCGCGCTGCACCTGATGAAACCCGTCGCATTCGACGAATGCGTCGCGTTGGGCGGCAGCCTGTCGTTCCGGCTGCTGCCGGCCGGTCACATCCTCGGCGCGGCCAGCGTCGTGATGCACTGGGATCACAAGGTACTGGCGTTCTCCGGCGATCTCGGCCGCTATCACGACCCGATCATGCAGCCGCCGACGCCGCCGGCGCATGCGGATTACCTGGTCGTCGAATCGACGTACGGCGACCGGCTGCATCCGGCATCGGACCCCGAGGCCGAGCTGGCAACGCTGTTCGAAAACACCTTCTCGCGCGGCGGCGTGGTCGTGATCCCCTGCTTCACCGTCGGCCGCGCGCAGGAGATCCTGCACTACGTCGCGCGCCTGAAGGCGGCCGGCCGCATGGCGCGCGTGCCGGTGTTTCTCGACAGCCCGATGGCGACGGACGTGACGGAGATCTATCGCCACCACATCCTCGAGCACCGGCTGACCCTGTCGGAAGCGAACGCGCTCGGCCACGCGGCGACGATGATCCGAACGGTCGACCAGTCGAAGGCGATCGCCGACCACCAGGGGCCGATGGTCATCATTGCGGGAAGCGGCATGGCGACGGGCGGACGCGTGCTGCATCACCTGAGCCGCTATGCGCCCGATCCGCGCAACACGATCGCGCTGGTGGGCTACCAGGCCGCGGGCACGCGCGGCGCGGCGCTGGCAGCGCATGAGCCGACGCTGAAGATTCACGGGGAGTACGTGCGCGTGCGTGCCCGGGTCGAGTCGATCGCGTCGCTGTCCGCGCATGCCGACTACGAGGAAATCCTGCGATGGCTCGGCACGATGCAGCGCGCGCCGTTCCGGACCTTCGTCACGCACGGCGAGCCGGCGGCGGCCGATGCGTTGCGGCGGCGCATCGCCGAGACCCTGCACTGGCCGTGCGAGGTGCCGACCTACGGGCAGACCGTCGATCTCGACGAAGCCGAGCGCGACGACACGCGCGAACCGGCAACGCCGTCATCCTGACGACGACGCGCGGCGCACGAACGCCGCGCGCATCGCGTCATCCGACGCGGCGGGCTCCCGCTCCCGCCGCGCCGCGCGCCGCCATCACGCCACTTCGATGATGACCTTCAGTGCATGCGTTTCCGCGGCGCGGCCGAACGTGTCGTACGCGCGCTCGACGTCGTCGAGCGAAAACCGGTGCGTGATCAGACGCTTCGGATCGAGCCGCCCCGCGCGCACGGTCTTCAGCAGCATCGGCGTGCTGACCGTATCGACGAGCCGGGTCGTGATCGCGATGTTGCGATCCCACAGCTTCTCGAGATGCAGGTCGGCCTTCACGCCATGCACGCCGACGTTCGCGACGACGCCGCCCGGCGCGACGAGCGACGTGCACATCTCGAACGTCGCCGGAATCCCGACCGCCTCGATCGCGCAATCGACGCCGACGCCGTCGGTCAGCTTCATCACGTCCGCGACAGGGTCGCCACTGGCGCCGTCGAAGCAGTCGGTCGCGCCGAAGCGCCGCGCGACGTCGAGCCGGTTGCGGTCCGGGTCGATCATGATGATCTGCGCGGGCGAGTAAAACTGCGCGGTCAGCAACGCCGCGAGCCCGATCGGCCCCGCGCCGACGATCGCGACCGTACAGCCCGGCTGCACCTTGCCGTTCAGCACGCCGCATTCGAACCCGGTCGGCAGGATGTCGGACAGCATCACGAGCGCATCCTCGTCCGCGCCGGGCGGAAGCCGGTACAGGCTGGTCTGCGCGTGCGGAATGCGCACGTACTCGGCCTGCGTGCCGTCGATCCGGTTGCCGAGGATCCAGCCGCCCGTCGTGCAATGCGAGTACAGGCCGCGCCGGCAGTATTCGCACCGGCCGCACGACGTGATGCACGAGATCAGCACGTGATCGCCCGGCTGCAGCGTGTCGACCGCCGCGCCGACCTGCTCGACGATCCCGACGCCCTCGTGGCCGAGGACACGGCCGGGTTCGCACGACGGCACGTCGCCCTTCAGGATGTGCAGGTCGGTGCCGCAGATCGTCGTGCGCGTCACGCGGACGATCGCGTCGGTCGGCGCCTGCAGCTCCGGCATCGGCCGCCGTTCGAGCGCCTTGCGCCGCGGCCCCTGGTATACGAGTGCTTTCATTGCGTTGTCTCCATCGAAAGGGAGGTTCGTTCGTTGATCGGGCCCGGCGTGCACGTTGCAGGCAGGCGTCGCATGCGCCGGCAGCGCTGTCGATGCGCAGGCCCGATCCCGCCGCGAAGATGAGCGGCGCGATCGAGCACGCCGCCGGTCAGGTTCTTCAAGTTTCGAGCACGTAAGTGCCGGGCGCCGCCCCCAGGCCGGCATCCGGCGTGCGTGCCGGCACGTCGCCCGACGCGTGCGCGCGCAACCAGTCGCGCCAGCACGTCCACCACGACCCGTCGACGGCGCGTGTTTCGTTCACGAAGTCGTGCTGGCTGCGGTAAGGCGCTCCCGGTTCGCGGGTGGCGCGGCGATAGTGGCGGCCCGGATGGCCGGGTTCCGACACGATGCCGGCGTTATGGCCGCCCGAGGTCAGCACGAAAGTCAGCGCGTTGTGCGTGAGCAGGTGAAGCTTGTAGACGGAGTGCCACGGCGACACGTGATCGCGCTCGGTTCCGACCACGAACATCGGCACGTCGATATCCGACAGCGCGACCGGCCGGCCGTCGACGCAATAGCGGCCTGCCGCGAGGTCGTTGTCGAGGAACAGCCGCGTCAGGTATTCCGTGTGCATGCGGTACGGCATGCGCGTGACGTCCGCATTCCACGACATCAGGTCGTTCGGCTTCGTGCGCTTGCCGAGCAGATACTCGCTCATCATGCGCGACCAGATCAGGTCGCGCGCATTCAGCAGCTCGAACGTGGCGGACATCTGCGAGCCGTCCAGGTAGCCTTGCCGCCACATCAGCGCGTCGAGCGCGGACAGCTCGCTCGCGTCGACGAACAGGCCGAGTTCGCCGGGTTCGCTGAAATCGGTCTGGGCCGCCAGCAGCGTGACGGAACGCAACGTGTCGTGCTGCCGCCCGTCGCGCGCGAGCGCCGCCGCGCCGATGGCCAGCAGCGTGCCGCCGAGGCAGTAGCCCACGGCGTGGACGGCTTCGCCGCACTGCTCGCGAACGACGTCGAGCGCGGCGAGGCAGCCGTCGCGCAGGTAGTCGTCGAGCCCGAGATCGCGCGACCCCGCGCCCGGATTGCGCCACGAGATCGCGAACACGGTGTAGCCCGCGTCGACCAGGAAGCGGATCAGCGAATTGTGCGGCTGCAGGTCGAGGATGTAGTACTTCATGATCCACGACGGCACGATCAGGATCGGCTCGCGTGCGACGCCGGCCGTCGTCGGTTCGTACTGCAGCAATTCGCACAGTGCGTTGCGCCATACGACCCGGCCCGGCGTGATCGCGACGTCGTGCCCGGGCAGATAGGCCTGCGCATCGCGCGGACGGGCGCCGCCGGCGCGATCGATCTGCGCGCCGAGATCGTCCAGCCAGTGCCGCGCACCGGCCGCGAAATTGGCGCCGCCGCTGCGTATCGTCGCGTCGAGCACGACCGGATTGGTCGCGATGAAATTGCCCGGCGAGCAGGCGTCGAGCCATTGCCGCGCGGCGAACCCGACGAGTGCTTCGTGATGCCGCTCGACGCCCCGCACGCCGTGCGTCGCATCGCGCCACCAGCGCTGGATCGACAGGAAGCCGTCGCGATATGCGCAAAACGGCCAGTTCGACCACGCCGGTGCGGCGAAGCGCGGATCGGCCTGCCCGGCATGCACCGCCAGCCCGGCCTCGTCCTGGGCGTCGGCCGCGCCGTTCGCCGCCGGCAACGGACCGGCCGCGAGCCATGCCTGCCACGCCAGTTCGAAGCACTTTCCGGGCGACACGGCGAGATGCGCGCCCCAGTCGATCATGGCCAGCGCCAGCGACACCGGCGACAAGCCGAGTGTCATCGTGGCCAGGCTCGCGCGCGCCGCGCGATCCCATTGTTCGGCCGGCGACACGTCGGGCCGTGCGCCCGCGCACGGACGCGGGACCTGCGCGAGTTCACCGGCGGCGGCAGCCGGACGGCGCGTGACCGGCACGCGGATGACGGAATCATTCATCGCATGTGCATGCCGCCGTTGACGTCGAATTCCGCGCCGGTCGCGAATGCGCCCGTGTCCGAGCACAGCCACGCGACGAGCGCCGCGATTTCGTCGGGGTTGCCGAGGCGCCCCACCGGAATCTGCGGCAGGATTTTCGTGTCGAGCACGTCCTTCGGCACCGACTCGACCATCGCGGTCGCGAGATAGCCGGGCGACACCGTGTTGACCGTCACGCCGTGTCGCGCGAGCTCGAGTGCGAGCGCTTTCGTGAAACCGTGAATGCCCGCCTTGGCGGCCGCATAGTTGGCCTGCCCGTACGCGCCTCTCGAGCCGTTCACGGAGCCGACGTTGACGATGCGGCCGAAGCCGGCTTCGATCATGGCGGGCACGAACGGCTTCGTCATGTTGAACATGCTGTCGAGATTGGTGCGCAGCACCGCGTCCCACATGCACTTGGTCATCTTCACGAAGCTGGCGTCGCGCGTGATGCCGGCGTTGTTGACGAGCACGTCGACACGACCGAACTGCGCGAGCACGCGCGCCGCGCAGTGCTGGCACGAGTCGTAGTCGGCGACGTCGACCTCGAACGCATGGAAGGTGCGCCCTGCTTCGCGCTCGTGCGCCAGCCAGGTCGCGATATGGTCGTTGTGCTCCGTGTGCGACACGGCGACGGTCATGCCCGCGGCATGCAGGCGGCGGCTGATCGCGGCGCCCAGGCCGCCCGTGCCGCCCGTCACGAATGCGACACGGTCAGCGCACATGATCGTGCTCCCGCGTCGCATTCGCGCCGGCCATGTCCGTCATGCCGCGTCCGAACGCCGCCATCCATTCGTGCCATGGCATGCTCGCTTCGTTGACCACCGCCAGCCGGCTCACGTCGGGCAGCCAGTCGGTCTGGTAGCGCGACAGCATGTCCGCGCCATACTCGCGCAGCCAGGTGCGCCAGACCCCCGCCTCCTCGTATTGCGTGCGCATGCCCCATTCGACGGCGTCCTGCCAGATCGCGGCGCTCGCGATCGCGTAATCGCGCATCACGCGCTGTGCCGCCGCGCCGAACTCGGTCCATTCCCGCGTGTCCGCGAGCGCCTGCTGCAACTGCCGCGCCGCGTCGCGATCCCGCTCGATGCGCCGTCCCGTCAGCGCATGCCATTCGTGCTGCCAGTCGCGATTCAGCGCGAACAGGCGCAGCGCGATGTCGCAGGCTGCCCGGCACGCGCCGTTCGGTGTCGTCAAAGCGTCGGTGGTCATCGTCTTCCCTCTGTCGATTCGGTCGAAGGGTCGGCCCCCGGCTGCACCCCGGGCGGCACCCGTCTTGCGCCGCCTGCCCGGTACCGGCCGCGACCGCCTCACTGTGCGGCTGTGCGGCACGGCGGCCGTTGATCTGCGTCAAGCGCGCGGGAAGCCCGCTTCGTAGACTGGATTGCAATGGCGGATACACCGTCGATGGAGCGATCCAGATGAGCTACAAGAGCATGGTCGTGCATCTCGATACGAGCGTTCGCGCGCATTCGCGCCTCGAGCTCGCGTTGCGTCTCGCGCGGCGCTTCAAGGCGCACCTGACCGGGGTGTTCGCGATCTACACACCGGAGCCGACTTCGTTCTACGTGATGGCCGGTTCCGCCGATTACTTTCGCGAGCAGCGCGACCAGCGCGACGAACGTCTCGCCGCACTCGAGCGCCTGTTTCATGCCGAAACGGCACGGGCCGGCGTATCGGCGGCCTGGATTCGCGCCGACGAGCGCGCCAACGTCGCGGTGCCGCGTCTCGCGCGTCTCGCGGATCTCGTGATCGCGGGCCAGAGCGACCCGAACGACCCCGAAACCTATATCGACGACCAGTTTCCGGAAACGCTCGTGATGTCCGCGGGGCGTCCGGTGCTGTTCGTGCCGTATGCCGGGGAATTCCCGTCGATCGGCGAACGCGCGCTGGTGGCGTGGGACGGCAGCCGCGAGGCCACGCGCGCCGCGCACGACGCGCTGCCCTTTCTCGAGCACGCGAAACGCACGACGGTGGCCGCGGTGATCGACGGCGATTCCGAAGCGGCGACCACCCGCATTCCGGCCGCGGATGCCGCGCTGATGCTTGCGCGCCACGCGCCGGACGTCAACGTGCTCGACATCGATAGCGGCGCCGGCGCGTCCGTCGGCGACACGCTGCTGTCGCGCGCGTACGAAACGGGCAGCGATCTGCTCGTGATGGGCGCGTACGGCCATCCGCGCTGGCACGAACTGCTGATGGGCGGCGCCACGCGCACGGTGCTGGCGTCGATGACGCTGCCGGTACTGATGTCGCACTGAGGATGTCGCACTGAGCGCGCCGCTGCGTACGCTCGCGCTGCTCGTCGTCGAGCCGGCCGACGAAGCGTGGATTGCGGCACGCGATGCGGTGCGGCTACTGCGACGCGACGGCGCCGCTTGATCCAGATCAGCGCGATCGGCGCGCGTGCGCCGATGATGAAATCGTTGACACGCGTTCAGAGGGAACCGCCATGTACTCGAACATTCTGGTCGCGCTCGACGGCAGCGAACCGTCGTCCCGCGCGCTCGACGCCGCACTGGCGCTTGCGTCGGAATCGGGCGCGCGGCTCACGCCGGTCTACGTCGTCGATTTCCTGGTGCCGGCCTACGACATGTACGGCTACGATCCGTCGATCCTGATCGACGCGTTCCGCGAGGAAGGGCTGCGCGTCACCGACGACGCGGCCAAGCGCATGGCTGCGCGCGGCGTCACCGGCACGCCGCGGATCGCCAATGTCGAGCCGGGCGGCGAAGACGTCGCGCAGCGGCTCCTGATCGTTGCGAAGGAAGCCGGCGCCGACCTGATCGTGATGGGCACCCACGGCCGGCGCGGCTTCAGCCGCCTCGTCCTGGGCAGCGTCGCCGAGCGCTTGCTGCGGCGCGCCGCGTGCCCCGTGCTGATGATTCCGGCGAGTTGTGCGCCGGTGCCCGCCGCGGCGCCCGGCGCTGCGTCTACCGAAAAGGAGCCGTCATGAGCTACAAGACCTTGCTCGTCCATCTCGACGACAGCGATCGCTGCGCGACGCGCGTCGAACTGGCGCTCGAACTCGCAGGACGCTGGAACGCGCACCTGATCGGCCTGTACGTGGTCTGCCAGGATCTTTTCGAACCGTTGCGGCGGCCCGACGAGCCGCTCAAGCTCGCGGTGTACGAGCGCCTGTGCGAACAGCGGCGCAAGGACGCGGAGGAGAAATTCCTCGCAACCGCCGAGCGCGCGGGGCGCAGCGTCGAATGGCAGGCGCCCGCCGGCGCCGCGACCGACGCCGCGATCCTGCATGCGCGTCATGCCGACCTGCTCGTGCTCGGCCAGGAGGATCCCGACGACCGCCTGACGTACGTCGCGCGCCATTTCATCGAGGACGTCGTGATGGGCAGCGGCCGTCCGGCGCTCGTCGTGCCGTACGCGGGCGACGTGCGCAAGATCGGCGAGAACGTGCTGATCGGCTGGGACGGCGGGCGCGAAGCCGCGCGCGCGATGGCCGACGCGCTGCCGCTGCTCGCGCGTGCGCGCTTCGTCAACGTCGAGACGGTCAGCCACGGGCAACCCGATCCGGACAAGACGCCGGCAGGTGTGGACGTCGCCGCGTACCTGGAGCGCCACGGCATCCGCGCATCGTTCTCGACGACGACACGCCCAGGCACGGTCGGCGTCGGCGCGACGCTGCTGAACCGGGCCACCGACCTTCACGCGGACCTGATCGTGATGGGCCTGTACAGCCATACCCGGATGCACGAGCGCGTACTCGGCGGCGCGACGCGCACGATCCTCGAAACCATGACGGTGCCGGTGCTGCTGTCGCACTGAGCATGAACGCGAACGGGGCGGCCTCGGTCGGCCGCCCCGTCGTCCTGGCGGATCACGGCGCGCCCGAATCGTCGCGGACCAGCAGCACGGGCAGGTCCGCGGTGCGCAGCAGCGACTCGGCGACGCTGCCGAGCAACGCCCGGCGAACACCCCGCCGGCCGTGCGTCCCCATCACGATCAGGTCGGCATCGCAGTCGGTGGCCGCGCGCGCCAGCACCGACGACACGTTCTCGCCGCACGCATCGATCGTTTGCGCGGTGCCGCGCACCCCGCACAGCCGGAATGCGGTTTCGGCATCGGCGACCGCCACCGCTGCGCGGTTTGCATCTACCCCGCCCGGGGCGATCCGATCGACATAAGCGCTGCCGATATTCGTCAGCGGCGGCGTATCCGTCACGACGCACACGGCGACCACGAGGCCGCCCGACGCGCGGGCGAGCGTGATCGCCTCGTCGAGCGCGAGCCGCGCGCCGCGACTGTCGTCGAGCGCGGCGAAGATCCGTTCATACATGGCGCCTCCCGGTTTCTGCATCCCGTTCCGGCCGGATCGGGATCTTCAGTCTGGGCCCGCCGCCGCCCGGCCGGTTGACACCGATCAAGCAGGCCTCGCGCCAGGCACGGCGGCACGGTGCACGTGCGCCGATTGGCGAACCCCTGCAAAACGCGCACAATTCCATTCAACGTCCGCAACGTCCGCAACGGCGGATCGGCGCATGCAAGCGCATGTGCCGGAACGGCATCCGGGCATCGAAGACGGCCATCCTGACCGCGGCCGGACGCCGGACGATCGGGATGTTCGAATCGGGGCAGGATCAACGAGCGCCGCCGCGCAGCCGTTCCACGCGATCCGGCAAGGGGCATGTCGCATGATCAGGGTACTCATCGCCGACGACCACGCGCTCGTCCGGGACGGCCTCCGGTACATCCTGCAGAACGCAAACGGGTTCGAGGTCGCGGGCGAGGCGTGCGACAGCGCTTCGACCGTTGCGCTGATCCGCGGCACCCCGGCACAGGTGCTGGTGCTCGATCTGTCGATGCCCGGCCGCAACGGCATCGAACTGATCCGGCAGATCAAGGACGAAAAGCCGGCCCTGCATATCCTCGTGCTGACGATGCATGCGGAACAGCAATATGCGGTGCGTGCGTTTCGCGCCGGCGCGTCCGGCTACATGACCAAGGAAAGCGCGAGCGCGGAGCTGGTGGCCGCGCTGACCAAGATTGCATCCGGCGGCGTCTACGTGAGCCTCGCGATGGCGGAGCAGTTCGCGCAAAGCCTCAACGAGCCGGCGGAACTGCAGCCGCACCAGCGCTTGTCCGATCGCGAGTTCGACGTGTTCCGGCGCATGACTTCCGGCGAATCGATCTCCGACATCGCGCAGGCGCTGTGCGTCAGCGTCAAGACCGTGAGCACCTACAAGACGCGCATCCTCGAGAAAATGCAGATGCCGAACGATGCGGCGCTCGTGCGTTATGCGGTACGCCACAAGCTGTTCTACGATCCGGACGACCTCTGAGCGCGGCAAGACGCCGCACGCTTGTAGGAATTTCCCTACAGCCCTTCTTCATCACCTACTTAATCTTCAATTTTCGCTGATTTCATTCGCGCGCCCGGCTGCCCATACTCCCGGTCAAGAAAAACAAACACGCGTGCCTCCCGGCGCGGCCGGCGGCGCAGTCCTGCATCGACTGCATCGTCGTCCCGTACCCCGATGCGGCACGTCCTCGATGAAGGCGGCGAAGATTCACGCCGCCCGTAGCGGCCAGCGCGACCGTGCCCATGCGATTCGCCGCCGCCCCAACAAACCGGAGCAGATCATGCAGAGCCATGCCGAAGTATCGATGACACCGCAGTCGCGCCCCTTTATTCCGCTGCACCCCGTCGAGCGGTCGGACCAGCCGAAGCGCGCGTCGTCCCGCTGTTCTTCGTGCGCGCTGCGCGCCGTTTGCCTGCCCCAGGAACTGACACCCGACGATTTCGCGCGGGTCGACGCGATGATCTGCACGACGCGTCACGTCAAGCGCGGCGACACCCTGTATCGGGCCGGCGATACGTTCAACAGCATCTACGCGGTGAGAACCGGATCGTTCAAGACCGTCGTCATGCATCGCGACGGCGACGAGCAGGTGACCGGCTTCCAGATCGTCGGCGAATCGCTCGGACTGGACGGCGTGCACACCGGCCATCACAACGGCGATGCGATCGCGCTCGAAGACAGCACCGTCTGCATCATTCCGTTCGGCCAGCTCGAACAGGTCTGCCGCGAAGTACGGACGATGCAGCACCACGTCTACCAGATGATGAGCGGCGAGATCGTCCGCGAGTCCGCGTTGATGCTGCTGCTCGGTACGATGAGCGCGGAACAGCGCGTGGCCGCGTTCCTGCTGAATCTCTCCACGCGTTTCAAGGCGCGCGGCTACTCGGCCGCGGAGTTCGTGCTGCGGATGACCCGCGACGAGATCGGCGAGTATCTCGGCATGAAACTCGAGACGGTCAGCCGCATGCTGTCGAAGTTCCAGCAGAAAGGGCTCGTCGCGGCGCAGGGCAAGCAGATCCGCATCGTCGATTCGGAAGAGCTCGCGCGCATCTGACGCCGCGGATTTCCCGGCTCGCACATCGCGCGGCTCAGCCGCGCGTGTCGAGCACGGCGGCGCCCGACAGATGCCCCGTGCGCAGGTCCGACAGCGCGCGGTTCGCGTCGGTCAGCGCATAGCGCGTTGCCTCGACCCGCAGCGGCGTCGCGTCGGCGATCCGCATGAACGCGACGGCATCCGCGCGCGTCAGGTTGGCCACCGATGCGATGCGGCGCTCGCCCCACAGCCACGCGTACGGAAAAGCCGGGATGTCGCTCATGTGAATGCCGCCGCACACGACGATCCCGCCCTTGTCGACCGCCCGCAGCGCCGCCGGCACCAGTGCGCCGACCGGCGCGAAAATCAGCGCGGCGTCGAGCGTCTCGGGCGGCGCTTCGTCGCTGCCGCCCGCCCATGCCGCCCCCAGCAACAGCGCAAGCTGCTGCGCAGCGGTATCGCCGGGTTTCGTCAGCGCGAACACCCGGCGTCCTTCGTGGTGTGCGATCTGCGCGACGAGATGTGCCGCCGCGCCGAACCCGTAGATCCCGATTCGCCGTGCGTCGCCGGCCATGCGCAACGTACGGTAGCCGATCAGCCCGGCGCAAAGCAGCGGCGCGGCCTCCTGGTCGGCGTAGCGCTGCGGCAGATGCACGCAATAACGGTGGTCCGCGACGGTGCGCTCGGCATAACCGCCGTCGATCGTATAGCCGGTGAATCCGGGGCTGTCGCACAGATTCTCCCGCCCGGCGGCGCAATACGCGCAATGCCCGCAGGTCCGGCCGAGCCATGGCACGCCAACCCGGTCGCCGACCGCGAAACCCGTCACGCCTGCGCCCAGCGAGCGCACCGTCCCGACGATTTCATGCCCCGGAATCAGCGGCAGCTTCGGATGCGCGAGATCGCCGTCGACGACGTGGAGATCGGTACGGCATACGCCGCATGCATGCACGTCGATCAGCAGCTGGCCCGCCGCGGGCCGCGGGTCCGGCACGTGTGCCTCGCGCAACTCCGGTGTCGTCCCGTCGAACATCATTGCAAGCATCTGGATCTCCCCCGCGCGATCGGCGTCGCGCGCTTCGCCTGTTCCAAGCGTAGACGCATGGAACCGTGTCCGTACGACTCGCTGACGCGGGCTTGACGTGGGTCAACGGCCGCCGGCCGGTTGCTGACAGGATGAAATGGCGTTCCGCCGCTGGCCGGCTCCCTGGAGATTGCCGAATGATATCCGTTACCCCCGTTGCTGCAAGCCCCCGTCTCGACGATCGACTGCGGTCGCTGCTGGGCTACGCGGTGCTGGCGCCGTCGAGCCACAATTCCCAGCCGTGGCGGTTCATCGTCGACGGCACGACGATCGCGGTCTGCGCGGACCGGGTTCGCGCGCTGCCCGTGGTCGATCCGTACGATCGCGAACTGATCATCAGTTGTGGCGCGGCGCTGCTCAACCTCCGCGTCGCGCTCAATCACGCCGGAATCGCGCATACGATCAGCGCGTTCCCGTCCGATATCGATCCCGACGTCCTGGCGCTCGTGCGCGTGTGCGACGACGGCTACACCGATGCGGAGCTGGGTACGCTGTTCGCCGCGATCCCCGAGCGCGTCACGACGCGCGCCCCGTTCGAATCCGAACCCGTTCCGGACGCGCTCCAGCACGCGCTGATCGCGGCGGGCGCCGCGGAAGGCGCGGACGTGGCCTGTGCCGACTCGATCGCGCGGCGCGCCCGGGTAGCCGAGGTGATCGCCGACGCGGATCGCCAGCAGTTTGCGGACCCGCGGTTCCGCCGCGAACTGGCGAGCTGGATCGATCCGCGCCGGCACGTCGACGGCATGCCCGCGTTCGCGGCCGGCGTGCCGGCGCTGCTGGATTTCGCGGCGCCGATCGTGACGACCGCGGTGCGCACGTTCGATCTCGGCAACGGCCTGGCCGCGCTGCACCACCAGCTCGTCGGTGCGTCGCCGCTGATCGTCTGCATCGCGACGGCTCGCGACGATCGCGAGGCCTGGCTCGCCGCCGGGCAAGCGCTCGAGCGCATGCTGCTGGTCGCGACGCGTGCGGGCTACACGGCGTCGTACCTGAACCAGCCGATCGAGACGGCCGGACTGCGCGCGCAGCTGTGCGACATGCTCGCGCTTCGCGGGCATCCGCAACTGCTGCTGCGCATCGGGCGCGGCCCGCATGTGCCGCATTCGCCGCGCCGACCGCTCGACGAAGTGATTTCCTGATCGCGAGCTACGCCCGCTTTCGTCCTGACGAGGAAAAAAACCATGAACGTCACGCGCCTACTCGCCGCCTGCATGCTCGCCGCGACGGCCGGCATCGCGGCCGCCCAGACGGTGGTGCCCGAACCGACCGCGCTCGTCGATGCCCAGCACTGCATGTTTTGCCATACATCCGACATGCCGTTTCTCGCGCCATCGTTCCACCAGATCGCGGAGCGCTACCGGGGCGTGCCGCACGCGCAGGAGCAACTCGAAATCAAGCTGCGCCACGGCGGCCGCGCGCATTGGGGCGATACGCCGATGCCTTCCGCCGCCGAGCGAGGCGGGCCGCTATCGCGTGACGACGCCCGCCAACTGGTGCAATGGGTCCTGAGTCAGTAACCGGCCTTGTCAGCCCCCCTCTCCACCATGAGCGTAGTCAAACCGACCGCCGTCAGGGCCCGGCAACGTCGCGCGCGGCCCTCGCGCGCCCTTTCGCGGCCGATGCGGCGTCGGGCCGAGACCGCGAACTGCATACAGGCCGATGAAGACACGACGCTCCTGAAGCGCCCCGGCATGCGAGGCATCCGGCTGCAACTCGACTACTGGAAAGCCGAGGAGCGCCTGCAACAGGAACGCATCGGTCACACGATCGTGATCTACGGCAGCACGCGCATCGTCGCGCCCGCCGAAGCCAATGCGCGGCTGCGCGAAGCGAGCCGTGCGCTGGCGGAGCGGCCGCACGACGCTCGCCGGCGCCGCGCCGTCGCGGTCGCGAGCCGTCTGGTCAAATACAGCGCCTACTATCGCGTCGCGCGCGAATTCGGGCGCATCGTCGGCCGTGCCGACCGGCGCACCCGCACGGCAAGGCTCGCCGTGATCACCGGCGGCGGCCCGGGCATCATGGAGGCCGCCAATCGAGGCGCCTACGAAAACGGTGCACCGAGCATCGGCTTGAACATCGAACTTCCGCGCGAACAGGCGCCCAATCCCTACCTCACGCCGGCCCTGTGCTTCCGCTTTCACTATTTCGCGATCCGCAAGCTGCATCTGCTCGAGCGCGCGAAAGCCGCCGTGTTCTTCCCGGGCGGGTACGGCACTTGCGACGAGTTGTTCGAGGTGCTGACGCTGCTGCAAACCCGCAAGATCGCGCCGCTGCCGGTCATACTCGTCGGCGAGGCATACTGGCGCCGCGTCGTCGATTTCGCCTTTCTCGCGGACGACGGGATGATCGATCGCAGCGATCTCGACTTGTTCGTCTATTGCGAATCCGCGCAGGACATCTGGCACGCGATCGGCTGCTGGTATGCGCAGCGGCGATCGCGGCCGCCACGGCGCGTGACTTCACGGACGAGCCGCGCGATGTAGGAATCGGCCGATTTCATTTGCCCATTTCCTACACGCGGTTCGGGGCTGCCTGATTGAATCCCGCGGGAGCGGAAACGATACTGAATGCACGACGACCGCTTGTACCGCACATCGATTCCCGGCCGTTCGCTCAGGAGAGCCGTCATGCCACATGCGATGTCTTGTTTCGAACCGGGAAGCCGGGCAGCCGGCCGCACCGGCACCTCCAGGTCCGCTGCGCAGGGATGCACGGTACCCGATACGCAGACGCTCCTCGCACTTGCGCGCGAAGCCGGCATGATGGTCATGCTCGATGCGCAGATCGGGCGCGAACGCTACGAAAGCGTGACGGGATCGCTTGCGTCGCTGGCCCGTTTTGCCCAGGCGCTGCAGCTTTCGGCGCTCCAGGCTGCGTGATGTCGAGCGCCGTCGTGTCGCGACGCCGGTATCCGGTCAGGCGGCAGCGGTCCCGTCATCCGGCGCAATGGCGCTTCCCGCTCTTGCGTTTCGCGCGCCTGTTACGGTCCGGCGGCATCCCGTCGAATGCACGCTTGCCGGAGCAAGCCATGTCCGTCGCCCCGGCTTTTCCCTGACGAAACCGCGATGATCCGGCCTCTTTCCGGACACATCGCACGCATGCTTCCGGGAATCGCGCTGCTCGCGAACTACCGGCGGGCGTGGCTCTCGCGCGACCTGTATGCGGGCCTGGCACTCTCCGCGGTGCTGGTTCCGGTCGGCATGAGCTACGCGCAGGCGGCCGGCCTGCCCGCCGTCACCGGGCTCTATGCGTCAATCGCCGCGTTGCTCGCCTATGCGGTGCTCGGCCCGAGCCGGATCCTCGTGCTGGGCCCGGATTCCGCGCTGGCCGCGTTGATCGCAGCGGCCATCGCACCGCTCGCCGGTCATGATCCGCAGCGGGCCGTCGCGCTGTCCGGCGCGCTGGCACTGTCGGCCGGAACGATCTGCATCCTGCTCGGTACGCTCCGCCTCGGGTTCGTCACCGATCTGCTGTCGCGCCCGATCCAGTACGGTTACCTGAACGGCATCGCCATCGCCCTTGCAGTCGGCCGACTGCCGGAGCTGTTCGGCATGTCCGTCCCCGGCAACGACGTGTTCTCCGGCCTGTCGCACATCGTGCGGGCCCTCTTCGAGCACCGGTTTTCGATCGATGCGTGTGTGCTGGGCGTGGGCGTTCTGGCGGCGATTGCGGCCATGAAGCGCGTGACGCCGCGTTGGCCCGGCGTATTGATCGCCGTGCTGGCGGCGACCCTGGCCGCACGCGTATTGCCGTTGCACGGGGTCGCGACGGTCGGCGCGTTGCCCGCCGGCGCGCCCATGCCCCATCTCCCGGTCGTGTCGCTCGCCGACGTGACCGCGCTCGCGTCCGGCGCGGTCGCCGTGGCACTGGTGTCGTTCGCCGACATCAGCATGTTGTCGCGCGCCCTTTCCGCTCGCGCGGGCGATGCGCCGGACCGCAACCAGGAACTGGTCGCATTGGGGGCGGCCAATCTGCTGGCCGGCGTGATGCAGGGCTGCGCGGTCAGCAGCAGCGCGTCGCGCACGCCCGTCGCGATTGCCGCGGGCGCGCAAAGCCAGGTCACGAATCTCGTCGCGGCGGCCTGCATCGTGTTGCTGCTCATAGTCGCGCCGGCGCTGCTGACGCTCGTCCCGCGTGCGGCGCTGGCCGCCGTGGTGATTTACGCCGCGTTCGGCATCGCCGACGTCCGCGGCGTGGTACGACTTTATCGAATGCGCCGCGGCGAATGCCTGATTTCGGTGCTGTGCCTTGCGGGCGTCGTCGGCATGGGGGTCGTACCGGGTGTCCTGCTCGCGAGCGCGCTGTCGCTGCTGTCGTTCGTCTGGCGGGCCTGGCATCCGTACGATGCGGTGCTTGGCCGGCTGGCGGGCGTTCGCGGTTATCACGACATTGCGCGGCATCCGGACGCCGTGCAAACACCCGGGCTCGTGCTGTTCCGCTGGGATGCCCCGCTCTTCTATGCCAATGTCGAGATTTTCTGCGAGCATCTGCACGCTGCGCTCACGCAAGCGGCGGGCCCGGTCGATCGAATCGTCGTCGCGGCAGAACCCGTCACCGATATCGACGTCAGCGCGGCGGACCGGCTCGTGGCGCTTCGCGAGGAGCTCGGCGAGCAAGGCATCGCGCTGAATTTCGCGGAAATGAAGGGCCCGGTGAAGGATCGCCTGCGCGCTTACGGCTTGTTCGACGTATTCGGATCGGCCAGCTTCTTTCCGACCGTGACCGACGCGGTCGCGCATCATGTCCAGCGGCAAGGCGAACCCGTCGCGCGTCCGTCGTCACCGGGTCCCGCACGAGATCCAGCGGACGACTAGCCACATGAATGCATGCGATGGCGCGTGCCGCATCGCATGACCCGGGAAGTCGGCATCGATGCGACACGCCCGCGACGGCCGGCGATTCAGACCGTGAAGGTGTTCGATTTCCTCATCTCGACCCACGTCATCCCGGCTCGCAGCCCTTCGACCGCGGCCTCGCGCTCGGTGGCGTGGGTCCTGTTATGCGCGAACGTGTGTTCGCAAGCGCCATCCGGCGACGTGAGCGTCACATGGATCCTGCAACGATAGCCGCCCGTTTCGACGGCGATCGTCTCGATCGCCACCGACCAGTCCGCGTCATGTACCTCGCCCGACACTGTCATCTGACTTCCCTCCTTCATCCGTGCCGACTGCGTATCCGGCCGCCGCTGCTCGGGTTCACTCGACGACCAGGTCGTCGACGACGGCACGCACGCCTCGTGCGGACCACGCGGCACCGCGCACGGCCTTGCGTTCGGAGAACGAGCCGACCTTGCCGGAAAGCCGCACGGTGCCGTCGCGCACCTCGATCGCGATGTGCTTCGCCTCGCGCTCCGCGTGACGCATGATCGCGCGCTTGATGTCGCCGCTGATGTCGGCCGATCCGACCGCCCCCTGCACGCTGATGTGGTCGGTCACGCCGGTCACGCTGCGCATCTGCGAGATCGCGCGCATGGCCGCATGGCTCTGGTATGCCCAGTCGACCTTGCCGGACAGCGTGATCCAGCCGTGCTCGACCTGCACCTTGACCGCATCGTCGTTCAGACCGACCGTCCAGTGCAGCACCGAACGCACGGCGTTGGCGATGTCCTCGTCGGTGCGGACGTCGTCGTTCGGCAGATGCACAGTCATGTCGACGACGAGCGCCTTGACGCCGGCCACGCGGTTCGCCGCGCGCTCGATCGCCAGTTTCTCCGCGTAGCTTGGCGGGTGACCCGATATCGTCACGATCCGGTCGGCCACCTCGACACCGATGCGTGTCGCGTCGATCGCCGGGTCCGACTCCAGTTCATCCTGAACGTCCTGCTTCAACTGCTTGTCGGTTTTCATCGCGTGCACTCCTGTGAGCCGCGGCGTGCCTGTCCGCCGCATGCAGCCAGATTTGCACACGCGCGGCGCCGGATCGCTGATGCAGGTCAACGGATACCTTGCGCGGGACGTCGCAGGCTGCGCATGCGTCGCTTGACGAAGGTCAAGCCGGGGCGGCCCGGCCGCCTTATCGTGTGATCGCCGATGCGTGACGTTCCAGGCACGCGCAACGATGCTCGAAGGAGACTCAATTGTCGGAACAGCAACTGTTGACCTATTCGCCGGCGCCCCCGGCACTGCCGGCGTCGCCACAAGGAAAGTCGCCGGCCATCGTCGATCTGCCGCGCCCGAACCTCGACGACGGCATGCCGTTGACGATCGCACTCGCGACGAGAATAAGTTCCCGCGAATTCGCCGCCACGCCGCTCCCGCCCAGGATGCTCGGCACGATGCTGTGGGCCGCGAATGGCGTCAACCGGCCGGCAAGCGGCGGTCGTACGGCGCCGTCCGCGCATGCATCCAATGAAATCGACATCTACGTCGCGCTGCCGCATGGCGTCTATCGCTACGACGCGCCCGCGCATCGACTCGTGCTGAAACACGCGGTCGATGCCCGCAACCTGACGGGTTACCAGGACTTCGTCGGACGCGCGCCGCTGGATCTCGTCTACGTCGTCCGGACCTCAGCGATACTCGACATGCCGCCGCAGCAACGCGACGCATTCTCGGCGGTCGCGGCCGGGGCCATCGCGCAGAACGTTTCGCTCTACTGTGCCGCGACCGGCCTCGGGACGGTCGTGCGCGGCTGGATCAACCATCGCGCGCTCGCCGACGCGCTGTGCCTGAACGAGGACGAACTCCCGATCCTCGCGCAGACCGTCGGTTACCGGGCTGGCGGCACGGTGTCGGATGCGTGAGCGGACCTGCGGCCGCTTCACGATGAAACGGCGCGCGGATTGCCCGCGCGCCGGTTTCCCGCTTCGGGCGATGCAAGCATCGCCCGGCGCCTGCCGCCCGCTCAGCTGATCGTCAGCTTCTTCTGCCCGGCCGGCGTCTTCTTCGGCAGCGTCAGCGACAGCACGCCGTCCTGATACGCTGCCGTCGCGTTCGCGTCGTCGATCTCGCCGGGCAGCGAGAACGAGCGGCTGATCGCGCCGCTGTAGCGCTCGCGCCGAATCACGCGCTCGCCTTCCTTCTGCTCGGCATTGCGCTCGATCTTCGCGTTGATCGATACGGTCCGGCCCGTCACCTGGACGTCGATGTCGTCCTTTGCGACGCCCGGCAGTTCCGCGTTGACCTTATAGGCATCGTCGCTTTCCGTGACGTCGATCTTCACGGACGCGAGATCGGGTTCGTCCGTCAGCGTCATGCCTCGCAACGGCCTGAACAGCCCCTGAAACAGGTCGGAGACGGGGTCCATCGAAAACGGATCGTAGCGGGTCAGATTGCTCATGATGTGCACTCCTCGAACGGTTGAGTTGAGTCGGCCCGGCGCGTTCGTCCTGACGGTGCCGGACCGGAATGCGGGACGCGTCGCTGTGACATGCGCCTGTCGCGCGGGGAACGAACCGTCCTGTCAGGAATCCAGCGTAGACGGGCGAGCCGGCTGCGGTTTGATACGCGTCAACGGCGCGAGCCGGTTACGTACAGAACCGGAAAAATCCACTGTGGAGCAGGATCGGCCGGCCGCCGACCTCCTCGAGCATGCGGCGCGCCGCGCATTCGATGGCGGGGCGATTGCACGAGAACGCGGCCACGAGATCCGGCTCCCGAGGTGACGCGGCGAGGAAATGATCTTCCAGTGCCGCGGCCGTGATCGCGCATTGCACGCGCCGGCCTTCTACCAGTGCCGGAAAGGCCAGCGCGGGCTCCTGCCCGGAATACGCCGGTGGTTCGACGGGAAACGAGATTTCCATGACGGTCTCCTGACGGGATCGCGCACCGAACGGTGCTTGCGCAGTTGCGCTATGCGGCCGCAACGGCTGCACGCGTCGCGTCGTCGCCGCGCACGAGCAGTACCGGGCAACTCGACGTGCGCAGGAAGCGTTCCGCGACACTGCCGAGCATCGCGCGGCGGATGCCGCGCCGACCATGCGTGCCGAGTACGGCCAGATCGATGGCATGTTCGGCTGCATAGCGCTGCAGGCGTTCCGCAACATCCTGACCGAGCTCCGTTTCGACGATTTCCGTATCGCCGTTCACCCCCGCGCGCGCAATCGTCCGCTCGGCATCTCGCAGCACTGCTACACCGTCGTGTCTGACCTCCTCGATCAATGCATTCGGGTCGAGTCGCCCGGCGTAGCTGAGCAAAATGGATTTGTCGACGACGAAAACGGCGAACAGGCGGGCCTGGTGCAGGCGGGCCATCTTCAGGCCTTCGTCGAGGGCTTGTCTGGACGAAACGCTACCGTCTACGGCGACCATGATATTCGTGTACATACGGACCTCGCGGGATGGACTGGCGTACATGCGACGTTTGGACTTGCCTCCATCATCGGCGCGCGACGGGATCGGACGTTGACCGAAATCAACGGTGCGAAAATCGACAAAATGGATTGAGGATCACGAAACGATACAGGGCTGCCGAACGAGATCCGGCACCCTGCGGGGACCGGCCTTGATGAAGGCAGATTGGCGAGGCCGTGAGTTTCAGGAGGAGCAGACCCGCTTTCGCGAACGCCCTTCGGCATCGGGTTCCCGTGTTGCGGATCGTGCGTATGAATGCGGCCCGACTCGGCATGACGGGCGACTTCTTCGGCGGGGCGCGCGCACGTGTTATCGTGAGCGGATTGCCACATCGTCGCGATGCCGGTCGAACCGGCCGCCGCGATCGTTCCCTGCGCCTTCGCGCGCCACCTGGCTGCCGGTGGCGCGTTTCATCGATTCACGTATGTGCCGCGCGGCCCGAACCCGGCGCGCTATCTGGAAGCCATGCGCATCCGCGCCGTCCGAGCCGGCATCGCGTGGATGAATTTTCCGCCCGCCATCATGTATCGCTTCGAACATCGGATCGAAGCGGTCGGCCATCATCGGCCTGGCGCGCGGCCGCCGTCACTGGTGGTCGCGGAAGCACCTGCCTTGCGTGGTCTCGACACAACCCGATTTCCCCGTACCCCATCACTCGACTCGAGCGGCGCCGGGCAGTCATCAGACGGAAGTCCATCATCATCATCATGAACGCTCTCGGGTATTGGCTGCTGTTCGGCCTCCTACGGTTCCTGGCCATTCTTCCGTACTCGCTGGTCGCGAGAACCGGCAGCGGCATCGGCGCTGCGCTCTACCGGATACCGAGCCGACGCAAGCACGTGGTGCATGTCAACCTGCAACTCTGCTTTCCGCTGAAGACCGCCGAGGAACGCGATGTGCTCGCGCGTGCCCATTTCGAACACGTCGTCCGGAGCTACCTGGAGCGCGGGTTCCAGTGGTTCGGCAGCGCGCGGTCGCTCGGTCGGCTGGTCGAGCTGGACAGCCGCATCGATCTCCACGATACGGATGCACCGCCGACGATCTTCATGGGTTTTCACTTCGTCGGCATCGAGGTGGGCTGCATGCTCTATTCGTCGTCGCTGCCCGTGGCGGCGCTCTACACGCGCATGTCGAACCGTCGCGTGTGCGATCTCGCCAAACGTCAGCGCGGGCGCTTCGGCGCCGAGATGATCGAACGCAGTGCGAGCGCGAAACACCTCGTCAGACTGCTGCGCGCGGGCACCCCGGTGATGCTCGCCGCGGACATGGATCACGGCACGACGGGTTCGGTGTTTGCGCCGCTGTTCGGCGTGCAGGCCTGCACGTTGACGTCGGTATCGCGGCTGGCGAAGCTGAGCGGCGCGCGGGTCGTACCGTTCGTGACCGAAGTGCTGCCGGCATTCCGCGGCTACAAGCTGACCATCTTCGAGCCGCTCGACAGCTATCCGACCGCTAGCGAGTCGTTCGACGCGCGCACGATGAATTCCTTTCTCGAGGAGCAGATCCTTCGCTTTCCCGAGCAGTACTACTGGGTGCACCGACGGTTCAAGCATCGTCCGGCAGGCGAGCCAGGGGTCTATTGACTGCGGCATGGCATGAGCGGCAAAACCCGGCGCTCACGCACAGATGCGAATTTGAATGATATTTGTCGCGCCATGACGGGCCGACTTCTCTCTGCCCTACGACCGGGGCGGTAAATCCGGCGGCAGCGGCTGCCATGCCCCGCTGTTCTTGCCGACCAGCGCCGAGGCCTGCCGATCGATGCAGCGCTGTTGATCGCTTGCGGCATGACCACCGCGGCAATCCGAAACGCGATGACCGCCATGACGCCGGTTTGCGAAATACGCGCTCGGGAAACCACGGGGCCGGATCCGCGACACCGCGGTCGATCTTCGACGGCGTGCAGAGCACGCACCCGCGCGATGCAAGCGCCCGGCAACTACCACTACTGCCAGTACCCCCGCTGTCCGTGCCCCCGTAATCTTGTCGACATCGCTGGCGCGCCGTCGAAGGCCGCGCCGCTTCGACCGGAGACACGACAGATGCCATTTGACTGGACGCAGGAACAGCATGCGACGCTCGCGCGTTTTCGCGGGATCGGCGCGGAGATCGCCGCTGCCGCGGAGCACGACGACAGCGCGCCTGTCGGCTTCGACGCAGCCGGCTGGGCGCGGCTCGGGCAGGAAGGATTGTGGGACATGATCGTGCCGGAGACGTACGGCGGCGACGGTCACGGCTGGTGGCACTTTTCCGCGGCGCTCGAGGGGCTCGCGTCGGCGATCCGCCGCCCGGCGCTGCTGCTGTCGGTGATTGCGCAGGCCGGCATGGTGCGCGCACTCGAACGATACGGCACGGCGCCGCAGCAGGACCGCTATTTCGGCGCGATCCTGCGCGGCGAGCTGAGCGCGACCGCGATTGCCGAACCCGGCACCGGCACCGACGTGCGCAGCATTGCGACGAAGCTGGTCGAGCACGGCGACGGCTATCGGCTGACCGGCAGCAAATTCAATATCGCGCATGCGCCGCTCGCGCGCTTCATCCTCGTCGTCACGCGCATCGATACGCCCGGCCGGCGCAATACCGCGCTCGTGATCGTCGATCGCGACCAGCCGGGCATGACCGTCGCCGCGCCCGACCGCAAGCTCGGCCTCGACGATCTGCCCACCGGCGCGCTGCATTTCGACGACTGCCCGATCGCGCGCAGCCAGTTGCTGGGCGAGCCCGGTGCCGGGCTCGGCAACCTGATCGACATCATTTCGCTCGGCCGCCTCTACTACGGCCTCGTCGCCGCGCAAGTGACGGCGCCGTATCTGCGCGACGCGATCGGCTATTGCCGCAACCGGCGCAGCTTCGACAGCACGATCGACGCGCACCAGTACGTGCAGGGCCGTCTCGTGGACCTGCAGATCGGCATCGAGCGCGGCACGTGGCTCGCGCGCGGCGCGCTCGCGCAGCTGCTGACGGATCACCCGCACGCGTTGATGACCTGCTCGATCGCGAAGCTGGTCGGCGCGCAGGATCTCGTCGACGGCGCGCTCGGCCTCGTGCGGCTGTACGGCAGCCTCGGCTACCAGGCCGGGCCGCTGGCCGCGTTCGCGTCGGATGCGCTCGGCTTCATGAGCGTCGGCGGGACCGAGGAAATGCATCGCAAGAACATCTTCAACCAGATGATGCGCGCCGGCTGAACGCCCGCGCCATCGATACGCGCAACACGCGCCCTACAGGAAACCACGCATGACACCGACGAACCGACGCCCTTCCCGCCTGCGCCGCTCCTGGCTGTTTCTCGCCGGCGCCGATCACGACGCACTCGTTGACGGCGCCGCGAGCGGCGCTGACGTCCTGATCCAGGAACTCGAAACCTTTACGCCGCCCGACCGGCGTCCGGCCGCGCGCGAGCTCAGCGAGCGCGTGCTCGCGGGCTGGCGCGACGCCGGCATACTGGCGTCCGTGCGCGTGAACCCGCTCGACGCGGGCGGGATCGACGACCTGCGCGCCGCGATGCGCGGCCGCCCGGACATCGTGATGATGTCGTATGTCGCGACGCCCGAGCAGGTCGTCGCGCTCGACGAAGCCGTAACGCGTTTCGAGCGCGAATACGATATCGCGCCCGGTTCGACGGAACTGGTGCCGAACGTCGAGACGACGCTCGGCCTGGTGAACACGATGGCGATCGCGCGTTCGAGCCCGCGCGTGACGGCCGTGCTCGTCGCGACCGAGGACATGGTGGCCGACATGGGTGCCGAGCGCACACGCGCGGGCCGCGAGCTCGACTATGTGCGCTCGCGTTTTCGCGTCGAATGCGCGGCGGTCGGCGTCACGGCGATCGACTGCCCGTACAGCTATGCCGACAACGAAGGCGCGGAGCTCGACATGCGCGTGTCGCGCGGCCTGGGTTATCAGGCGAAAGCGATCGTCAACGCGCAGTTCGTGCCGGTCGTCAATCGCGTGCTCACGCCGACGGCCGACGAAGTCGCCCTCGCCCGCCGCGTGATCGACGCGTTCGACACGGCGCGACGCGAATCCGGCGGCCGCCGCGTGGCCGCGGCCGTCGTCGACGGTTTCCTCGCGGAAGTCCCCGACTATCTCGCCGCGCATCGGCTGATCGCCCGCGCGACCCGATTCGGCATCGCATGAGTCACGCCATGAATACGATCGCAACGCGCCTGAAGGCGCTGAAAACACTCGCGCACGCGGCGCCGCACGTGCCTGCCCAGGACTGGCCCGACACGCCGCACGCGCAGTTCGCGCGCTGGCTCGACGAGGCGGTTAACGCAGGCGCTGTCGAACCGCAGGTAATGACGCTGTCGACGGTCCGCCCGGACGGCCGGCCCGATGCGCGCTCCGTCGTGCTGCTGAACGTCGACGCGCGCGGCTGGCATTTCGCGGCGAGCACGCGCAGCCCCAAGGGGCGCCAGCTCGAAAATCGGCCGTACGCCGCGCTGACGTTCTATTGGCCGGCGATCGCGAGCCAGATCCGGCTGAGCGGCCCGGTCGAACGGCTGCCGGCCGCCGAAGGCCGCGCCGATTTCGCGGGCCGCCCCGAGCGGTCGCGCGCGAGCATCCTGGCCGGACGGCAAAGCGAACGGCTCGACGATCCCGCCGACCTGACGCGCGCGATCGACGCGCAGCTCGCGCGGCTGGCCGCCGACCCGGCTCTCGCGTCGGACGACTGGCACCTGTACGCACTGGCGCCGGACGAAGCCGAATTCTGGCGTGCGGACAGCGCGCGGCGCTTCGCGCGGCAGGCCTACCGTCGCGCCGGTCAGCGCTGGGAACGGTGCGCGCTATGGCCGTGAAGTCCGCCGCACACGCGCCGCAGCCGCGCGACGGCATGCATGACCGACTGCACGAAGACACGCGGCTCGCGCACGCGGGCCGCGACAGCGCTGCGTGGCATGGTTTCGTCAATCCACCCGTCTACCATGCGTCGACCGTGCTCAGCCCGACGGTGTCGGATCTGCTGAACCGCACGCAGCCGTATATCTACGGCCGCCGCGGCACGCCGACGACGGACGCGCTCGAGCGCGCGGTGACGAGCCTCGAGGGCGGCGCCGGCGCGGTGCTGTGTCCGTCGGGGTTGTCCGCGTGCACGCTTGCGCTGCTGTCCTGCCTGAAACCCGGCGATCACCTGCTGATGACCGCATCGGTCTACGGCCCGGTGCGTCATGCGTGCGAAGGCGTGCTCGCGCGGCTCGGCGTCGAGACGACCTGGTACGACGCCGGCACGCCCGTCGCAGCCGCATTCCGCGCGAACACGCGGGCACTGTACGTCGAAGTTCCGGGGTCCTATACGTTCGACATGCACGATATCCCCGCGCTGGTACGGCTCGCGCATGCGCACGGCGCGCTGGTGATCGCGGACAACAGCTGGGCCACGCCGCTCTTCTTCCGGCCGCATGCATTCGGCATCGACCTGTCGATCCAGGCCGGCACCAAGTACCTGGTCGGGCATTCGGATGCGATGCTCGGCACGGTATCGGCCAACGAGCGCGCGTGGCCCGCGCTGAAGCAGCTGCACGGCGATCTCGGACTGTGTGCGGGCCCCGACGACGTCTACCTCGCGCTGCGCGGGTTGCGCACGCTCGGCGTGCGGCTGCGGCAGCACCAGCGCAACGCGCTCGCGGTCGCGAGCTGGCTCGCGACGCGCGCCGAGGTGCAGCGCGTGCTGTATCCGGCACTGCCCGGCGACGACGGCCACACGCTGTGGCGCCGCGATTTTCGTGGCGCATCGGGGCTGTTCTCGGTCGTGCTGCGGCCTGCGCCTCGGCACGCGATCGAAGCGTTTCTCGACCACCTGACGCTGTTCGGGCTCGGTTATTCGTGGGGCGGCTACGAGAGCCTCGCGCTGCCGTTCGAATTGGATGCGCACGGTCTCGCGGAGCGCTGGCCGCCCGGCAGCCGCGGCGTGCGCCTGCACATCGGGCTCGAGGATGCCGACGACCTGATCGCCGATCTCTCCGCCGGTCTCGACCGCTACGCGGCGTGCGCGGATGCCGGCGCCTGCGGGGATGCCGCGCGATGCTGACCGTCTGGGGCCGCCGCACGTCGTTCAACGTGCAGAAGGTGTTATGGCTCATCGGCGAGCTGGGACTGCCGTACCGGCACATCCCGGCCGGCGGCGAGTACGGCTCGCTGCAGACGCCCGCGTTCGCGGCGCTGAACCCGACCTGCCGGATCCCGGTGATCGACTGGGACGGCGACGTCGTCTGGGAGTCGCACACGATCCTGCGCTATCTCGCCGCGCGCGTGCCGAACAATCCGTTCTGGTGCCGCGACACGTTCGCCCGTTCGCGCGCGGAGCGCTGGATGGACTGGTCGCAGACCTCGCTCGAGCCCGACGTGATGACCGGATTGTTCTGGGCGCTGGTGCGAACACCGCCGGAGCGGCGCGATGACGCGATCGTGCGCGACAAGGCCGCGCGCAGCGCCACGCACTACCGGCTGCTCGACCGGCTGTTGTCGACGCAACCTTTTCTGGGCGGCGCGACGCCGGGCCTGGCCGACATTCCGGCCGGCGCGACGCTGTTCCGCTATTTCTCGCTCGACGTCGAGCGGCCGCCGTTGCCGCACGTCGAGGCCTGGTACGCCCGCCTGTGCCGACGGCCCGCCTACCGCGAACAGGTGATGGTGTCGTTCGACGCGCTGCGCGGCCAGCCGGGCTGACTTCCTACTCAATCACACGACATGACGCACTCCGCACTTCGTCCGATCCTGATCGTCCTGCATCGCGAACAGTCGAGCCCCGGCCGGATCGGGCGGCTGCTCGCGGCCCGCGGCCATCCGCTCGACATTCGGCGCCCGCCGCTCGGCGATCCGTTGCCGGCGACACTGGCCGATCATGCGGGCGCCGTGGTGTTCGGCGGCCCGATGAGCGCCAACGACGGCGATCGCTGGATTCGCGACGAGATCGACTGGATCGGCGTGCCGCTGCGCGAGGCCGCGCCCTTTCTCGGCGTCTGCCTTGGCGCACAGATGATGATCCGCCATCTGGGCGGCCGCGTGAGCGCACATCGGGACGGGCGCGCGGAAATCGGCTATTGGCCAATCGCCGCGACGCCCGCCGGCCGACGGTTCGGTTCATGGCCGTCGCATGTCTACCAGTGGCATCGCGAGGGCTTCGAGCGCGTCGCCGGGCTCGAGATCCTCGCGACCGGCGAGCATTTCGAGAACCAGGCCGTTCGTTACGGGCCGCACGCTTACGGCGTCCAGTTTCATCCGGAAGTGAGCTATCCGATGATGCGGCGCTGGAGCACGGCCGCCGCGCACAAGCTGTCGGCGCCCGGCGCGCAGGATCTCGCTACGCAAGCGCACGAAGGCCGGCGGCACGACCGCGCGACGGCGGCGTGGCTCAGCGCGTTTCTCGATCGCTGGCTCGCGGGCATGCCCGCATCAGGTGGGCACCGTCACGTCGGAGATGTTGATCAGCCCCCACTCGACCGCGCGCAGCACGGCTTCGTGCCGACGTGACACGTTGAACTTGCGGCGGATGTTCATGAAGTGGAAATTGATGCACGACTCGGTCACGTTCAGGATGTGGCCGATTTCCCACGACGTCTTGCCCGCCGCGTGCCAGCGCAGGCATTCGACTTCCCGCCGGCTGAGCCGCGGCACACTGTCGGGCGGTGCATGGCAACGCGTGCCGGCGATCGCTTCGCACGCGATGTCGCGCAGCAGCGTCAGCGCCGCGAGATGGCGGTCGCAGCGCTCGCGCGTACGGCCGAGGTCGTCCGCGCTCGCGCACGACAGCATGCCGACCTCCCCTTTCGCGCCGCGCACCGGCAGCACGACGCCGCTGCGCATGCCGTACGCGGACGCCGCTTCGTAGCACGGCCGCTGCTCGGGCAGCGCGAACAGCGCGTCGTCCCAGACGAGCGGCAGCGCCGAGCGGAAGCAATGCCGCAGCATCGGGTCGACGCGGTCGAACTGGCGCTGCCGATACAGCGCCGTCCATCCGGGCACGCCGCTGCTCCACTTGCGCGCGAGATCGAACGACGCGCCGGTAAACGGCAACACGATCAGCACGACCTTGTCGAACCCCATCCCGGCGGCCGCGTCGGTCATCCGCTGCCATGACGCATCCGTGTCGCCGGGTACCAACCATTTCAGACAATCCAGTCCATTCATACAAGCCACCCCGTTTATCTAGTTGGAATCTGCATTCAGGCGGACTTGCGCAACCGGTTCGAGGCGTTGCGCGCGAACGGACCGCGCTAGACCGCCTCAGTCAGGCGTCGCCGGCCCGCCTGCTTCGCGTCTTCGAGCGAAGCCGTCACGTCGAGCGGAATCCCGAACGCCTTTTCGATGCCGGCCGCGTTCGCGATGGCCGCGTCGCGTTCCTTCGGGTCCGGTTCGATCGTGACGAGCGCGCGGCAGACCTCGGCGAGCGCGGCGCGGTTCTGCTTGAGCCACATGCCGCGCTCCTTGCGGTCGTCGTGCGGTTCGTCCGGGCGGGCCGGCGGAAAGATCATGACAAACGGCTCGCCGTGCCGCATCAGCGTGTGCATGTCGTCGAGCCAGCGCTGTGCGTAGCCGGCCGCGATCGCATCGTTGCGCACGACGACGAGCGGAAATTCCGTGACGTCGAACACGGCAAGCGTCGCCAGGTCGGACGGCGTTTCTCCAGCGTGGTGGGTATGCATCGGGTCAACCTCCATCGAATTGAACAGCATGGGTCGGAACGGGCCGCGCAGCACCCGCTTCATCGTTTCGCGGCGGCGCCGGGGCCGAACGGCGGGCGCGCGAGCCACACCACCGCGATCACGGCGAGATACACGCAGCCGAGCGCGAACGAAATGTCGTTGAACGAAATCTGGTAGGCCTGTGCATCGACCAGGTTGCCCAGCAGCGTCGCCGCGCGCTGCGGATCGCCGCCGCCGAGCCGCGCGACTTCGGCCCGCACGGCCGGATCGAACGCGCTCACGTGTTCGCTGAGCTGCGCGTGATGCAGGATCGCGCGCCGGTCCCACAGGAACGACGTGATCGACACGGCGAAGCTCGCGCCGAGCGTGCGCAGGAACGTCGACAGGCCGGAGCCGGCGGCGATCTCGTCCGGCTTCAGGTCGGACAGCAGGATGCTGTTGATCGGCATGATGAACAGCGCGAGGCCGAGGCCCTGCAGCAGCTGGATCAGCGCGATGTGCGTGAAGTCGATGTCCGGCACGAAGCCCGCGCGCAGGAACGACGACGTGCCGAGGATCGCGAACGCGCAGCACACGAGCACGCGCATGTTGAAGCGCGGTGCGTACTTGCCCATGAACGGCGTCATCAGCACGGGGATCACGCCCATCGGCGCGACCGCGAGCCCCGCCCAGAACGCGGTGTAGCCGAGCGTGCGCTGCAGCCATTGCGGCACGATCACGTTGACCGCGAAGAATGCCGAATACGCGAGCACGAGCGTCAGCGTGCCGGCCGCGAAGTTGCGATGCGCGAACAGCCGCAGGTTCACGATCGGATTCGGTTCGTTGAGCTCCCAGATCAGGAACAGCGCGATGCCGAACGCGGCGACCACCGACATCACGACGATGAACGTCGAGTTGAACCAGTCGGCTTCGTTGCCCTTGTCGAGCACGATCTGCAGCGCGCCGACGCCGACCACGAGCGCGGCGAGGCCAACATAGTCGACGCGCGCGGCGACGGTCGTCTCGACGCGCGCGCGCATCTGCGCGAATACGCACATCGCGGCGAACACGCCGATCGGCAAATTGATCAGGAACGCCCAGCGCCACGAGTAATGCTCGGTGACCCAGCCGCCGAACACGGGGCCCGCGATCGGCGCGACGACGGTGACCATCGCGATCATCGACAGCGCGAAGCCGCGCCGCTGCGGCGGGTAGATCGACAGCATCAGCGCCTGCGTGGTCGGGATCATCGGCCCGGCCACCAGGCCCTGCAGCGCGCGGAACGCGACGAGCTGCGGCAGGTTTTGCGCGAGGCCGCACAGCAGCGACGCGAACGTGAACGCGAGCGTCGCCCACACGAACAGCCTGACCTGCCCGATGCGCTTGACGAGAAACCCGGTCAGCGGCAGCGCGATCGCATTGCTGACCGAGAACGTCGTGACGACCCACGCGCTTTGCGTCGTGCTCACGCCGAAGTTGCCGGCGATCGTCGGCAGCGACACGTTCGCGACGGTGCCGTCGAGCACCTGCATGAAGACCGCGAGCGCGAGGCCGAAGGTCGTCAGCGCAACGCTCGACGGACGAAAGCCGGCATCGGCGGCCGCCATCGGGCCGCTCATCGCACACGCTCCGCGCGCACCGCCGCGGGCAGGTTCGCATGCACGACGTCGGCGATCAGGCTGTCGGCGCGCGCGAGCTCGTCGCGGTACACGTCGGTGCGGAACACGGGCGCGCGTTGCTCGCGATGCGACAGCATCGCACCGCTGCGGTCGTGCTGGTCGACGCGTGCGTGCATCGACAGGCCGATCCGCAGCGGATGCGCGTCCAGCTGGGCCGGATCCGTCAGTTCGATGCGCACCGGCAGCCGCTGCACGATCTTGATCCAGTTGCCGGTCGCGTTCTGCGCGGGCAGCAGCGAGAACGCGCTGCCGGTGCCGACGCCGAGGCTCTGCACGCGGCCGCTGTAGCGCACCGCGTCGCCGTACAGGTCGGCGCTCAGTTCGACCGGTTGCCCGATACGCATGTGCTCGAGCTGCTTCTCGGTGAAGTTCGCGTCGACCCACAGCTCGCGCAGCGGCACGACCGCGAGCAGCGGCACGCCGGGCGACACGCGCTGCCCGACCTGCACCGTGCGCTTCGCGACATAGCCGGTGACGGGCGCGACGATGTCGGTGCGCGCGCGTGCGAGGTATGCGGCGCGCAGCCGTGCGGCCGCGGCCTGCACGTCGGGATGCGACGCGACCGCGGTGTCGTCGACGAGCGCCTTGCTCGTCTGATGCTGCTCGCTCAACGTCGCGAGCGCGCTTTGCGCGGCAGCGTACGCGCTTTGCGCGGACGTCAGCGTATCGCGTGCGTGAGCGAGTTCCTCGCGCGAGATCGCACCTGAGCGGCCGAGATCCTCGCGGCGGCTGTAGTCGGCCTTCGCCTTGTCGAGCGCGGTGCGTCGCGCGTCGAGTTCGGCGCGCGCGCCGTCGATGCTGTTCGCGAGCCCGCGCTCGTTGCTGTACAGGCCGCGCACCTTGCGTACCGTTGCCGCGAGATCGGCCTGCGCGGCCGCGAGCGCGATCTGCGCGTCGCTCGCGTCGAGACGGACGAGCGGCGTGCCGGCGCGCACCAGATTGCCGTCGTCCGCGTCGATCGACACGACGGTGCCCGTCACCTGCGGCGTCAGCTCGACGACGTTGCCTTGCGCGTATGCGTTGTCGGTGGCTTCGTACCAGCGGCCGACGAGCACGTACCAGATGCCCCAGCCGACGATGCCGAGCGCGAACACGGCGACGAGCGCGCGCACGAGGTGCTTGCGTCGCGCGGGCGGCGGCGGTGTCGCGGGCGCGGCGCCGCCCGGTGCCGGTTGCGTGCGCGCGTCCGGGCCGCCCGGCGCGCGCGGCGCACCGGTGTGGTCGGCCGCCGGGTTCTGGCGGGCGCTGGCGGGGTCGGCGGCTGCGGGCCGCGCGGGAGTCTGCAGGGTGTTGTCGCTGCTCATGGTTCGATGTCAAGGACGGTGGGAAGGAGTGGCGGCGAGCGCGGCGTCGTCCGGCTCGGCGCGGAAGCCGCCGCCGAGCGCGGCGACGAGCTGCAGCGACTGGTCCGCGCGCTGCGCGCGCAGCGCGGCGACCTCGCGGCTCGCGATCAGCAGTTGCTGGCGCACGACGAGCGCGTCGAGGTAGCTGCCGACGCCGGCCCGGTAACGCGCGTCCGCGAGCCGCCACGCATCGGTGGCGGAGTCGAACGCAAGCTGCTGTGCATTGGCCTGCACGGCGAGCGAGCGCAGGCGGTGCAGATCGTCGGCCACCTCGCCGATCGCACCGATCAGCGTCTTGTTGTAGCCGGCGACCGCGAGGTCGTATTGCGCGTCGCGCCTGCGCAGCACGCCGCGCCGCTCGCCGCCGTCGAAGATCGGCAGGCTCACGGCCGGACTGACGTTGTAGGTGCGCGACGCGGCCTGGAACAGCGATGCGCCGCCGCGTGTCGCGAGCCCGATCAGCGCGGTGAGACTCACGTTCGGCAGGAATTCCGCGCGGGCGGCCGCGACGTTGCGGCTCGCCGCCTCGACCCGCCAGCGCGCGGCGACGAGATCGGCGCGCCGGCCGAGCAGCGCGGCCGGCAGATCGGCCGGCACCGCCAGCGCGGCGGCCGGCAGCGGCGCGGGACGCACGAGTTCGAGCCCGCGATCGGGGCCCGCGCCGAGCAGGATCGCGAGTGCGATGCGCGCGCTGTCGATCGTCTGCGCCGCGCGCGCCTGCTCGCGCGTCGCGGCCGCGACCTCGCTTTCCGCCTGGCGCTGTTGCGCGACGTTGTCGATGCCTTTCGATACGCGCTGGCGCGTCAGCGTGAGCGCCTCGTCGGCGCGCTCGTATTCGGCACGCGCGACGTCCTGCTGATCGAACGCGTACGCGAGGTTCACGTATGCGCGAGCGACGTTGACGGACAGCAACACGCGCGCGGCCTGCGCGTCGATCCGCGCGGCACGCGCTTCGCCGAGCGCGGCTTCCCATGCGGCGCGGCGGCCGCCCCACAGATCGAGATCCCAACTGAAGCCGAGATTCATCTCGCGCGTGTGGCTGAAGAAGCCGCCGCCTTCGCCCGCCGAGAACTGCGTGCCGGACATCCGTTCGCCCTTCGCGCTCGCGCGGCCGACGACGTGCGGCACGCGCGCGGCCTGCGCCTCGATCACCAGCGCCTGCGCTTCGCGTGCGCGCGCATCGGCGGTCGCGAGATCGGGATTGCCGGCGAGCGCTTCGTCGATCAGCGCATTCAGTTGCGCATCGTTCAGCGTGCGCCACCAGTCGGCGGCCGGCCAGTCGGCGGCCGGCGCATGCGCGAGGCTGCGCGACGCGGCAAGCGTATCGGCGCCGCGCAGCGTGCCGGCGGGCGCGAGCCCGTCGCGGCTCGCGCACGCGCCGAGCACGGCGAGCGCCGCGGCGACGGCCATCCGCGACACGACGCGCAGCGCGCCGGCATCGCGTGTCCAGGGAGCAAGTGCTGCATGCATCGCATTCCTCTGCTTCGTATCGGTTTGAACACGACATGCATTGTTGGACGCACCCTGACAAAGCTGATAATGTTGTTTAGACAAAAAATAATGAATTCCGGCCATGCCCATCCGAGATGCTTCTCCGCCGCGCGCCATACAGCGCGCCGACATCGATCCGAGCGAACGTGCGGACGGCCCGTCGCTGATCGCCGTCTGGGGCGAGGACGACGGCAGCAACGCGTATCAGCTCGGCACCCGCGAGGTCGATTGGCACAGTCATCTGCGCGGCCAGGTGTTCTGCGTGGAAAGCGGCTTCGCGCACGTGCGCACGCCGCACGGTTCGTGGCTGCTGCCGCCGCATCGCGCGGGCTGGATTCCGCCGGGCGAGCAGCACAAGGTCAGCATCAGCGGTGCGTTGAGCGGCTGGAGCGTCGTGATCGCACCGGCCGCGAGCCGGCGGATGCCGGGCCAGCCCTGCGTGATCGCGATTACCGACCTGATGCGCGCGCTCGTGCGGCGCGCGGTGTCGTGGGCCGACCAGGACCGGCTCGACATCGAGCAGGCGCGCATCAGCGTCGTGCTGCTCGACGAGATGCGCCGCGCGCCGCACGAACCGCTGCACTTGCCGATGCCGCACGACCGGCGGCTTCTGCGGATCGCCAACGCGATCCTCGGGCAGCCGCACGACAGCCGCACGCTCGAAGCGTGGGCGGAATGGGCCGGCTTGTCCGCACGCACATTGAGCCGGCTGTTCGTCGCAGAAACCGGCACGAGCTTCGCGCAATGGCGGCAGCAGGCGCGTCTCACGCATGCGCTCGAACGTCTCGCGAGCGGCGACAGCGTCGCCAACATCGCGGACGCGCTCGGCTACGCGACGCCGAGCAATTTCATCGCAATGTTTCGCCGCGCGTTCGGCGATTCGCCCGCGCATTACTTCGCGAAGCGCAAACAGCCGTAGCACGACACGGCTGCGCACCGCCCCCCTATCACCCCTGCCAGTACTGCGCCTGCATCGACGCCGCTATAGTCGCCGTGCGACCGGCCGGTCGGTCGCCCAATACGCCATGTGGAGGGTGTCGATGTCGAATGCCGTCGGATCGGACAACACGCCGATCGTCTCAGAGCAGCAACTCGCCGATCATCTGGCCGCCGGCTGCAAGCCGGCCGCGCAATTCCGGATCGGCACCGAGCACGAGAAGTTCGTCGTCGCTCGCGCGACGCACGCGGCCGCGCCCTACGACGGGCCGTCCGGCATCGCCGCGGTGCTCGAGCGGCTGCGCGGCGACGGGACGCCGATCGTCGATGCCGGGCGGATCGTCGGCGTGATCCAGCGCGACGGCGCGGCGATCTCGCTCGAACCGGCCGGCCAGCTCGAACTGTCGGGCGCGCCGCTCGACACGCTGCACGACACGCATGCCGAATTGCATGCGCACCTCGCCGCGGCTCGCGCGGCATGCGAGCCGCTCGGCCTGCGCTGTGCGCCGCTCGGCTTTCACCCTCACCTGTCGCGCGCGGCGCTGCCGTGGATGCCGAAGCAGCGCTACGGGATCATGCGACGCTATATGCCGCGCGTCGGCACGCGCGGGCTCGACATGATGCAGCGCACCTGCACCGTGCAAGTCAATCTCGATTTCGCATCGGAAAGCGACATGGCGCGCAAGATGCGCGTGTCGCTCGCGTTGCAGCCGGTCGCGACCGCGCTGTTCGCGAATTCGCCGTTCTGCGAAGGCCGCCCGTCCGGCCTGCTGTCGACGCGCGCACATACGTGGCTCGATACCGACGAGGATCGCTGCGGCGCACCGGCATTGTTCCTGTCGCGCAGCTTCGGCTTCGAGCGCTACGTGAGCTGGCTGCTCGACAACGTGCCGATGTATTTCGTGCGGCGCGGCGACCGCTACGCGGATGCGACCGGGCGGACGTTCCGCGATTTCATGCGGCGGCGCATTCCGCATCTCGAAGGCGACACGCCGACGCTCGGCGATTTCGCGGACCACCTGACGACGGTATTCACCGAGGTGCGGCTGAAGCGCTATCTCGAGATGCGCGGCGCCGATGCCGGCTCGCCCGACATGATGATCGCGCTGTCCGCATTCTGGACCGGCCTGCTGTACGATCCGGCCGCGCTGTCGGACGCCGAGACGCTGGCCGCCGCGATCGATCGCGGCGCGCTGCTGGCATTGCGTCGCGACGTGCCGCGTCTCGGGCTCGATACACCGGTCGACGGCCGCCCGCTGCGTGCGTTCGCGGCCGATGCGCTCGCAATCGCGCATCGTGGCCTGCGCGCGCGGGCGCGCCTGGATGCGGCCGGCCGCGACGAATCCGTGTATCTTGCGCCGCTCGACGAGATCGTTGCCGGCGCGCCGACCCAGGCCGAACACTGGCTCGCCCGCTACCGCGACGCGTGGGCCGGCGACGCGACGCGGATCTACGACGAAGCCGAAATCTGATGACGTCGCGCCGGGCCGCTCATGCGCAGCACGCAAGTAGCGGCTCGTGCGCGAACTCGATGCCGGGCATCGGCGCATGGCCCCGCCGCCGTGCCCGGACCGCGTGCGCAAGCGTTTCGAAGAGCCCGGCGGTGTCGGCGAACGACAGGCACGCGTCGGTGATGCTCTGCCCGTAGCGCAGCGGAACGCCGGGCACCAGGTCCTGCCGCCCTTCGATCAGGTTCGACTCGATCAGCACGCCGACGATGCGCGTATCGCCGGCCGCGACCTGCGCGGCAACGTCCGCGCCGACGCCCAACTGGTTCCGGAACTGGCGGCGGCTGTTGCCGTGACTGACGTCGATCATCACGCGCGGCGCGAATTGCGCGGCCGCCATGCGCTCGCATGCGGCATTCACGGCGGCCGCGTCGAAATTCGGTTCGCGTCCGCCGCGCAGCACGACATGCGTATGCGGATTGCCGGACGACGCCGTCGCGCACAGCCGGCCGCAGGCATCGACCGACAGGAAACGGTGCGCGCGCGCGGCCGCGCACATCGCATCGACGGCCACCTGGACGTTGCCGTCGGTCCCGTTCTTGAAGCCGATCGGGATCGGCAGCGACGACGCGAGCTCGCGATGCACCTGCGACTCCACCGTGCGCGCGCCGATCGCGCCCCATGCGACCAGATCGGCCAGGTAGCGCGGCGACAGCGGATCGAGGAATTCGGTCGCCGCCGGCATCTCCGCGCCGTTGATGTCGCACAGCAGCGCGCGGGCGGCATGCAGCCCGGCGTCGATCCGCTCGCTGCCGTCCAGCAGCGGATCGTTGATGAGCCCTTTCCAGCCGACCGTCGTGCGCGGCTTCTCGAAGTACACGCGCATCACGATTTCCAGCTCGTCCGCAAACCGCGCGCGTTGCAGCGCGAGCCGCGCCGCATAGTCGCGCGCGGCGGCCGGGTCGTGCACCGAGCACGGGCCGGCGATGACCACGAGACGGTCGTCCGCACCGTTCAGCACGTCGGCGATCGCGCGGCGGGTCGTATGGACGGTGCGCGCCGCGCGCAACGCCGGCTGCAGCGTGCCTGCCAGATCCGCGGGGGTCGGCAAGCGCAGCACGGCGTCACGGTCGGTCGTCCAGGCGTTTGCATGCATGGGGACTGCCCTCCTGTCGATAATTCGGGGGATTTTTTACTACAACGCGACTTTATTGAATGGTTCTTTCGTGGCGCAACTAACATAGTTATCAGTTTCTAATTCATAACCTTATGAATGAAGGAAATAAGGGCGTTATTCGATATTTTCCGACATGAGTCGCGGCTGTTTTCGCAATGCGGGTCGGGTCGGACATTCGGTTTTACATGGAAATAAGGGAGCGCTTTGGCGGAATCGGAGAGCCGGATTTCACGGCCTTTGGCGGCAGATTGCTATTCGTTCTGATAGTGGCGGCCAGATAGGCATTCGATTAATTTTCTGGTGCCTGACAGGCCAGTCAGGTTCGAATATATAAATCAACCAAGTTATCCCGGAGAGTCACCATGTCGAAGCGTCATTACGAAACACCGATTCACGTCAAGTATCGCGATACGGATTCGATGGGGCATGTGAGCAGTCCCGTCTATTACGACTACCTGCAGCATTCGTACCTCTGCTACATGTTCGACCTCCTCGGCTTGCCGCGGAGCGAGAAGCTGCCGCACATCATGGTGAAGACGCAGTGCGAGTACCTCGCACCGGCGCAGTTCGGCGACAACCTGACGATCCGGTCGAGCATCGTGCGCTTCGGCAGCAAGAGCTTCGATCTCGAGCACCTGATGGAGCGCGACGACCAGACGATCGTCGCGCGCGGCATGTCGACGCACGTGATGTTCGATTACGCGAACAACACGACGCTGGCCGTGCCCGACGAATTC
This sequence comes from Burkholderia sp. IT-111MI5, assembly GCF_949752865.1. Classification (NCBI taxonomy): domain Bacteria; kingdom Pseudomonadati; phylum Pseudomonadota; class Betaproteobacteria; order Burkholderiales; family Burkholderiaceae; genus Burkholderia; species Burkholderia sp. IT-111MI5. The sequence continues at coordinate 373,831 of NZ_CATKIF010000044.1, read as the reverse complement.
AAGACGCGCGTGCTCGAATTCCAGGGTTCGCTGTGATGCGCGTGCGCCATGTCGGGAGCGACACGTGAGCTGCGCGGTGGCGCGCGCGCGGCGCCGGATCGGCGCGATCGTCGAGCGGCGCGACGATCGCGCGATCGTCATCGTCCGGCATGCCGCGCATGCATTGCTCGAACTGGCCGCGCTCGACCGGCACCGTGCGCTCGCAAGCCGCCACGAGGACGAGCTGGAAGTGTTGCTGCAGCCGTGCGGTGGCGCGCACGACGGCGTGCGGCCGCTGCTCGGCCGGTTGCGGGACGCCGGCGTGACCGTCGCGCTCGACGCGGCGACGCTCGCGCACGATGCGTCGCTGCTCGAGTTCGCGAGCTGGATCACGCGGTGCGCGGCACCCGGCGACATGGCGGAGCCGCGCGCCGACGCAGCCGTGCCGAGCGGCACGCTGTTCTGCGGCCTCGTCGTGCGCTGGCTCGACCTGCGCAACGGAGCGCGGCGGCCCAAGCGCGACGGGACGCCCGAGCGTACGCCGCGGAGCATCGCGGCGGATGCGGCCGAGCACATCGCGACCGGCGATCCGGACGGGCAGGTGCTCGGCGCGCTGCTCGACGCCGACGACGTGTCGACCGGCGCGGCGCTCGACACGCTGTCGAACGCGGTGCGCGCGCGGCGGATCTGCCTGGCGACGCGGGCCGGCTGGCCGCTCGCCCGGCGGCTATGAGCGCCGTCGTCGCGGCGGCCGAGGTGCGCGCGCTGCCCGCGCGCGCCTTTCTGGTCGGCATGATGGGCGCGGGCAAATCGACGCTCGGCCGCGCGCTCGCCGCATCGCTCGGCTGGACGTTCGCCGACAGCGACGACGAGATCGAGCGGCGTACCGGCCGTTCGGTCGCCGTGCTGTTCGACATGGTCGGCGAAGGCGGCTTCCGGCTGCTCGAAACGCATATCGTCGACGAGCTGACACAGCGCCCGAACGTCATCGTGGCGACCGGCGGGGGCGCGGTGCTGGATCCGCGCACCCGCGCGCGATTGAGCGAGCGCGGCTGCGTGATCTATCTGCATGCGGAGCCGGACACGCTGTGGCGCCGTACGCGCGACGACGCGCGGCGGCCGCTGCTGCGGGTGGCCGAGCTGCGGCAAACGCTCGCTGCGCTGTACCGCATGCGCGACCCGCTGTATCGCGAATGCGCGCATGCGTTCGTCGATACGACCGCGCAGGGTGTCGCGCGTGCGACGGCCGAAGTGTTGACGGTGTTGCAGGCGCGGATGCGCGCACCGGGTTGAATGCGTGCATTCGTTTCAAGACCGTCGCCGGCGGGGGCAGCCGCGCCTTGACGACCGCTTCCCCGCCGTCGAATCGATGGAGCGTCGCATCGGGACGGTCTGGACGGTGACGTCAGGCACGTTTCTGAAACAGTGAGTTTTTATTCGCAATGGTGCTGTTGTGATAAGAAAAGTTATCCGGATGCGTGCATCGACTTATCCAACTGCGTGTGCCGCGACAGACAAATCGGCTCGTCAAGCCGCGGGAAAGTCGGTCCCCAGGTGAGATCGCGCCACGCTTCAAAACTCGTGTGCAACGCATCGACGCGCTTGCGCGCGACGTCGGGCGCCGCTTTGCGTCGCCTGCATCTGCATGTCGATCGGCCGCTCTGACCCGAGAAAACCGGCCCTCCCCGCATTTGTTCCCGCGACGCAAGACTGTTGCTCCACGGTGGGTGTTCGAAATCGCGATCGGCGCGCCTACAGTTCGCCCATCGGATTCATCGATCCGGTCGGCACTGCAGCCGAACACCATTCACCTGTCGAGGCATGTCATGAGCACATCCAGAGTCATCATCGTCACCGGCGCATCGCAAGGCATCGGCGCGGAAACGGTCAACGCGTTCCGCGCACGCGGCCATCGCGTCGTCGCGACTTCCCGTTCGATCGGGCCGTCGAACGATCCCGATCTCGTCACCGTCGCGGGAGACATCGGCGATCCGGCCGTCGCGCGCCGGGTGGTCGATGCCGCGATCGAACGCTTCGGCCGCGTCGACACGCTCGTCAACAACGCCGGCGTGTTCATCGCGAAGCCGTTCACGCAGTACACCGCGGACGACTACGCGCAGGTCACGGGCGTCAACCTGAACGGTTTCTTCCACGTCACGCAGCGCGCGATCGCTGCGATGCAGCAGCACGGCATCGGGCACGTGGTCAGCATCACGACGAGCCTGGTCGATCACGCGAACAGCAACGTGCCGTCGGTGCTCGCGTCGTTGACGAAAGGCGGATTGAATGCGGCGACGAAATCGCTCGCGATCGAGTACGCAAAGGCCGGCATCCGCGTCAATGCGGTGTCGCCGGGCATCATCAAGTCGCCGATGCATGCGCCCGAAACGCATGCGACGCTCGCGTCGCTGCACCCGGTCGGCCGCATGGGCGAGATGAGCGACATCGTCGACGCGATCCTGTATCTCGACTCGGCGCCATTCGTCACCGGCGAGATCCTGCACGTCGACGGCGGCCAGAGCGCCGGGCACTGAGCATCGGCATCGAAAGAACGAGCCGGCGTGCCTAGCGCGATGCGGCGGCTCGTTTGGTGCGTGTACCGCGCGCCTGCCCGGCGGGCGCGCGCCCCAGATGCTCGACGAGAAAGTCGACGAACACACGCACGCGCGACGACAGAAAGCGCGCATGCGGGTACAGCAGCATGAACGGCCGCGACCGGCCGCCAAGGCCGGGCAGCACCTCCACGAGCGTACCGGCGCGCAGATCCTGTTCGACGATGAAGCGGTAGGTCTGGAACAGGCCCGCACCGCTGCGCGCGAGCGTCACGCCGGCGAGGACGTCGCCCGACGTACTGTAGCTGCCGGTCGTCGCGATATCGATCTCGTCCGATCCGTCGTCGAACAGCCAGGGAATCGGCCGCCCGCTGCTCGGCAGCTCGAACTGGATGCATTCGTGCGCATGCAGATCGTCGATGGCGGTCGGCGTGCCCGCGCGCTTCAGATAGCCGGGCGTCGCGACGATCACGAGTTCGGCATCCTCCAGCTTGCGCGCGACCAGGTTCGAATCGGCCGGCGCGCGGCCGCGGATCGCGAGATCGAAGCCCTCTTCGGCGAAGTCGATGTTGCGGTTGCTCAGGTGGGTTTCGACCCGTACGTCCGGATAGCGCTCGCGAAACGCGGGCAGCAGCGGCAGCACGCGGTAGTGCCCGTACGGCGTCGGCATGCTGATCCGGAGCACGCCGGCCGGCGTTGCTTGCTGGCCGGTCGCTTCGCGTTCCGCGTCGACGAGCTGCGACAGCGCATCGCGGCATTGCTCGAAATAGCGCCGGCCGGAATCGGTCAGGCGGATCTGTCGTGTCGTGCGCACGAACAGCCGCACGCCGAGACGCTCCTCGAGCCGCGCCACCGACCGGCTGACCGCGGCCGGCGTGACGCTCGCCGCGGTTGCCGCCAGCGTGAAGCTGCCGAGTTCGGCGGCGAGACAGAACAGCTCGATGCTGCCCAGCAGCAAGTCGTCGAATTTGCGTTGCATGGTGCGGTTCCTGCCGTCTCCGGTGTGGGGCGCGCGATGAAGCAACGAGTGTGCATGAAGATCGCGCGGGAAACCAGCGAGCGCGCGTGGCGCGATTCGTTACATCGTGTCCCGAATCAATTGCGCCGCTGACATTTACCGGCTTCGGCCGCATGACTAGAGTGACCGACAGGCAACACCGATCGCCCGATCCATTTTCCCGCAAGGAGCAAGACATGACCGTCGAACAGAAGCTGGCCGAACTCGGCCTCGCGTTACCCGAACCGCCGAACCCGCTCGGCAGCTATACGGCAGCAAGCGAAGCCGGCAACCTGCTGTTCGTATCGGGACAGCTGCCGCTCGTCGACGGCATGATCGCCTATACCGGCCGCGTCGGCGAGCAGTTGAGCGTCGACGAAGGCCGCGATGCCGCGCGGCTTGCGGCGCTGAACGTGCTCGCGCAGATCCGCAGGCATTTGCGCGGGTTCGACCGCCTGCGCAAGATCGTGCGCGTCGAGGGGCATGTGAGCTCGGCCGACGGTTTTTACGGGCAGCCGGCCGTGATCGACGGCGCGTCCGACCTGTTCGCCGCCGCGCTGGGCGGCAAGGCGGGACACGCGCGCTCGGCGTTCTCCCAGCGCCAGTTGCCGGCCGACGCGGCCGTCATCCTCGTCGTGATCGCCGAGATCGAGCCGGCGTGACGTATCGGCCGTCTCGCGGGGCCGCAATCCATTTCCAAGGGCGTTTCCGCCCGCCCTGCCCGACGTTCGTCGCCCGCCCCGTTAGCTTGCATATCGGGGCTCGATCGGCCGAAAGCCTTGTCCCGCAAAGCCCGACACGTTCCGGATACATTGAAATACAAAATATCGCGTGCGATTTAATCGAATGCGCTTGACATGGGTGGTCGCCTCGACGAAACTCCATCGCATGCGATCGAATCGCACCTGAGAAAAACCTGCCAACTGACGGAGCAAATGATGAGCAAGATCGAAAAAGTGCTGTACACGGGCAAGACGCATACGACTTCGGGCGGCCGCGACGGCTCGGCACGCAGTTCCGACGGCCGCCTCGACATCCAGTTGTCGTCGCCGGGCAGCGCCGGCACCGGCACCAACCCGGAACAACTGTTCGCGGCCGGCTGGTCGGCCTGCTTCATCGGTGCGATGCAGCTTGCGGCGCGCGCCTCGAAGGTGACGCTGCCGGCCGATCTCGCCGTCGACGCCGAAGTGGATCTCGGCACGGCCGGCAACGCGTACTTCCTGCAGGCCCGGCTGAACGTGAGCGTGCCGGGGCTCGACCGCGAGGTCGCGCAGCGCATCGTCGATGCCGCGCATCAGACCTGCCCGTATTCGAAGGCGACGCGCGGCAACATCGACGTCGAAATCCGTATTGCGTGAATGCGGCATCGGGCGGCCGAGCGCCGCCCTGCCGAACTCCCGACTCTTTTCCCATAGAGGCAAATGATGAATACCCGATTGATCTCCGCCGTTCTCGTCGCCGTTCCGGCCGCTGTTGCCGCACCGGCGTTTGCAAACGAAACCGCCGTGACGCGTGCGCAGGTGCGTGCCGAACTCGCGCAGCTTCAAACGGCCGGTTATCCGCTGAATCGCGCCACCGACGCAACCTATCCGAACGATCTGCAGGCTGCGCTGGCGCAGATCCATGCGGCCGATGCCGTCGCGGCCAACGAGCGGGCATCCGGCTACGGCAGCAACGGCGATGCCGCGGCGCAATCGGGCCGCCGGCATGCGGTCAGCGTGGCCGAACGCTCGGTGTATTTCGGTCATTGAGCGTCGTGCGCCAGTACGTGACCCCTGAATTCTTTTTATTCCTGTTCCGAGGTGAATGATGAAAACCCAACTGATCGCTGCCGTTCTCGTGGCCGTTTCGGCCGCCGTTGCCGCCCCGGCGTTTGCCGATGAAGCCGTCGTGTCCCGCGCGCAGGTGCGTGCCGAACTCGTGCAGCTCGAACAAGCCGGCTATCGGCCGGGACGCGCGAACGATCCGCACTATCCGGACGACCTGCAGGCCGCACTGACACGCGTTCACGCAAACGACGCCGTGACGGCCGATGCATCGGCATCCGGTTACGGCCGCGAAGCCGTCGCCGCCACGCAGTCGGGCAGCCGGCCCGCGACGCGCATCGCCGAGCGCTCGATCTACTTCGGTCATTGAACGAAACCGCGAACGGCGCCGGTTGCCGGCGTGCGGCGCGCAACCGCTGAATTCCTTTTTTCTTGTCGAGGTGAATGATGAAAACCCAACTGATTGCCGCCCTCCTCGTTGCCGTGTCGGCCGCCGTCGTCGCGCCGGCGAATGCCAGCGAAAGTACCGTGACGCGTGCGCAGGTGCGTGCGGAACTGGCCGCTTTGCAGCAGGCCGGCTACCTGCCGAACCGCCCCAACGATCCGAACTACCCGGACAATCTCCAGGCGGCGCTGAGCCGGATTCGCGATAACGGCGTAGCCGCAGCCGATACGATGGCGTCCGGTTACGGCAACGACGCGGATGGCGCGACGCAATCCGGCAGCCGCAGCGCGGTTCGCACGGCCGAGCGCTCGATCTATTTCGGTCATTGAGCATTGCACGACGGAATCGGCCGTCCACGTCCGCCACATAAAGCGCATGCGATGTAATCGCGTGCGCTTTTCTATTTGGGGCGCCCTGATTTGCATCGACGTCTTCCGGTTATGGATTCGTCGAGAACGAAGAAGGCCAGCGCACGCGCGTCAGGCCAATGACGCGACCCACGTCGTTGCGGGGCTACCTGCCCGGCCGATCCGGTCTATTCTGTGCGGCACGAAATCTTCAATCGAGGAGCAGCCGATGCCGGAAGCCACGACCGGAAACGCGACAGACGATGCACACCCGCTCGACCATGTCGTCTGGAACGCGCTCACGGGAAAACAGCGCCGCTTTGCGCTCGGCAGCGACCGCGCGCTGCGGTTTCCCGCGGCCATTGCGCCGTTCGCCGCGATCGCCGACGCGAGCCCGGCATCGTTCGACGCGTTGCGCGAACTGATCGCCGCGCACGGGCCGGCGGCGCTGGTCACGCCGGACGAGATCCCGCCGCCGACGGGATTGTCGGTGCTCCGGCGCGCGACGTTGCTTCAAATGATCTGGCAACGGACACCCGATCCGGCGCATGCATCGGAGCATGTCGCGCTCGCCGAAGCCGATGTGCCGGACATGCTCGCGCTGACCACGGCCGCGCAGCCCGGCCCGTTCGGCCCGCGCACGATCGAGCTTGGCGACTATATCGGCATACGCAGCGAAGGCCGGCTGGCGGCGATGGCCGGCGAGCGGATGCAGGTCGACGGGTATACCGAGATCAGCGCCGTCTGCGTGGATGCCGCGTTTCGGCGGCAAGGGCTTGCGGCACGGTTGATCCGATCGTTGATTGCGGCGATCGGTGCGCGCGCGGAAACACCGTTCCTGCACGTCCTCACGTCAAACGAGGTCGCGATCGAACGCTATCTCGCGCTTGGTTTTGTCGTCCGTCGCGAAATGAACCTGCTGGTGCTGGGCGACGAACACGCATGACGAAGCGGCCGACGCGATACGCGCGTCGACCGCTCGTTGCCAGTGTGTTTAGTCTTCGGTCGACCGGATCAGGTTGCCGCGCAGCGTGACGATCGCCTTCTGCACCTTCGCGAATTCGTCCGGCTTCAATCCGGTGGCTTCGACCAGGTTCATGTCGAGCCCCTTCTCGCGCACGCGCCGGCCGCTCTTCGTCAGGCTGACGAGCACCTGGCGTTCGTCCGACGGATCGCGGTGCCGCTCCAGGTAACCCATCGCCTCGAGCTTCTTCAGGATCGGCGTCAACGTATTGGATTCGAGGAACAGCTTCTCGCCGAGCTGGCCGACCGTCTGGTTGTCCTGCTCCCACAGCGCAATGATCGTGATGTATTGCGTATAGGTGAGGCCGAGCTCGTCGAGGATCGGCTTATACGCCTTGCCGAACGCGAGGTTCGCCGAGTAGATCGCAAAACACAGGAACTCGGACAGCTTCGGCGCGGCGGGCGATGGTGCTTCGGTCGGTTTCATGAACTTCCTCCAGCGACGCGAACGGCCGCAGATAGACGCATTATATATCGCGTGCGATCTTATCGGAAGCATGATAAATCGGTGTCGATGAAGCGACGGGATGGTGCAACGCGGCCGGATCGCCGCCGTCAGTCCTGCCTGCGGCGCTTGCCGGATTGCAACCGGCTTTCCGACAGCAGCGAGCATTGCACCGGATGCGCGATTTCGGTCGCGAGCCCGCCTGCGGCAAACAGCAAGATCATCAGCCAGCGTTTCATGCGTCCTCCACGACCGACAGGCTCGCGCCGTTTGCGACGGTTGCGTCGAGCGCATACGGATCGACGCCGTCGAGGCAGCCGAGATTGACGCGCCAGCATGCGGGGTCCATGCGTGTCTGATGGAACGGATAGATGCCGCAACGGCTGCAGAAATAGTGGCGGGCCGTGTGCGTGTTGAAGCTGTAGCACGTCAGTGCGCCCTCGCCTTCGACGATCTTCAGGTGGTCAGCGGGAAACATCGGGCTCATCAGCGCGCCGCGGCGACGGCACAGGCTGCAGTTGCAGCGAACCGCCGGCGCAATGGCCGCTTTCACTTCGAATTTGACGGCCCCGCAATGGCAGGACCCTTTGAACCAGGTTGCAGACATGATGTGCTCTCTAAAAAGTCATGCCTGCTTTATAGCGGACGCCCGAACCTGCTTTGTATCGCTCTGTATCCGCGGTCCATGCAGATACAGAGCATTGCAAATCGATGGCAGCCTGAACACGTTCGGCGCGGCGATCTGAAGCACGGATCGCCGGCACGTGCGGGCGGCTTGCCGGCCGAGCGCGATCAGTCCAGCGCGTGCTGCAGGCGCTCGATCGCGGCCCGCGTTTCGCGTTCGAGCGTCGCGAACAGCTCGGCGGCAGGCAGCGAGCGGACGAGCGGCGCCGCCTGCCCGGCCCACTGCACGCCGTAGCCGAATTCGCCCTGCGCCTTCGCGGCCGCATGCAGCGCCTTGCCCGCGTCGTACGCGATCGGATACGCGGGCGTAGCCGGCGCGTGCGGGTCGTCGCCGAGCGCGGTCAGCCGGTTCGCGATACCGCGCGCGAGCCGGCCCGAGATCGCGGACGTAAACGTCGTGCGGCGCGCCGCGTCGCCGAGGATCGCGCGGCGATAACCGTCGTCGATCGACGTCTCCGGGCAGGCGACGAACGCGGTGCCGAGCTGCGCGGCCTGCGCGCCGAGCGCCAGCGCGGCGGCGATGCCTTCGCCGTCCATGATGCCGCCGGCGGCGATCACGGGCAGCGCGCATTCGCGCACGATCAGGCGCGTCAGCGCGAACGTGCCGAGGCGGTCGTCGTGGGCGCTCGAGTCGAACACGCCGCGATGCCCGCCGGCTTCGACGCCCTGCGCGACGATCGCGTCGATACCGGCGGCGGCGATCTGCCGCGCTTCGTCGAGATTCGTCGCGGTCGCGAACAGCGTGATGTCCGCGCGCTTCAGCGCGGCGATCGCGTCCGTGGACGGCAGCCCGAAATGGAAGCTGACGACGGCCGGCTTTTCTTCGGCGAGCATCGCCTGCATTGCGTCGTCCGCGACGAAGCTCGTATAGATCTCCGATAGCGATGCGGGCGGCGTTGCACCGTATGCGCGGAACACCGGCGCGAGCCAGTCGAGCCACGCGCGTTCGACGGCTGCGTCGGCGCGGGCCGGACGATGGCAGAACACGTTGATGTTGAACGGCCGGTCGGTGAGCGCGCGCGTGTCGCGGATCATCTTGCGCGCGCCGTCGGCGTTCGTCGCGCCGACGCCGAGCGAGCCGAGCCCGCCCGCGTTCGACACGGCGGCGGCCAGCGCCGGCGTGCTGACGCCGGCCATCGGCGCCTGGACGATCGGTGTGCGAATGCCGAGCGTGCGCAACAGCGTCCGGTTATCGGTCGGGTGATTCATGTCGGTCAGGGGTGCGCTCAAGAAGCGGATTTTTACGTACGTTAAGGGATCGTTCTGCCATTCGCCGATGGTCCAATCCTATTTACCTTGTGCTTCCACGAACAGTTGCCATACTTTTCTGACCAGACGAGAAGTCTGGTCGCGTCTCGTCACCATGGACAGCGGCCATTTCGGCATCGCTGCATCGCAAATATGCGCAAACCGCACACCAGTGAACTGAAGTCGCTTTGTCGAAGCCGGCAGAATTGTCGCGCCGAGTTTCGCCGAGACGAGCGACAACATGGTTAAAGCACGGTTGGCTTCGGCAGCGATTCTGACTTCGAGTCCCGCCGTGGCAAATACTTCCAGAATCTGAGCGTGAAGTACGGGGCCCTGTCGAGCGGGAAAGAGAATCAACCCCTGTTCGGCAATTTCCGTTAACGTGATATCGCCGGTCGCGCCGTCGTCGAACAGAACGGCCATGCTGATTTCAGCGGGGAAATCGTGAACTACCAGGGCGTTCCTGGTGCTGAATGGCGGATGGGCGAATCCGATATCAATAGCCCCGCCTGCCAAAGCCTCGAGCTGATCATTAGTCGAGAGTTCCTTCAGATCAGGGTGGATCGCTGGATATTGTGCCTTCAAGGCCAGCAATCGCTGCGGTAAGTGCTGATAGAGCGCGGCCGAATCGAAGCCGATCCGGATCACCCCAGCTTCTCCGAGCGATGCCGATCGCGCAAAGGCGGCTGCGCATTCTGCATGATGGACCGACGCTTGGGCTTCCTCACGAAAAGCCATACCGGCCGCGGTCAGGCTCAAACGCCGATGAGCCCGGACGAAGAGCGGAACTCCGAGCTCCTTTTCGAGGCGCGCGATCGATTGGCTGAGCGGTGGTTGTGCCATTCCGAGGCTCTGGGCGGCACGCCCCATGTGCAACTCTGCCGCGACAGCAAGAAAGTGGCGCAGATGACGAAGTTCCATATCACCACGATATCAAAAAACCTCACCAGCAGCATGGATGCGTTACTAATCTGGCCAGACAATGGAGCTGACTCCCTTTACCTGGAAACATCCGTGCGCCACTGTCAAATTGCCCTCGCTACGCTGCTCAGTCTGTCTGCCCTGTCGTCACACCAGACGTATGCGGAGATCATTCGTCGGGACTACACGATTCCGGGCGAAGATGGCCTGCACATTTTCGTACGAGAAATTCGTGATACTCGGGCATGTTCGGATCGCGGCCCGATGCTCCTGGTCAACGGCGGCCGGCCGGGTGTATTAGCGAGTTGGGACGTCAATGCGCCCAGCTCGTCAACGGCGGAGGAACTCGCAAAAGCGGGACATCACCTGTATCTGATGGATGTACGCGGGTTCGGGAGATCAGATTTTCCTGCGGAATTGAAAGGCGGACAGTTCGCCGCCCCGCCTGCAGTCCGGTCCAACGAAGCGGTGCGCGATATTGCCGCTGTGGTAAAGGACATCAAACGCCGAAATCCGGGCGAGACGCGCCTGGCAGCGATGGGCTGGGCGACCGGGTCTCAATGGCTTGGACACTATGCATCCCTTTATCCCGACAGCATCACGTACCTGGTTTATTACAACGGTGCATACGGCGGTCCGCCGGGTGGATGGAGCCTGCAGGCGGAATTTGGCGATCCACAGCATCCGGCGGAGCTGAATCGCAAGCACTACGGCGCATACCAGTTGTCGACCGCCGATGCACTCGCCGGCCGCTGGCGCAACGATGGGATCGATCCAGCTTTTCTCACGCGCTATGTTGCACTGGCCATGGAAGGGGATCCAACTGCAGATACGCGTACACCCGCGAGCTTTAGGTATCCCACCGGACCATTTGCCGATACCTTGTTGATGGTTAACGGCCGACAGATTTTCGACGCTTCATTTATTCGCTCTCATGTCTTGATTCTGCGATCAGGAAATGATTTTTGGTCGCGATCTGCCGATGCCCAAACATTATTGGCACATCTGATCAATGCGGCGTCAGCTCAATTTATCGAGCTCGCCGGAGCCTCCCATTATGCCAATCTCCAGCCGGGACCGGACAGGGAAAAATTTCTCCGAACTGTACTCGCCTTTACAGAGCCCATGGCGAAGATGCGTCAGGATGGCGCTATCGGATGTTCTTGACGAAGTGGCGTCATACGCGTTTTTGCGGCGTCTCCGCCTTGAACCGCCGCAGCGGCCGGAATCGTCCGTTAGCAACCGCGCAATGCGTCTCATGGTTTTCCCGGCCCGCCCGGTTGCAGCGGAGCGAACCTGATCCGGTGCGCAACCGCGCGCCGCGCAGGCCGCACCGGCCTTTCCCTCGAATGCCGCCCGCCGCGCGTTCGTACCCTTTCTGAGCGGGAAAGGACGCTTGAAACATCCGCAATTATCGCGTGCCGCCGATTCGCCCACCATGTGTCGGACGATCGGTGCAGCCCGCGCAGCCGGCCCTTTCATGGGCGTTGCGGTGCGTGCCGCCCTATCGTGCGGCCGGACGCATCATGCCGGCCGCGAACGGCCGGGCCGCGCGCCACGGCATATCGATAATCAGGAGACACGATGAACAGCCAATCCCTCGATCTGGGCGGCAACGCGGGCGGCCCCGCGTCCGCACGGCCGCCGGCCGCTTCCGCCGGCGTCGGCGCCGATGCGGCGGCCCTCCCCGCGCGCCGCGTCACGCTCGGCGATTTCATGGACGACCTGCCGGTCGGTGCATTGCACCGGTTCGTCGTGTGGGTGATCGGCATCGGACTGTTCTTCGACATGTACGAGATCTTCCTCGTCAGCACGATCGGCTCGGCGTTGCAGAACGAATACGGGTTGAGCCGGCAGAGCACCGATTTCAAGCTGCTGCTGGCATCGGCATTCATCGGGATGTTCGTCGGCGCGATGTGCCTCGGCAGCCTCGCCGACCGCATCGGCCGGCGCAAGGCGTTCCTGCTGACGCTCGTGTGGTACAGCGCGTTCTCGCTGGTCGGCGCGTTCTCGGTGAATGCCGACATGCTCGTCGCGTGCCGCTTCCTGACCGGCATCGGCGTCGGCGCGATCTATCCGGTCGCCGACAGCTTCCTGTCCGAAATCCTGCCGAAGGAAAAGCGCGGGCGGCTCGCCGCGTGGGCCTATACGACTTCCTATGTCGCGGTGCCGCTCGTCGGCTTCCTCGCGCTGTGGCTGAACCCGCTGCATGTGGCCGGCGTCGCCGGCTGGCGCATCATCCTCGCGATCGGCAGCCTCGGCGCCGTGTACGTGCTGCTCGTCCAGCACCGTCTGCCGGAGAGCCCGCGCTGGCTGCTCGCGCAAGGCCGCACCGCCGACGCGCACGCGGCGCTGCGGCGCTTTGCGGAAGGCACCGGCGTGCGCGTGCCCGAGCACTTCGCGGAATCGGCCGAGCCGCAACGGCCGCTCGGGCTCGGCGAGCGCATCGCGCTGCTGCGTCGCGAGCCCTACGGCGCGCGCTACCTGATGCTCGCGATCTTTCACCTGTTCCAGGGTTTCGGCTACTACGGCTTCGGCACGCTGGCCGGCACGGTCGTGAAAAGCCGCGGCTTCGACGTGACGGACAGCACGCTGTTCATCGCGCTGTCGTTCGTCGGTTATCCGATCGGCTCGCTGCTGTCGATCCCGCTGCTCAACTGGATCGAACGCCGCACGCTCGTGATCGCGTCGATCCTGTCGATCGCCGTATTCGGGCTGTGCTTCGCGTACTCGGGCAATACCGCGCTGATCGTCGGCTTCGGATTGCTGACGACCTGCGCGTCGAACGTGTTCAGCAACGCGTATCACGTGTATCAGGCCGAGATTTTCCCGGCACGCGTGCGCTCGACGGCAATCGGCAGCACATACTCGCTGTCGCGCATCGTCAGCGGCGCGCTGCCGTTCGTGTTGCTGCCGGTGCTCGGCAGCTACGGCGCGGGCGCGATGTTCGGCGTGATCTCGGTCGCGCTCGGCATCGTCGCCATCACGCTGCGCGTGCTCGGGCCGCTGACCACGCGGCGCAGCCAGGACGAAATCAATCCGGTGTAATCGAGTGGTGTGATGCGGCGACCGCCACGGGGCGCACGCACGCGTGCCCCGTGCGTCGCCGTTTCGACGCAGTCAGCGCGCCGACATGAAATCGAACAGCTTCGCGATGTCGGTGGTCAGCACGGTGCCGGCCTTCACGCCGACCCACAGCGTGCGCGTCGCCCACGCGTCGTCGAGCTTCACGACACCGAGCCGCGCGGCGCGCTCGCCGGTCACCGCATCGCGCGGCAGCACGCCGATGCCGAGCCCGGCCTCGATCATCCGGCTCACGCCGTCGAAATTCGATACCTGGATCCGCACTTTCAGCGAGCGCTCGGCCGCGAACGCGGCATCGGTCATGCGCGCGAGCAGCGAACTGCCGTCGCTCAGGCCGACGTAATCCTCGTCGAGCGTATCCGCGAAGCGGATGCTGTCGCGTGCGGCGAAGCGATGCGCGCGCGGCACGAGCAGCACGAGCTCGTCGCGCCGGTACAGCCGCCGTTCGATGCCGGGCGCCGGCACGTTGTCGGCGAACACGCCGAGATCGGCCTTGCCGGACCCGAGCGCATCGACGATCTCGTGGCTCAGCCGCTCCTCGAGACTCACCTTGATGCCCGGGTTGTCGGTGAGGAACGCGGCGAGATCGGCGGGCAGGAACTGGACGATCGCGGATGTATTGGTCCACACGTGGATATGGCCGCGCACGCCGGCGACGTAGTCGCTCATCTCGTGCGCCATCCGGTTGACCTGCTCGATCACCTTCGCCGCATGGTCGAGCAGTGCGCGGCCCGCGGGTGTCAGCTCGACGCCGCGCGCATGCCGGACGAACAGTGCGCTGCCGGTCACGCTTTCGAGTTCGGCGATGCGCTTGCTGACCGCGGACAGCGTGAGCTGGCCGTGTTCGGCCGCCTTCGTCAGGCTGCCGTGTTCGGCGACGAGCGCGAACACGCGCAGCGACTGCAGATCGAAATGAAGCGGGTTCACCATGTCGTGGATCCTGGGAAGGCCGTACGGCACGCGCCATCGTCGCGGCGGCCTGACGCCGATCATACGCCCGGCCGTGCGCGCGCGATATCGCTCGGCTAGCGCGGCGCGATCGCCTGCAACGCGGCGAGCATTGCACCGTCCGGCTTCGCGAGATCGTCGAGCACCGCGAAGTGCTGCATGCCGGGCAACCAGGTGCGCGCGATCCGTTCGCCGGCCGCTTCGCAGGCCGACGCGTATTCATGCGCTTGCCGGATGAGTTCGGGCAGTTCGGCGTCGCCGACCGCGACGACCGTCGGCGCGCCGGGCCCGATGTGACGCAGCGGGCTGTACGCGTCGACCTCTTGTGCGGTGAGCTGCAGCTTGTCGTTCAGGCAGCACAGCGAGATCGGTTCGAGATCGACGAGCGGGCTGATCGCGAGCGCTGAAACGACGGCCGGATGCGCGCGATGCACGGCAGTCAGGTGGCCGCCCGCCGAATGGCCGCTCAGGTGGATCGGCCGCCGCGCGGTGCCGAGGCCGTCGGGATCGTTCGCAAGATGATCGAGCAGCGCGCCGATCTCGCCGACGATGTCGGTCATCGTCGCGACCGGCGCGAGCGTGTATTCGGCGAGCACGACATCGAAGCCGCGCGCGAGCGGGCCGCTCGCCGCGTACGCGAAATCCTCTTTCGTGCAGTGTTGCCAGTAGCCGCCATGAATGAACACGAACAGCGGTGCGTCGGGCTGCCCGCACGGCAGCCAGTCGAAGCGCTGCGCCGGTTGCGCGCCGTAACGCAGGTCGCGGCGGCCGGGTGTCGCGTCGTACAGCGCCGCGCTACGCGCCTGGCACGACGCGAGCAATGCCGGGAAATCGGGAACAGCCTTCGTGTTCAGGTAGGCGGCGTCGAGCGCCGCGCGGTCCATGCCGCGATAGAGGATCGTCATTCGGGGAGTGTCCGGGGCAGGTTGCGGAGGTGCGGGGCAGGTTCGTCATGCCCGCTGCGAAGGCGTCGGCCGGACCGACGCGTTCTTACCATTATCCGCAGCGCGGCCGGGTGCGGCTATCCGGAATCGGCGGGTGCGGCGCGGGCCTGTCCGCTTTCGGCGAAAGACTGCGACGCCGCGCGCATCGTGCCGGTGCTTTCGCGACCGGACTGATCGATGCGCCGAAGCGGCGCGACAGGCCGGCCGCCGCCGGTCAGATCAACTCGGAGATCTCGATCAGGTTCAGGTCGGGGTCGCGCACGTAGACCGAACGAATCTTCTGCGTCGCACCCGTGCGTTCGACCGGCCCTTCGACGATCGGCCATTCGACGCGCTTCAGGTGCGCGATCACGTCGTCGAGCGGCACCGCCGCGATGAAGCACAGGTCGAGCGCGCCGGGCACCGGCACATGCGCTTTCGGTTCGAACTCCGCGCCGCGCACGTGCAGGTTGATCTTCTGGTTGCCGAAGCGGAACGCGAGCCGGCCGGCACCGAAGGTTTCGAGCTGCATCTGCAGCACCTCGGTGTAGAAATGCTTCGTCCGGTCGGGATCGACGCAGGTCAGCACGAGATGGTCGAGGTGATCGATCAGCGCCATGGGATTCGCTCCTGTTTTCCTGTTCATGAGAATGCGCGCTGCGCAGGCATGTCGCCGGCGTCGGCGTGCGGTGGCGGATGAAGATCCGAGCGGCGCCCGGCCTTCAGGATCTGGCTCGGCACGTCATGCCCGATCAACGCGGGCAGCCGTGCCGACGCAGCGAGGACGGCCGCGAGGTCGATGCCCGTATCGTAGCCGTCCAGTTCGAGCATGTGCACGAGTTCCTCGGTGCACGCGTTGCCGGTCGCGCCCGGCGCGTACGGGCAGCCGCCGAGCCCGCCGAGCGACGCGTCGAAGCGGTCGATGCCCGCGTCGAGCGCCGCGAGCGTATTCGCGAGCGCCATCCCGCGCGTGTTGTGGAAATGCAGCGTGAGCTGCAGCGCGCCGAAGCGCTCGCGTGCGCGCCCGGACAAATCGCGCACCTGCGACGGAAACGCCATGCCCGTCGTGTCGCACAGCGTGAAGCCGTGCGTGCCGAGATCCGCGAAGCGCTGCATCCATGCGAGCACGACTTCGGCCGGCACGTCGCCTTCCATCGGGCAGCCCATCGCGGTCGACAGCGACACGTTGATCGCGACACCCGAGCCGCGCACCGCGTCGATCACGTCGCGCAGCTGCGCGAACGACTGCTCGCGCGTCATCCGCAGGTTCGCGCGGTTGTGGCTCTCGCTGATCGACATCACGAGGTTCACTTCGTCGACGCCGCACGACAGCGCGCGCTCGGCGCCGCGCACGTTCGGCACGAGCACCGTATAGACGACGCCCGGCGCGCGCGCGATGCCGTGCATCACGGCCTCCGCGTCGCGCAATGCGGGGATCGCCTTCGGCGACGTGAACGACGTGACTTCGATCTTCGCGTAGCCGCATGCGCTCAATGCATCGACGAGCGCGATCTTGTCGTCGGTATCGACGAATGCCGCTTCGTTCTGGAAACCGTCGCGCGTCGCGACTTCGTGGATGTAGAGCCGTTTGTGTCGAGTGCTCATGATGTCGCCTCTTGTCTCCCGTTGACGGTTCAGATCACGCCGCGCGTGCGCCAGTCGCCGCGCGTCGCGGCATCGATGCCGATCGATTCGAGTACCGCATCGGTATCCGCGCCGAGCGCGGGCGCCGCGCGTTCGATGCGCCCGGGCGTCGCGCCGAGTTTCGGCACGATGCCCGGCACCTGCACGGGCGTGCCGTCGGGCAGCGCGGCGTCGACGATCATGTCGCGCGCGCGGTAATGCGGATCGGCCGCGATGTCCGCGACGTCGTAGATGCGCCCGGACGGGATGCGCGCGTCGTTCAGCGCGGCCAGCACGTCGTCGAGGTCGTGGCGTGCGCTCCACGCGCCGATCGCCGCGTCGATGCGTTCGACCTGCACGACGCGGCCGTCGTTGTGCGCGAGCGCGGGATCGTTGCCGAGATCGGGCCGCCCGATCAGCTCCATCAGCCGACGGAAGATGCTGTCGCCGTTGCCGGCGATCAGCGCGTACCGGCCGTCGCGGCAGCGGTATGCGTTGGTCGGCGCGATGCCGGGCAGGCTGCTGCCGGCCGCCTCGCGCACCGCGCCGAACGCCGAGTATTCGGGCAGCAGGCTTTCCATCATGTTGAACACCGATTCGTACAGCGCGACGTCGACGACCTGCCCGTTGCCGCCCTGCTGTTCGCGATGCCGCAGCGCGAGCAGCACGCCGATCACGCCATGCAGCGCCGACAGCGAATCGCCGAGCGAGATGCCGACGCGCACCGGCGTGCGGCCGGGCTCGCCGGTCAGGTGCCGCAGGCCGCCCATCGCTTCGGCGATCACGCCGAAGCCGGGGCGGTCGCGGTACGGGCCCGTTTGCCCGAAGCCCGACACGCGCAGCATCACGAGCCCCGGATTGATCGCGGACAGCGCGTCCCAGCCGAGCCCCCAGCCTTCGAGCGTGCCGGGCCGGAAGTTCTCGATCAGCACGTCAGTCTCGGCGACGAGCCTGCGCACGACGTCCTGCCCTTCGGGCGTGCGCAGATCGAGCGTGAGCGAGGTCTTGTTGCGCGACTGCGCGGCCCACCAGACCGACGTGCCGTCGTGCAGCAGCCGCCATTTGCGCAGCGGGTCGCCGAGGCCGGGCGGCTCGATCTTGATCACGTCCGCGCCGAATTCGGCGAGCATCCGGCCCGCGAACGGCCCGGCGATCAGTTGGCCGAGTTCCAGCACGCGGATGCCGTCCAGGGGGCGTGTCATGACTGTCTCCGATGAAATCGTGTTGTCGATGACGGCGATCATGACGGCGTTCGCGCACCGCGAAAATCGATCGATGCTCAACCAGCCTTTCCGAAACGGAAAGGCGCTCGCCGGGGCGATGGCCGGGTCCGACCTCATGCGCGGTGCGCCGGCCTTTCCGTGCAGGAAAGCACGCTCGCACAACGGTCAAACGACGCCGCGCGCGCCGCCGGCAGAATCGATCCCGTTCCGCGCCCGCCGGGCGCCTGTCACCCCGTCACCGTCAGCGAGACCCGCCATGTTTTCCGTTTCCTCACCCGCGAAGATCGTGTTTCTCGACCGCGCGACGCTGTCGCCGCAAACCGTGCTGAAGCCGTTCCCGTTTCCGCACGTGTTGCATGCGTTCGACCAGACGAGCGCGCACGAAATCGCGCCGCGCATTGCCGACGCGGACATCGTCGTGACCAACAAGGTGCGGCTCGACGCGGCGACACTCGCCGGTGCGCGGCGCGTGCGAATGATCGCGATCGCCGCGACCGGTACCGACATCGTCGATCTCGACGCGTGCGCGTCACGCGGGATCGTCGTGAGCAACATACGCGGGTATGCGGTCCGTACGGTGCCCGAGCATACGTTCGCGCTGATCTTCGCGCTGCGCCGCAGCCTCGTGGCTTACCGCGACGCGGTGCGCGCCGGGCGTTGGCTCGACAGCGGGCAGTTCTGCTTCTTCGATCATCCGATCCGCGACCTGGCCGGCTCGACGCTCGGGATCGTCGGCGACGGCGTGCTCGGGCGCGCGGTGGCCGGTATCGCGCGTGCGCTCGACATGCGCGTGCTGTTCGCGGCGCACGGCGATGCTGCCGGCGACGGCTACGCGCCGCTCGACACGCTGCTGAGCGACAGCGACGTGATCACGCTGCACTGCCCGCTCACGCCCGCGACGCGGCACCTGATCGATGCGGCCGCGTTCGCGCGGATGGCGCGCCGGCCGCTGCTGATCAATACCGCACGCGGCGGCCTCGTGGACGAAAGCGCGCTCGTCGATGCATTGCAGTCGGGGCAGATCGCGGGCGCAGGGTTCGATGTGGTCACGCAGGAGCCGCTGCCGGCCGTGCATCCGTTCCACGCGATCCTGTCGCATCCGGCGTTCATCCTGACGCCGCACGTGGCGTGGGCGAGCGACGAGGCGATGCAGGCGCTCGCCGATCAGCTCGTCGACAACGTCGCCGCGTTTGCGGGCGGCGAGCCGCGGCATGTCGTGTGATTCGTGCCGCAGCGGCACATCGATTCACGCGCGCAAACAGAACGGCCCCGCTCGATTGCTCGAAGCGGGGCCGACTGAATGAGGGGCTGCTTACGCCAGCGACTCGGCACGTGACGGGTTCGTGCATCCGCCCTGTCTTGCGGCCGGTTTCTGAAATTCCTGACGGGGGCTACTTCAAGGAATCCAGACCGCCAACGCTGTAGGGCCAGTCTGAAACTGAACGGGACGAGTCATGAAAAACGTCCCGTCCGGCTGCCGCGCATCGCCCGACGCAAATTTCAGTAAGCGGACATCTCGACGCAAGGATCGACCTTGGACGGCGAGCAGATGACCGAATACTTGGCGCTCTCGCGCATCAGCGCTTCGCCTTCGTGCAGCGCGATCTTGATCTCGGGGTGACGCTCGTACGCGAGGAATGCCGAGCACACGACCGCGGACATTACGACGAGGGAAAACACAAACTTTTCAAGGGTTTGGAAACGTTCTGGCATGGTTCGACCTTTCTCTCAGCCAGCGATTATACCTTGAGATAAGGGTTTTCCCTATATCGCCGCACGCATGCCGCGGATCACCGTGATCGTCCCCCTTTTCGTCGCCGTTTCGCCCGCCCGTTCGCGCCCGGGCACGGGCGGGACGCGCGAGCGTCGCAGCGTCGCTCACGCGCGATCGCGAGGGTCGGCCGCTTCGACGGGCCTGACGGAAGACGGGCGCATGCCGATGCGGGCGGCGTCGACGCCGATCCGGTTGTGCAACGTGCTGCGCTCGAATCGCTTGAACGATTCGGCGATGTGCTGACGCAGCAGCGCGACGTCCCACGGTTTGATCAGCAGCTTCTGGACCGATCCGTCGCCGGGCGTGGCGGCGATCGACTGCCCTTCGCCATAGCCTGACAGCAGGATCCGCACGATGTCCGGATAAAGCGCCTTGACGCGCTGCAACAGGTCGATCCCGGACAGGCTCGGCATGCGGAAGTCCGACACGATCACGCCGACGCGATGTTGCGCGAGCAGGTCGAGCGCTTCGGCGGGATCGGTCGTGCCGAGCACCTCGTAGCCGTCGCGGCCCAGCGCCTGCCTGAGCGTCTGCAGGACGGCCGGGTCGTGGTCGACCAGCAGCAGCGTCCGGTGCAGCAGCTCGCGCTGCCGGCAATGCTCGGGAAGCTCCGAGCCGGCGCAGAGCATGTCGGCGATTTCCGCACCGGTGACCGGATGGCTGAAGTAATAGCCCTGCATCGCATGGCAGCGGTGCCGGTTCAGGAACGAAAGCTGCGCTTCCGTCTCCACGCCCTCGGCTACCGTCTCCATGTGCAGCGACTCCGCCATCGCGATGATCGAGCGCGTCAGCGACGCGCCTTCCGCGCTCGTGGTGACGTCGCTCAGGAACGACTTGTCGATCTTCACGACATCGATGGGCAGGTCCTTCAGGTAGGACAGGCTGGAATAGCCGGTGCCGAAGTCGTCCAGCGACAGCACGACGCCGAGCGCCTTCAGTTCGCGCAGCGTGTGCGCGATCGCATTGCGGTCCTGCATCAGCACGCTTTCGGTCAGTTCGAGTTCGAGCCAGGCCGGTTCCAGGCCGGTATCCCGCAGCGCCCTGTGCACCACGTCGGCCATGTTCTGCTGCCGGAACTGGCGCGCCGACAGGTTGACGGCGATCCGTAGCGGCGGATGCCCGTCCTGACACCACGCAACGGCCTGCGCGCAGGCCGTGCGCAACACCCATTCGCCGATCGGCAGAATCAGCCCGGTTTCCTCGGCGATCGGGATGAAGCGGTCGGGCGGAATCACGCCGATGCCGGGGCGGCGCCAGCGAATCAGCGCCTCGACGCCGCTGATCTGGCCAGTCTTCAGATCGACCTTCGGCTGGTAGTACAGCTCCAGTTCGCCGTTCGCGACGGCCTCGTGCAGCGCATTTTCGAGTTCGGCCTGTTCTTCCACGCGGGCGCCCAGCTCATGCGTGTAGAAGCTGTAGCCGTTTCGCCCGCGCTCCTTCGCGCAATACAGCGCGGCGTCGGCCGTCTTCAGCAGCGTCTCCGCGTCGGCGCCGTCGGTCGGGCAGACGCTGACGCCGATGCTCGTCGTCACGTGCAGGTCGTGTCCGTCGAGCATGAACGGCGCGCCGAAGGTGTTCAGGACCTTGCGTGCGACCGCGTCCGCATCCGTTGCGCTCGACAGGTTGACCAGCATCACGACGAACTCGTCGCCGCCGAGCCGCGCGACCGTGTCGCCGTCCCGCACGGACGCCTTGAGCCGGGCCGAGACGGCCCGCAGCAGGCCGTCGCCGACCGAATGGCCGAAGGTGTCGTTGATGTGCTTGAAGCGGTCCAGGTCGAGCACCATCACCGCGATCAGGTGTCCGGTGCGCCGCGCATGCGACATCGCCTGCTCCATGCGGTCGCTCAGCAGGTTGCGATTGGGCAGGCCGGTCAGCGCATCGTGGTTGGCGAGGTATTCGATGCGCCCCTGCTGCATCTTGCGCTCGGTGATGTCCTGCACGATGCCGCGCAGGATGATCGCGTGGTTCAGGTCGCGCCCCGCCTCCGCCTGGTGCAGCACGTGGCGCTCGCTGCCGTCCGGGTGAATCAGCCGGTGCTCGAGCGAGAACGGGGCGCCCTCGGTGCGCAGGCTCGTGAACGACTGGATCAAAAGCGGCTGCTCGTCGACCGGAACGGCTTGCAGCAGCCGATCGAAGGTCGGCGGCGTGCGTTCGGGGTCGAGCCCGAGGATCCGGAACAGCTCCGGCGACCAGCTGCCGTCGGTCCGGCCGGCCTGATACTCCCAGTTGCCCAGATGCGCGAGCGCCTGTGCATGCGTCAGGCTGATCTCGGTGGTCGCGAGCTTTTCGAGCGTCGCGGCGGCGCGCAGCAGGTAGCGGATCCGGTAGCCGAGCAGTTTCCAGCGCATCGGCTTGGAGACGAAATCGGTCGCGCCGGCGTCGAAGGCACTGGCGATCGATGCATCGTCGTCGTTGCCCGTGAGCATCACGATCGGCACGCGGCGGCCTTCCGGCAGCGCGCGCAGCCGGCGGCAGCACGCGAAGCCGTCGCCGCCGGGCATCTCGACGTCGAGCAGCACCACGGCGGGACGATGACGCAGGAACGCGTCGATGCCCTCCTGCGGCCCGGTCGCTTCCTCGACGCGAAAACCCTCCGGTTCGAGGGTCTCCACGACCAGCAGGCGCGTCATCGCATCGTCATCGACGATCAGAATCACCGGCGCATCGGCATTTTCCTCGTTCACGTCCGTTCTCCTGTTTTTCGGCCGGCCGCGATCGCCACCGCGATCGTCCGGCGGCCGCTCAATCCTCCACCATGCGTTCCGCCGTCAATGCGGCCTGCGCGTGCCCGAATTCGGCGTCCGTGCCGGCGACGAGGCCGGCTGCCGCGGCGACGTCGGCGGCGCGCGCCAGCTGCTCGATCGCCTTGCAGCGGGCCGACAGCACGTGCGCGCCGACGTTCGCACTGCTCGATTTCAGCGTATGGGCGGCCAGCCTCAGCGCATCGGCATCGCCCGTTTCGACGGCCGCGCGCATGTCGCGGATCAGCCGCGGCGCATCCAGCGTGAACTGATCGATGATGCGGGTCAGGATATCGGGGCGGCCCGGCCGCTGGAGCGCGCGCAATGCGTCGAGCGCCTTGCGGTCGATCACGTTCGCGTCGCCGTCCGGATCGGCGATGGCTGCCGCGCCCGCTTCGGTGCCCGCTTCTGTACCCGCTTCGACGCCCGCCCGGGTTCCCGCATCGCTGCTCGCGATCGCCGGCCCGGACGCCGCGCCGCGGGCATGGCGCGCGAGCATCTGCAGCAGCGCATCGCGACGGAACGGTTTTCCCAGGTAGTCGTCCATGCCGGCGGCCAGGCAGCGCTCGCGGTCGCCGCTGAGCGCATTGGCCGTCAACGCAATGACCGGCAGACGCGGTGCGCCGGCTTCCGCTTCGTGCCGGCGCAGCAGCCGCGTCGCTTCGAAGCCGTCCAGCACCGGCATCTGGCAATCCATCAGGACCACGTCGAACGCGTCGTCGGCCAGCATCTTCAGCGCCCGCCGGCCGTCTTCGGCCACGGCCACCCGATAGCCGGTGTCCTCCAGCATCGCCAGCGCGATCTGCTGGTTGACCACGTTGTCCTCGACCAGCAGCACGCGCGCCGATCCGGCGTCGGGCGGCGGCGCCGCGTCCGGCCCGGCTTCGTCGGACACCGGCGCGGCCAACGGCAGCGGCGGCGGCCTCATACGCATCGCCGACGCGATGGCCGTGTAAAGCTCCGCGCCATGGAGCGGCTTCGTCAGCCGGGCGTCGATGTCGAGTTCGCGCGCGACCTGGATGCTGTCCATCATCTCGAACGCGGTCAGCGTGACGATCCTGAGCGCACGCAGCGACGCGTCGTGGCGGATGTGCTGCACGAGCGAGATGCCGTCCATGCCCGGCATCCGCACGTCGACGATGGCCAGATCGAACGGCGCCCCGTCGGCGACGGCCGCCCGCAACTGCGACAGCGCATCGTCGCCGCCGATGGCCGTCGCGACGCACAGCTGCCATTCGATCGCATGTTCGACGAGCACGCTGCGATCGGTCTCGCTGTCGTCCACGATCAGCACCTTCAATCCCGCCAGCGACGACCTTGCGCCCGCCGCGACGTCGACCACGCCCGACACCGGCTCGAGCCGCGCGGTCACGGTGAACACCGAGCCCTTGCCGGGCGTCGATTCGAGCGTGAGCGTGCCGCCCATCATCTCGGCCAGCTGGCGGGAAATCACGAGCCCCAGCCCGGTTCCGCCGTATTTGCGCGCGGTCGAGCTGTCGGCCTGCTGGAACGGCCGGAACAACTGTTCGGCCACGTCAGGCGCGATGCCGATGCCGCTGTCGGCGATCGCGAACACGACGCGGCCGTCGTCCGTATACGACACGGCCAGCTCGACCTGCCCGTGCTCGGTGAACTTGATCGCATTGCCGATCAGGTTCGTCAGGATCTGGCGCAGCCGGACCGGGTCGCCGCGCATCCATTGCGGCACGGTATCCGCCTTGCGGAACACCAGCGCAAGCTCCTTGCGCCGCGCATTGGGTTCCAGCAGCGCGACGACGTCGTCGAGCAATTGATGCAGGTTGAAATCGATGCGCTCCAGCGTCAGCTTGCCGGCCTCGATCTTCGAAAAATCGAGTATGTCGTCGATGATGATCAGCAGCGTCTGACCGGATCGATACACGGTGTCGACGAACTTGCGCTGCTTCGACGTCAGGCGCGTGCGTTGCAGCAGTTCGGTCATGCCCAGCACGCCGTTCATCGGCGTGCGGATCTCGTGACTCATCCTCGCGAGAAATTCCGATTTCGCCGAATTCGCGGTTTCGGCCGCGGCGATTGCCGCCTGCAGGTCGATGTCGCGACGTTCGATTTCGTCGAGCATCGTATTGAAGCCGGCGATCAGCGTCGCGACTTCGTCGCGGCCCTTGTGGGACATGCGCAGCGACAGGTCGCTGCCGCTGCGGATGCGGGCCATGGTGCGCGTCAGATTCCCCAGCGGGCGGGAGATCGACGTGCCCAGGCGATGACTGATCACGAGGCTGCCGATCGCGAGCAAATACGACACGGCGACGATCATCGCGATGGCGCTCGTCACCGCGCGGTTGACCTGCGACACGATGCTGCGCTGCTGCAGATCGACGCGCACGGCCTCCTGTTCCGTATAGGCCGCGAGGCGATTCGCGGTCGTCTCCACGTCCGCGATGATGCGCTGCATGCTCGCGTCGTTGGACAACATGTTCGACCGCACCGCGACGATGCGGCGTGCGGATCCGGCCAGTTCCGCGGCCAGCGGAACCACATCCTGCGCGCGGCTCGACTCGCGCTGCCCGCTCGCGACGAGCGCATCGCGCAGCGCGCCCGCGGCGGCGGCGAGCTTGCCGATATTCTCCCGTGCGTCGGCGTCGGCACGCTTCAGATGTTCCGTGCTTTTGCTTTGCGCGACCATGCGAAGGTCGGCCGCCAGTTCCTTGATGCCGCCGTTGACGACGGTCGACAGGTACCTGATCCGGGTCGCTTGCCGCTGGAACGCGATCGTTTCGTCGAGACGCTGTCGCGCCTTGACGATCCGCAGCGCAAACGGGTCGGCGATTTCCGCCAGCTTCGTGTCCAGTGCATCGAGGGACTGCAGGATCTTGTCCTCCCTCGCGTGGTAGCGCGTCGCGACGGAAGGCTCCACGAACATCCTGCCGCGCAGCGCGACAAGACTGTCGTTGCCGTCGAGGATGTCGGCCGCGACGCGCCCGAGCGCATTCGCGACGTCCTGCGTCGTGGCGGCCTCGAGGTTCGGCGCCGCGATCGCCAGCGCATTGCGCGCCCCGCCGATGGCCGCCTGCATGCGCTCCCGCAGCGGAGCGAGCCGGTATCGGCTCGGCGCGGCGTCGACATGATCGGCAACGCTGACGATGTCCTTGACGTTCATGCGAACCTGGTCGAGCGCATGAATCGTCCGGTTGTAGGCGGTGTTGGCCGCCAGCGCGTCGCTCACCGCCGCGCTGGCCTGGCTGTCCAGCCGTTCGGTTTCGGCACGGATCGTACTCAGAAATGCGTCGCCCCGTGCCTGGACGCGCTCGATCAGACGGGTTTCGTCACCCAGCCGCGCATCATCGCGCAGACGCTGGCCGACGCCTTCGCTCATCGAGCGCAGCATCGTGCGCAGGTCGGCGGACGGCGCGTCGACGCCGTGCCCGTCGATCGCGCGCACGGCGGCCGTGATGGCGGCAATCCGCTGCAATTGCGTTTCGATCTCCGCCGTCGAGCGCTCCTGCTCGGACGCGTCCAGCGCCTGTTCGAGCCGGCCGAAATCCACCGCAAGCTCCGCATACGCGCGCTGGAGTTCGTTGCTGCGCACCTGCAGCGGCAGCGATTCCGTCGTCAGCGTGCTCACGCCGGACGCAATGCCGTGCACCGCGATCAGGCTGGTCGCGGAAATCGCCAGCGCACCCAGCAGCATCAGGCTGGTGCCGGTGACAAGCTTGGCCTTGATGTCCATGCAGCCTCCGGGATCGGGACGGCCCGCGCGCGGCCATCCGGCGGGTTATCTGGCCGGTGCGTCCACGGGCGTGATGCGGCCGTGCGCGATTTTCGACAGGAACACCGCATTCAGCGCCTGGTGATTGTCCGCGCCCAGATCGGCGACCAGGCCGCCCAGGTCGAGATGCCGGATCGATTCGAGCGCCTGCTTCAGCGCCGCCCGGGTCGGCGACGGGCCGGCGCGCTCGAGGCCGATCAGCATGATCTTCGCGTCGATGCAGCCCTCGATGTGCACCACGCCCGCGTGTTCTCCCGGAAAGCGCCGCTCGATCAGCCGTGCGCAGTCGCGGATCACGTCCCGGTCGTTCTGGGGAAGCGGCACGACCTGCGAGATCAGCGTGCCGTCCCCTTCGTCGCCGACCAGGCGCAGCAGGTCGTCGGTGCCGACGAACGATACCGATGCGAGCCGGGCCTTCAGGCCTTCGCGACGTGCCGCGCGAATGAACGCGGCAATCGGCGTATAGGGGCCGGCCATGACGACGACGTCCGGCTGGCCGTCCAGCAGCGACGCGAGGCCCGTGTCGACCGCCGTGGTCCCGCGGCGGAACGTGCCGGTCGCGACGACGTCCAGGCCGTGGCGCTGCAGCGCCAGCCGCGTGCCCGCCAGCACCGCGAGCCCGAAGCCGTCGTCCTGATAGAACACCGCGAACCGTTTCGCGCCGTCGTGCGTGATGAAATGGTCGACCAGCGCGCGGGTCTCGTCTTCATAGCTGGCGCGGATGTTGAATACCTCCGGCACGACCGGCTTGCGCAGCGCCATCGCGCCGGTGAACGGGCCGACGAGCGGAATGCCGGCTTCCCGGATGATCGGCAGCACCGCCGTGGTGGTCGGCGTGCCGACATAGCCGAACAGCGCGAACACGTTGCCCCGTTCGATCATCTCCAGCGTGCTGTCGACGGTCCTGTCGGGTTCATAGCGATCGTCGCCGACCACGAGGTCGATCTTCCTGCCATGCACGCCGCCGCGTGCGTTCACGTCGTCGAACACCGCCTGCGCGCCCGTCAGCAGCCCGCGCCCGAGGCCTGCCGAATTGCCCGATTGCGCGTTGACCATGCCGAGACGGATCGCGCCGTCGGTCACGCCGGGCTCCGCCGCGAAGCAGGCGCCGGCGTCGATCATCGCGGCAACGCAAGCCATCAGCGTCAGGGTCCGGCGCAACGTCGCGCGTCGCACGTGGGGACGGGCCGCGCAGTTGTGCTCAAGACCGACGGCAGGCGCGATCCATCCCGGGCCGCACCGGCTCGGGGATCGAACGATCGGCGCAAACGGCCGGCAATCGGCACAAGCAAGCGCGCGCAATACATGCGGAAACCGGGTAGCCGAACACATTCGTGCGACAGACACGCTATTGCCCATGCTGGGTTCCCCCTCCGCCCCCGGTTTCTTGATCTGGTCATGCCCGCCGCATGCCGGATTACCGACGCGGCACGAGGCGATTAGTCATATATATAGGTTGCATCAAATGCGACTGCAAGCCGGAGGGCGATTAAACGCGGATTATCGACGGCATTGCGCTTCACGCGCGGGAACGTTATCGCACGGAGGCTGCATTATGTTTTGCTTTCAGAATTTCGATTCGATTTTTAATCCGCCATTCTTTTTCTTGAATTCGCTTATTCGAATCGCGATGAATGTGCGCGGCGGTGGCGCGATCCGGTCCCGATTCGAAAACGGAACCGGCCTCCCCGACCAGCAATACGTCGGAGAAGCTCGCCTGCACGGCGCGGATGTCCTGATCGTTGGATGGTAAAACCGGAATCCGCGGCGCGCCGGAACAGACGGCGAACGACGCCGCGGCGGCGTCACTTCGGTGCCGACGCGCCGCTGGCCGCGTCGCCATGCCAGGCCTTGCCGATCTGGTCGATCAGCGATTTCGCGGTGCCGGTCGCGAGCGCCGCGTCGACGCCCGACGTCTGCCACGAGCCGTCGGCGGCCTTCACGAAGGTCAGGTTCGCGCGCGACGGCGAGTAATCGGCATTGCGCCACGTGACGACGACGTCGCACGAATACGTGCGATCGCCGAGCTTCTTGCAGTCGCCGTCCGGCTTCGCCGACACGACATCGGCCGACACCGGCAGCGGCTGGCCGAACAGCGCGTTCAGGCCGCCGTGGTTTTCCGCTTCGAGCGCGCGGCGCACCGCGGCGTCGACGTCGTTCGATCCGGGGCCGTCGTGGAACAGGTTGCAGGCGGCCAGCAGCGTCGAGGCACAGCCGAGTATCAGCAGCGTTTGAAACTTCATGGAGATCCGTTGTCGAGCAAATGTCGGGTGGCGCGCGGGAACACGTTCGCCGGGCCGGTATGCCGCGTAGTCTGCAACGTCCGCGTGTCGTTCGCGGTATCCATTTGTAACCAATTGCACGGACGCGATCGCCCCGCTGCTGCGCCCGCGCCTACTGCCGCTCCTGCTTCACGCGGCTGACGAGTTGCGTCGGGCTCACGAACTGCAGCGCGATCACGACCCACACGAGCGTGATGGCCATGTAGATCATCGCCATCGCGTCGATCGACTGCGGCGCACGCACGCCGGTCGAGAACACCGCGTAATACAGCGCGACGACGAGCGTCTGCGTGCTCGGGCCCGCGGTGAAGAACGTCAGCTCGAACATCCCGATCGTGCGCACCAGCACGAGCAGCGCCGCCGCGAGCATGCCCGGCACGAGCAGCGGCAGCAGCACGTAGCGGAAATAGCGCCACGTATTCGCACCGAAGATGCGCGCGGCGGCTTCGAGATTCGGGTCGATCTGTTCGATGAAAGGCGTCATCACGAGGATCACGAACGGCAGCGCCGGCACGAGGTTCGCGAGGATCACGCCCGGCAGCGTGCCCGCGAGCCCGACCTTGTACATCACGGTCGCCATCGGGATCCCGTACGTGACGGGCGGCACCATCAGCGGCAGCAGGAACACCAGCAGCGCGAAGCGCTTGCCGCGAAACTGCACGCGCGCGAGCGCATAGGCGGCCGGCACGCCGAGCGCGATCGACAACAGCACGACCGCGCCGACGACCTCGACCGTCACCCACAGCACGCTCGCGAGCTGGAAGTCCTGCCACGCCTTCGCATACCAGCGCAGCGTGAAGCCCTGCGGCAGCGGCGTGCCGAACCAGCGGGTCGCGACCGAGTTCACCGCGACGGTCGCGATCAGCAGCATCACGTTCAGCAGGAAGAACGCCATCAGCCCCCAGACGAGCGCCTTCCACGCACGGCCGGCGAGGTTGCTTCTCATCTTTTGCGGTTGCCTCGCATTGACGGGCCGTGCGTCGGGCGAACCCTGCTTCGGCGGCCAGGCCGGCGCGGCACGATTGTCGGTCGCCATCAGCCCTTGCCCCCCGTCACCGGCCCCGTATAGAAGAAACGGCGCGCGCCGAGCATCGATGCGACCACCAGCAACTGCACGAAGCCCATCACGATCGCGATCGCCGACGCGAGCGAATAGTCGTAGCTCTCGAACGCGGCCTCGGCCGCCGCGATCGAGATCACGCGCGTCGGCCCGGCCGGCGCGCCGAGCAGCACGGCCGACGGGAACACCGAGAACGCCTGCACGAACGACAGGCACGCGGCCATCGTGAGCCCCGGCACGAGCAGCGGCAGGTAGATCTGCCGGAACTGCTGCCACGGGTTCGCGCCGAGCGTCGCCGCCGCGCGCGCGAGCGTCGGATCGATGCCGCTGATGTACGACAGCATCAGCAGGAATGCGAACGGAAAGCCCGACACGATCAGCGACAGCAGCACGCCCCAGTAGTTGTGCGTGAGGCGCACTTCGTCCGTGTACAGGTGCAGCCCCTGCAGCGCCTGCGGGAACCAGCCGTTCGGTCCGAAGTACGTGAGCATCCCGTCGGCGACGAGCACCGTGCCGAGCGTGACGGGAATCACGAGCAGCGTCGTGACGAACTTCTGGTACGGCGAATGACGACGCAGCGCGAACGCGACGGGCACCGACACGCCGACGTTGAGCAGCGTGGCCGGCACCGCGAGCTTCAGCGTGACGAGCACGGTCGGCCACATCGCGGTATCGGTGAAGAACTGCACGTAGTTCGCGAGCGCGCCGCCGCCGTTCGTCGGCTGGAACGACAGCACGAGGCCGTACGCGAACGGATAGATGAACAGCGCGACGATGAACCCGAGCGCGGGCGTGACGAGCCAGGCCTTCGCGTCGCGCCGCGTGCCGACCGCGAGCGTGCTCATGCGGCCTCCCGGCGGGACGGCGCTGCGGTCGGGCCGCTCATGTCGCGTCTCCCGCATAGACGAGCGTGCGCGACGGCGCGACGCGCAGCCGCAGCCGCTCGCCTTCCGAGAATTCGCCGGCGACGCGCGCCCAGATCGTACGGAACGGCGCGATCGCGCGGATCAGCGAATCGCGGCCGCCGTACTCGACCGTTTCGACCGTCGCATCGAACGCGTTGTCGCCGGCGTCGTCCGCGCGCTCGATATCGTCGGGGCGCAGCGCGACCACGACGTCCTTCGCGTCGAAGCCGGCCATCGGCACGCCCGTCAGGCGCACGCCGCCGGCCGTGACGTTCACGCAGTCGCCGGCCATCCCTTCCAGCGTGAACGGCAGCACGTTGCGATAGCCCATGAAGCGCGCGACATGCAGGTTGTGCGGGCGCGTGTAGACGTCCTTCGGCGACGCGACCTGTTGCACGACGCCCTCCTTCATCACGACGATGCGATCGGCCATCGACAGCGCCTCGTCCTGGTCGTGCGTCACGTAGATCGTCGCGCGTTCGAGCTGCGTGTGGATACGGCGGATCTCCGCGCGCATCTCGATGCGCAGCTTCGTGTCGAGGTTCGACAGCGGCTCGTCCATCAGCACGAGCGGCGGCTCGATGACGATCGCGCGCGCGATCGCGACGCGCTGCTGCTGCCCGCCCGACAACTGCCCGGGCAGCTTGCCCTCATGGCCGACGAGCTGCACGAGTTCGAGCGCCTGCTGCGCGCGCCGCCGCGTTTCCTGCTTCGCCATGCCGCGCATCTTGAGGCCGAAGCCGACGTTGTCGAGCACCGACATGTGCGGAAACAGCGCGTAGTTCTGGAACACCATGCCGAAGCCTCGGCGTTCGGGCGGCAGCACGTCGATGCGCGTGTCGTCGAGCCAGATGCCGCCGCTCGTGAGCGGCTGCAGCCCCGCGATGCAGTTCAGCGCGGTCGACTTGCCGCAGCCCGACGGGCCGAGCAGCGCGATGAACTCGCCGCGCCGGATCTCGAGGTCGAGCCCGTTCAGCGCGGCGACCTGCGCGCCCTCCGCATTGGTGAAGCTGCGGCACACGCCGTCGAGCCGCAAGCGTTCGAAACTGTGCTTCATTACGCGAACTCCATGCACGCGGGCGCCGCGGCGCCCGCCGGTTCAAGCGTCACTTCGACTTCTGCGAACCGATCTCGCGATCCCACTTCTGGAACGCGGCGACCATCGCCTGCGCGCTGAGCGGCTGCACGTGCGGACGATCGGCGAGCAGCTTCGCGTATTCGGGGCGGCCGAACTTGCGGATCACCTCCTGGCTGTGCGCGGGCGCCATCTCGAGCGTCACGCCCTTCACCGCCGGGCCCGGATAGAAATAGCCGTCGTCGTAGGTCATCGCCTGTTGCGCCGGTTCGAGCAGGAAGTTCATCAGCTTGAACAGCACGTCGAGCTTTTCCTTCGGCACGCCCTTCGGGATCACCATGTAGTGCGCGTCGTTGACCCACGTCATGTTGTCGAACGCCTGGACCCGGAACTCGGCCGGCACGATGCCGAGCGCGCGCGGGTTGAGGTCCCAGCCGGTGACGGTCACGGTCATGTCGCGGGTGCCCTCGCCGAGCTCCTTCATCACGGCCGACGTGCCGCCCGGGTAGTACGGGACGCAGTCGTTCAGCGCCTTCAGGAACGCCCAGGTCTTGTCCCAGCCGTTGATCGGGTCCTGCGGGTTCTTGTCGCCGAGCACGTACGGCAGCCCCATCAGGAACGTGCGGCCGGGGCCCGAATTCGCCGGGCGCGCGTAGATCAGCTTGTTCGGGTGCGCCTTGCACCATGCGAGCAGCTGGTCGGGCGTCTTCGGCGGGTCGCTCACCTTCGCCGGGTTGTATTCGAGCAGCGGGCCGGCCGGCATGTAGGTGACGGCGAGGCCGAAGCCCTGCGCGAGATCCTGCATCTTGCGCGGGCCGGGCGCGTATCGGTCGAGCACGCCGGGGAACGCGGCCGCGTTGTCGGGCAGGAGTTTCTGCCACAGGTTCTGCTCGATGCCGGCGGCCAGCGCGTCGGTGCCCGTCAGCACGAGGTCGATGTCGGAGCGCCCGGCCGCCTGCATCGCCTTGATCTTGCCCGGCAACTGCGGCGCCGGCGCATTCGTGAACGTGACGTTCGATACGAGGTTCGGGTTCTTTTCCCTGAACGCTTCGATGGCCTTCTGCGTGAGCTGCAGGTTGCCCGCGACGTCGACGATGTTCAGCGACACGGGCGCGGCAACGGCCGTCGCGGCCCCTGCCGCCGTCAGCGTGAAGCCCAGCGCGACGGCAATCCGGCGGGCACGGCGCGCGATCGTGGTTGTGTTCATGTCTCCTCGCTTCGGTCGGTGGATGGGACCTTTCTTTCGGGAAATCATGACGGCGTTATACGATGTCGGTCAACAAAAAACCATGACGCGCGGGGCGGGACTTTCCCTGACAAAAACCCTTCTGCGATGACGTGATTCGACAGGCCGAACGGATATAGGGTGCGCTGCGGCGGGTTGTGTGAAGTGTGTTAAGACATCGTATGTCGGCGCGAGAGCTGAATCGGGCTGGTGTGCCGGGAACGCCCGGCCGGCGTGTTTCGCGGGAAGGATGAAAGGTCGACTGGATACCCGGAAGACGTATCGAGCCCGTTCGTCCGTCAGGTTATCGGCGCGCGGTCACCAGGACGATGCCGCAGAGCATGGCTGCGCGAGGCGTGGTTTCAACGAGACAGGGACAATTCCCAGACCGCACTGAAATACTCGGCCAGTTCCTCGCTCGTTACGCTGCCGTCGGCGACATCGACCATGAGGTCTTCGAGATCGGCAAGGCGAGGAATCGAGACACCTTGCCGCTCCATATACGTCAACGCGCAAGTGAGGCCGGTCCGCTTGTTTGCATCGTTGAACACATGGCCGCGCGCGATTGCGACTGCATAGGTCGAGGCAATACCGAACACGTCATCAAGGCCCGCGTAATGAACATGATTTTCAACGCGATGCAAGGCGGCCTCGACGCCGCCTCGGCCGGCATGAGCGAAACCGCTGAGGCCGCCGAGATCCCGGATGATCTCGTCATGAATGGTGATGACGTAATCGAGATCCAGCAAATCAGCGATCCTTCAGCGCGATCAGCACGTCCCGGTGTTCGGTAATGACTTTTCGCGCTGCACGCAGCACGTCGCCTTTCTCGGTTTCGGTCGAGACCTTGACCTCCGCCGTCGGGCGAATGATCGTGCGAGGTTTCAGCTCGACTCCGTACAGCGTTTTCCTTTTGGGAGCCATGACAGATTTCCGATAAAAAGTAATAGTAATCAGCCACTTATCTGCGGCCACACAATTAATAATCATAACATCCAACGAGCCGCCTCAGGATGTCTGCACCGGCAAACGATGCCGACGTGTCAATCCGTCACTTCAGAGCGCTTTCGCCAAGCGCCACGACTTCTCCGATCAGCCGTTCCGCGTCACGCCACTCCCCATACCCCGACGCCGGGTTCAGGTGCCCGACCTCGCCAAGATCGACGAGCTTGCTGCCCCACCCGGCCGCCAGCGCCTCGACGCGTTCGAAGCGCGCGAGCGGATCGTTGCGGCTCGCGGCGACGAGGCTCGGGAACGGTAGCCGCGCGGTCGGCACGGGCGTCCAGCCGTGCGCATCGATCGCATCGGGCGCCGGATAGCCGGCCGGCATCGGCGTATCGAGATCGGCCGGCGCCGCGAGCAGCGCGCCGTGGATCTCACGCGTGGCCTGCCGTGCCCAGTGCACGGTGATCATCACGCCCGCGCTGTGCGCGACGAGAATCACCGGGCCGTCGATCTCGGCCAGCGCTGCGTCGAGCGCCGCGACGCGCGCGGCGCGGCTCAGCTTGTCGGCTTCCAGCGGCGCGACCGAGCGTGCGTTCGGCAGGCGCCGTTCGAGGTGCGTCTGCCAGTGGTCTTCGACGTGATCGCGCAAGCCGGGCACGATCAGGATGGTGGGCGTGGTCGCCAGGGTCATGCAGCCTCCGGGAGGGTTCAGGAAAGGTGTGTCGCGCGCCGTTCGCGTTCGACGCGCACGATATCGGCCGCGTAGCTCGCGCGTCCGATCGCGAACAGCACGGCGGCCGCGAGCGGCACGACGGGAATCCATTGCAGTGCGCCGACGAGCCCGGCGCGATCGGCCACCCAACCCGTCAGCAGCGGGCCCGGCGCCATGCCGAGCAGGTTGTTGGCGAGCGTGAGCGTCGCGAATGCCGATGCGTGGATCGCGGCCGGCGTCAGGTTCGCGACCATCGCGCCCGATGCGCCGGACGCGCCCGCGCCGACCAGCATGCCCGCGCAGATCAGCGCGAGTTGCAGCGGCCCGGGCGGCAGCCGGAACGCGACCGCGAGGCAGGCGCCCGTCAGCACGCAATACGCGATCGCGGTCAGCCATTTGCGCGAACCGTCGGTGCAGCCGACGCGGTCGGTGACGATGCCGCAGCCGACCATCCCGACGCCCGCGAGCAACACGAAGCCGGCCGCGAGCACGGCGGCACGGTCGGGCGCCATCGCGTAGTAGCGGTTCAGGTAGCTCGGCAGCCACGCGAACAGCGCGCCCGGCACGAACAGGTGCAGCCCGCTGCCGAGATACGCGCAGATCACCGAGCGCGACGCGAACAGCCCGGACATCAGCGCACGCACGCTGCCGCGCAGGTCGCGCGGCCCGGCATCGCGCCGGCACGGCTCGACGCGGCACGCGGCGAGCCGCCGTTCGGTCACGACGCAGCGATACGCGACGAGCAGCACGATGCCGAGCGCGGCCATCACGCCGAACGACCAGCGCCAGCCGAGATGCGCGCCGACCAGCCCGCCGAGCGCCATCCCGAACACGGAGCCGAACGCGCCGCCGGCCATGAACGCACCGGTCAGCGTCGCGCGCAGGCGGGCCGGAAAGATGCTGAGGATCAGCGCGACGCCGACGCTGCCGTACGCTGCTTCACCGAGCCCGACGAGGCCGCGCGCCACCAGCATTTCGGCGTAGTTGGTCGACAGCGCGCAGCCGAGCGTCGCGACGCTCCACAGCGCGGCCATCAGCACGATGCTGCGCACGCGCCCGAAGCGGTCGGCGAGCACCGACAGCGGAAACGTCAGCAGGCCGACCAGCAGCGCGACGACGCCGCTCAACGAACCGAGCTGCGTGTCCGACAGGTTCCACGCGTGCTTGAGCAGCGGAAACACCGCGTTGAGCACCTGCCGCGACATGTAGTCCGACAGCAGCAGGCCGACGGTCAGCCCGAACACGAGCCACGCGTACGCAGGCGCGCGCCGCTCGGTGGCCGCCAGATCCTTCAGCGACGGCTCGACATGATGAATCAACATGCGTGTCTCCTCCGGCACCGGTGCGGCAACGCGCCGGCGCGGCTTGCGCGGCCCCGCTCCGTTCGTCGGAGCTTGCCTCGCGCGCTGCGCGAGGGTGGGTGCCGCACCACATCGATCGGCGGGCGGCGCTCGCGGGCCGCCCGGGTGCGCGGCGCGTCAGGCCGCGCGCAGCGGCACGCTCACCTGGCCCGACCGGCGGTTCGGCGCCATCCCGAGCTGCGCGAGCGTTTCGTCGATACCGTCGTACTGCACGCCGATCCGGTAGATCGCCTTCGCCTCCTTGCCGGTCGCGATGTCGCGGCCGAGTTCGCGTGCGATGCGCGCACACTGCTCGACCTGCTGCACCGACGTCATCCGGTTGCCCTTCTGGTCGATGATCGTGTCCTCGATCCCGCAACGCGGATGCAGGCCCAGCGCCATCGCGACCGTGTTGATCGGCAGCACGTTCTTCATCAGCGATTCGAGCGTGATGCACGCACCGTCCGGGCAGCGCCGCACGAATTCCATGAAGTTGTACGGATTCGGGCCGTCGAAGCCGCCGCCGATGCCGACCCACGTGACGTTCAGCGGGCCGCGATAGACGCCGCGGCGGATGATCCGTTCGAGCGTTTCGAGCGCGTGCATGCCGGTGAGCTGGAAATGCGGCTGGATGCCGGCCGCCTGCAGCCGGCGCAGGTGTTCGTCGACCCAGCCGGGGCCGGCCGGCACGGTCATCTCGCGGTACGCGTCCCACAACGCGGCTTCGTTCAGCGACGTGCCGGCGATGTCGTTGCGGTTCATCAGCTCGGTGATGTTCATCTGCACGGTGTTGATCGCGACCGTCACCTGGTCTGGCTTCGGGCTCAGCTCGGCGAGCATGTGGCGCGTGTCGTCGGACAGCCATTTCGCTTCCGCGCCGTCGCCTTCCGGCGCGAACGAGATCGAGCCGCCCACCTGCAGGATCATGTCGGGCACCGCGTCGCGCAGCCGGCCGAGCAGCTCGTTGAACTTCGACAGCCGCTTGCTGCCCTTGCCGTCGAGTTCGCGCACGTGCAGGTGCAGCACCGTCGCACCCGCGTTGTAGCAGTCGACGGCCTTCTGCACGTGCTCGTCCATCGTCACCGGAATGTCTTCCGGAAAATCGGCGGGCATCCATTCGGGGCCGTACGGCGCGACCGTGATGACTACCTTGTCCTGGTTTTCCGGGTGCAGCGAATCGTCGAGAAATTGCATGTCGTCCTCCAGTGGAAATCGTTGTATTCGGGCGTACGGGCGTGCGTATCCCGCCGCGCCGGGCGGCGGGCCCGGCGCGTTGTGTGGGGTTGCGAATCGATTACGGTGCGGGCGCGCTCAGAAAGGCACGTCGCCGACGATGCCCGCGCGCTCCATCTTGCGCACGCACGGCGGGTAGTCCATCACCGCGTAATGCTGGGTGCTGCGGTTGTCCCAGATCGCGACGCTGTTTTTCTTCCAGCGCCAGCGCACCTGGTATTCGGGGATGTAGGCCTGGCTGATCAGGTATTGCAGCAACTGGCCGGCGCCGGGGTTCGCGTCCTGCCCGAAGCGCACGCGCTCGGGCGTGTGGAAGTTCGTGAAATGCGTCGCGAACGCATTCACGTACAGCACCTTCTCGCCGGTTTCCGGATGCGTGCGCACGACCGGATGCTCGGCGTCCGGATATTGCGCCTTCAGCGCGAGGCGCTTGTCGATCGGCATCGCCGCGCCGAAGCTCGCCTCGATGCTGTGCCGCGCGCGCAAGTCGCCGATCTGCTGCTTCACGTGTTCCGGCAGGCGCTCGTACGCGAGCACCATGTTCGCCCACATCGTGTCGCCGCCGACCGGCGGACCTTCGATGCAGCGCAGCACGCAGCCGAACGGCGGCGCCACGCGCCAGCTCGCATCGCTGTGCCACGCATTCTCGTAGCGGTCGTTCGGCTGGTCGGGCGACTTGTAGATCCGCACGAGCCCCGGATGCTCGGGATCGCTGCCGGCGACCGGGTGATCCTCGAGTTCGCCGAAGCGCCGCGCGAACGCGACGTGCTCGGCGCGCGTGATGTCCTGGTCGCGCAGGAACAGCACGCGATGCCGGAGCAAATGCGCGCGGATCTCGGCGAACAGGCCGTCGTCATGCACGGCGTCGACGAGGCTCACATCCAGCAGTTCCGCGCCGATCGCGCAGGTCAGGGGTTCGACTCGCATGCGCGTCTCCTCAGACGATGAACACCGACGAACCGGTCGTCTTGCGAGATTCGAGATCGCGGTGGGCTTGCGCGGCGTCCTGCAACGCATAACGCTGGTTGATCTCGATGCGGATGCGGCCGGCCGCGACATGCGCGAACAGTTCGCCGGCCAGGTCGTTCTTCTCGGCCGGGTCGGCGATATAGTCGGCCAGCGCCGGGCGCGTCAGGTACAGCGAGCCCTTCATCGCGAGGCGTTGCGGATCGAACGGCGGGATCGGGCCCGACGCGGTGCCGACGCATACCATCAGTCCGCGCCGCTTCAGCGAATCGAGCGAGCCTTCGAAGGTGTCCCGGCCGACGCTGTCGAACACGACGTCGACGCCCGCGCCGTCCGTCAGTTCGCGCACGCGTTGCGCGACATCCTCGCGGCTGTAGTCGATCGTATGGTCGCAGCCGTGCGCGCGGGCGATGTCGGCCTTGTGTTCGCTGGACACGGTGCCGATCACCGTGAGCCCGAGCAGCTTCGCCCATTGCGACACGATCAGCCCGACGCCGCCGGCGGCCGCGTGCAGCAGCAGCGTGTCGCCCGGCGCGAACGCATGGATGCGGCGCAGCAGGTAGGCGGAGGTCAGCCCGCGCATCGTCATCGCCGCGGCGGTGTCGCACGCGATGCCGTCCGGCAGCCGGATCAGCGGCGCGGCCGGGATCAACCGTTCGGTGCTGTACGCGCCGAGCGTGTTGATGAAGCCCGTGTAGGTCACGCGATCGCCGGCGGCCACGTTCGTCACGCCGGGGCCGACGGCCTCGACCACGCCGGCCGCCTCGACGCCGATGCCGGACGGCAGCGGCACCGGATACAGGCCGCTGCGGAAATAGGTATCGGCGAAGTTCAGGCCGACCGCCTCGTGCCGCAGGCGCACCTGGCCGGGGCCCGGGTCGCCGACGTCGACTGCTTCCCAGCGCAGCACGTCGGGGCCGCCGGTTTCGTGGAATCGCACTGCATGTGCCATCTTGTTCTCCGTATGGTGTCAGTCGGATGCGCGTCGCGCATCGTCGGGTTCGTTCGCGCCCGGCGGCGTCGCGGCTGCGCCGCCCGCCTGCGGCTCGTCCAGCTCGGCCCAGTCGGCGTCGCCCAGGTAGCGCCGCGCGGCCGGGAAAATCACGCCTTCCATCCGCCCCATCTGCTCGAACGCGCCGTGTGCATAGCGCGCGAGCGCCGTGTCGAATTCGGTGGACGGCAACCCGTCCCCGGCGATTCGTGCCAGCGCGTCGAGCGCTTGCGCGTCGCGCTGCCGCTGGCGGTCGAGTTCGTCCAGTTCGGCCGCGACGCACTCGGCACGGGCACGCAATGCCGTGAAGAGGCGAGCTTCGGCAGCCGTGCCGAAACGTGCGTTCTGCAGCGCGGCGAGCGACGCCAGCACACCCTGCGCGTCGACTGCTTGCCGACGCGGCCCGTTCGCGGCTTCGCCGCACGCCATCAGCGCTTGCAGCAGCACGCCGACCGCGCGATGCGCATCGAGGCAGCGCGCCATCACGCGCGCCTCGGCCGGCGAACGCTGCGACGTGCATACGAGTACCGGCACGCCACTCGTCGCCAGCAGGTGCTGGCGCCGCGCGCAGGTTGCCGCATCGGCATCGTGCGGCAGCGCCGCGACGCCGATCAGGTCGCAGCCGAGCTCGACGGCAAGCGAGCCGGGCGATGCGTCGCCGGCCCCCGGATGGCCGGCCCCCGCGATCGCATGGGACAAGCCCTGCGCCCGTGCGGCGGCTTCCACTTTCGCACCGTGTTCCGGCAGCCGCGCTCCGGATAAACGCGAGTCCGGCGCGGTGCCGGGCAGCACGAACGTGACCCGCGCGCCGACCGCACGGGCCAGTTCGAGCGCATGGCCGATCGCGTCGATGCCGCCGGGCGCGCCGTCGACCGTCACGAGCAGATGGCGGTACATCGCGCCGCTCCGCTTATCCGGCGGTCGGCGCGCTGCGCCGCGCGCCGGTCGATACGATCTTCATGGGTGCCCTCCTCGTGGCGTTCGTCATTCGTCATGCATTGGAACCCATGCTATCGGCGCGGCGCCGGTGCGGCCCCACTCGTCGCGGGGGGGATTGACGCGCGAACGCGGTTCGAACGATCCTTGCCCCCACGCCCACCCCGGACGCTGGCCCGCACGGCACCGCCGGACTCCGACTGCTGCCCCGATGGCCCACCCACCCGATCGCGCCGACGCGCCCCCCACCGAACTGGTCCTGAAGACGACCGCGCCGCGCGTGCCGGCGCAGTTGCTCGCGCGTGCGCGGCTGAGCCTCGCCGCGCCGGCATTCGACGGCCGTCCGGTCACGCTCGTGCAGGCGCCGGCCGGCTACGGCAAGACGTCGCTGCTCGCGCAATGGCGCCGCGAAACCCTCGCGCTCGGCCGCGCGGTCGTGTGGCTGTCGGCCGACGAGCGCGACGACGCGCCGCGGCTGCTGCAGGGGCTCGTGCAGGCGGTGCGCACCGGCTGCGCGCGGCCCGGCTTCGGACGCCTGATCCCGGGCGGCGCGGCGCGCGCGCTGGACGGCCTGACCGCGTGGCTGGCCGAAGTCGCGCAACTGTCGATCGACGCGCTGCTGATCGTCGACGACGCGGAGCGGCTGCCGGCCGCCGGCCTCGACGCGCTGACCTACGTGCTGCACAACGCGCCGCAAAACCTGCATGTGGTCGTCGCTGCGCGGCGCGGGCTCGATCACGCGGCCGGCGACCTGCTCGCCGGAGGCCAATGCACGCTCGCGGGCGCCGACTGGCTGCGCTTCACGCTCGACGAGACGATCGAGCTGGTCGGCGCGCGCTTTGCGCAGCGCGTCGACGCCGATGCGTGCGCGCGGCTGTTCGAACGCGTCGACGGCTGGCCGCTCGGGCTGCAGCTCGCGATGGCCGCGATGGCGCGCTCGGCCGATCCGCGCCAGGCCGTCGACGCGCTCGCCGCGCGCGTGGACGGCACGCGCGACCGGCTCGTCGAGCTGCTGCTCGCGAACCTGTCGGCCGACGACACCGCGTTCCTGACGCGCACGAGCGTCGCCGATCGGCTGCATCCGTCGCTGTGCGCCGCGCTGCTCGACGACGCGGGCGCGCCCGACCGGCTCGCGCGGCTCGCGCGCGACACGCCGCTGTTCATTGCATCGGACGATTCGGACTGGTGCCGGCTGCATCCGCTCGTGCGCGACACGCTGCGCGACCGCCTGGCCGCGGGCCCGGAAGCAGAGCGCAGCGTGCTGCATGCGCGCGCGGCCGCGTGGCTCGACGCGCACGGGATGACCGAGGAAGCCGCGCGCCACGCGTATGCGGCCGGCCAGGTCGAGACCGCATATGCGCTCGCGCAACGTTGCCTCGAGGATGCGATCAAGCAGGGCCGCATCAACGACGTGCTCGACTGGCTCGCGCTGCTGCCCGACGCGGAGCTCGACAAGCGCCCGACGCTGCGGATCGCGGTCGCCTGGGCACTGGCGCTCGGCGAGCGCCATGTCGAGGCGCAGCGGCAGATCGCGGGCATCCTGGCCGACTCCGGCACGCCGGCCGCGATGCGCTACGAATGCGCGCTGATCCTCAGCGCGGCCGCGTACTACGCCGATGAAATCGATCGCTTCGTCGAACTGTTCGAACCGTGGGCCGACTTCACGCCGCCGACGGCGACGTGGCTCGCGCAGATGCACGCGAACCGGCTGGCGGCACGCGCGATCATCGTCGGCGAACCGGCGCAGGCGCGCCGCTTCCAGCAGGCCGCGCCGCGCGGCGAGACGGCGGCCGGGTTCGGCTACGTCGCGCGCTGGGGCGAGCTGATCACGGGTCTGAGCTACCTGCGAGAAGGCCAGATCCGGCTCGCCGACGACGCGCTGTCGCCGGCGCTGGCACGCGCGGAAGCCGATCTCGGCCGCCGCCATCCGCTGACCTGCATGCTCGCGGCGATGTGCGCGGCGATCGCGTACGAGGCCGACCGCGTCGACCAGGCCGCCGCGCTGCTCGCGAACCGGCTCGACGTGCTCGAACACGCGGGCACGCCCGACACCGTGCTGCTCGGCTATCGCACCGCCGCGCGCATCGCGCTGCTGCGCGGCGTCGAGCACCGCGCGATCGACCTGCTCGAGGCGCTCGACGCGATGGGCGTCGCGCGCCGGCTGCCGCGCCTGTCGGTCGCGAGTCTCGCCGAGCAGGTGCGGATTCACGCGGCGCGCTATCGCGAGGCGACCTGCCATGCGCTCGTCGAGCGCATCGACGCGATTGCCGCGGCCGAGTTTCCGTCGCACGGGGCGCTGTGGCGGCGCCCCGTCGTGCTGCTGCAGGCGACCGCGCATGCGGGCGCGGCGCTCGCCGCGCGCCGCTGGGACGACGCGTGCGCGGCGCTCGACGAAGCGGCCGTGCTGGCCCGCGAAATGAGCATGGGGCGCGAGCGCATCGAGATCATGGCGCTCAGCGCGTTCGCGCTCGAGCAGTCGGGTGGCGGCGGCCGCGCGCTGCTCGACGAGGCGATGAACCTCGCGGACATGTTCGGGCTCACGCGCACGCTCGCCGACGCGCATCCGGCCGTCGCCGACTGGGCGCGCCGCGTCGGCGACGAGGCGACCGCCGGCGACGGCCCCGCGCGGCACGCGCTGCCGCAGCCGCGCATCGTGCCGCCCGCACCGCGCGGCGCGGCCAGCCCGCGCGCGGTGCCGAGCGTCGTGCTGACGCCGAAGGAGCGCGCGATTCTCGAACTGCTCGCGCGCAACCTGTCGAACAAGGAAATCGCGGTCGCGCTCGCCGTCGGCGAGGAAACCGTGAAGTGGCACCTGAAGAACCTGTTCGGCAAGCTCGACGCCAGCTCGCGCAAGCATGCGGTGCGCCGCGCACTGGTGCTCGGGCTGCTCGAAAACGCGCCATGACGCGGGCCTGAAACGACCTGCTCCGCCCGCATTGCGGCGTCGTTCGTCGCTGCAATAGCTGCGGCCATTGCGCTTCCTCTCTCCTTGCTCGCGCCCAAAGGAAGTCCCCTTCGGGGACGCGCTGAAACGCACGTTCGCAAGCCCGTTATTGGCGTGAACGGGCCCTAACCCCGTTCGATTCTCCGCAACCCTGCCCCCCGTGCATGGGGGGGAGCGGCCGCCCGCCGTTGCGTAGTCTTTCCGCACGGCTCGCGCCGGCGTCGCATGTGTCGCCTTCCCGCCTGCCCCGATGCTTCCCCGCTTCACCCGGCCGGGCTCGATCCTGTCCGGTCCAATACGACCCTGGAGACTTCATGAAGACGAAACTGGCCGCGCTCGCGGCGCTTGCCGGCTGTTCGGCGCTCGCTCACGCGCAATCCTCCGTCACGCTGTACGGCGTGGTCGACACGGGCCTGCTGTACCAGAGCACGTCGGCCGCGTCGTTCAGCCCGACCGCGCCGAATACCGGCAAGGTGTTCCGGATGAAGGACGGCGGCATCTATTCGAGCTTCTGGGGCATCAAGGGCAGCGAGGACATCGGCGGCGGCTACAAGATCAACTTCAAGCTGCAGGGTTCGTTCGACAGCGGCACCGGCAAGCTGCAACTGAGCGACACGCCGGGGGCTGTCGCGATCTTCAACCAGGTCGCGTCGCTCGGCGTGTCGGGCCCGTTCGGCACGTTCACGGCCGGCCGCCAGATCGTGCCGATGATCTACGCGATGGCCGACACCGACGTGCGCAACGCGCAGTTCTTCGGCAGCGTGCTGACCGCGTGGCTCGGCCTGAACACCGCGGCCGGCTGGCCGGGGACCAGCACCAACGGCGCGATCGGCGCGCTGTACGACAGCAATACGCTCGTCTACCAGTCGCCGACGTTCGCGGGCGCGTCGATCGCGCTCGAATACGCGCCGGGCGGCGTCGCCGGGCAGTTCCAGGGCGGCACGCGCGAATCCGTCGTGCTCAAGTACTCGAACTACGGGCTGAACGCGTCCGCGCTCTACTACAACGGCCACGACACGAACCCGTCGCCGGGCGTCGCGCCGACCGGCGTCGACAACAACCGCTTCATGTACTTCGGCGCGAAATACACGATCCGCGATTTCTCGGTGTCGGCGTCGTACGGCAACGGCAGGAATCCTGCGCATGCCGACAAGGTGAACCTCGACATGCTGTCGGCGGGCGTCGGCTATCGCTTCACGCCGGCGCTGCAGGTGACTTCCGCCGTGTACTACCTGAAGGACCGCAACCGTTCCGAGAACCGCTCGACGGCGGTCGTGCTCGCGGCCGACTACAGCCTGTCGAAGCGGTCGATGGTGTATGCGCAGGTCGGCCGCGTGAACAACCGCGGCACGATGGGCCAGATGCTCGTGTACGGGCAGCCGGTCGCGCCGGGTGTCGG
Source organism: Burkholderia sp. IT-111MI5 (assembly GCF_949752865.1). Classification (NCBI taxonomy): domain Bacteria; kingdom Pseudomonadati; phylum Pseudomonadota; class Betaproteobacteria; order Burkholderiales; family Burkholderiaceae; genus Burkholderia; species Burkholderia sp. IT-111MI5. The sequence goes on along the minus strand of NZ_CATKIF010000044.1, from coordinate 329,347 downwards.
CACGACGGCCGCGATGATCGGGCTGCGGCACAACTTCTGACGACGTGACGACCTGACGACCTGGCGCGGAATGGGCCAGGCGGCGCCCGGGTGCGAATCCCGGCCACCGCCTGCATCGATTCCGGGGATCGGCTACAGTGGGCGTTTTTCGGCGCGCTCCGGCGCCGTCGCCGCGCCGCGGATCGTGCGCGAGCGCGGCGGCAAGGCGGAGCGCGGATCACCCACCTCGTCGACGAGCGAACTTCCATGCCCGACCTGTCCGCCTTCCCGATCACGCAAAAGTGGCCGGCCCAGCATCCCGACCGTCTCCAGCTGTACTCGCTGCCGACGCCGAACGGCGTCAAGGTGTCGATCATGCTCGAGGAAACCGGCCTGCCGTACGAGCCGCACCTCGTGCGCTTCGACACGAACGACCAGTTGTCGCCCGCGTTCCTGTCGCTGAACCCGAACAACAAGATCCCGGCGATCATCGATCCGAACGGCCCCGACGGCAAGCCGCTGCCGCTGTTCGAATCGGGCGCGATCCTGATCTATCTCGCGGACAAGACCGGCCAGCTGATTCCGAAGGATCTCGCCGGCCGCTACGAGACGATCCAGTGGGTGATGTTCCAGATGGGCGGCATCGGCCCGATGTTCGGCCAGGTCGGCTTCTTCCACAAGTTCGCCGGCCGCGACTACGAGGACAAGCGCCCGCGCGACCGCTACGTCGACGAGTCGAAGCGCCTGCTCGCCGTGCTCGACGCGCATCTCGCGAACCGCAAGTGGATGATGGGCGACACGTACACGATCGCCGACATCGCGATCTTCCCGTGGGTGCGCAACCTCGTCGGCTTCTACGAAGCGGGCGATCTGGTCGGCTTCAGCGAATTCCGGCACGTCGCGCGGGCGCTCGACGCGTTCGTCGCGCGTCCGGCCGTCGCGCGCGGGCTCAATATCCCGGCACGAGGCTGAGCTGCCACGCGGGTCGCACGCCGCGCGGCCCGCGGTCTGCGGACTTGCACCGCCCGCCGCATTGTGCGGCGGGCTTTGTGGGGGCATTGCGAATTTCCAGGGAACGCTGGGAAGACCGTCGGTGTTCGGCCATAAGCGGACGCTCCGGTACCATCCGTTCATATCCCCCATCTAATCGATAACAGTCTCAGGCCAAAAGTCTTTCGATTTTTATCATGTCAATCAACGCGCGCAAGCCAAGTGAGACATGGCGATGGCCTGGGTAACAAAGGCACAGCCCGGGAAGTGGTGGGCACCAGTCATCGAGGACACGTTCAAGGCGACCGTCGGCCAACGCATCAACGGCTAGATGGTCCGGTACGAAGGCAATGCCAATGCCGTCGATCGCTGCCTCCACCATCAGTGGCTGGTCCGTCAGCGTTAATCGGCCATTGACGTTGATGGTCTCGCTGGTGCCGTGTCGCTCAAATTCCCACTGGTAGATATTGCCGCTGTCGAAACGAAAGCGGATACAGTCGTGATGGTAAAGATCCTGCGGTGTGGTGGGCCTTCCCCGTAACGCGAGATAACTGGGTGACGCGACGGCTGCGAAACGCACGCTTCCCATGAGCGGCACGGCCACCATATCCTGCGGCACAGCCTCAGCCAGCCGAATGCCGGCATCGAAGCCTTCTCCGACGATATCGCTTAGCCGTCCGTCGGTGACAATGTCCAGATGAACCTCGGGGTACGACTTTAAGAATCGCGCCATGATGGGCCGCAGGATCAGGCGGATTGCGCCTTCGCTGGCGTTGATCCGCACAGTTCCTCTGGGTGTTTCGCGTAGGTCATTCAACTCCCGCATCGCCTCGTCAATGGCGGAAATCGCCGGGCGCAGCTTGGCGGCCAGACGTTCACCGGCTTCTGTCAGCGAAACACTGCGCGTCGTCCGATTGATCAGACGCACCCCCACACGCTGTTCAAGCGCCTTGACGGAATGGCTGACTGCTGACGGCGTGATGTTGAGTTCAGTCGCTGCACCACGAAAACTGCGTCGTGTTGCAACCGCTAGAAACACGGCAAAAGCGAAGAGATCACCGCCCTTCGATTGATGAGAATTGTTCATCTAACTGTAAAGAATTGATGACATTGCTTTGATGCTACGGCCTCCCTACACTGAACGCAATGTCCTGAAGGAGTCGTCGATGTCACAGAAAATCCTCATTACCGGCGCCAGTTCCGGCTTCGGTCGCGGCGCCGCCATCGAACTTGCGCGCCTCGGCCACAAAGTAGTGGCAGCCGCCGAAACCTGGCCGCAGGTTCGTAGCCTGCGCGCAGATGCCGCCGAGGCAGGTGTTGCCCTTGAAGTCATCAAGCTGAATCTGCTCGATCCCATCGATATCGCACATGCAGGCTCATTCGACCCTGACGTGCTGGTACTCAATGCCGGCGTCATGGAAGGGGGGGCTATCGTGGACATCCCCATGCAGCGCGTGCGCGAATCTTTCGAGATCAATGTGTTCGGGCACTTGCAGCTGGTCCAAGCCATCGTGCCGAAGATGGTGGCTCGTCGATCGGGAAAAGTTGTATGGACGTCGTCGATGGGCGGCATCCTGGTCGTCCCGTTCGTCGGCATCTACTGCGCGACGAAGCACGCAATTGAAGGCATTGCCGGGTCAATGAAGGCGGAGCTTGCGCCCTATGGCGTCAAGGTCGCGACCGTCAACCCAGGCGTGTTCGGCACCGGGTTCAACGACACCGGCGCTGAGAGTTACGTGCAGTGGTACAACGCGGACACTGCCGTGGTGCCGATGCCCGATTTCAGCGAGAGCCTGGTAAACCAGGCAGACCCGCAAGAGATGATCGATGCCATGGTAGAGATCATTCCCGCCGATCAGCATCTGTATCGCACCATGCGTCCGTTTGCGACAGTCGATGCGGCAAAGCAATGGCAAGAGACGGAGTGGACGCAAAATGCCTGATCTGACGCTAGACGTCGCACATGGAATCGTGGCCCGAGGCCAAGCAGCTGCAAAGCAGGCTGGCCTGAACGCAGTCTTCGCGATCCTGGACGCTGGCGCGCAGATGGTGACCTTCTCAAGAATGGATGGCGCATGGCTGGCATCGAACGAGCTGGCAATCGCCAAGGCACGCACCTCCGTCATGTTCCAGGCACCAAGCGAGGCACTCAATGCCCCATTGCAGGTTGGTCAACCGCTACCGCATTTCGATCATATCCATACGGGTGGGCTGTTGCTGATGGGCGGAGGGCTCCCGCTCTTTAACGACGGCGGCGCGTTGATCGGGGCAGTCGGCGTATCTGGAGGGACCCCGGAACAGGACGCGGCACTCGCCCGGGCCGCGGCCGCGAAGTAACCGCAGTCTTGGTCCCGATGTGGAGCTGAGGTGTAAAGAGGAGCGTATTGCTTCTCTTTTCTATTGCGCTTTCTCCAATCGCTGGCACGTTCGGCCGTTGAGATCGCGCCAACTCGAATGACTGATCCGGGTCGGCAAGCGACGTCGACGAAAATTCACGAAGAACTTTGTTTTTGCCCGCGGCGTGCATTTGCGTGACGCATTCGGCACCGCTAGTTGCCGTCTGCCCCTATCGGCGCCCCGTCTCCCAGCCCCGCCAGCAGCTTCTCCAGCAATTGCGACAACTGCGCCTGTTCCGCGTCCGACAGCGCGGCCAGCAGCGCACGCTGGTTGTCGATATGCGCGACGACCGCTTCGTCGATCAGCGCGCGGCCGGTTTCCGTCAGCGCGACGAGCGTGCCGCGCCCGTCGGCCGGGTTCGGCCGGCGCTCGACCCAGCCGGCCTTCTGCAGCCGGTCGATGCGCGCGGTCATCCCGCCCGACGACATCATCAGCGCGTCGTACAGCGCCGTCGGCGTCAGCGCGAACGGCGCGCCGCAGCGCCGCAGCGTCGCGAGCACGTCGAATTCGCCCGGCTGCATCCCGTAGCGCGCAAACAGCGGATTGAGACGGTCGCGCGCGATCACCAGCGCGGCTTCCTGCAACCGCCCCATCACGACCATCGACGACGCGTCGAGATCCGGACGCTCGACGCGCCATTGCGCGAGCGCATGCGCGGCTCGATCCATTAACCCTCCTCGGCTCACCAGTTATCTTGACGTCGAGATAAATCGGCGTTTATCTTGATGTCGAGATACTTTACATGAAAAACGCACGGCGCCCGGACGGACGTCGTGCACCGATACCGAGGGCCTGTCGATGAATCGCTTCACTTCCCCCGGATGGCGGCTCGCCGCCATCGTGCTTGTCGGGCTGAACCTGCGGCCGGCGCTCGCCGCGGTCGGCCCGCTGCTCGACATGATCCAGCGCGCGACCGGCATCGGCGACGGCGCGGCCAGCCTGCTGACGACGATCCCGATCCTGCTGATGGGGCTCGGCGCGCTGAGTGCGCGGCGCCTGCAGCGCGTGACGGGCATCGCGGGCGGCGTATGGCTCGGCGTCGCGCTGATCGGGCTGGCCTGCGTGTCGCGCATCGGCGCGCAGCACGCGTGGCTGCTGCTCGCGAGCGCCTGCTGCGCGGGCGTCGGGATCGCGATGGTGCAGGCGCTGCTGCCCGGTTTCGTGAAGGCGCATTTCGCGACACGCGTCGGCGGCGCGATGGGCGTCTATTCGACGTCGATCATGGGCGGTGCGGTGCTCGCGAGCGTCGTCGCGCCGTTTGCCGCGGCGCGCTGGGGCTGGCTCGCCGCGCTCGCGGGCTGGGCGCTGCCGGCCGCGGTGGCCGCGCTCGCGTGGCCGCTGGCCGGTCGCGGCGGCGATGCGCTCGCCGCCGGGCCGGCTGCGGCATCGGCTGCGCAGCCGTCGCGCTCGCCGCGCGCCTGGCGGCGAGCGCTGTTCTTCGGGATCGCGACGGGCGCGTACACGCTGGTGCTCGCGTGGCTGCCTCCGTACTACATGCGGCTCGGCTGGTCGCCGACGGCGGCCGGCAGCCTGCTCGGCGGCGTGACGCTCGCGGAAGTCGTCGCGGGGCTGACGATCTCGGCGACGATCGACCGCCTGCCCGATCGCCGTCCCGCGCTGCATGCGGCGATCGCGTCGCTGTTCGTCGGGTTGCTGGCGATGCTGGCCGCGCCCGAAGCGCTCGCCTTGCCGGCCGCGCTGCTGCTCGGCGCGGGGATCGGCGCGCTGTTTCCGCTGTCGCTGATCGTCACGGTCGACCATGCGGCGACGCCGGCGGACGCCGCATCGCTGACGGGGTTCGTGCAGGGTGTCGGCTACCTGATCGCCGGGTTGTTCCCGTTCGCGGCCGGCGTCGTGCGCCAGCATCTCGCGGACCTGACGCCCGCGTGGGTGGCGATGGCGTGCCTGTGCGTCGTACTGTTCGCGCTGGCGGCGGGTTTTGCGCCGCGGCTCGCGCGGCGTGTTGCGAGTGCCTAGGCGGTCGGCCGCGCGTCAGCCGCTCGTTTCCCGCTCCGACGGCAACTGTCGATAGGCACGCATCGCCGCAAATCGCACGCGTCTTCGTCGCACAGCCGGCACACCCGGATCGCGGGCTGCACGTCGTCGGCCAGTGCGCCGATCAATTGCTCGCAGATCGGCATGAGGCATGGGTTGCGAACACGGTTCGGCCATCACCATGCCCGTGATGTCCGCGATCGCCGATCCGCGTGCGACGCGCACCTGCGCGAACGTCGTGCCGAACGCCGGCCGGCGCACGCGTGATCAGCCCGCGCTCGCGTACAACGTCGAATCCGCGAACCCTTCGGCGTCGAGCACGCGCCCGATCAGGATCAGCGCGGTGCGCTCGATCTGCGTGCCCTGCACCTTGCCGACGATGTCGGCGAGCGTGCCGGTCACGCGTTCCTCGTCGGGCCAGCTCGCGCGATAGACCACCGCGACCGGGCAATCGGCGCCGTAATGCGGCAGCACTTCGTCGACGATGCGCGCGAGATGGCGCACGCCGAGATGGATCGCGAGCGTCGCGCGATGCGCGGCGAGCGCGCCGAGCGCCTCGCCTTCCGGCATCGTCGTCTTGCCCGCGAAGCGCGTGAGGATCACCGTCTGCGCAACGCCGGGCAGCGTCAGCTCGACGCCGAGCGTCGCCGCGCACGCGGCCGTGGCCGTCACGCCCGGCACGATTTCGTACGGAATCCCGAGCGTCTTCAGCCGGCGGATCTGCTCGCCGATCGCGCCGTACAGCGACGGATCGCCCGAATGCACGCGCGCGACGTCCTGCCCCTTCGCATGCGCGGCGGCGAGCAGCGCGACGATCGCGTCGAGGTCGAGCTCGGCCGTATTGACGACCTGCTCCGCGCGATGGCCGTCGAGCACGGCCGGCGGCACCAGCGAGCCTGCATACAGGATCACCGGGCAGGTGCGCACGAGGCGCTGGCCCTTCACCGTGATCAGCTCCGGGTCGCCGGGGCCCGCGCCGATGAAATACACCGTCATCGAAAAATCTCCGTCAATTCGTTGGATGATCGGCCGCGCGGCGTCACGCGCGCGCGGCCGGATCGAGTGCGTCGAGCAGCGCGGCGGCCGAGTCGAACGTGCGGTCGGCGTCGGGCAGCGACGGCCGGCGCAGCATCACGACCGGCAGCCTGCGTTCGCGCGCCACGTCGAGCTTGGCCTCGGTGGCCGCACCGCCGCTGTTCTTGCTGACGACGACGTCGATCCCCATCAGCGCGAACAGCGCGCGCTCGCCGTCGAGCGTGAACGGCCCGCGCGCGGCGACGATCTGCGCGTGCGCGTTGCCGGGATGCGCGTCGAGGCAACGCACGAGCCAGAACTGGTGCGGCGGGATCGCGTCGAGATGCGCGAGAGGCTCGCGGCCGAGCGTGAACAGCGGCCGCTTGAACGGCGCGAGCGCGGCCTCGATGCCGGCCCAGTCGTCGACCATCCGCCAGTCGTCGCCGGGTTGCGGCGTCCATGGCGCGCGGCGCAGCGCCCACAGCGGCACGCCCGCGTCGCGCGTCGCGACAGCCGCGTTCGCGCTGATTCGTGCGGCATACGGATGCGTCGCGTCGATCACGAGGCCGATGCCGGCGCTGCGCAGATACGCGGCCAAGCCGGCAGCGCCGCCGAAACCGCCGACGCGCACGTCGCAGCGCAGGTCGTCGGGTACCTTGCCGAGACCGGCCAGGCTATACACGTGATGCGGGCCGAGCGCGCGAGCGATTTTCAGCGCATCGCCGGTGCCGCCGAGCAGCAGGATGCGCGCGCTCATCGCGCTTGCCCGACGAAGCGGCCCTGCCGGTCGATCGCGAACATCTCGACTGCGACCGATGGCGGCACGATGTCGCGCGCGACGCGCAGCGCCTGCGCGCAGACGAGATCGCCGAGCGGCACGCCCGCGGCCAGCGCGAGCTTCAACGCTTCCTGGCTCGTGTTCGCGGCACGCATCGCGGCCTGCAGCGCATCGCTCGCGCCGGCCTCGGCCGCCCACTGCGCGAGCAACGGCAGGTCGATGCTCGAATGGCGGCTGTGCAGGTCGAGGTGGCCGGCCGCGAGCTTGCTGAGCTTGCCGAAGCCGCCGCACATCGACAGTCGCGCTATCGGTGCGCGGCGCAAGTGCTTGAGCACCGCGCCCGCGAAATCGCCCATCTCGACCAGCGCCATGTCGGGCAGGTGGTAGTGCGCGCGCATCGCGTCCTCGCTCGTATTGCCCGTGCACGCGGCGATATGCTGGATGCCGTTTGCGCGCGCGACGTCGATGCCCTGGTGGATCGACGCGATATAGGCCGAGCACGAGAACGGCCGCACGATGCCGGTCGTGCCGAGGATCGACAGCCCGCCGACGATACCGAGGCGCGGGTTCATCGTCTTCAGCGCGAGCGCTTCGCCGCCTTCCACGCCGATCGTCACGTCGAAGCCGCCCGCGTAGCCATATTCGGCTGCCAGCGCGTCGAGGTGCGTCGTCATCATCTGGCGCGGCACCGGGTTGATCGCCGGTTCGCCGACCGGCAGCGTCAGCCCCGCACGCGTGACCGTGCCGACGCCCGGCCCCGCGTGAAACCGTACGCCGGGCGCCGTCGCGAGTGCGACGCGCGCGAAGATCAGCGCGCCGTGCGTGACGTCCGGATCGTCGCCGGCATCCTTGATCGTGCCGGCTTCGGCGCCGTCGGCCGTGATCCGGCAGAACTCGAGCCGCATCATCACGCGCTGCCCCTTCGGCAGCACGATCGCGACCGCATCGTCCGCCTGGCCCGCGAGCAGCAGGCGCGCGGCTGCGAGCGACGTCGCGGTCGCGCAGCTGCCGGTCGTATAACCGAAGCGCAGCGGTGCGTGCTGTTCGGGGGTTTCGTCGCGCATCACGCGTCCACCGGGTTCGACGAGTTCGTCGGTCCGGCCGTGGTGGCCGCGTCGGGCTTGCGCACGTCGTACAGCGTGACCGGCAACGGCTGCCGCCATGTGTCGAAGCGGCCGAGCGGCTCCGCATGCGCGAGCGACACGCGCGTGAGCGTGCCGCCGTGCGCATCGCGCCATGCGGCGAGCGCCATCTCGCCCTGCAGCGTGACCGCGTTCGCGAGCAGCCGGCCGCCGGGCTTCAGCGACGACCAGCACGCGTCGAGCACGCCGGGCGCCGTCGCACCGCCACCGATGAAGATCGCATCCGGCGCGGCGAGCCCGGCGAGCGCGTCGGGCGCGCGCCCCGCGACGAGTTGCAGGCCCGGCACGCCGAGCGCGTCGCGGTTGTGTTCGATGAAGCGCTGCCGCTCCGCATGCGCTTCGATCGCGATCGCCTGGCACGACGGATGCGCGCGCATCCATTCGATGCCGATCGAGCCGCTGCCGGCGCCGACGTCCCACAGCAGTTCGCCGGGCGCGGGCGCGAGGCGCGCGAGCGTCATCGCGCGCAGGTCGCGCTTGGTGAGCTGGCCGTCGTGGCGGTACGCATCGTCGGGCAGGCCGGGCGTGAGCGCGCGGCGCGGCGCGTCGGGGCCGGCCTGGCAGTCGAGCGCGACGAGATTGAGCGCGGCCGTTTCGTCGACGTTCCAGTCCTGCGCGAGGCCGTCGACACGCCGCTCGAGCGGGCCGCCCAGATGTTCGAACACGCTGATGCGCGTCGGCCCGAAGCCGCGTGCGGTGAGTTCGGCCGCGACGGCGGCCGGCGTGCGGCCGTCGGCGCTCAGCACGAACAAGCGCCGGCCCGGCAGCAGGTGGCGCGCGAGCGTCGCGAGCGGACGCCCGACGAGCGATACCGCGCCGATATCCTGCAGCGCCCAGCCGAGGCGCGCGGCCGCGAGCGACAGCGACGACGGCGCGGGCAGCACGCGCCATTCGTCGGGGGAAAGCCGGCGCGCGAGCGTGGCGCCGACGCCGAACAGCATCGGGTCGCCGCTCGCGAGCACACAGACGGGCGACGGGCGGCGCGCGAGCACGCCCGCGACGTCGAACGGCGACGGCCACGTTTCGCGCGCGGCCGGCAGCCGCGCGGGCAGCATGTCGAGATGCCGCTGCGCGCCGACGACGAGCGTCGCGTCGAGCAGCGCGCGCCGCGCGCTGCGGCCGAGCCCCGCGTAACCGTCGTCGCCGATGCCCACTACCGTCAGCCACGCCGTCATGCACCCTTCCCCATCGTTCGATTCCATCGTGTCGCCGCTCGGCCGTAAAAGGGCCGGCGCAGCCGTCCGCATTGCGAAAGACGGCATGGTACCGTGTTCCATCCCGCGTTTCACCTGCCGGCCCACCGGTGCCGGATCGCCACCCGCTTCGCCTGGCGTGAACGGCTTTCCGGTCGCGAACCGCGGTCGAAATCAGGTATCCTACGGCCGTTCGTTCGCCGGTGCCCTTCGGGGCCGAAGAGGGAACACAGGGCGCGCCGCGCGCCGCTGTGGCTGCCCCCGCAACTGTAGACAGCGAGCCGATCTCCCCCCTCACGCCACTGGTTCGACCGGGAAGGCCGGGAGCCGGCGCCGACCTGTCAGCCAGGAGACCTGCCGGCCAGAAAGTGCGTGCGTGCCAGTCGGCGTCGGGCGGGGTGTACCGATGCGTTGGCCCGCGGCGCGACACTGCCCCGATACCCCGTTGAGTTCCGCCCCCGATTCGATTCCTGCGTCGCCCGTCGTGCGCCCGTCGGCCTGCCCGGGGCTCGTGCGCGTCGTTGCGGCCGCCGATGGCGGGCTGTGCCGGATCAAGCTGCCGGGCGGCCGGCTCGATGCGCGCCAGGTGCGTGCGATCGCCGCCGCCGCGCGCGCATACGGCTCCGGCGCGATCGACGCGACCAATCGTGCGAATCTGCAGCTACGCGGCATTCGCGACGGCGCGGCCGACGCGCTGACGCGCGCATTGCTCGACGCGGGGCTCGGCCCGCGCGCCGATGCCACCGCAAAATCGACCGCAGACGCAACCGCCGATGCGGCCGCGCTCGCCGCGAGCGACGACGTCCGCAACGTGATGCTCAGCCCGCTCGCCGGGCATGACCCCGCCGCGCTCGTCGACAGCCGCGCGCTCGCCGTTCCGCTGCTCGACATGCTGACGAGCGAGCCGCGCCGCGGCGAGCTGTCGCCGAAATTCTCGATCCAGCTCGACGGCGGCGAATCGGTCGCGGCGCTCGATCATCCGCACGACATCTGGCTCGCCGCATGGCGCCGCAACGACGGCGCGGTGCGCATTGCGGCCGGGCTGGCCGGCTGCCCGCCGGTCGCGCACGACGATCCGCCTGCGTCGGTCGATGTGTCGCCCGACCAGAGCGTCGCGCTCGTGCGTGCCCTGCTGCTCGCGTTCCTCGATCTCGCGCCGGCCGACGTCACGCGGATGCGTGCACTGCTCGCGACGTGCGGCGAACGCGCGTTGCTCGACCGCGCACGGCACTACCTGCCCTTCCCGCTCGCGGCCGATCCCGCGCTCGCCGGCTGGCGACGCACGCGTTCCGATCCCGCACTGCGTTTCGGCGCGCGTCCGTCGCTCGACGCAGCGCGCTGCAGCGTCGGCGCGCAATTCGTGCTCGGGCGGCTCGACGCGACGCAGCTGGAACGGCTCGCCGCATGGGCCGAAGCCGAAGGCGACGGCACGCTGTCGATGACGCCGTGGCAAGGCGTGTTCATCCACGGCGTGCCGCACGCACGCGCACCGGCCACGCTCGATGCGCTCGCGTCGCTCGGCCTCGTCTGCGCGTCGACCGACCCGCTCGCGACGCTCGTCGCGTGCACCGGCAGCGCGGGCTGCGCGAAAGCGCACGCCGACACGAAACGCGATGCGCTCGCGCTCGCCGCACGCATCGGCCGTCCAGTCGACGTGCACCTGACCGGCTGCGAGCGCCACTGCGCGCTGCCGCATCCCGCTGCGCACACGCTGGTCGCGGTCGCGCCCGCGCACTACGACCTTTACCGGCGCGACGCCGCCGCGGGCCTCGGCGCCCCGCTCGCGCGCCATCTGACGATTGACCAGGCCGCGGCCCGACTGACGGGCGCACGGCATAGCCAGGACACCACCACCGATGCTTGACTACATTCGCGACGGGCAGGAAATCTACCGCCAGTCGTTCGCGACGATCCGCGCCGAGGCCGACCTGTCGCACGTTCCGCCCGACCTCGAGAAACTCGCGGTGCGCGTGATTCACGCGTGCGGGATGGTCGACGTCGTCTACGACCTGCGCTTCTCGGCCGGCGCCGGCACCGCGGGCCGCACGGCGCTCGCGGCCGGCGCGCCGATCCTGTGCGACGCGAAAATGGTTGCCGAAGGCATCACGCGCGCACGGCTGCCGGCCGGCAATCCCGTGATCTGCACGCTCGGCGAGCCGGAGGTGCCCGATCTCGCGCGCCATCTCGGCAACACGCGCTCGGCCGCCGCACTCGAACTGTGGCGCCCGCATCTGGCGGGCAGCGTCGTCGTGATCGGCAATGCACCGACCGCGCTATTCCACCTGCTCGACATGATCGACGCCGGCGCGCCGCGCCCCGCGCTGATCCTCGGGTTCCCGGTCGGCTTCATCGGCGCGGCCGAATCGAAGGCGATGCTCGACGCCGACAGCCGCGGCGTGCCGTACGTCGCGCTGCTCGGCAGGCGCGGCGGCAGCGCGATGGCGGCCGCCGCGGTCAACGCGCTCGCGACGGAGGTCGAATGACGACCGCGCGCGGACGCCTGTTCGGGGTCGGCGTCGGCCCCGGCGACCCCGAACTGATGACGATCAAGGCGCTGCGCGTGCTGCAGGCCGCGCCCGTGGTCGCGTATTTCGTCGCGAAGGGCAAGAAAGGCAATGCGTACGGCATCGTCGAAGCGCACCTGCTCGACACGCAGACGCAGCTGCCGCTCGTCTATCCGGTGACGACCGAGGCATTGCCGCCGCCGCTCTGCTACGAGACGGTGATCGCCGACTTCTACGATACGGCCGCCGAAATCGTCGCGGCGCACCTCGACGCGGGCCGCGACGTCGCGGTGATCTGCGAAGGCGATCCGTTCTTCTACGGCTCGTACATGTACCTGCACGACCGCCTCGCACCGCGCTACGACACCGAGGTCATCCCTGGCGTATGCGCGATGCTCGGCGGCACGGCCGTGCTCGGCCAGCCGCTCGTCTATCGCAACCAGAGCCTGTCGGTGCTGTCGGGCGTGCTGCCCGAACACGAACTGCGCGCGCGGCTCGCGCAGGCCGATGCGGCCGTCGTGATGAAGCTCGGCCGCAATTTCGACAAGGTGCGGCGCGTGCTCGACGAACTCGGGCTCGCGAAGCGCGCGCTGTATGTCGAACGCGCGACGATGGCGAGCCAGCGCATCGTGCCGCTCGACGAAGTCGATCCGATGGCGTCGCCGTATTTCTCGCTGCTCGTCGTGCCGGGGGAAAAATGGCAAGGATGACGACTCCGCCCGCGATCGTGATACTCGGCGCGGGCGCGCTCGACACTGCGCGACGCATCCAGGCACGCTACCCGGGCGCCCGCGTGCATGGGCTCGCATCGCGCGTCGATGCCGACGCGCCATTCGACGAACTCGGCGCGCACCTGCGCGAACTCTATGCACGCGGCCTGCCGATCGTCGCGCTGTGCGCGGCCGGCATCGTGATTCGCTGCCTCGCGCCCGCGCTGGCCGACAAGGGTGTCGAGCCGCCGGTGCTCGCGGTCGCGGAGGATGGCTCGGCCGTCGTGCCGCTGCTCGGCGGGCTGACGGGCGTCAACGTGATCGCGCGCGAACTGGCCGAATGGCTCGGCGTCGCGCCGGCGATCACGACGAGCGGCGAACTGCGCTTCGGCGCATGCGTGCTCAATCCGCCTGAAGGCTATGCGCTCGCCGATCTCGCGCAGGGCAAGCGCTTCGTGTCCGACCTGCTCGCGGGCGCGTCGACGCGCATCGACGGCGCGGCGCCGTGGCTCGACGATGTCGCGCTGCCGCGCGACGACACGGCCGCGCATGCGATCCGCGTGACGCCCGATGCATGGCGCGGCACGCAAGACGAACTCGTGATCCATCCGCGCAGCGTGGTGGTCGGCGTCGATGCGCAAACCATGCACGCGGACGAAGCGCTCGCCGCGCGCATCGAAGCCGCGCTCGACGCACAAGGCCTCGCGCGGCTGGCGCTCGCGGCCATCGTCGCACCGGCGTCGGCGATCGGCGAAGCAGTGCTGGAGGACGCAGCGCAAACGCTCGGCGTGCCGCTGCGCTTCGTCGATGTCGACAACGAAGCGCAAACCGACGCGGCCACGCTGCTCGGCCGCGCATTGCGCGTCGTGCACACGTCGCGCGCAACGTCGAACGGCCTCGCGTGCGCGGTCGCGTCGCATCCGGTCGATCCCGCCACGCTCGGCCGTGCGCGCGGCCGCCTGACCGTGCTCGGCCTCGGCCCGGGCGGCGCCGCATGGCTCACGCCGGCCGCGCGCGCCGCGCTCGCGCAAGCGACCGATATCCTCGGCTACACGACCTACGTGAACATGGCCGGCCCGTTCCGTGCGGACCAGCGCGTGCACGGCACCGACAATCGCGAGGAAATGCAGCGCGCGCGCCATGCGTTCGAACTCGCGGCAGAAGGCCGGCGCGTCGCGGTCGTGTCGTCGGGCGACCCCGGCGTGTTCGCGATGGCCGCGGCCGTGCTCGAAGCGCTCGACGAATCTCGTGACCCGCAATGGGCCGCGGTCGACCTGCGCGTGGAACCCGGCGTATCGGCGTCGCTCGCGACCGCCGCACAGGCCGGCGCGCCGCTCGGCCACGACTTCTGCGCGATCTCGCTGTCGGACAACCTGAAACCGTGGGACGTGATCGAGACGCGCCTGCGGCACGCAGCGCAAGCCGATCTCGTGATGGCGTTCTACAACCCGATCTCGCGTGCGCGGCCGTGGCAGCTCGACCGCGCGCTCGATGTCGTGCGCGCGCATCGTGCGGCCGATACGGTGGTCGTGCTCGGGCGCGACATCGGCCGGCCGGGCGCGACGCTCGCGACGACGACGCTCGGCGCGCTGCGCAGCGACCAGGTCGACATGCGCACGATGGTGATCGTCGGCTCGTCGACCACACGGCGTTTCGCGATCGACGGCGGACGCGAGTGGGTGTATACGCCGCGCTGGTATCGCTGAACGCGGTCAGCGTGTGAACCGGGCGCCGCGCATGGCGGCATGCGCGGGCGTCGTCAATGTACCGCTCGCCGGTGCGCGTTCGGCCGAGCAGATCGTGTCGCGGAGCGAGCTGTCTGCGTCGGCGTGCGTCGAACGCTTCGTCGCGCAGGCCCGCTCACTGGTGCAGCCTGTATCGGCGTAACGCAACGTGAGCGATATAAGCGACGTTAGCGACGCGCATCAGGCTTCATGCAATCAGCACGAACGATCGGGAAAATCGCCCGCCCGATGCATTGCGGAACGGTGTCGAATCGGCAAGATCGTTACGTATCGGAAATCAAATAACAAAAAGAACTCCTGACCATTCACTATTCGGCGCGAATCCTCCAAGATGGGCACGCCGCCGGCCGGGCATGCCCGGTCGTCCGTCCGGCGGCGATACGCGGGCCAGCGTATCCCTCTTCCACTTGGAGAACAGAATGAACAACAACGTGTTGCAGCGTTTCATCCCGCGTGCGATTGCCGCGGGTTGTCTGCTCGCCGCCGCGAGCGTGTCCCACGGCGCCGGCGTCTACGCGCCGTTCGTCGACGTGACGCTCTATCCGACGCCGCTCGTCGACCAGATCGGCGTCCGTCAAGGCATCCAGCAATTCACGCTCGCGTTCGTGGTCGCGGGCAGCGGCTGCGCGCCGTCGTGGGGCGGCGTGCAGCCGATCGGCAACGGCGCGAGCGGCGGCCTGCTCACCGCGCTGTCGACGTCGATCGCGAGCTACCGCGCGAAAGGCGGCGAAGTCGCCGTGTCGTTCGGCGGCGCGAACGGCACGCCGCTGATGCAGGCCTGCTCGACGGTTCCCGCGCTGAAAACCGCCTACCAGACGGTGATCGACACATACGGCCTCACGCATATCGACTTCGATATCGAAGGCGCATCGCAGCAGGACACGGCTGCGGTCGCGCGCAACTTCCAGGCCGTCGCGCAACTGCAAGCCGACTATGCGGCGAAGGGCAAGCCGCTGCACGTCACGCTGACGCTGCCGACGATGCCGACCGGGCTCACGCAGGACGGCGTGAACGTCGTCAACGCGGCGATCGCGAACAAGACGACGTTCGATGCCGTGAACCTGATGACGATGGACTACGGCCCCGCGAACATCGACATGGGCGCGGCCGCGATCAGCGCCGCGCAGGCGCTGTATTCGCAGCTCGACACCGCGTTCAAGTCCGCCGGCCAGCCGAAGACCGGCGCGCAACTGTGGCAGATGGTGGGTGTCACGCCGATGATCGGCGTGAACGACGTGCAGGGCGAGACCTTCACGCTCGCGAACGCGCAAAGCGTGCTGAACGCGGCGGTCAACAACGGCTACGGGTTCTTCGGCAACTGGTCGGTCGGCCGCGACCAGCCGTGCCCGAACAACGGCGCGTATGCGTCGCCGACCTGCTCGGGCGTCGCGCAGCAGCCGTACGCGTTCGCGGCGATTTTCCGCAAGCTCGACGGCAAGTGGGGCGCGGGCGTCACGCAGGACCCGAACTACGGCGGCGGCTCGGACGGCGGCACGCCGCAGCCGGGCGCGCCCTGGGCGGCCGGCCAGGTCTATACGGCCGGCGCGACGGTCACCTACCAGGGCACGACCTATCAGGCGCAATGGTGGACGCAGGGTGACGTGCCCGGCCAGGCGGCCGTGTGGAAGCCGGTCGGCGGCGGCTCGCCGGTATGGTCGGCCACGACCGCCTACCAGGGCGGCACGTGCGTGACGTACCAGGGCGCGAAGTACTGCGCGAAATGGTGGACCCAGGGCGACAACCCGAGTGCCGGCGGCGTATGGGTGAAGTCGTGATGGCGCAACGCGCCGGCGCATGATGCGCGGCGAGCCGTTTCCGGCGCGCGGGATCGAATGCCGGAACGGCTCGTCATGCTTCACCTACGGCCGAAGGCTCGTGAAAGGCCGAGCACTAACACTCGGCACTGTCCAAGAAATCCAGGCAGTTCATGAAAAGCACCCCAAAGCTTGGATCGGTGCCCAACTGTTGGGGTGCGGTTCAGATGCTGGCCCGCTACTGGCCCTCGCGTGCCGCTACCCTACCCGCGCGCGTGTTCGGCCAGCAGCCGCGCCTTCGCGTCGACGAGCAGCGCCGCATGCGTGTCGCGATGCCGGCGGATCCGCTCGGTCGGCCCGACGACCGACAGCCCGTACCAGTCGCCGTCGAGCGTCAGCGCGACCGCGATCGCCGACAGCTCGGGCGCGCTTTCGCCGAAGTTCTCGGCCCAGCCGAGTTCGCGAAACCGCGCGGTTTGTGCGACGAGCGCCGGCAGATCCGCGATCGTCGCGTCGGTGAAGCGCTCGAACGGCAACTGCGCGCCGAGCGCCTGCTGCGCATCGCCGGCGAGTTCCGCGAAGATCGCCTTGCCGATCGAGTTCGCGTGCAGCGGGCGCAGCTCGCCCGGCTGGCGCGTATAGCGGATCGCCTGCTCCGATTCGACGACGTCGAGGTACGTGACCGACAGGCCCTGGATCTTGCCGAGCACGGCGGTCTCGCGGCTCGCGTCGCGCAGCGCGACGAGATGCGGATGCACGATGTCGACGACGGGATCGGTCGCATCGATCGCGGCGGCGATCGTCTGCAGGCGCCGTGTCGGGTAGTAGCCGCCGCGCTTGCGCACTTCGTACAGGTAGCCGCGGCTCACGAGCGTGCGCGCCATCGCGAGGCAGCTCGACGCCGGCACATTGAGCAGGCGCGCGAGTTCGGTCAGCGGCAGCGGCCGCCGTTCGGCGGCGAACAGCTCGAACAGGTCGAGCGTGCGGGCAACGAGTTTGACGTCCATGACGAGCGCTTGATTCGGAACGGGAAACCGCGCGCCGGGCGGGCCGCCGCGCGTCAGTAAGACTTCGGCAGCCCGAGCACCTTCTCCGCGATGTAGCACAGGATCAGTTGCGGACTCACGGGCGCGAGCCTCGGAATCATACACTCGCGCAGGTAGCGCTCGACATGGTATTCCTTCGCGTACCCCATCCCGCCGTGCGTCGCGATCGCCGTCTGGCATGCCTGGAACGCGGCTTCCGCGCCGAGGTATTTCGCCGCGTTCGCCTCCGCGCCGCACGACTGCCCCGCGTCGTAGCGCGTCGCGGCCTTCATCACCATCAGCCACGCGGCCTCGAGCTGCATCCACGCCAGCGCAAGCGGATGCTGGATCGACTGGTTCTGCCCGATCGGCCGGCCGAACACGACGCGCTCGCATGCATACTGCGTCGCGCGGCGCAGCGCCGCCTGCCCGAGCCCGATCGCCTCCGCGGCGATCAGGATCCGCTCGGGATTCAGCCCGTGCAGCAGATAGCGGAAGCCGTCGCCTTCGTTGCCGATCAGGTCGTCGCGCGACACGCGCAGGTTGTCGATGAACAGCATGTTCGAATCGACGGCCTTGCGGCCCATCTTCTCGATCTCGCGCACCTCGACGCGCGAGCGATCGAGGTCGGTGTAGAACAGGCTCAGCCCGTCGGTCGGCTTCGCGACCTGGTCGAGCGGCGTCGTGCGCGCGATGATCAGCATCTTGTTCGCGACCTGCGCGGTCGAGATCCAGATCTTGCGCCCGCTCAGCACGTAGTGATCGCCGTCGCGACGCGCCTGCGTGGCCAGGTGCGTGGTGTCGAGGCCCGCGTCGGGTTCCGTCACCGCGAAGCACGCCTTGTCGCGCCCGGCGATCAGCGGCGGCAGGAAGCGCGCCTTCTGCGCGTCGTTGCCGAATACCTGCACCGGATTCAGCCCGAAGATGTTCATGTGGACGGCCGATGCGCCGGACAGGCCGGCGCCCGACGCACTGATCGTGCGCATCATCAGCGCGGCCTCGGTCATCCCGAGCCCGGCGCCGCCGTAAGCCGGGTCCATCGCGATGCCGAGCCAGCCGGCCTCGGCGAGCGCCGCGTGGAAATCGGCCGGAAACCCGCCCGCGCGGTCGCGTTCGAGCCAGTAGTCGTCGCCGAAGCGCGCGCAGATTTTCTCGATCGCGCTGTCGATCGCGCGCTGGTCGTCGGTCAGGTCGAACTGCATGGATTGCTCTCCCGGAAAACGTGAACGGCCGCGCCGTACGCAAGAAAACGCCGAGCCGCCTCGAAGGAAGTTCCCTCGGGGGCCTGGCGCGAAGCGACAGGTCTGCGGGCGCTCATAGTGGAAACACGCCCGTCGCGACCGCGGCGAAGACCATCAGCACGGTGGCGGCGAACAGGAACGGAATCGTGAATTTCTGGTGCTCGGCGAGCTCGACGCCGGTCAGCCCGACGATCAGGAACGTCGCGGGCGTGAGCGGGCTCACCGGAAAGCCCGTCGTCATCTGGCCGAGCAGCGCGGCCTGCGCCATCTGGATCGGCGGCACGCCGAGCAGCTTGCCGCTTTCCGCGAGCACCGGCAGCACGCCGAAATAAAACGAATCGGGATCGAACAGCAGGCTGAGCGGCATCGACAGCAGCCCGAGCACGAACGGCATGTGGCGCGCATGCTCGACCGGCACGTGCGCGACGACGACTTCCGCCATCGCCTTCAGCATTCCGGTGCCGGACATGATGCCGGTGAACGCGCCGGCCGCGAGCAGCACGCTCGCCATCATCAGCGCGGCCTTCGCATGCGCGTCGATCCGCTCGCGCTGGGCCTGTACGTCCGGGTAGTTGATCACGAGCGCGGCGACCGTGCCGAGCATGAACATCACCATCGGGTCGACGATGCCCGACACCAGCGTGACGAGCACGACGAGCGTCAGCGCGAGGTTGATCCGGAAGCGGCCGGGCCGGCGCAGCGCGCGCTCGGCGTCGGTCAGCTCGCGCGGCGCGATCGCGAGCGACGCCGCACCGGCGCGATCGAGCCCGAGCCGTTTCGCCTCGCGCACGCCGAGCACGTACGCGGTGCCGAACACGAACGCGAGCCCGACGATCTGCACCGGGATCATCGGCATGAAGATCGCCGAGCCGGGAATGTGCAGCGCCGCCGACGCGCGCAGCATCGGCCCGACCCACGGCAGGAAATTGACGCCGGCCGCCATCGACGCGACGCACGCGAGGATGCGGCGATCCATCCCGAGCCGCGTATAGAGCGGCATCATCGCGGGCAGCGTGACGAGAAACGTGACGGCGCCCGAGCCGTCGAGATGGATCAGCAGCGCGAGCAGCGCCGAGCCCATCACGATGCGCGGCGGATGGCAGCCGATCACGCGCAGCACGCCCGCGATGATCGGGTCGAGCATCCCCGCGTCGGTGAGGATTCCGAAAAATAAAATCGCAAAAACGAACATCCCGGCGATCGGGCCGATGTTCTGTACGCCGTGCACGATGAACTTGCCGGTCGTCAGCCCGAAACCGGCCGCGAGCGACGCGGCCACCGGCACGACGATCAGCGCGACGAGCGGCGACAGCCGCTTCGTGATGATCAGGCCGAACAGCGCGACGATGGTGATCGCGCCGATCCATGCAAGCATGATGCGTCTCCTCTTCAGCCGGTGCGTCCGTGCGCGGGCCGGCGTGGTGTCCGAACGAGGTGTACGGCCCGCGCGGCCGTGCGCCGCCGTCGGGCGCGCGGCACGGGCGGCGGCCGCGATGCCGGTCAGTCCCGGCGGTTGTCGTGATCGTTTTCGGCGTCGACGTCGGCAAAAACCTGCGCCGCATGCTCATTCAGCGCTGGCGGCGGCCGCCGGTACGTGGCCGGCGTGCGGCCGAGCTTGATCGGCGACGCGATGCCGCGATGCCGGCCCAGCTCGACCTTCATCTGCCGATGCGCGACATGCGGATGGTCGAGCGCCGCATCGAGCCCGAGCACGGGTGCGCATGGCACGCCGCGGCGCATCAGTTGCTCGGCGAGCGCCGCGCCGTCGTGTCCGGCCAATGCCGTTTCGAGCAGCGCGCGCAGCGCGGCGCGGTTCGCGCTGCGCGCGCGGTTGTCCGCGAAACGCGGATCGTCGGGCCAGTCGCGCGTGCCGAGCACGTCGCACAGCGCCGCAAACTGCCCGTTGTTGCCGACCGCGAGAAAGATGTCGACGGTGGCCGTCGGGAAGCTGTCGTACGGCGTGATGTTCGGATGCGCGTTGCCCGTGCGCACGGGCGCGTTGCCCGAATGGAAGAAGTTCGGCGTATGCGGATGCAGGATCGACAGCGCGCAGTCGAACAGCGTCGATTCGACGAACTGGCCGCGGCCGCTCGCGTCACGCTCGCGCAGCGCCATCAGCACGCCGAGCGCCGCGTTCAGTCCGGTCACGAGATCGACGACCGGCACGCCGACGCGCAACGGCGCGCCGCCGGCTTCTCCGTTCACGCTCATCAGCCCCGCGAGCGCCTGCACGGCTGCGTCGTAGCCAGGCAGCCCGCCGAGCGGGCCGTCCGCGCCGAAGCCCGATACGCGGCAATAAACGAGCCGCGGAAACCGCGCATGCAGCGTATCGAAACCGAGCCCCCAGCGCTCCATCGTGCCGATCTTGAAGTTCTCGACGACTGCATCGGCATGTTCGAGCAGGCCGAGCAGGCGCTCGCGGTCGTCCGGTTGCGTCAGGTCGAGCGCGACGCCGAGCTTGTTGCGGTTCACGCCGAGGAAATACGACGCGGTGTCGCCGTCGAACGGCGGGCCCCACGTGCGCGTCTCGTCGCCGGACGGCGGTTCGACCTTGATGACCTCCGCGCCGTGGTCGGCGAGGATCTGCGTCGCGTAAGGGCCGCCCAGCACCCGCGACAGATCGACGATGCGCAATCCCGCCAGCGCGCCGTGCTGCTCCCGTTCCGCCATGCGTCTCGCTCCTGGTTCCGGTTGATCGGACTGCCGGTTCCGGCGGCCGGCGCCTGCGGCGCGACTTTCCGGATTCGGCGAATAATTCTTGTATGTGAATTTATATTCACACCCGGGAATTATGTTGTCAAGCCCGGATGCACTCGGCGGAAGCGCGGACAACGCCGCCGGGCGCAACCGGAGACGACACCGAAGCCGCGCCGGTTGCGGCACCACCCCGCCCTTCGTTAAGCTGGCGGGCAACCTTCATCTCAAAAAGCAACGCGGAATATTCATGAAACGGATCCTGCTGGCGGCCTTCATGCTGGCGTCGACGCTGGGCGTCGGACACGCGCAAACCCGGACATTCAATTTCGGCGAAGGACAGACACAGATGCCGGCCGCGGCACCGCAGGCCGCCGCGCCGACCGCACGGCCCGCGCCCGCGCGCCGGCACGTGACGGTGCCGCCCCATCACCGGCGCGCCGTTCACCAGCGCCGCCGTTCGCGCCACGTGAAGCCGACGCGCAGCGGGATCTACACGCACGCATGACACGGCTCACGCGGCGCGACGCCATGCACGGAACTGTCACGAACGGCCGGTAAGATCGCTGCGGCTGCCTGCATGCCGTCGCGGCCCGCGGCCGGACAACGAACCGACGACGCGCATTTTCTCCACGATTCAGCACCTGTTTTGCCGAACATGAGTACCGGGCCGGACATTCTCGCCGTCATCAAGGAAAGAGCCACGATCGTGTGCCGCCAGCGCAGCAGCGTGCTGCTGGTCGCCCGCACCGCGTCGCGCTGGTCGCTGCCGGGCGGCACGATCCGGCGCGGCGAGACGCCGCTCGAGGCTGCGCAGCGGGAGCTCGCCGAGGAAACGCGGCTGGAGGGGCTTGCGCTCGACTACGCGGTGCAGTTCGGCGGGCTGACGAAGCTGCATCACGTGTTCGTGGCCGACGTGCCCGCGCACCTGACGCCGCGCGCGAACAACGAGATCGCCCGCTGCAAGTGGTTCACCGTCGACAGGCTCGACACGCTCCATGCGAGCGTGCCGACGCGCAAGATCATCGAGCTGCTGCGCCTCGACTGCTTCTCGGCGATCGCGAACGGCCCGCTGCGCTGATATCGATGCCGCCTGCGCCGGTCACGCGCGCAGGAACGGGCCGGCCTTGCGTTCGAGCAGCGCGACGAGCCTGCTTGCCCGCTCACCACTCACCCTTGCGGAATCGTGCCGGGTCGCACGTACGCGAGCATGTGCGGCACGTAGTCGGCCTTGCCGAGTTCGACGCCGTGATGGCGCAGGATCGCGTACGCGGCGATCGCATGGAAGTAGAACTGCGGCAGCGCCCAGTCGCGCGCGTATTGTTCGCCCGTCATGTCGAACGCGACGCCGTTGGGCAGCTCGAGCGCGATCGGCAGCGCGGCGCCGCCATCGAGCGCATCCGGCGCGAGTTCGCCGAGAAACGCGAGCGTGCCCGCGATGATCGCCTGCGCGTCGCTCAACGAGCCGAGCTGCGCATCCGCATTCCATCCGGCTTCGCGCAATGCCAGCAGCGCGGCCGGCAGCGGCTCGCCGCGCAGCCGGTAGACCGGCTCCATCGCCTGGAAGCATGAGAAGCGCACCTGTGCGGCGAGCGGATACATGTCGGCTGCCAGCTTCAGCGTCATCGCCGCGTCGGGCTCGTCGCCCGCGGCCTGCCCGTGTGCGACAGCCTTGTCGAGCCACGCGGACTGCGCGCGCAGCATCTGGGTAAACGTCGGAACGAGAAGTTGGGTCGGCGACACGTGCGAGCTCCTGTGTAGTGGTTCGCGCCACGATAGCAGCGTCGGCGCAAACCTGCATTCCGGCCTGGGCGGCGCACACGATCCGATGCGAATTCGACGCATTGCCGCATGGCGCGTACGAGCGTTTCCGTATGCGCAACGATCGATCGCGCGTGGCCGCCGAAACGCGGCCTTACGGCTTGCCGTATCGCGCCAGGAACCGGTCGAGCTGCGATGCGAACGTCTTGCCGTCACGCGCGCTGAACGGCGCGGGCCCGCCCGTGTCGATGCCCGTGCTGCGCAACTGCTCCATCATCGCGCGCGTCGACAGGCGTTCCTCGATGTTCTCGCGGCTGAACCAGTTGCCGCGCGGGTCGAGCGCATGCGCGCCCTTGTCGAGCACGGCGGCGGCCAGCGGGATGTCGGCGGTGATCACGAGGTCGCCGGCCTCGGCCAGCTCGACGATGCGCGCGTCAGCCACGTCGAAGCCGGCCGGTACCTGCACCGCCTTGATGAACGGCGACGGCGGCGTGCGCAGAAACTGGTTCGCGACCAGCGTCACGCGGATTTCGGCACGACGCGCGGCGCGAAACAGCATGTCCTTGATGACGGCGGGACACGCGTCGGCATCGACCAGTACTTGCATGGCGGGTTTTCCAATGGGGAGAAGCAGAAGCGGCGATCATATCGCACCGCCGGCCGTGGCCCTGCGGCCGTCACTCGGCCCGCTAGATCAGCCAGGTCAGCTAGATCCGTGAGAACCGCAAGGTCCGTGAGAGCCGCAAGGCCCGCTCAGCCCGCGAGGTCCGTACAAAGCGCATCGACCGTCACCCACTGCGCGCCCCACGCAGCAGCGAGCCGCACGCCCTGCCCGATCCGCACGGCCGCGTCGTCGAAGTCGACGAACACGACATGATCGGCCGCCGCGGGTTTCGCCGGCGCTTCGCGCGTGCGGCCGTCGGACAGCACCCACAGCCAGCGCTGCTTGCCGGGCTCGCGCCGCGCATCGCGCGCGAGCAACTGCGCGGCGGCCGCGATGCCGTCCGCGAGCGGCGTGCCGCCGCCGCCGTCGACCGGTTCGAGCCAGCGCGCGTTCCACCAGCGCGGCACGGCCGGGCCGAAGCGCCGCGCGGCGCCGTTGCCGCCGAAGCAAATCAGCGCGGTTTCGACACGGTCGCGCGCCGCGCGATCGAAATACGCGACGATCAGCCCCTTCGCCAGCGCGAGCCGGTCGTGCGACAGCATCGACGCCGAACAGTCGAGCACGAAGCAATGCAGCGCGTGCGGCGTGCCGGCCCGTTTCCGGAAGCGCAGATGGCCGAGGTGCAGCGCATCGCCGCGTTTCGCGGCGAGCGTCGCCGGCCACGCAACGGCCGTGCCGGCGCGCGCCGTGCCCGGCACGCGCGCGGCTGCGCCTGATTGCCATCGAGGACCGCGAACGGCGTTCGCGGCGGCGCCGACTCGATGGCTCAGCGTTTTTTTAGCGGCAGCGGCACGACGCTTTTCACGTCGCGCAGCCCGGCGGGTTCGGGCGGCAGGTAGCCCCAGTCGCCCTGCGATGCGGCGGCGGCGTTCTTCGTCGCTCCCGGTTGGTCCTCCGGCCGCTGGCGCGCATCCGGCGGTGAACGATCGTTGCGTTCGTCGCGTTCGCCGCCCGGCTGCGACGCGCCGGACGACGGCGGTGTACCCGCATGTCGCCGGTGCCGCAGCACCGCTTCGGCCACGCGCTCCACATGCGACACCGTCACCGCGTCGGCCCGTTCCAGCGCGGCGAGTGCGCGCGCGGTGCGCAGCATCACGAGATCGGCGCGCAGCCCGTCGACGGCCGCGTCGATGCACAGCGCGCTGACGCGCGCATGCACCGCATCGTCGAAATCGAGCCTCGCCAGCCGCGCTCGCGCCGCATGAATCCGGTCGCCGAGTTCGCGCTGCGCGGCTGCATGACGAGCGCGGAACGCATCCGGATCGAGATCGAATGCAAGCCGCGCCTTCACGATCCGCTCGCGCTGCGCGGCATCGAAGCAGTTCTCGAGCTCGACCATCAGCCCGAAGCGGTCGAGCAACTGCGGACGCAGTTCGCCTTCCTCGGGATTCATCGTACCGACCAGCACGAAACGAGCATCGTGTGCATGCGATACGCCATCGCGCTCGACGATGTTCACGCCGCTCGCGGCGACGTCGAGCAGCGTATCGACGAGCCCGTCGGCGAGCAGGTTCACTTCGTCGACATACAGCACGCCGAGATGCGCGCGCGCCAGCAGGCCCGGCCGGAAGCGCACGCCGTTTTCGGCCAGCGCATGCGCGAGATCGAGCGTGCCCGTCACCTGTTCGTCGCTCGCCGACAGCGGCAGCGTGACGAACTGCCCTTCGGGCAGCAGCTCCGCGAGGCCGCGCGCAGCGGTCGATTTCGCGGTGCCGCGCGGCCCGCTCACCAGCACGCCGCCGAGCGACGGATCGATCGCGGCGAGCAGCAGCGCCTGCTGCAACGCGTCCTGCGCGACGAGCGCCGCAAACGGAAAGACCGCGCGCGCGCGGTGCAGCGTCGGATCGGTCATCGCCGTCCTCCTTCCTGGAGTTGTTCGCTTTCGAGCCAGACCGCTTCGATCCGCTCGCGATAATCGTCCGGCTGCTGCCACAGGCCGCGCTGCATCGCCTCGACGAAGCGTTCGCAGATGCCGTGCAGCGCCTTCGGGTTGTGCCGTTCGAGGAACGCGCGCGTGTCGTCGTCGAACAGGTATGCGTCGGCGACGAGTGCGTACTGGTGGTCGGACAGCACGCGCGCGGTCGCGTCATAGCCGTACAGGTAGTCGACGGTCGCGGCCATTTCCGCCGCGCCCTTGTAGCCGTGGCGCTTCACACCGTCGAGCCATTTCGGGTTGACGACGCGCGAACGGATCACGCGCGCGATCTCCTCGCGCAGCGTGCGCATCTTCGGCGCGGCCGGGTTCGCGTGGTCGCCGTGGTAGATGCTCGGCTGCTGCCCGGACAGGTGCCGCACGGCCGCCGTCATCCCGCCCTGGAACTGGTAGTAGTCGTTCGAATCGAGGATGTCGTGCTCGCGGCTGTCCTGGTTCTGCACGACGACGTCGATCGTCGCCAGCCGCTCGCCGAACACGTCGGGTGCGGCGTCGCCCGCGCTGTTCTGCGCGTACGCATGCCCGCCCCGCTGGCGATACGCATCGGCGAGATCGGCGTCGGTCTGCCAGCGGCGCTGGTCGATCAGGTCCTGCAGGCCCGCGCCGTAGCTGCCCGGCCGCGCGCCGAACACGCGCCAGCCGGCGCGTCGCCGCGCTTCGTCGGGCGTCACGCCCTGCGCGATCCATTTCGCGCGTTCGCGCTCGATGCGCGCGCGGATCGGGTTCAGTTCCTCGGGCTCGTCGAGTTCGGCGACGGCCTGCACGGCCGCGTCGAACAGGTGCATCAGGTTCGGGAACGCGTCGCGGAAGAAGCCCGAGACGCGCAGCGTCACGTCGATGCGCGGCCGGTCGAAGATTTCGATCGGCAGGATCTCGAAATCGGTCACGCGATGGCTGCCGTGCGCCCATTTCGGCCGCACGCCGAGCAGCGCGAACGCCTGCGCGATGTCGTCGCCGCCCGTACGCATCGTCGCCGTGCCCCATACGGACAGGCCGATCGCGCGCGGATAATCGCCGTGATCCTGCAGATGGCGCTCGATCAGTTGCTGCGCGGATTTCAGGCCGAGCGACCACGCGGCCTGCGTCGGCACCGCGCGCGTGTCGACCGAGTAGAAGTTGCGGCCGGTCGGCAGCACGTCGGGGCGGCCGCGCGACGGCGAGCCGCTCGGCCCCGGCGGCACGAAGCGGCCGTCGAGCCCGCGCAGCAACTGGCGCATTTCCTCGCCGCCGCATGCGTCGAGCGCAGGCATCAGCGTCGAGCGGACGCGTTCGATCACCGCGAGCGTATGCGGCCATTCGCCGGGCGGCGTCGCATCGGTACGAGTGTCGCCCGACACGGCCGCGCACAGCCCGTCCAGCCATTGCTGCGCGAGCCGTTCGAGCCGCTCCCGCGTATCGCCCGCATGGCGCCACGGCGACGCGTCGAGCGCCTGCAGGATCGCCGGTCGCGGGCCGGCCCACGGTGCGGCCCAGTCGGCCGACAGCGGATCGAAATCGTCGCCGAGCATCAGGTCGCGCGCGAGCGCGCCGATCAGCCCCGCGCGCTCTTCCTTGCCGTCGCCGACCGGAAAGCGTGCGAGCGCGAGCAGCGTGTCGCGCCGCTGGCGATCGGCCGGCGACGCGCCGAACACATGCAGCCCGTCGCGAATCTGCGCTTCCTTCAATTCGCACAGCCACGCGTCGACGCGCGTCAGCAGCGCATCCTCGTCGCCCGCGTCGCGCGGCGGCGATACGCTCAGTTCGTCGTGCAGCCGGTGTTCGGCGATCGTCGCGAGGATCGTCTTCCTCAGCAGCTTCGCGCGCCGCGCATCGACCATCAGCGCTTCGTAGTATTCGTCGACCTGCCGCTCGAGATCCTGCAGCGGGCCGTAGTTTTCCGCGCGCGTGAGCGGCGGCATCAGGTGATCGACGATCACCGCCTGCGCGCGGCGCTTCGCCTGGCTGCCCTCGCCCGGATCGTTGACGATGAACGGATACAGGTGCGGCAGCGGCCCGAGCGTCAGGTCGGGCCAGCATGCGTCGGACAGCGCGACGCTCTTGCCCGGCAGCCATTCGAGGTTGCCGTGCTTGCCGAGATGGATGACCGCGTCGATGCGATACGCATCGCGCAGCCAGAAATAAAACGCGAGATACGCGTGCGGCGGCACGAGATCCGCGTCGTGGTAGCTCGCGTAGTCGTTGTCGCCGCGCGAGCGCGATGGCTGGATGCCGACGAACACGTTGCCCGCGCGCCAGCCCGCGATCGTGAAACGCCCGTGGCGCAGCGTCGGGTCGGCTTCGGGCGGGCCCCAGCGCTCATTCAGCGCATCGCGCACGGCTACCGGCAGCCGCGCGAAATGCGCGACGTAGTCGGCCAGCGCGAAACTCTGGAACGCCGGACGCAGCGCATGCACGGCCGCGTCGTTGGTCACGCCTTCGGTGAGCCGCGCGATCAGCGCGTCGCCGTCGGGCGGCAGGTCGGCCACCGCGTAGCCCGCATCGCGCAGCGCCGCGAGCACGCGCAGCGCGGACGCGGGCGTGTCGAGCCCGACGCCGTTGCCGATCCGCCCTTCGCTTTGCGGATAGTTCGCGAGGATCAGCGCGACGCGCTTGCTCGCGTTGTCGAGCGTGCGCAGCCGGCACCAGCCGCGCGCAAGCGCCGCGACGAATGCGATCCGCTCCGCGTCCGGCTGGTAGCGCACGACGTCGACCTCGGTGTGCGGGCAGCGATACGCGAGCCCCTTGAAGCTCACCGCGCGCGTGACGATGCGCCCGTCGACCTCGGGCAGCGCGATATGCATCGCGATATCGCGCGCATGCAGGCCCTGGTTGTCGGCCACCCACGCGTCACGATTGCCGCCGGACAGGATCACCTGCAGCACCGGCGCGTCGCCGGCGAGCACGTCCGGTTCGGCGGCATCGATCGCGCCGGCCGCGAACGCGGTCGTGTTCAGCACGAGCGCGACGCCGTGCGTGTCGCAGAGCTGCGTGATGACCTCGCGGCTCACCGCGTCCTTCAGCGACGTCACCGCGATCGGCAGCGGATTCAGCCCTTCCTGAACGAGCGCGTCGGCCAGCGCATCGAACACGGCCGTGTTCGCGGCCTGCCAGTGCGCGCGATAGAACAGGATCGCGACGACCGGCGCACCCGGCGTCCAGCGCGGCCGCCAGTCGTCGACGCTCGCGCGGTCGCGCGCCGGGTGATACAGCGCGGCCGCCGGCAACGGGCGCGGCGGCTCGGGTTCGTCGCCGAAGCCGAGCGTATGGAACGCGATGCTGCGCAGCAGCGCTTCGGCGTTGTGCACGCCGCCTTCGCGCAGGTAGCGCCACCACAGCCGGCACAGGTCGGGCGCGACCGTGCTTTTCGCGACGAGGTTCGGGTCTTCCTGCAGGTCGCCCGAGAACATCGCGAGCTGCTGGGCACGCTTCGACGCGAGCGATACGGCCTGCTCGATCCCGTACGGCCAGTACGCTTCGCCGCCGAGATGATCGATCACGACCGTCTTCGCGTGACGCAGCACGTCGTCGACATAGAAGTCGACGGACGCCGGCTGCCGCAGGAACGTCACGTTCGCGAGCCGCACGCTCGGAAAGCCGGCCGGCAATTGCGGCACGACGCTCGCGAGCAGCGACAGCGTCGTGTCGGCCGAACTCAGGATCACGATGTCGGCCGGTTGCTGGTCGATCCGGACGACGCCCTGCGTATCGTCGACGAAGCCGCCCGGCGTGGTGCGCAGCAGATGCATCGTGCGTTACGCCTGTTGCGGCTCGGCCGCGCACGCGGCGTCGAACGCGCGTTGCAGCGCGGCCGCGTCGAGATCCTCGCCGATCAGCACGAAACGGCTCGCGCGCGTTTCGCCGTCCTGCCAGCGGCGGTCGAAATAGCTGTCGAAGCGGCGGCCGACGCCCTGGATCACGAGCCGCATCGGCGCGCCGGGCAGCGCGGCGAAGCCCTTCGCGCGGTAGATCGTGTGCGCTTCGACGACGCGCTGCAGCGCGGCGATCGTCGCTTCGCGCGAGCCAGCGTCGCCCGACACGACCACCGAATCGAAATCGTCGTGATGGTGATCGTGATCGCCGTCGTCGGCCGAGCCGTGATGGTCGTGGCGCAGGTGGATCGTTTCCTCCGACGCCGATTCGAGCCCGAGCAGCATTGCGAGGTCGAGCTCGCCGCGCGTCGCGCGCACGATCTTCACCTGCGGCGGGATCTCTTCGCGGATCGCGGTTTCGATCTGCGCGAACTGCGCGTCGCCGACGAGATCGGCCTTGTTCACGATCACGAGATCGGCGGACGACAGCTGGTCGGCGAACAGCTCGTGCAGCGGCGATTCGTGGTCGAGGTTCGGGTCCGCACGGCGCTGCGCGTCGACGGCCTGCGGGTTTTCCGCGAACTGGCCGCTCGCGGCGGCCGGCCCGTCGACGACGGTCACGACCGCGTCGACCGTGAAGCTGTTGCGGATCGTCGGCCAGTTGAACGCCTGCACGAGCGGCTTCGGCAGCGCGAGCCCCGACGTCTCGATCAGCACATGGTCGATGTCCGCGCGGCGCTCGACGAGCGCTTCCATCACCGGATAGAACTCTTCCTGCACGGTGCAGCACAGGCAGCCGTTCGCGAGCTCGTAGAGCTGGCCCGACGCTTCGTCCTGCGCGCCTTCGGTCTCCTCGCAGCCGATGCCGCAGCCCTTGAGGATTTCGCCGTCGATGCCGAGCTCGCCGAATTCGTTGACGATCACCGCGATGCGGCGGCCTTCGGCGTGCTGCAGGATGTGGCGCATCAGCGTGGTCTTGCCGCTGCCGAGAAAGCCCGTGACGATCGTGACGGGCAGCTTGCGTAGGGTCATGGAATATCCAGGGTCGTAGGGGGAGTCAGGCCGAGATCGTCACGTCGATCTCGTCGTAGCGCTTTAACCGGTAGATCAGGGCCGACACGAGCCAGCATGCGAGGAACAGGCCGATCACGACGTAGCCGAGCATGCCGAAGTGCGACGCCACCATCGACGCGAAGCCCCATACCGGGCCCTGCAGCGACAGCTTGTCCGCGAGCAGCGCGAGCACCTCGATGCCGCCGATCAGCGCGGCGACCAGCACCGACACGAAGGTGATCGTCATGTTGTAGTAGATCTTGCGGATCGGCCGCACGTACGCCCAGCGATACGCGCCCATCATCAGGATGCCGTCGGTCGTGTCGACCAGCGTCATGCCGGCGGTGAACAGCATCGGCAGCGCCATCACCGACCAGAACGACAGGCCGCCCTGCACCTGCGCCGCCGAGATGCCGAACAGCGCGATCTCGGTCGCCGTATCGAAGCCGAAGCCGAACAGGAACCCGACCGGATACAGGTGCCAGCTGCGCGACACGAGCCGGAACAGCGGACGGAACAGGCGCGCGAGCACGCCGCGCTGGTTCAGCAGCAGGTCGAGATCGGCGTCGACGATCGGCTCGCCGCGCCGCGCGGCGCGAAACGTCCGGTAGACGGAAATCAGGATCAGCAGGTTCGCGATCGCGAGCACCAGCAGGAAGAACGCCGACACGCTCGTGCTGATCACGCCGCCCCACGCTTTCATGCTCTCGAAGCGCGCGAGCGACGCGGCCGTGAGCGCGACCACGACCGACATCACGATCACGACCGTCGAGTGGCCGAGCGAGAAGAACAGGCCCGCGCCGAGCGGGCTGCGGCCCTCCTGCATCAGCTTGCGCGTGACGTTGTCGATGGCCGCGATGTGGTCGGCGTCGACCGCATGGCGCAGCCCGAACACGTACGCGAGCAGCGCGGTGCCGAGCAGCACGGGCTGGCCGTGGAAGGCGGCGAACGCCCAGATCCACGCGCCTGCGTTGAACGCGATCAGCAGCGCATAGATCGCGACGATCTTGCCGCGCAGCCCGGACGGACTGTCGTTGAACAGGCGAAACAGCGAATCGAGCATGGTGCTCCTTTGCGAACGGTCGACATGAAGAATGCCAACACGGCCGTCGCTGCTCGCCCCGTGCGGTCCGGCCCTTCATCGCGCCGGATCATGCGCACTCGCGCAGGCGGTCGGACGACGGGAATCGGGAAACGCTCGGGTGTCGGGCACGCTGCGGCCGTGGACGATGCGCCGCCTCCCCGCGGCGCTGAACCCCAACGTTTAGGCCGGTATCCGGGCTGACGAACACGCCGCTTCGCCTTCCCGGATGCGCAGGGCATCCAGTGGCGGTCGTCCGCATGCGCGCGGCATGCGGCGAAGCGGCGCTGCATCGCGGCGGGCACGATGCGTTCGCTTACCGTTGCGGGGGCAGCACAGGTTGGCTCGACTGCGACGCAGGCAGGCTCCCTGTTTCCCGTTTAACTGCACGCGCCGGAGGGCGCGCGCGAGCACCAAAACGCGTGCGAGTGTAGGCGCCGGGGGCGGGAGCGTCAAGGCTGCGCAGCCCGCCGAACGGCGGCTTGCATGGCCGCCGCGCCATGCCGGGGGCCGCTTCCGGCATCGGCGAAGCGGGTTAGCGCGGGCGGCGCGCTGTGCTATCGTAGCGCCGCGTTCGGTGCTCGCACGCGCATTCCGCGCATGCAGTTAAACGGGAAACAGGAGGCGGACCACCGCCCGGCCTGTGCTGTCCCCGCAACGGTACGCCGCCCGCGCGACGCGCTTCCCCGCGCACGCGCCCATGCCGCCCACGATGCCACTGCCCTTCAGCCGGGCGGGAAGGCCGCGGCCTGGCAAGCGGCCAGCCCGGATACCGGCCGACGCAAGGGGCGAGCCCGACGCTCGCCGAACGCCCGATCCGCGGGGGACGGATGGGGTGCGCATTCCACCCGCGTTCGCGCGGGCTTCGCCCGATCCGTCATGCCTTGCCTGTCCGCCGGCCGCCGATGTGCCGCCCGCCTGCCCCTTTCCACTGTTTCGACACGGTGCGCGCCGTGCCGCGCGCGATGAGCCGCGCCTGGCTCATCGGCGCCGGCCCCGGCGACGCCGACCTGCTGACGCTCAAGGCCGTGCGCGCGATCGGCGCGGCGGACGTGCTGCTCGTCGACGATCTCGTGAACCCCGACGTGCTGCGCCATGCGCGCGCCGACGCGCACATCGAGCATGTCGGCAAGCGCGGCGGCCATGCGTCGACGCCGCAGGAAGCGATCGTCGCCGCGATGCTCGCGCACCTGCGCGCCGGCCGCAGCGTCGCGCGGCTCAAGGGCGGCGATCCGTTCGTGTTCGGCCGCGGCGGCGAGGAACTGGCCGCGCTCGGTGCGGCGGGTTTTCCGGTCGAGGTCGTGAACGGCATCACCGCGGGCATCGCCGCGCCGGCCGCGCTCGGCATTCCGGTCACGCAGCGCGGCGACGCGCAGGGCGTGATCTTCGTCACGGGCCACAGTGCAGGCGCCGACGAGCCCGACTGGCGCGCGCTGGCGGCCACGCGCATGACGATCGTGATCTACATGGGCATCCGCCGGCTCGACGCGATCGCGGCGGCGCTGCGCGACGGCGGCCTGCCGGGCGATACGCCGTGCGCGGCGATCGAGAACGCGACGCGCCCCGGACAGCGGCACGTGCTCGCGACGCTCGACACCGTCGTCGAACGCGTCGGCGCGACCGGCATCGGTTCGCCGGCGATCGTCGTGATCGGCCGCGTCGCGGCGCTTGCCGACGATCCGTCGGTGCGTGCGGCGCTCGGCGGCGGCGCATGATGCGCGTCGCGCTCGGTGTCGGGTTCCGCGCGGGCGTGACGGCCGCGCAACTCGATGCCGCGATCCGCGCGGCGCTGGCGCGCTACCCGGCCGCCGAACCGGCGCTCGTCGCGACGCTCGCCGACAAGGCGCGTGCCCGTGCGCTGCGCACGCTGTGCGCGCGACGCGGCTGGCCGCTCGTCGCGTTCGACGCGGCGCAACTCGCGAGCCGTCCCGAACTGGCCGCGAGCGGTCCGTCGGACGCCGCGCTCGCACGCTTCGGCGTCGCCGGCGTGGCCGAGCCGTGCGCGCAGCTCGCGGCGCCGCACGGCCGGCTGCTCGGCCCCAAATCCATCCGGGACGGCGTGACGGTCGCACTCGCCGGCCCGCTCTGAACCCTTTGTTTCGCTTTCGACAGGACGATTCCCGATGAAGACCGATTCCGAATCCCATCAGCGGATGGCCGAGCGCCGCCGTGCCGGCCACGAGAAGAAGCAGGCCGCCGCCACTCATGAAAAAGGCCTGCTGATCGTCCACACCGGCAACGGCAAGGGCAAGAGTACGGCCGCGTTCGGCATGGCCGTGCGCGTGCTCGGCCACGGCATGCGGCTCGGCGTCGTGCAGTTCATCAAGGGCGCGCTGCACACGTCCGAGCGCGACTTCCTCGGCGCGGTCGCCGAATGCGACTTCGTGACGATGGGCGACGGCTACACCTGGAACACGCAGAACCGCGACGCCGACATCGCGACCGCCCGCAAGGGCTGGGACGAGGCGCGCCGGATGATCGAAAGCGGCGACTACCGGATGGTGATCCTCGACGAGCTGAACACCGTGCTGAAGTACGAATACCTGCCGCTCGACGAAGTGCTCGCGACGCTCGTCGCGCGTCCGGAGTCGGTGCATGTGGTCGTTACCGGGCGGCACGCGCCCGATGCGCTGATCGACGCGGCCGATCTCGTCACCGAAATGCGGCTCGTCAAGCATCCGTACAAGGAGCAAGGCGTGAAGGCGCAGCGCGGCGTGGAGTTCTGAGCGTGCCGGCCTGCCCCGCGCTGTTCGTCAGCGCGCCCGCGTCCGGCCAGGGCAAGACGTCGGTGACGGCCGGCCTCGCGCGGCTGCACCGCCGGCTCGGCCGCCGCGTGCGCGTGTTCAAGACCGGGCCCGATTTTCTCGATCCGATGCTGCTCGAACGCGCGAGCGGCGCGAGCGTGCATGCGCTCGACCTCGGGATGGTCGGCGAGGCCGGCTGCCGTGCGCTGCTGGCCGAGGCCGCGCGCGATGCGGACCTGATCCTGATCGAAGGCGTGATGGGGCTGTTCGACGGCACGCCGAGCAGTGCCGACCTCGCGGCCGCGTTCGGCGTGCCGGTCGTCGCGGTGATTTCCGCGAAGTCGATGGCGCAGACCTTCGCGGCAATCGCATTCGGGCTCGCGCGGTTCCGGCCGGGGCTGCCGTTTCACGGCGTGCTGGCGAACCGCGTCGGCTCGGCCCGGCATGCGCAATTGCTGCAACAGGCGCTGCCCGACGACCTGCGCTGGCTCGGGCACGTGCCGGCCGATGCGGGCATCGCGCTGCCGGAGCGGCATCTCGGCCTGCACCAGCCGGCCGACATCGACGATCTCGACGCGCGGCTCGAACGCGCGGCCGACGTGCTCGCGCAGACGGCGCTCGCCGAATTGCCGCCTGCCATCGCGTTCGCGGAACCGGACGTGGCAGCGCCGCTGCCGCGCGCGCTCGCCGGCAAGCGGATCGCGGTCGCGCGCGATGCGGCGTTCTCGTTCATCTATCCGGCGAATCTCGCGCTGCTCGATGCGCTCGGTGCGCAGCTGCGGTTCTTCTCGCCGCTCGCCGACGAACCGGTGCCGGACGATTGCGACGCGCTGTTCCTGCCGGGCGGCTATCCGGAACTGCATGCGGCGACGCTCGCGGCGAATGCCGAAACCGCGCGGACGATTCGTGCGCATGCGGCTACGGGCAAGCCGATCGTCGCGGAATGCGGCGGGATGGTGTATCTGTGTGAATCGCTGACCGACGTGGACGGCGCAACGACGCCGATGCTGGGCCTGCTGCCGGGTGAGGCGACGATGCAGCGCCGGTTCGCGGCGCTCGGCATGCAGCAGCTCGATACGCGCACCGGGCCGATGCGCGGGCATACGTTTCATTATTCCCGGCTCGCGACGCCGCTGGAACCGGTCGCGAACGCGGTGCGCCCCGACGGCGCGCCGGGCAGCGGCGAAGCCGTCTATCGCCGCGGCGCGATCGTCGCGACGTACATGCATATGTACTGGCCGTCGAATCCGGATGCGGTCGTGGCGTTGTTCAGCGGAGAAGCGTTCTAGATTGCTCGACGCCGCGCCCGGATCGAGACGGCACAGCTGATTCGAGATCCAGCTCGGCCAGCGGAGTCAGCCGAAGCTGTCTGCCTTTAACCGCCATGCGTTGTCCGCATGCGGACCAGGAAGGCCTCGCTGGCAAAGGCATGGGGCTCCCCCGATGCCTCGCCGGCCTTCAGCGCTTCCTGCAACGCACGCATCTGCGTTTCGTGTGACTCGAGGAGCCGCAAACCGGCTCGGACGACGTCGCTTGCGGAACTGTATCGCCCCGATTGCACTTGAGCGTCGACGAATTCGGCAAAGTGGTCGCCCAGGGAAACGGATATGTTTCGCGACATGAGTCACCTCCTCTTGAATGCGAGCACCATATACCAACGTTCACCAACGTTCGGTACATTTAGCATTTGGCATTCAGCTGCAGTGGCAGCCTTGCCGATGTCCGGCCTGCGTCACATGCGTTGCGTCCTTCGTCAGGTCAGGGTTTTTCGCGGCCCGGTGCTTCCGAACGCGAAGTCCGGATCACGGACCCCTCGGGCGAGAAATGCGCGTTGAACATCGCGTCGCCCGATACGCCGCCCTCGGCCCAGTGCCAGCTCCACACCTCTTCATGGCTCAACGCGTATTGCGCGACCTCGGTCGGCTTGCCGAGCAGTTGCCGCACGTCGTCCTTCGACATCCCGGGCACGACCTTCGCGATGTTCGCCGCCGTCAGCGCCTGCGTGATCGACACGAGCCGGCCGTCGGGCCCGAAATCGAGCATGTAGGTGCTCGTGCCGTACGGGCCGCGCGGATACTCGAACCGCTGCGAGCCGTCGTCACCCTGCCTGACCATCTCGGGCTTGCCAGCCTGACGGAGCACGTCCTCGGTCGTCGAGACGCCCGGCTGCAGCTTGCCGAACGCCATCGGATCGGGCTTGATCGCGTTCACCGCGTCGGCCACCTTCTGGTCGTCGCACCCGGCCGCCAGAACGCCGACCGCACAGGCCGTCAGCACGGTCAGAAGCTGTTTTCGCATTTCGTCCACACCTGTATTCATCGAGCCGATTCGGCGTCGCGCGCAGCGTAGCACGCGGCCTGTCCCGCCGATGTCAAGGAGCGTCAAATCGAAGTGCAGCCTGCGCGCGTCCGGTTTCGTGGACACGGACGCGCTTACGCACACCGTGCGGCGACCGCCGCGTCGCCCGTCAAACCAGGAACGCCTCGGCCAGCTTGACCCAGTACGACGCGCCCGTCGGCAACGCCGCATCGTTGAAGTCGTAACCGGGGTTGTGCACCATGCAGCCGCCCTCACCGTCACCGTTGCCGATGATCAGGTAGCAGCCAGGCCGCTTCTCGAGCAGGAACGCGAAATCCTCGCTGCCGGTAAGCGGCACCATCCCGTCGATCAGGTTTGCATCGCCCACCCACTCGCGCGCGACGTTGCGCGCAAACGCGGTCATTTCCGCATCGTTGACGAGCACCGGGTAGCGGCGCTGGTAGTCGATCGTCGCGGTCGCGCCGAACACGGCCGCCTGCGCATGCACGACCTCCTTGATGCGCGTCTCGAGCAGGTCGCGCACCTCCGGTTTCAGCGCGCGCACGGACAGGCGCATCTGCGCGCGATCGGGAATCACGTTCGGCGCGTCGCCCGCGTGGATCGCGCCGACCGTGACGATCGCCATGTCGAGCGGCGACACGTTGCGCGACACGATCGTCTGCAACGCCAGCACGATCTGCGCGCACACGACGACGGGATCGATCGCCTTGTGCGGCACCGCGCCGTGGCCGCCGCGGCCCTGCACGTCGATGACCACGGTATCCGACGACGCCATGAACGGCCCCGGCAGGAAACCGAACTTGCCCGTCGGGAAGCCCGGCATGTTGTGCATCGCGAAGATCGCGTCGCACGGGAACTGCTCGAACAGCCCTTCGTCTAGCATCTTCTTCGCGCCGCCGAGCCCTTCCTCGGCCGGCTGGAAAATCAGGTTCAGCGTGCCCGAGAAGCGGCGCTCGCGTTCGAGATGCTTCGCGGCCGCGAGCAGCATCGCCGTGTGGCCGTCGTGGCCGCATGCGTGCATCTTGCCGGCGATCGTGCTCTGGTACGGCAGGCCCGTCGCCTCGTGGATCGGCAGCGCATCCATGTCGGCGCGCAGGCCGAGGCGCTGCATGCCGTTGCCCAGCTTCAACTGCGCGACGACGCCCGTGCCGCCGAGCCCGCGATGCACCGTGTAGCCCCACGACTGCAGTTGCTCCGCGACGAGGTCGCTCGTCGCGAATTCCTCGAAGCCCAGTTCGGGGTGAGCATGGATGCGGTGCCGGATCTCGATCATTTCGTCGGCGAGGCCTGCGGGAATCACGCTGTGCGTCACGGTGTCGTCTCCTGTGTGCCGTGGGGAATGTGCAGGCAAGGATAGACGGTTCACCGGCAACCGTGCAGACGGAAAGTCGTCACGGCAGCAACCGATGGTTGCCATACCAGGGCACGGTGCGCGATAAGTGCGAGCTGGCCATGCGGACGACTGCCGCACACGATCCGGACACGTGAAACTGTGCATTCCGCATCGATTTTCCGTGCATGAGGATCCGGCGATGGCTACTCAGACATCTGAAATACAACCTACACATCAAAGACTTGCGGATATTTGTTCACTTTTTGACGTTTGTACATTTTTTGTGTACGCTGACAAAGAAGTGAACAAGCGATCGCCTCTGATGCCCGAGAACGCTCTCCTCCCGCTGTCGGAACAGCATGTGCTCGACGAAGCCTGCGCCGCGTTCGAACGCGCGACCCGGCGCTTCAGCGCGCGGCCCGTGCGCGTGCCGGCCGCATACAACGCGCATGCCGACGCGATGATCCGCTTCGACGTTGCCGGGCAGGCATTCGAGATGCCGGTCGCCGTGAGCCTGCGCGTCGAATCGCTGCCGGGCGCGCTCGCGGAATTGCGCCGCCGCGGCGGTGCTACCGCGATGCCCGGCGAACGGCCGCTGATGCTGGTCGCGCCGTATCTTTCGGCCGAACTGGCCGCCGGCCTGACCGACCAGGGCATCCCGTTTCTCGACACCGCCGGCAACGCATGCCTGATTCAACCGGAGGCGACCGTGATGATCGCGGGCCGGCCGAAGCCCGCACGCACCCCGCACCGGCAGGCGTCGCGCGCGACGACGCCGAAGGGACTGGCCGTGATGTTCGCACTCGCGACGCAGCCGGGCCTCGTCGCGCAGCCGTATCGGGCGATTGCCGCCGCGTCGGGCGTCGCGCTCGGCACGGTCAATCTCGCGATGGACGATCTGATCGCGCGCGGCCTCGTCGGGCAGCGCCGCAACGGCGAGCGCCTGATTCCCGACTGGCCGCGCTTCGTGCAGGAATGGGTCGCGCTGTACCCGAGCCGCTTGCGCGCGAAACTGTCGAGCCGACGGTTTGCCGGCCTCGCCCCCGACTGGTGGCGCGGCTTCGATTTCGCGTCGTTCGATGCGCAGCTCGGCGGCGAGCCGGCGGCCGACTTGCTGACGCACGACCTGAAACCGGCCGCGATCACCGTCTATACGCACGGCGCGGTGTCGAACCGTCTGCTGCTCCAGGCCCGCCTGCGTCCGGACGAGCGCGGCGACGTCGAAATCCTCGAAGCGTTCTGGCCGCGCACGCCTGCGCTCGACTGGCGCGAGCAGGATGTGCCGCTCGTGCCGCCGCTCCTGATCTACGCGGATCTCGTCTCGTCCGGGGACAGCCGCAATCTTGCCGCCGCCGAACGGATCCATGACCGATACCTCGCCCATCCGCCCGCTTGAAGTCGATGCGCGCCGGCCGCTCGAGCCGGCGGCGGTCGCGCTGCTGCAAGCGGTCGGCAGCGCCTGCGCGCGTCTCGACGCGGCGTTCGTCGTCGCCGGCGCAACCGCGCGCGACATCCTGATGTGGCATGTACATGGCATCCGGCCGGTGCGTGCGACGCGGGACGTCGACGTCGCGGTGTGCGCGGTGAGCTGGCCGTTCCACGAGCGGCTCGTCGATACGCTCGTCGCGACCGGGCAATTCACGCGCGCGCCGAAGCAGCAGCAGAAACTGCTGTTCGAAAGCGGAACGCACGGTTTTCGCACCGAACTCGATCTCGTGCCGTTCGGGCCGCTCGAAACGCCGCCGGGAGAGATCGCGTGGCCGCCGGGCGGCGAATTCGTGCTGACCGTGCTCGGGTTCCAGGAAGCGGTCGACACGGCGCAGCCGGTGTCGATCGACGCACGCACCGTGGTGCCGGTGGCCAGCCTGCCGGCGCTCGCGCTGCTGAAGTTGCTCGCATGGAAGGACCGGCGCGCGCGCCAGAACAGCGACGCGTACGACCTGCTGTTCCTGCTTCGCAATTATCACGACGTCGGCAATCGCGAGCGCATCTGGGAGGCCGCGCCGGACCTGCTCGAGGCGCATGCGTTCCAGCCGGGCCTCGCCGCCGCCGCGCTGCTCGCGCGGGATGCGAAGCGGATTGCTTCGCCGCACACGCGCGACGCCATTCGCGCGCTGTTGTCCGACGCAGCGACTTACGCGGCGCTCGGCCAGGATCTGCTGGCACGCGCGTTCGCGCAGTTGTCGGGCGAATTCATCGATGATGCCGACCGGTATCTCGACGCGTTCCGCAACGCGTTCCTCGTCGATCCTCCCGCACCGCACGCGTGACGCGCCGCTGCGAAACAGCAACGTCATCGCGCTTTCGCCGCACTGCGCTCAGGCCGCCCAGTCTTCGAGCGACAACCCGGCGACACGGCCGAACTCCCGCCCGTTGTTCGTGACGAGCACCGCGCCGGCCGCGATCGCGTGCCCGGCGATCGACGCATCGTTCGCGCCGATCGGCGTGCCGCGCGCGGCGAGATCCGCGCGAATCGCGGCCGTTGCGTCGACGGCCGCCGTATCCCACGACAGCACGCCATCCAGCCGCGAAACAAACGCCGTCACGAGTTCCGCATGCTTCGGCGACGCTTTCCTGCCGACCGCGCCGAACCGCATTTCGGCATAGGTGATTGCCGACACGACGATCCGATGCTGAGCGTTGACGCACGACTGCAACCGCGACAGCACCACGGGCGGCCGCTCGCGCATGATGAACGAACAGATGTTCGTATCGAGCATGTAGAGCGTGGTCACCGGCCGGACTCCGTCGGCGCGCCGGCGTCACCGGACAGGTCGAAGCGGCCGGATTCGATGACAGCCGGGCGGTCG
The DNA here is from genome assembly GCF_949752865.1 of Burkholderia sp. IT-111MI5. Taxonomy (NCBI): domain Bacteria; kingdom Pseudomonadati; phylum Pseudomonadota; class Betaproteobacteria; order Burkholderiales; family Burkholderiaceae; genus Burkholderia; species Burkholderia sp. IT-111MI5. The sequence continues at coordinate 288,700 of NZ_CATKIF010000044.1, read as the reverse complement.
GCGAGGAACTCGGCGTCGGCCAGCGGTTCGTTCGCGAATGACAGCCACGTGGGACGCACGGGGCGCAGCAGCAGCGTGTCGCCCTCGCGGCGGATCTCGAGTTCCGTCACCCCCTCGAACTCCATGTCCTTCGGGATGCGAATTGCCTGATTACGGGCGTTCTTGAAAATGGAAACGGTGCGCATGAGCCACTCCATGGGAGTACGATGCGCCCATTTTAGACATATGTCGGCATATGTCAATTTGAGGGAGCGCGAATCGGACGTCGCGCCCCACGCTGTCGCGGGTGTTTTTGTCATGCTGTCGGCCTGTCGTCGGTAAGAAGAGCGATCCATTCTTCACGACGCAGGCCGCGCGGTCCATATCCCGGACGGCCGATGCTGGCGCGATGCACGGCCGCGCGCAGCGTCGCGCCGACGCTGCGCGCCCGCCCCGTCACGGCAACCGGAAAGTGTCGAAGAATGTATCGCGCTCGATCACGGTGAGCGCCGCGCGCTTGTGCGGGAAGTCGAATTCCTTCAGCGTATAGAACCCGAGCCGGTGCATGTACGCGATGTGCCGCACGTGATCGACGCGCGGCTCGCCGACGAGCCGCTGCGTGCGCGGTTCGTCGACGAACATGTAGTGCAGCACCCCGCTCCACCACGCATGCAGCTTGCCCGCGCTCTGGAAGCGCGAGTCGCCGATCAGCAGGTGCAGCCCGCGATCGTAGTCGTGCGCGTCGTAGAACGGCGCGAGGCGGTCCTCCTTCGCCCAGTAGAACTCGAAATAGCCGAACGGCGTATCGTCGAAATAGCCGATCATCGGGTGCATGTGCGGATCGGCGAGCCGCTCGGCGAGATACGCCGCATGCTCGTCGCGCGTGCCGCGCTGGTCCCAGAACTGCGCGACGCGATCGAGGTTCATCCAGCCGCTGAACAGGTCCGCGTGCGCGTCGATGTCGACGGTGCGCAGGCTGAACGTCATCCCGACCTGCGGCATGGTGCGCGCATAGATCTCGCCGGCCGGCGACGGCGGCCGCACCGGGTGCCGGTGGCCGTTCGTGATCGCGTAGCGCAGCGGCATCCCGCTCGACGCGGGCGCCCTCAGCCACGGCCGCGGGTTCTGCCAGAACGTCGTGCGCGACACGTTCAGGCGCAGCGTGTCGCCGGCGACCTGCGCGCCGTCGATCACGCCCTCGCGCACCGCGCGCGCCACGTACGACGCGACGGCCGCCGCACTGGCGCCGCCGAGCGGCACCGAGATCGTTGCCGCGTCGTACCGCGTGTCGGTGTTGAACAACGGGACGAACGCCGCAAGCAGCCAGTCCGGCGAGTCGTCGGGATGCCAGGCGTCGAGCGTGTGCTCGGCGACCTGCGTCGCCTGGCCATGCGCGGCACCGTCGAGCGCGGCCGCCACCTCGCCTTCGACGGCATCCGCGGCGCCGGCCGGTTTCGTCAGCGTGTCTTCCATCACAGTGCTCCCGCGTCGTGGCGGTCGGCGAGCACGTGAAGCCCCCGCTCGAGCGCCGGAAACAGGCTGCGCTGGAAGTTGTTCCAGCGCAGTTCGAGAATCGTATCGTCCGGCGCGATCGGCGTGTCGAGCACGTCGCAGATCACCTCGCCGGAATCGATGCCGTTGTCGACGTAGTGGAACGACGCACCCGTCATCGTCACGGGCTCGACCGACGACGTCGCGCCGCTCGCCCAGTCGACCCGTTCGCCGCGTGCGCCGTGCAGCGCGTCGAGCGTCGCCCACGCGCCGCGCCGCTGGTACGGCGAACCGTCGGCCGTGATGCCCGGGTGGATGTTCGCGATGCGCCGGTGAAAGCGCGCACCGGGCCGCACGAGTTCGTCGAGGATCACGAGCAGCCCGTCCAGCACGACGACGTCGGCGTCGAGTTCGAGCAGGCGCTCGAGCAGGCGGCGCTCGAACGCCTGTTTGCCTGCCACGCGCTCGCGCGCGTCGCGCGGCAGCCGCCGGTACGTCGACGCAATCGTGCAGAACAGTTCGTCGACCGGCCGGCCCTGCACCGTCAACCCGTCCGGCAGGATCCACGGCCGGCCCGGCGTACGCGCGAAGCCGTAGTCGGCCACCTTCGCGCGATCGGCCGGCGAACCGTCGTCGTCGTCGACGATCACGCCCCGGAGCGTGTAGCGCTCGCCGAGCGACGAGTCGTTCAGGCGCTCGACGAGGAATTCGAGCGGCGCCTTCATGTAGCGCGTGCCGCCCTGATAAGCGACCGGCTGGCCGGCGCGATCGGCCGCGCCGTTGCGCAGCGACTGGATATAGACGAGATTTTTCTTCGGCATGGATGCGTCGTGGAAAAGCGGACGAAGGCGCCGCGGCCGTCCCGCGCCGGCCACGAAGGCCGGCCGGCGGGCCGCGGCGCGCAACGTCACCAGTTGTATTTCGCGGTCGCGATCACCGTGCGGTCGGTGCCGAAAACGCAGACGTTGGCCGACTGGCAACCGCTGATGTAGTGGCGGTTGGCCAGGTTGGTCCCGTTCACGGCGAAGCGCCAGTTACGCGTGTCGTAATGCACGCCCGCGTCGAACAGCGTGACGCTCGACACCGTCAGCGAGTTGTCGGCCGCACCGGCCGACGCGCTCTGGTAGCGAACGCCGCCGCCGAGGCCGAAGCCCGCGAGCGGCCCCGTGTGCCACGTCCAGTCGGCCCACATCGACGCCATCTGGCGCGGCCGCGGAATGTCGACCGGCCAGTTGTTCAGCGATACGTCGTTCGCCTTCACGTTCTTCACGTCCTGGTACACGTACGACGCGATCAGCGACAGGTTCCGCGTGACCTTGCCGGTCGCGCTCAGCTCGATCCCGCGCGAACGCACCTCGCCGGTCTGCACCGACTTCGTGCCGGTCGTGTCCTGACTCGGTAGCGCCGGCGTGATCCCGTTGGTCTGGTTGATCTGGTAGATCGCCGCGTTCAGCATCAGGTTCTTGCCGGGCGGCTGCCAGCGCAGGCCGGCCTCGATCTGCTTGCCGCGCGTCGGCTGCGGCAGCCCGCCGCCGAGCAGGTTCACGCCGATCAGCGGGTTGAACGACGTCGCGTAGCTGACGTACGGCGACAGCCCGTAGTCGCCCTGGTACGTGAGGCCGACGCGGCCGGTGAACGCCGTCACGTCCGCCTTCGTCTGCGTACCGCCCGCGCGGTCGTCCATCCGCATGTTGACCCAGTCCTCGCGGCCGCCGAGCGTCAGCGTCCAGCGGTTCCACTTGATCTGGTCCTGCGCGTACAGGCCGAACGTGTTCATCGTCGTGTACGTGTTGGTGCGGAACGTCGACGCCGGATCGAACACCGCCGTCGTGACGGGTGTGTACACCGGGTTGTAGATGTTCAGCGGCGGCGCCGCGGCCAGCCATTCGCTGTCGGTCGCGGTCTGGCGGTTGTACTGGAAGCCGAGCAGCAGCGTGTGCTGGAGCGGGCCCGTCGCGAAGCGGCCTTCCACGTTGTTGTCGATGTCGAAGCGGCTGTAGTTCATCTGGAACACGCCGGCCCAGCGCGACACGTCGGTCGTGCTGCCGTCGACGAAGCCGTTGCCGAACACCGAGCCGTTGTCGAGCGACAGGTGCATCAGGCGCACGTTCTGCCGGAACTTCCACGCCGAAGTCAGGTTCTGCTCGAACTGGTAACCGACCGACCACTGCTTCTTGCGGTAGTAGTTGAAGTTCGGGTCGCCTTCGTACACATCCTTGTTGATCTGGCCGTTCGGGTTCGGCAGCACCGTGCCCTGCGCCGGCAGGAAGTTCGACGAGATGTCGCCCCAGTCCTGCAGGTACGTCGCGGACAGCGTCAGCGACGTATCCGCGTTCGGGCGCCAGCGGAACGACGGCGCGAGCGCGACGCGCTGGTCGTTGTTCGGGCCGGTCAGCGCATTGCCGTCGCGCGCGACGCCGACGAACCGGTACGCGTACTTGCCGTCGGCGTCGAGCTTGTCGCCGACGTCGATCATGAACTGCTTGCGCGCATAGTTGCCGATCTGCACCCCGGCTTCGCGCACGCGCTCGCCGTCGGCGAGCTTGGTCTGCACGTCGATGATCGCGCCGGGATCGCCCGCGCCGTACAGCACCGAGGTCGGCCCGCGCAGCACGGTGATGCTGTCGATCATGTACGGATCGACGCGCCAGCTCGCGAGGTTGATCGTGTTCGGCACCTGCAGCCCGTTCACGTAGGCGGTCGGCGTGAAGCCGCGCAGCGCCGCGTACCAGTCGGAACGGTTGTCCGAACCGTACGACGAGAAGCCCGGCACGTAGCGCAGCGCCGCGTTCACGTCGGTCGCACCGGTCATCTCGATCTGCTGCGCGGTGACGACGTTGATCGTCTGCGGAATCTCGTTGATCGGCGTGTCGGTCTTCGTGCCGGTCCTGCTGCGCTTCGCGACGAGCCCGACCGTGCCGTCGCCTTCCGAGGCCGCGTTGACGGTGATCGCCGGCAGCGTGCCGTTCGGCGCGCCGTTCGTCGTGCCGTTCTGCGCACTGCTGGCCGACGCCGCGGCGCCTGCGTTCACGGCCGGCGCCGTCTGGGCGTAAGCCTGCCCCGCCGCAGCCGCACCGAACGCCACGCTCGCCGCGGCTGCGATCGCACGCAAACGCGTGCCTGTTGCCCACTCCATCTTTCTCTGCTCCACTTTTTTCATGCGGTCTCCGACCGCGCCTTTGTCAAAGAGCGAAAGCCATCCGGCCCGCGCTCACCCCGTTTTCCTGTCGTTTTTCGTGCGGCTCCCGGGCCGCGCCATCGTCATGGGCGGGCGCGAGCCCGTCTTCGAGCGACGCGCAGATCTCGTCCGCGCGGCGTGCCAGTACCGACAGCAGCGTGTCGGACAAGCCGTGGCTGTCTTCGCAGCAGCCTTGCAGGTAGATGCGCGGCGCGAAGTGCTCGGGCGTCGCGAGCAGGTAGTCGCGCGTCACGTCGCCGCGCGTGAGCGCATCGCCCAGGTGCGGCGCCAGCCCTTCGAGCAGCGCGGAATGCGTGTCGCGGCGATAGCCGGTCGCGAGCACGAGCGCGTCGAAGCGCTCGACGCGCGTGGCGCCGCTCATCCGGTCGCGCAGCGTCAGCTCGATGCGGCCGTCGCCGGTGCGCACCGCGGCCTCGATCGCGCTGTTCGCGAGCAGCGCATGACGCGGCGTGCCGTCGATGCGCTGCAGGTACAGCATTTCGTAGATCTGCTCGATCAGCGGCCGGTCGACTACTGCGTAGTTGGTGTCGCGATAGCGTTCGAGCAACGCGCGGCGCGCGTCGTGCGGCTGCGCATAGACGACATCGGTGAACTCGGGACTGAAGATCTCGTTGACGAACGGGCTGTCGTCGGCCGGCTTCAGCGCACCTGCGCGCATCACGAGGTTCGCGTCGACATGCGGGAAGCGGCGCGCGAGGTCGATGAACACCTCGGCCGCGCTCTGCCCCGCGCCGATCACCGCGACGCGACGGCGTTCGCCGTCCGGCGACGCGACGAGCCGGTCGATGTCGGTCAGATAGGATGACGAATGGATCACGCGGTCGCGGCCGAGCGCGGCGAACGCATCCGGAATCGCCGGCGTGCCGCCGACGCCGACCGACAGCGCGCGCGTGACGCGCTGGCGCTCGTGGCCCGCGGCATCGCGCGACAGCACGCGCAGCGCGTCGATCCGCGCACCGTCGCCGCGCACCGGCTCGATCGCCAGCACGGTCTCGCTGTAATGGACGCGATCGTCGAACGCATCGGCGACCCAGCTCAGGTAGTCGTGGAATTCGACGCGGGTCGGATAGAAGTTCTTCAGGTTGACGAATTCGTTCAGGCGGCCGCGTTCGAACAGGTAGTTGATGAACGTGTAGCGGCTTTTCGGATCGCGCATCGTGACGAGATCCTTCAGAAACGAGATCTGCATCCGGCAGTCGTCGAGCAGCATCCCGCGATGCCAGCCGAATTCCGGCTGGCGCTCGACGAAGCAATGGGCGAACGTGCGTGCGCCGGCGCGCTCCGCGAGGCGAATGGCCAGCGCCAGATTCGACGGCCCGAAGCCGACGCCGATCAGGTCGAATACGGTTTCTCTCTGCATGTCTCAGCTCCCTTGTCGGTGATTCCGGCCCGTCAGACGTGACGGCCGGAGAAGAACGTCTCGCGCAGCGTGCGCATCCACAGCGGCTGCGCGTCGGCCAGCGCGAGACGGCGCTGCCGCGCGAAGCCATGCCGCGCGAGATGGTCGGCAACCCGCGCGTGGCCGGCCGGAACGGCACAGCCGACCGCTTCGGTACGCGGGTCGTCGAGAAACAGGTAATGAACGACGGACGGCAGCCAGCCCGCCACGCAATGCGGGCCGCGCCAGCGCGATTCGCCGACCAGCATCCGCAGCCCGCGGTCGTAGTCGCGCGCCGCGACGTGCGGCGCGAGCGCGTCTTCCTTCAGCCAGACCGCCTCGAAGTACGCGAACGGCTCGCCGTCGAAGCAGCCGACGAGCGGCGTCACGTGCGGATCGGCGTCGGGTGCGGCCCCTTGCGGGCCGTCCGCGCCGGGCTGCGCGCCCGGCCAGCCGTCGCGCACGCGCGGCTCGTCGAACCAGCGCGCGAGCCGCACGGTGTCCTCCGCCGGCTGCCAGCCGCGCAGCGTGAAGCGCACGCCGAGCGCCGGCAGGTCGCGCGCGTAGACGTCGCCGCGCGGCGCCGGCGGCCGGCGCGGATGACGCCGGCCGTCGGTAAGCATCGGCAGCGTCGCGCACGGCAGGTGCGTGCCGACGAGCCACAGATCGGCCTGCTGCGCCCAGCCGTCGCGCATGCAGCGGCCGCCGTCGGCGAGCACGCCGCTCGCGCGCAGCGCATCGAGCGCGACCGCCGGCCACGCGGCCGGGTCGAGCCGGATCGCCGCGTGATGCGCACCGTCCGAAAACGCCGCGGACAACGCGGCCAGCAGCGCGCGCCGCTGGTCGGCAGGCGCCGCACGATGGTTGTATGCGACGAGGCGCAGCGTGCCGTCGTCGGCGAGTTGTGCGCGCAGCAACTGCGCGCCGATGCCGTGGCCCTGCGCGACGCGGATCTCCGTGCCGTCGCGCGCGGCGAACAGGCCGTCCGCGAATGCGAGGCGGCACGTATCGGGCATCGTGAATCCGTCGGGACGCACTTCAGCCAGCATGGCGCTCCTCCTGTCCTGTTTCCGCGCGTGCATCGAGCCGTGTGCCGAGTGCCGCGAGCGTCGGCGACGCGAACACGTCGGCGACCGTCAGCGCGTGACCGGCACGACCTGCCGCGTCGATGAAGCGCACGACGTCGAACGACGTCGCGCCGGCTTCGAACAGGTCCGCGCCGGGCTCGGGCGCGGCCGTCGAGAATGTGTCCGACCACAGTGCCGCGAGCACGGCGGCTGCGTGCGACGGTGCGTTGGGCGGTGCTTCTACGCTCGTCTGTGCAATGAAGTTCGCGTGCGCGACGGCACGCGTATCGGGTGCACCAAGCGCCGCTTCCGATGCGCCGGCAAAGCGCGCGACTTCGTCGTGATAGACATCGACCAGCGCATCGACGAAACCGCGGTCGAGCAGTTCGTCCGCATACGAGAACGCGGCGCTCACGCGGCCGTCCGGATGCTCGACGACGTCCAGCTCCAGCGTGAACACGACGCGATGGCGCACGTCGTCGAATTCGGCAAGCGACAGGCCGGCCCAGTCGCGTGCGGCCGCACCCGTCGGGCGCAGGTAGTTGAACATCACCTGGAACAGCGGATTGGCCTGCGCGGCACGCGGCGCGCGCAGCGCCGCGACGACGTCGGCGAACGGCACGTCGGCATGCGCATACGCGGCCAGCGCCGTATCGCGCACCTGGGCGAGCACGTCCGCACGGCGCGCAGCCGGGTCGATCCGCGTACGCACGACGACCGAATTGATGAACAGGCCGAGCGCAGCGCGTGCCGCATCGCCGGTCAGTTCGCGGGTCGACGCGAGCACGCCGACCGGCTGGTCGGCCGCGCCCGTCGCGCGGAACAACGCGGTGTTGAGCGCCGCGTGCAGCAGCATCGGCAGCGTCGCGTGCGCGGCCGATGCGGCGTCGCGTGCGGCGCGAATCAGCGACGCGTCGAATTCGAACGCGATGCGTGCCGCGCGCCATTGCGGCACGGCCGGCGCGTCCGCGCGCTGCGGCAGCACGCGCGACGGCAGATCGACCAGCGCGTCACGCCAGTACGCGACGCGGGCCGGATGGCACGGTGCGGGCAGCACGAGCGGTACAGCCGGTTGGACAGCTTCGTTGACCGGCGCGTCGTCGCCGCGCATGCGGGTGACGTAGCATGCACGAACGGCATCGAGCCACAGCTCGATCGATTCGCCGTCCGACACGATGTGATGGATCGTCACCGACAACACGTGGTCGTCCGCGCCGAGCCGCAGCACGCGTGCGCGCCACAGCGGCGCATCGGCTATGAGGTCGAACGGCGCGAGCGCATCGTCGTCGGTCAACGCCGACGCGCGGGCAAGCGCATCGGGTTGCGCCGACAGGTCGACGACCGGCAATTCGACCGGCGCCGCCACGTCGATCCACTGGCCCGGCAGCGCGCCGTCGCGAGCGACGAGCCGCGCGCGCAGCGCCGGATGCACGGCCGCCGCATCCGAGAACGCGGCGCGCAGCGCATCGATGTCGAGCGGGCCGCGCATGCGCAGCGCGACCGGGATGTTGTACGCGGCGCTGTCCGGCTGCGCGCGCCACAGGAACCACAGGCCGAGCTGCGCAGGCGACAGCGGCCACACGCCGTTCGCATCGGGTTTGGCCACCGCGACGCCCGGCGCCGCAGCGCCGGCATGCGCGGCGCGCGGCGCGTCGGCCACCTGCAGCGCGTACTGCGCGAGCACGGGCGCCTCGAACAGCGCGCGCACCGGCACGTCGCGGCCGAGCCGTTCGGCCGTGCGCGTCGCGACGCGCACGGCGGCGAGCGAATGGCCGCCGAGATCGAAGAAGTGATCGCCACGGCCGACGCGCTCGAGATTCAGCACGTCGCACCAGATCGCCGCGAGCGCGGCTTCATCGCCGTCGCGCGGCGCCTCGTACGCACGTTCGACGCGCACCGGTGCCGGCAGCCGCGCGCGGTCGACCTTGCTGTTCGCGTTGCGCGGCAGCGCATCGAGCACGATCAGTTGCGCGGGCACCATGTAGTCGGGCAGCGTGCGGCGCAGGTGCGCATCGAGCGTCGCGGCTTCGACGGGCTGCGCGGCCGCCCGTGCATCGGCGGTCAGTTCCACATATGCGACGAGCTGCGCAAGCGCGCCCTGCCCGTGCACGACTGCGCACGCTTCGCGCACCGCATCGTGCGCGGCCAGTTGCGCCTCGATTTCGCCAAGCTCGATGCGCAATCCGCGCAGCTTCACCTGGTGATCGACGCGGCCGATGAAGTCGAACACGCCGTCCGCGCGGCGCCGCACGAGGTCGCCGGTGCGGTACAGGCGCGCGCCCGGCGCACCGTACGGATCGGGCACGAAGCGCTCGGCCGTCAGCGCCGGGCGGTCGAGATAGCCGCGTGCGACGCCGATCCCCTCGCCGCCCAGATACAGTTCGCCGATCACGCCGACCGGCAGCGGATGCAGCCGCCCGTCGAGCACGTGCGCGGTGCGTGCGCCGACCAGCGTGCCGATCGGCAGATACGCGGCGTCGCCGAGCGTCGCGAGATCGTCGCCGGGCCGGAACATCCACAGCGTCGGCGTGATGACCGTCTCGGTCGGGCCGTAGCCGTTGACCACACGCACGTTCGGCAGCGCACGGCGCAGCATCGCGAACGCCTCGCGCGACGTCGCCTCGCCGCCGACGGTCAGCGAACGCAGCGTCGACGGTGCGCCGTGCGCGAGCGCCCATTCGGCGAGCTGCGCGGCGCAGCCGGGCGGCACGTAGGTCATCGTCACGCCGTCGCGGACCATCATCGCGCAGGTCTGTGCGGGCGGCCACAGCACGTCGGCCGTCACCGACACGGCGGCGCCCGACATGTATTGCGAAAACCAGCCTTCGTGCGCGCCGTCGAAGTTGACCGACTGGAACAGCAGGAACACGTCGTTCTCGCCCGCGCCGTAGCGCTCGGCAATCGCCGCGCAATGCAGCGCGAACGACGCGTGGTCGACGATCACACCCTTCGGCTTGCCGGTCGAGCCCGACGTGTAGATCGCGTAGGCGGCATGGCCCGGCAGCACGCCGGGCAGCGCGACGCCGGCGGCTTCGTCGAGCGCATCGATTTCGTCGGCGCGCCACACGCGCAGTTCCGGCAGCTCGGGCAACGATGCGACGCTTGAGCCATCGGTCAGCACGTGCGCGATGCTCGCGTCGCCGACGATCTGCGCGAGCCGTTCGCGCGGATGGGCCGGATCGAGCGGCACGAACGCGGCGCCGGACTTCAGCACCGCGATCAGCGCGACGAGCAGGTCGACCGAGCGCTGCAGCGCGACGCCGACGCGCATCTCGGGCCGCACGCCTGCCGCCACCAGATGACGCGCGAGGCGCGCCGCGCGTGCATCGACTTCGCCGCGCGTCAGTGCACGATCGATATCGGCGACGCCGCGCGCGTCGGGCCGCGCGTGCGCATGCGCGGCGATACGCGCATGCACGGGCACGAACGGTTCGGCTTCGGTCGCGCCCGCCGGCGCGTTCCACGCAAAGAGCTGTGCGCGCTCGTCGGCGGGCAGCCAGTCGAGATCGCCGATCGGCAGGTCGGGCCGCGCGAGCGCATCGGCAAGCAGCGTGACGAAGCGCGCGGCCAGCCGCGCGATCGCGTCGGCGTCGAACAGGTCGAGCGCGTAGATGAACGCGGCGTCGAACGTACCGTCGGGCGTTGCCTCGACGGAGAGCGTGAGATCGAATTTCGCGGACGGCGTGCCGGACGGCAGCAACGCGGCGGCTGCCGCGCCGAGCGCCGGCAGCGCGCGGCGCTCGCCGTACGCTGCCATCACCTGGAACAGCGGATGGTGGCTCGCGCTGCGCGGCACGCCGAGCGCATCGACCACCTGCTCGAACGGCACGTCCTGGTGCATCTGTGCGTCGACGAGCGCGCGCTGCGTGCGCGCGACCAGCGACGAGAAATCGCCGTGCGCGGGCACGTCCACGTCGATCGCCAGCGTGTTGACGAAGAAGCCGATCAGGCCGGCGACTTCCGCACGTTCGCGGTTCGCGGCCGGCACGCCGACGCAGATCCGCGCATCGCCGGTCGCGCGCGCGAGCAGCGCATCGAGCGCGGCGAGCAGCACCGCGAACGGCGTCGCACCCGACGCGGCCGCGAACGCACGCAGTTGCGCGCCGATGCGCGCATCGAGCGAAAACACATGGCGAGCGCCGCGCGCACTGCGGCGCGCCGGTCGTGCGGCTGCACCCGGCAGCGTCAGCACGCCGCGCTGCGGATCGAGCCGTTCGCGCCAGAACGCAAGCTGGCGATCGCGTTCCCCGGCGTCGAGCCAGCGGCGCTGCCACAGCGCGTAGTCGGCGTACTGGATCGGCAGCGGCGCGAGCGGCACCGGCTGGTCGGATGCATACGCGCGATAGAACGCCGCGAGCTCTTCCAGCATCACGCCCGACGACCAGCCGTCCGACACGATGTGGTGCACCGTCAGCGCGAGCCAGTGATGCGTCGCGTCGAAGCGGACCAGATGCGCACGCACGAGCGGCGGCGTGCCGAGATCGAACGGTTCGGCTTCGTCGGCCGTCGCGACGGCCTCCGCGCGCGCGGCGCGCTGCGCGTCCGGCAGCGCTTCGAGATCGGTTTCGCGCCACGGGCAGCGCAGCGGCGCGTGGATCGTTTGCGCAACACCGTCCTGCGCCTCGTCGAAGGTCGTACGCAACGCTTCATGGCGGGCGATCAGTGCATCGCAGGCAAGACGCAGCGCATGCGCGTCGAGCGGGCCCGTCAGCGCCAGGCGCTCGGTGATGTGATACGCATCGGGCGCATCGATCAGCCGTGCATGCAGCCACAGCCGCGTCTGTGCGAACGACGCCGGCACGCGGTCGCTGCGCGGCGTGCGCGGCGGAATCGGCAGCACGCGGAAGTCGATGCCGGCCGCGCCGAGCTTGTCGATGAACACCGCGCGCTGCGCGTCGGGCAGTTGCGCGAAACGCGTCGCGAGCGCGAGCCAGTCGGGTTGAACCTTCGTCATCCGTCGTCCTTATTGGGTTTCCAGTTCGCCGAGCAGCGCATCGATCGCGCTCGCCGCATCGGTCGCGCCGCGGGCCGCGCAGGCCGCGTCGATCGCTTCCGCGCAGCGCGCGAGCGTGCGTGTGTCGAACAGCGTGCGCAGCGGCAGCGCAAGCCCCCAGTGCAGGTTCGCCTGCGCGTGGGCCTGCGTCGCGAGCAGCGAGTGGCCGCCGAGCAGGAAGAAATCGCCGTCGCGGCCGATCGCATCGACATGCAGCACGCGTTGCCAGATATCCGCGAGCGCACGTTCGGTATCGGTCGCGAGTTCGACGGCTTCGGCCGCTTCGCGCACCGGCGCGGGCAACGCATGACGGTCGCACTTGCCGTTCGGCGTGACGGGTAGCGCGTCGAGTTCGATCAGTTGCGACGGCACCATGTAGGCCGGCAGTTGCGCGCGCAACGCGTCGAGCAGCGCCGCACGGTCGAGCGGGCCCGCGTCGCCGCGTGCGACATAGCCGATCAATTGCTCGTCGCGCACGATCGCGACCGCATCGTTCACGCCGGGTACCGCGCGCAGCAGCGCCTCGATCTCGCCCGGCTCGATCCGCTGGCCGCGCAGCTTCACCTGCGTATCGACGCGGCCGAGGTAGTCGAGCGCACCGTCGGCGCGCCGGCGTGCGAGGTCGCCCGTGCGGTACATGCGTGCGCCCGGCACGAACGGATCGGGCACGAAACGCTCGGCGGTCAGCGCCGGGCGGCCGAGATAACCGCGCGCCAGGCCCGCGCCCGCGAGATACAGTTCGCCGGTCGCGCCGGCCGGCACCGGCTGCCATGCGGCATCGAGCACGTGCAGTTGCAGGTTCGCGATCGGATGGCCGATCGGCACCGCGGCCGCGTTCGCGTCGTCGGGGCTGCAGGTCCAGTGCGACACGTCGATCGCGGCTTCGGTCGGCCCGTACAGGTTCACGAGCGTCGCGTTCGGCAGCAGCCGTGCGATCTTCGCGACGAGTTCGGGCGCAAGCGCCTCGCCGCTCGCGACGATCAGGCGCACGCTGTCGCATTGCGCGGCGGCCGAGAAATCGTCGAGATACGCGGCGAACGCGGCGAGCATCGACGGCACGAAATGCAGCACCGTCACGCCATGCGCATGAATCGCGGCCGCGAGACGCGCCGGATCGCGATGGTCGCCGGGCGCGGCGATCGCGAGCTTCGCGCCGATCGCCAGCGGCCACACGAATTCCCAGACCGACACGTCGAAACCGAACGGCGTCTTGTGCAGCACGACGTCGTCGCGCGTCAGACGGTATGCGTGCTGCATCCACGCGATCCGGTTCGCGAGTGCGCCGTGCGTGTTGCCGGCGCCCTTCGGCTTGCCGGTCGAGCCCGATGTGTAGATCAGGTACGCGAGTCGGGCGTCGTCGATGGCGATGCCCGCAGGCGCTTCTTCATCTTCGTCCGCTTCATCGGCGAGCAGGTCCGCAACCGTCAGCAACTGCGTCGTGGCACCGTCGCCAAGCGCGGCTTCGACCTGCTCGCGCAGGTGCGCCTGCGTAATCGCGACGGCCGGCCGCGCGTCGCGCAGCAGGTACGCGATGCGCTCGGCCGGATAGTCGGGATCGACCGGCAAGTAGGCGGCGCCGGCCTTCAGCACGCCGACGAGCGCCATCACCATGTCGAACGAACGCTCGACGCACAGCGCGACCGGCGTGTCGGGCTGCACACCACGCCGGCGCAGCGCGGCCGCGATGCGCGACGTGCTGATATCGAGTTCCCGATAGGTCGCACGATGCACGCCGCCATGAACGTCCGCGTATTCAAGCGCGATCGCGTCGGGCGTCGCTTGTGCCGCATCGGCGAATTGCAGGTGCAGCGGCTGCCGTTGCGAAGCCGGCCACGCATGCGCGGTGTCCCGCGCAAGCGCCAGCGCGTCGCGGGTTGCGTCGTCGGCGATCGACAGCGTGCCGAGCAGCGCGTCCGGTGTGCGGGCCAGCGCATCGAGCGCGCACGCGAACGCACGGTGCCAGGTCTCGACCTGCCGCGCATCGACGCGCGCGGTGTCGTAGCCGTAGTCGATCGTCAGTTCGACACCGCTCTCGATCACGAGCGTCAGCGCAAAATCGGTCGCTTCGATGCTGCGTACGCCGCTCAGCGCAAGCGCGCGCGGATCGGCGTCGCGCGCCGTGTCGTCCACCGGGTAGTTCTCGAACACGACCAGCGTGTCGAACAGTGCGCCACCCGCGCCACCCGCCCAGCGCTGGATGTCGGCGAGCGGCGTGTGTGCATGCTCGGCGGCCGCCGCATTCTCGCGCTGCAGCGTCTGCAGCCAGTCGGCCGCGCGTTGCTGCGGCGCGGGTGCGGTGATCACCGGCAGCGTGTTGATGAAAAGACCCAGCACCGTGTCGACGTCCGTGAGCGCATCGGGGCGGCCCGCGACGGTCGCGCCGAACGCGACGGCCGGCTGGTGCGTCATCCGCTGCAGCGCGAGCGCCCACGCGCCCTGCACCAGCGTGTTGAGCGTCAGCTTCAGTGTGCGCGCCGTCTGCGCGACGCGCGTCATCGCATCCGCATCGATCGTCGCGCGCCACGTGGCCATGTCGGCGTCCGCGCGGTCGGCCGCGCGTTCCGCGATCAGCGTCGGCGCGTCGAGCCGCGCGAGGCGCTCGGTCCAGAAGCGCTCGTCGGCATCGCGGTCGCGCGTGCCGAGCCACGCGATGAAGTCGCGATAGCGCAGCGCCGGACGGCTCGCGAACGGCGACACCGCATCCGGGTCGCGATAGTCGCGCAGCACGTCGGAGAGCAGGCGCGCGGTGCTCCAGCCGTCGAGCAGCACGTGATGACGCGTCCACACGACGCGCCATGCGTCGTCCGTCACGCGGATCAGCGCAAGCCGCATCAGCGGCGGCTCGCGCCAGTCGAAACCGCGTGCGCGGTCGGCGGCGAGCCACGCATCGAAATCGGCGTCGAGCGTGTCGCCGCGCGTGCGCCAGTCGAGCTGCTCGACCGGCATCTGCGCGTGGCGATGCACGCACTGCAGCGGCGCGGCTTCGTCGGGCATCATGCTCGTACGCAGGATGTCGTGGCGAGCGACGGACGCGTCGAATGCGGCTGCGAGGCGGTCGGCGTCGAGCGCCGTCGCGTTCGCGACGAGCTGGTTCACGTAGCTCGCGTGGCCGGGCGCGAACAGCGCATGGAACAGGATGCCCTGCTGCATCGGCGACAGCGGATACACGTCGTCGATCGTGCGCCAGTCGAGCGGCGTGCGTTCGATCGCCGCCTGCGTGAGGCCGGCGGCCTGCGCGAGCGGGAAATCGCCCGGCGTCGCGCCGCCGCCGCGATGCGCGACGCGCGATGCACATGCGTCGACGAGCTCGCGCAGCGCGGCTGCGAAGCGTTCGGCGAACGCGTCGATCGTCGCGCGCTCGAACTGCGGCGCGCCATACACCCAGTGCACTTTCAGCGTGCGTGCGCCGTCGCGGTCCGTATCGAGGTACGCGTGGATCGCAAGCGTATTGCCCAGCGGCCCCCGCAGATCGCGCTCGACGCCGGTGCCGCCGAAACGCGGCACGAGCGTCGCGTCGCGCGGCGCGTCGAACTGGCCGAGATAGTTGAACGTGACGCGCGGGCGCGGCACGGCGGCCAGCGCCGCACGCGTCGCCGCATCGCCGTAGTGCGCGAGCACGCCGAAGCCGAGCCCCTTGTGCGGCACCGCGCGCAGCGTGTCCTTGACCGCGCACAGCGTGTCGCTCGCAGTCACTTCGACCGGCAGCGTCACCGGGTAGTGGCTCGTCAGCCAGCCGATCGTGCGGCTCGCGTCCGCATCGTCGAACAGCGCCTCGCGGCCGTGCCCTTCCAGTTCGACGCGGCACGATGCGCCACCGCCGCGTGCGCCGGACAGCGCCAGCGCGAGCGCCGCGCCCAGCAGTTCGATCGTCTGCGTGCGATAGGCCGCATGCGCATCGGTCAGCGCCGCGCGGGTCAATGCCGCGTCGATCGTCTGCACGACGACGGCTGCATCGGCATTCGTCGCCGCTGCGTCCGGATGATCGGGCACGAGGTCGCCGCCCTGCGCCATCCCGGCCCAGTACGCGGCTTCGGCTACAAACGGCGATGCCGGTTCCGTCGCGGCGCGCGCGAGTCGTGCGGCCCATGCATCCGCGCGCAGGCCCGGCTGCGACAGCCGGACCGGCGTGCGGTCGCATGCGGCGCGGTAGGCCGTGTCGAGGTCGTCGAGCAGGATGCGCCACGACACGCCGTCGACGATCGCGTGGTGAATCGCGAGATAAAGCTGCGTCGAGCCGTCCGGCAGCCGTGCCGCGCACGCGCACGCGAGCGGCCCGCGGCCGAGGTCGAGACGGCGCTGCAATGCGTCGAAGCGCGCGAGCGCGTCGGCTTCGTCGCGTGCGGCGACTTCGACGAACGGCAGCGCATCGTATGGCTTAGCGGCATCGCTCGCGTGCCACGTGCCGTCCGCACCAAGCGCGAAGCGCTGGCGGAACGCGTCGTGATGCGTCAGCAACGCATCGAATGCGCGCGCGAACGCGTCCGCGTCGAACGGCCCGCGCACGTCGAACGCGACCGACTGGTTCCAGTGGCCGCGCTGCGGGACGTCGAGCGCGAAGAAGCGTTGCTGCGCGGGCGTCAGGATTGGCGCGGCAGCCGGCGTCGCCACTGCGGTTGCGATTGCAGGCTGCGCGGTAGGAGTCACGTCCTCGGTCTTCGCGATGCGCGCGAGTTCGGCCACCGTCGGGTTGTCGAACAGTTGCTTCGGCGTGAAGCGCACGCCGCGCTTGCGCGCACGAGCGATCACCTGCAGCACGAGGATCGAATCGCCGCCGAGTTCGAAGAAGTTGTCGTCGCGGCCCACCTGCGGCGCCTTCAGCACGGCCTGCCAGACTTCGGCGAGCACCGTTTCGACCGCGCCCTGCGGCGCATCGCCGGACGCGATCGCGACCGGCGCGGCCGCCAGTTCGCGCAGCGCCGCGCGATCGATCTTGCCGTTCGCGGTCACCGGCAGGCGCGCGAGCACGACGAGCTGCGCGGGCACCATGTAGTCGGGCAGCTTCGCGGCAAGCGCCGCGCGCATCGCGGCCTCGTCGAATGCCGCGCCGTCGCGCATCACGACGAAGGTCGCGAGCCGCAGGCGGCCGTCGTACTCGATCGCAAGCGTTTCGGCTTGCGCGACCGGGCCGGCCGCGCGCACGGCTGCACTCACCTCGCCCGGTTCGACGCGGTAGCCACGGATCTTCACCTGGTCGTCGATGCGGCCGAGGAACGCGAGACGGCCGTCCGCGCGCAATCGCACGCGGTCGCCGGTGCGATACAGCCGCGCGCCGGGCGTGAACGGATCGGGTACGAAGCGTTCGGCGGTCTGCGCCGGACGCCCGAGGTAGCCGCGCGCGACGCCCGGCCCGCCCAGATACAGCTCGCCCGTCGCGCCGGCCGGCACGCATGCGCCGAACGCATCGAGCACCAGCGCGCGCGCATTCGGCAGCGGCAGGCCGAGCGGCACGCCGCTCGCGGGATCGCGCGCATCGGCGGCAATCGACGCCGTGTCGCACGCAATTGCGCCGACCGTCGCTTCGGTCGGCCCGTAATGGTTGATCACGCGGCAGGCCGGCGCGAGCGCGGCCAGGCGCGCAACGAGCGCCCACGTGAGCGTTTCGCCGCCCGTCACGAGCGCGTGGCGCGGCAGCACGTCGGCCGGCACGCGCGCGTCGAGCAGCGCCTGCAGGTGGCTCGGCACGATCTTCAGCACGCCGACGTCGCGGCGGCGCATGTCGTCCGCGAACAGGTCGGGATCGAACGCACACGCGGCCGGCAGCAGGTGCAGCGTGCGGCCCGCGCACAGCGCGCCGAACAGCGTCGTGTGGCCGAGGTCGGCCGCGACGGTCGACACCATCGCGAACGATGCGTCCGGCGCGAACGCGAGTTCGTCGAGCATCCCCTGCACGTAGTCGGCCAGTGCGCCGTGCGACACGACGACGCCCTTCGGCGTGCCGGTCGAGCCCGACGTATAGATCAGGTACGCGCCCTGTTCCGGATGCGGTGCGACGCGCACGCCGGCTGCATGCGCGAGCGTCGCGTCCTGTGCGAGCGTATCGACGTCGAGCGGTTGAGCGTCGATGCCGGCCGGCCACGCGGCCGTATCCGCGACGAGCGCCCAGCGCGCGCCGCAGTCGGCTGCCGCCGCGGCGAGTCGTGCGGCCGGCTGTGCGGGATCGAGCAGCACGACGAGCGCACCGGCCTTCAGCGCGCCGAGCAGGCCGACGACGAAGCGCGCCGAACGTTCGATGCAGACGATGACGGACGCTTCGGCGGCGACACCGCGCTGCGTCAGCGCACGCGCGATTCGGTTCGACGCATCGTCGAGTTCGGCGAACGTCAGCGACGCCGACGCATCGGCGAGCGCGACGCGATGCGGATACGCGGCAGCCTGTCGCGCGAACGCGGCGACGATATCGGCATGTTCGACGCTCAGCGCGCGGCCGTCGCGCGGCTGGCGCAATGCGGCCGATGCGTCGCACGGCAGCGCGGCCGTCGCGCGTTGCGGATCGTGCGCGGCCGCGCCGACGAGCGCCGCATAGCTGTCGAGCCACGCGCGTGCGGTGTCGGCGTCGATGCAGTCGGTCGCATAGGCTGCGACCAGTTCGATCCCGTTCGCGTCGTCGGTGAAATCCAGCGCGAAGTCGAAACGCGCGGCCAGATCGGGCCCCGGCGTAGCAACAGCGATCGCACCCGGCAGCACGCTGTCGTGCCGCGCGTCGAACTGCTGCGCGAATTTCACGCGCAGCCATTCGTCGCCGCGCTTGACCGGCGGCTTCACCGCATCGACGACACGCTCGAACGGCACGTCCTGGTGCGCGACCGCGTCGAGCGCCGCCGTGCGCGCCGCGTCGACGAGCGCGCGGAACGGCAGCGTCGGCGCCACGCGCACGCGCAGCGCGACCGTATTCAGGAACAGCCCCAGCAACGCGCGCGTTTCAGCGCGCTGGCGATGCGCGACCGGCACCGCGACGACGACGTCCGTTTCGCCGGTCAGACGCGACAACCATGCGTCGAGCGCGGCCAGCAGCACCGTGAAGACGGTGGCCTGCGCGTCGCGCGCGAGTTGCCGCACGTCGGCCGCAACCGCGTCGGGCAGGCGCACCGACACGCGTGCACCCTGCAGCGTACGCGCAGCGCCCGGCTGACGGTCGACCGGCAGCGCGATCGGGCCCGGCACGTCGCGCAATGCGCCGCGCCAGTAATCGAGCTGGCGTTCGCCCTCGCCGCCGGCCAGCATGTCGCGCTGCCAGTCCGCGTAGTCGGCGTACTGGATCGGCAGATCAGGCAGCGACGGTTCTCGGCCTTCCGCATACGCGCTGTATGCAGCCGACAGTTCGTCGAACGCGCAGCGCGAGCTCCAGCCGTCGGTGATCGCGTGATGCGCGGTCAGCAGCAGGCGGTGACGGTCGTCGGCGAGTGCGACGAGCGTCGCGCGCAGCAGCGGGCCGCGTGCGAGATCGAACGGTTCGGCCGCATCGCGCTCGGCGAGCCGCGCGGCTTGTGCGTCGCGCGCGGCCGGCGGCTGGTCGCGCAGGTCGATGTCGGCGATCGACACCGGCAGATGCGCATGAATCCGCTGCATCACGATGCCGTCGTCGTTGTCGACGAGCGTCGTGCGCCACGCCTCATGACGCCCGATCACGTGATCGAGCGCGCGCTGCAGCGCGTCGCGATCGAGCGTGCCGTCGAGCGTCCAGTGCGCGGCGATGTGATACGCGGCGCTCGCATCGCGCGTTTGCGCGAGCACCCAGAAGCGTTGCTGCGCGAGCGACGCCGCACGGTCGACGTGCGGCGCGCCCGATGCGACCGTATCGGCCGGCGCGCGACGCGCGGAAATGGCGGCCAGCGGCTCGCCTGTCTCGCGTTCCGCGCGATCGACCGTTTCGGCCAGTTCGGCGAGCGCCGGATCGGCGAACAGCGTATCGAGCCGCAGGTTCACGCGCGATGCGGCGCGAATCGCGGCCTGCAACTGCATCGCGGCGAGCGAATCGGCACCCAGCGCGAAGAAACGGTCGTCGCGCGACGGCGCGGCGTCGAGGCCGAGCAGCGTCTGCCAGAGGCCGGCGAGCTGCTGCTCGGTCGGCGTGCGCGGCGCGGCGCCGGCACCTTGCGTCGTGTCGCGCGCGGCGGCAATCCGCTCGCGCAGCGCGGCACGATCGATCTTGCCGTTCAACGTATACGGCAGCGCATCGCAACGCACGAACCGGTGCGGTTGCCATGCCGCCGGCAATTGCGCGGCCACGTGCGCCTTCAGTGCCGCATCGTCGGCCGCCGCGCGCAGCGCGACGCATGCGATCAGCCGCGTCGGTCCGTTGCCGGCTTCGGCGACCACCGCCGCGTCGGCCACGGCCGGATGCGAGCGCAGGCACGCGGCGATTTCCGCGGGCTCCACGCGCACGCCGCGCACCTGGACCTGGTCGTCGAGGCGGCCGAGATAGTCGAATGCGCCGTCGTCACGCAGGCGTGCGAGATCGCCCGTGCGGTAGACGCGCGCACCCGGCTCGCCGTCCGGATCGGGAATGAAGCGTTCTGCCGTCAGCGCCGGGCGGCCGTGATAGCCGCGCGCGATGCAGACGCCGCCGAGCAGCAGCTCGCCCACGCCAGCGGCCTCATTGCCGTCAATGCGCGCGACGCGCGGGCCGATCACGCGGCCGATCGGCAGCGACGCATACGCGTCGTCGGCGGCCAGCACGGGCGCCTCGCCCGGTTCGACCGGCCACAGCATCGGCGAGATCACGGCCTCGGTCGGCCCGTAGCCGTTGATCAGGCGTACCGACGGGAACGTGCGGCGCACGAACTCGAATGCCTGCTGCGGCAGCGCTTCGCCGCCGAACGCGAGCACGCGCAATGCCGGCGGCACGCCGTCGCGCGCGGCGACAGCCGCGAATTCGCGCAGGTACGCGGGCGGGAACGCGGCGACGTTGACCGATTCGCGCACCATCAGCGCATGCGCGGCGTCGGGCGCGAACGGCTGCGGCGGCGCCACGACGATACTGGCGCCGATCGCGAGCGGCGCGAGCCAGCACTCATGAGCGGCGTCGAAATTGACCGACGCGAAATGCAGCAGGCGGTCGCCTGCGACGATCGGCAGCGCGGCCGCGAGCGCGTCGCAATGCGCGGCGAGCGGCCCGTGTTCGACGACGACCGCCTTCGGCGTGCCGGTCGAGCCCGACGTATAGATCATGTAGGCGGCCGCACGCGGGTGCACGGGCACGTCTTCGTCATCGGCAGCGAAGTCCTGCTCGCCCGCCGCTTCCGCTGCCGCATCGAACGCGTATTCGAACGGCATGCCCAGCGCCGTGCGGCCGGCTTCGTCGACGATGCCGTGCCGCAGTTGCGCATCCTGGATGATCCAGTCGAGGCGCGCGGCCGGATGACGCGGATCGAGCGGCACGAACACGCCGCCCGCCTTCAGCACGGCCAGCAGCGCGACGAACAGCTCGCACGAGCGCTCGACGCAGACGCCGACCCGCACTTCCGCGCCGACGCCGGCCGCGCGCAGTTGCCGGGCCAGCCGCGACGCACGCGCGTCGAGCGCACCGCGCGACAGGCGCAAGTCGTTCTGGAAAGGTACCGCGATTGCAGGCGCGTCGGGCGCAACGCGCGCCAGTTCGCGGATTCGGTGATGCAGCGCAGTCGGGAAACTCGTCATGTGCGTGAAGTCCTTCGGTCCGGCCGCTTCGGCCAAGTCTCGGGGCCGCTTGGGGCGGCTTCACTGGTGTGACGAACGGCGCGGCCGATTTTTTACCGTTTTGCGCTCAAAGTGCGTGCAGCCGATTTTTTTCATGCGCTGCTAAATATTTGCGCGGCTCGTTCGTCTATCAGGAAGGAAAGCCGGAACGGGCGCACCCCGCCCGCCGCTTTCGCATCGACTTTTCCGCTTCCGCGTATTCGCTCGCCTTCCCTTTACCGACGTTGCCGATGACTGCTGCCCACGAGCCTTCTTCCCCGCCGTCCCTCGACGCCTCGCCCGCCCGCCCCGCGGCGCGCCTGATCCTCGCGCTGCTGCGCGAAAGCCGCGCGTCGCTCGCGCTGGCGCTTACCGCGTGCGTGCTGAACGGCGTCGCGAGCGTGCTGCTCGTCGCGACGCTGAACCGCGCGCTATCGCAACCCGGTGCGGCCGATGCGTCGCTCGCGTGGCGCTTCGCGCTGTGCGCAGTGATCGCGCTCGTCACGCGGATCGTGTCGGGCACGCTGTTCGCGCGCCTGTCGCAGGACACGATGGCGCGGCTGCGCGTGCATCTCGCGCGGCGCGTCGGCGCGGCCGAACTCCGCGACATCGAGCGGATCGGCGCGGCGCCCGTGCAGTCGGTACTGACCGACGACGCGACCAACGTGTCGATGCTGTTCTTCGCGCTGCCGAACCTGGTCATGCACGGCTCGATCGTGTTCGGCTGCCTCGGCTATCTCGCGTGGCTGTCGTGGCCCGTGTGCGTGCTGGCGCTCGCCGCGATCATCGCCGGCTCGCTCGGTTATCACACCGGCGACCGCCGTGCGATCGCGTCGCTCGAAGCGGCCGGCCAGGCGCAGGACCGCCTGTTCGGCTATCTCGGCTCGCTGTTTTCCGGCGCAAAGGAACTGAAGCTGCACGATGCGCGCGCGCGCCAGTTCGTCGACGGCCAGCTCGGCGCCGCGATCGGCGAAGTGCGCGACCACCGCCGCCGCGCGTTCAGCGCGTATGCGGTCGGCGTCGGCTGGATCATCTTCCTGTTCTACGTATTCCTTGGCGTGGCGTCGTTCTGGCCGCAGCTCGGCGTGCATGCCGATCCGGGCACGGCGGCCGGCTACGTCGTCGTGTTTCTGTTCATGCTCGTGCCGCTCGACGGCCTCCTGAACAATCTGCCGACCGTCAACGCGGCACGCGTGTCGCTCACGCGGATCGAAGGCGTGATGGCCGAGTTCGGCGCGCTGCGCACGGTGCCGCCCGCGGCCGACGCGCCCGACGTGCCGCCGGCCGGCGCCGTCACGTTGCGCGGCGTCACGCACGCGTATTTCCACGAACGCGACGAGCGGATGTTCAGCATCGGGCCGATCGACCTGACGATCAAGCCGGGCGAGCTCGTGTTCATCGTCGGCGGCAACGGCAGCGGCAAGACGACGCTCGCGAAGGTGCTGACGGGGCTCTATGAGCCCGAGGAAGGCACGATCGAGGTCGACGGCCGCACGATCGGCTGGCGCGAGCGGGCAGCGTATCGGCAGCGCTTCAGCGCGGTGTTCAACGATTTCCACCTGTTCGATGCGCTGCTCGGCATCGTCGATCCCGACGATCCGGCCCGCGCGCAGGCCGATGCGCGCGCGAACGCGCTCGTCGCGAAGCTGGCGCTCGATCACAAGGTGAAGGTGGTCGACGGCGCGTTCTCGACCCGCGCGCTGTCGACCGGGCAGCGCAAGCGGCTCGCGCTCGTCGTCGCGTATCTGGAAGACCGGCCGTTCTACCTGTTCGACGAATGGGCGGCCGACCAGGATCCGTCGTTCAAGGCCGTGTTCTACGAACAGCTGCTGCCGGAACTGCGCGCGCGCGGCAAGGCCGTGATCGTGATCACGCACGACGACCGCTATTTCGATCTCGCCGACCGGCTGCTGAAGCTCGACAACGGGCGCATCGTCAGCGACACGATGCCCGCGCGTTCGCGTGCTCAGGATGGTGTCGATGCGCTGAGCGCGTAAGCCATTCGTGGATAGATCGCCGACGCGCCGCAATGGCAGCGCGTCGGCGATGTTCGGTTAAGAAGGGAATGTATTGTTGACGCATGGCGGAAAGGGAATGCCGAGACCATCCACCCTGATGCCGATGACAACGCCACGTCCGTCAAAGCGGCGTTATCCGCCGACAAACCGCCGCGCACTCAACGCACGGCCGGCAGCTTCAGCATCGTATCGGTCATCACGTCGGCCAGCTTCAGCGCCGACATCGGCCCGCCGAATCCCCAGATGTTGCGCTCAATGAGCGCGATCCGGCGGTCGCGCAGCGCGGGCACGAAGCGCCACACCGGCGAATCGAGTTTCGCCGACAGCGGCACGTCCATCCCCGACGCGGTCACGAACAGCACGGCCAGGTCGCGCTGCGTGAGCAGGTCGGCCGACGTCACGTACAGCGTGCCTTCCCGCGTCGGTTTCTTCGGCCACGGATCGAGCCCGAGCGCACGCGCGAGGCCGGCCGACGTGCTGTTGCCCGTATAGGCCCAGTAACGGTCGGGCAAGCCGAGATCCTGCAGCAGCGCGATGCGCTCGCCCTTTCTTCCCGCTGCCGCGAGCCGCGCCGCATTGCGCGCGATTCCCGCGTCGAGCTGCGCATCGACCGCCTGCGCGCGCGCGTCGCGCCCCGTCACCGCGCCGATCGTCCGGAAGATCTGCCGCATCCAGTCGAGCTGCGTAACGGGTACGCCGCCGTCGGAAACATTCGGGCTGAACTGGAACAGGATCGTCGGCGCGATCCGGTCGAGCGCGTCGAAGATCGGCGCATGCCGGAAGCCGACGCCGATGATCAGGTCGGGCTTGACCGCCGCGATCGCCTCGAGCCCCGGCTCCTGCCGCGAGCCGATGTCGGTCACGTGCGCGAGCCGGTCGCTCTGGTAGCCGAGCCAGCCCGGATAGAACGCGGTATCGGCCATCCCGACCGGCACGAGGTCGAGCGCGACCACGCTTTCCGCGAACATGAAGTCGAGCGCGACCACGCGCTGCGGCCGCACGGGCATCTTCGCGCTCGCCTGCGACACGACGGGGTTGCCGGCCAGCGACACGGCGCCCGGCGTACCGGGCCCGCCACCGGCAACGGCAACCGCACCGGCCGACGCGGAAAACACGCCGCAGCACGCGGCACCGAGCACGGCGAGCGCACCCAACGCGTGCCGGCGGCCGGCATCCGTCACCGGATCGCGTCCTGCCCGGCCAGCGCCGCGTCGTCCATCGTCAATAGCAGGGGGCAGCTTCCACACAGTTGCGTTTCTCCAGGAATTTCGTAGCGCAGGCAGCACACGCGGCGCACGCGGAACGGCGTCGGCAGCAGCGGCGAGCGCGGCACGGCGTCGCGCACCGGCATGCGCAGCGGATTCGGTTCGCACGCGAAGCACGTCGAGCCGAACAGCCAGCCCGCGTCGCGCACGGGATCGGCCGCGCAACGCAGCGAACGGCAGGTGTCGAGCAGATAGTCGAGCAGGTTGCCCGCGTTGCTCCACAGCACGCGCGGCGTGACGCGGCCCATCGCCGCGAGCAGATCGATCACCGCGCCGAGATGCGCGACGAGCCCCGCATAGCGCGGCGCGGGATCGTCGCACGGCGCGCCGAGCGCGTCCGCCGCGAAATACAGCGCGGCGGGCATCCCGTCGTCGAGCGCGACGAACGTGCGTTCGGGCGCCATGTCGAGCGGCCGGCCGAGCGTCAGCGCGGCGACGACACCGGCCGGCGCCGCACGGCCGAAATAGTATTTGCTCCATTGCGAGATCAGCGCGCGCGCATGCTGTGCCGGATCGCCGCCGTAATGGCGGACCATCGCGTCGAGCACGGCCTCGCGATGCTCGGGCAACGCGCTGACGGGCACGACGATGCGGCCCGGCGCGTGCGTGTCGTCGGGCATGCCGAGCCAGACGACGTCGAGATGTTCGGCGAACGGTTCGGGCGCGAACGCCGAGAAGCGCGTGGCGCGCACGCCGTCGAGCGACGGCGTCATCGCCCCGCGCGCCGGGCGCGGCGCCCCTCGAGGATCAGCAGCCCGAGCAGGTACGGCGCGCCGATCAGCGCGGTCAGCACGCCGGCCGGCACTTCGCGCGGCGCGACGACCGTGCGCGCCGCGAGATCCGCGGCGCCGAGGATCAGCGCGCCGCATGCGGCCGCGAGCCACAGCCGCGTGCGATGCCGGCGTGCGCCGAGCATCGTCGCGACGTGCGGCGCCATCAGCCCGATGAAGCCGACCGGCCCGACCGCCGCGACGGCCGCGCATGCGGCGAGCGTCGCGATCGTCAGCGCGAGCGGCCGCAGCGCGGCCACCGGCAGGCCGAGCGCGGCCGCCTGGTCGTCGCCGAGTGCGAGCATGTCGAGCGGTCGCGCGAGCCACGCGAACACGGGTACCGCGAGCACGCACCACGGCAGCAGCATCGACACCTCGCCCCAGCTGCGGCCATAGGTGCCGCCGACGAGCCACACGACGAAGCGCGCGGGCTGCACGCTTTGCTGCGTGATCAGCCATTGCGCGAGCGTCGTCCACAGCGCGCCGATCACGATACCGGTCAGCGCCACCGCGAGCGGCGCATAACGATGCCGGTGATTCAGCGCGAGCGTGATCGCGAGCGACAGTCCGCCGCCGATCAGCGCGGCCGCCGCGAGCGTCACATGGCCCATCAGCGGCCACGTCGACAATGCGAACAGCGTGACGAGCCCCGCGCCCTGCGTGACGCCGAGCACTTCGGGGCCCGCGAGCGGATTGCGCACGACGCTCTGCATCGCGACGCCGCTCACGGCCAGCAGCGCGCCCGCGAGCAGCGCACACAGCAGGCGCGGCATGCGCAGGTCGATCAGCATCCGCGCGAGCGCATCCTGGCCGTGCAGCACGGCGGACCAGCGCGCGGGCGACAGCCACTCGGGGCCGGCCGACACGCCGATCAACACCACCAGCGCACCGACCACGACGAACAGCGCGGTGCGCAGCGGCCAGCCGAGCCGTTCGAGCCAGCCGACGAGCCGCGTCGAGCCGCCGCCCGCCGTGCGTTCGGCATCCGCGTGCAGCACGCCTGACCATGCGGCGCCGCGCCGGATCATCGCGAGCATCAGCGGCGTGCCGACCAGCGCGATCGCGACGCCGGTCGACAGTGTCGCGTCGAGTCCCGACACGAGCACAGCGCTGTCGGTGACGAGCACGAGCGCGCCGCCGGCGAGCGCCGACAGCGGCACCAGCACGCCGAGCCGCGCCGTGCGCGCACCGCGCACCTGGCGCAGCAGGTTCGGCGCGACGAGGCCGACATACGACAGCGGGCCCGCGATACTGACGGCCACGCTCGTGAACGCGACCGCGACGAGCGTCGCGGCGAGCCGCGTCGCATCGACGCGCACGCCGGCCGCGGCCGCGGCATCGTCGCCGAGCGTGAGCGGGTTCAGCGGCCGGATCACGAACGGCAGCGCGATCAGCGGCACGACGAGCCAGCGCGCGGCGAGCGCGAGGCCCGTCGCGCCCGGCTGGTACAGGCTGCCGTTGGTCCACAGCGCGGCGCCCGCGATGTTCTGCTCGAACAACGCGAGCACGAGCGTCGACAGCGCCGCGAACAGCAGCATGCACACGCTGCCCGCGAGCACGAGCCGCAACGGCGTCGCGCGCCATCCGCCGGCCGCGACAATCGCGACTGCAGCGGCGGCCAGCCCGCACACGAACAGCAGCGGCACCGATGCGACGCCCGCCAGTGCCGGCACGAGCATCGCCGCGAGCAGGCCTAGTTGCGCGCCGCCCGTCACGCCGAGCAGGTCGGGCGACGCGAGCGGATTGCGCGTGAGCGACTGGAACAACGCGCCCGCGACGCCGAGGCAGCCGCCTGCGACGAGCGCGGCCGCGACACGCGGCAGGTTGAGGTCGAACAGGAACACGTGCGCGAGCGCGGCGGCGTCGCTGCCGGGCGCCGCCGCCCACCACACGCGCAAATCGGGTGCGACGCGCAGCGCCGCGAGTATCGCGATCAGCGCGACGAGGCCGATCGCAATCGTGCCGGCCCGGCCGGTGGCCGCGCCCTTCCCCGTCGCCGCGAGGCGCTTGCGCATCGCGAACGTCGTCATACGGCGAGATCCCGGTCGAAGACGCCTGCCGCCTGCGGTGTGTCGGATGTGGACGGCCCGTAGGCCGGCACGCACATCGGCGCGCCCGTCTGCGGATGCGCGAGCTTCAGCATCTCGACGCCGAACGCCGCGCGCAGCCGCGCCGGATCGAGCATCGCGTCGGGCGAGCCCTGCGCGACGAGGCGGCCCGCGCGCATCAGCACGATCTCGTCGCTGTACGCGGCCGCCTGGTTCAGGTCGTGCAGCACCCACACGATCGTCAACCCGCGCGCGCGGTTCAGAGCGCGCAGCGCATCGAGGATGTCGAGCTGGTGATGGATGTCGAGATAGGTGGTCGGCTCGTCGAGCAGCACGATCGGCGCCTGCTGCGCGAGCGCCATCGCGATCCACCCACGCTGGCGTTCGCCGCCCGACAGCGCGCCGACGTCGCGCCCAGCATCGTCCGCAAGGCCGCTGGTCTCGAGCGCCTCGTCGATCGCCGCATGGTCGGCGCGCGACAGGCCGCGCAGGAAGCCGCCGTACGCATAGCGCCCGTACGCGACGAGCTCGCGCACCGTGAGGCCCGACGGAATCTGGTTGAACTGCGCGAGCATCGTCAGTTCGCGCGCGAGCGCGCGACGGCGAAACGACGCGAGCGGCTCGCCGTTCACTTCGACATGGCCGGCACGCGCGGGCTGCAGGCCCGCGAGCGTGCGCAGCAGCGTGCTCTTGCCGCAGCCGTTCGGCCCGCACAGCGCGGTCACGCGGCCGGCCGCAATCGACAGGTCCAGCCCGTCGATCACGACATGGTCGCGATAACCTACCGTCAATCCGCGCGCGGCAAGCGCGGCGGTACTACGCGTCATCGGTCCTCCGTTCGGTCGCGCGCGGGACCGTGTAACTCTGCGCCATCGCGACGACGACCTTGCGCGGCCCCTCGAACGGGTCGCGCGCATGCGCGGTCAGCATGTTGTCGAGCATCAGCACGTCGCCCGTGCGCCACGGGAATACGATGCGCTGCTGGTCGAGCACGCCGCGGATCTCGGCAAGTGCATCGGCTTCGAGCGGCTCGCCGTCGCCGTAGTACACGTTGCGCGGCACATTCTCGAGCCCGACCGCATCGACGAGCGCTTCCTGCATGTCGTCGTCGAGCGCGGACAGATGAAACAGGTTCGCCTGGTTGAACCACACGCGGTCGCCGGTGCGCGGATGGCGCGCGACGGCCTGGCAGCGTTCACGCGTGCGCAGCAGCAGCTCGCCGTCGTCGTCGGTGCGCCATGCGCATTCGATGCCGCGCGCCGCGCACATCCGCTCGACCTCGGCCGGCTCGTCGGTGCCGAACGACTGCTGCCACGGCAGGTCGAGCCCCTGCCCGAAATTGCGCACGTACAGCAGCTCGCGCCGCTCGAAGCGCGCGATCAGCGCCGGATCGAGCGCGCGGTACACGGCGCGGCTGTCCGCGATCGGCGTCGCACCGCCCTTCGGCGCCGCGAGCGCGCAGTGGAACCAGATCCGCAGCGGCCATTCGCGCGTATACGACTGCTCGTTGTGCAGCGGAATCGCGCGGTGCGGCGGGTATTCGGTCGACGTGTAGACCGCGCCTTCGACCTGGCTGCGCGGCGTCGACGCGTATTCATAGCCGATCAGCGGATCGCCGAACGATGCCGCGAACTGCTGGAACGCGTCGATCGACGGCACGTGAAAGCCCGTGAACAGCACGCCGCCCGCCCGTTCGAGCGTGTCGGTCGCGATCTCGCGCGCCAGCGGCGCGACGTCGTCGATCGACATCCCGTCGCTGCCGCGCGGCGACACGACGGTGGGCAGCCCCGGCTCGATACGCAGGTCGTCGAGCGTCGGCAACGAAAGCAGGGTCATGCAACGTCCTCTTCAGGTGGCGCGCCGGGTCGCGGCGCTGAGGGTCACGAGGCGCGCGCCGCGCGCTCGCCGTCCATTGCGCGGCGCAGGCTCGCGGGGCGCATGTCGGTCCAGACTGTCTCGATGTGCGCGAGACAGTCGGCCTTCGGGCCGCTCACGCCGACCTCGCGCCAGCCGGCCGGCACGGGCCGGAACGTCGGCCAGATCGAATACTGTTCTTCGTCGTTGATGACGACCGTGTAGACGAGATCGTCGGTGTCGGCGGAAGGCGTCGTGGCTTGCGTCATGATCGGAAAAAAGCAGGAGGCGGTTGAAGGATGCGAAGCGGCGGATTGCGCCGCTCCTGTCTGATAGACGATTGGCCGGCGCGTTTTTTTACCGCCGCCGCGCACGGCCGCCCAGGAACACCGGGCACGCGACGCCGCGATGGCACGCGTCGAGGCATTCCGCGCAGTGGCGCTCCGCGTCGCGCACCATGAAATGCACGAGCGTCTGCGATACGTTCAGCGCGCGCGCCGCGGTCTGCAGCGTCTCCTCGCGCAGCCGCACCATCTCGAAGGCCGCGCGGCTGCGCGCGGGCAGGTCGTCGAGCGCGGCCCACACGCGCCGCAGCGTATCGCGCGTCATCAGCGCGGCTTCCGGCGACGGCTCCGGCGACGGCACGTCGAAGCCGTCGTCCTCTTCCGTGTGATAGACGTTTTCGAGGCTCTGCCGGCGGCACGCGTCGATCGACGCATTGCGCACCATCCGCGTCACGTAAGCGACCGGCTGGCGCACCGCGTCCTGGTTCGGGAATTCGACGAGCTTCACGAATACGTCGTGCACGACGTCCTCGGCACGGCTCGCACAGCCGACGAAGCCGCGCGCGACATTGACGAGCATCGCGCGATGCGAGATCAGCACGTCGAGCAATGCGCCCTGCGCGCGGGGCTCCGCGGCACGGCGCGCGCGTGGCGCGGCGCGCAACGGCAGGTCCGGATAACTGCCGAGGAACGGGTTTGCCGTTGCCGCCGCGGGTCGGTCGAGCACTTCCGCCATCGCCATCGATCTGCTCCGTCAAATTCTGAGATAGCGCAATTTAACGTAAACGCAAATCATTCTCAATCCGATTACGAGATACCCCTTCCGGCTGTCAGGATTTGTCTGAACAATTGACGGGATCGTTGTTCGAGCGAACGCGATCGTGCGATGCCGGCCGCGACATCGCATAAGCTTTCGACGTGAAAGGCGCCGGGCAATGCCGGCGCCGGGTTGACGGCTTGCGGCCGACTGTCGGGCGCCGGCCGCGCACGCATGCGTCAATAGATGAACAACCGGATCGTCGCCGTCGCATCGAATCGCCCGATCTTCGGCGGCCCGAACGACTTCAGCACCGCGTCCATCAGCACGCTCTGATTCATCACATTGGATGGAAACTGCGTCAGCGTGAACTGTTCGTTGAACGGAATCGCCTTGCCCTGGCTGTCTTCGATGCCGATGCCGAAATTGCTGTCCTTCGCGGGTACCAGCAAACCGTTCCGAACCGGATAGCTCGTTTCGAAGTACCCGTCGACGCGCACCGCGACGTTGCATTTCTTGGTCAGCGACAACGAGAATCGCTTGCGCGGCACCGCCGGCAGGAAGCCGTTGCCGACCGCCTGCACCTGTCCGAAATTGACGATGCCCGGTTCGGGCGTCACGAGTACGTCGACGAAGCACGGCGTCGGCTTGAGGTTGCGCAGGCCGCTCAGGCGGTACTGGAAACTCGTGCCGAATGCATTCAGCCCGAACTCGCCGTCGAACTGGAACACCGTATAGATATCGCTCGGCGGCTGGACCCAGTTGCCCTTCTTGCGCACGACGACCTGATAGTCGATGCTGATGCGCGTCTGCTGGCAGCGCCCGCGGTCGAAGTCGTACCTGCTGCACGGCGGCACCGAATACCCGGTAAACACCCCGCCGCCGCGATTGCTGGTCTTGTCGAAATAGTCGACGCCCTTGTAGCGGATGCCGATCTCGAGCCCCCATGCCGCAGGGTTCGTGCGATTCGGATTCGCGTAGAAGTAAATGTTGTCGACGACCTTCAGGCTGCCGTCGTCACCCAGGTCCTTGTAGCAGTACCCCGACGTCGTGCGCACCGGCGACACCCAGATCACGTAGCCGTCCGGCGCGTCGGTCGGATACGACGCAACACCGCCGATCGGCTCGGTCAACGAAGTCGCGCCGCTGTTGGTCAGGCAGCGCAGTGCCCACGCGGGCTGCACGGCCGCGACCAGCAGCACGAGCACGACCCAGCGCAACCATGCCGCCGGCGATTCCCGATGACGCATTTCCCCGCTCATTTCTTCACGCTCTTGCAAGCCCCCGCGTCGCACGCATACTCGACCGCCACCTGGCCGCCGTAATCGTCGATATGCGTGACGAACAGCGTCGACGGCGTCGCAGCCTTGAACGGCACGTCGGCCGTGCTCATCGGGCTCACCATCACCGGCTCGATCGGCACCGGCGTCTTCTGCGCGCCCGAGCTCACGTCGACCACCGTCACGTGGTACGGCGTCGGGTTGTCGAACACCAGCTTGTGCGCGGCCGCGTCGACACGCAGCGTCATCGGCAGCGTCCAGTCCTCGTCGCGCGCGGGCTGCACGGCCTTCGGCCGGTAGAACAGCTTCATCTGCGTATGCAGCGCGATCTGCAGCGTGTTCGGCGTATCGGTCTTCGGCGGCACTTCGCGGATGTTCAGGTAGAACACCGATTCGCGATCGGCCGGCAACTCGGTGCCCGGCAGCTTCGCGATCCGCAGCACGTTGCGCTCGTTCGCCTCGACGCGCTGCAGCGGCGGCACGACCATCAGCGGCGACGTGATCTTGTTGCCCTTCGCGTCCTCGAGCCACGACTGCACGAGATACGGATACGTCGTGCTCTTGTTGGTGATCGTGACGATCGCGGCCTGCTCGCCTTCGTTGAAGATCACGCGCGTGCGGTCCGGCACGATCGCTGCATGCGCGGCGCCCGCGAGCAGCGCGCCGGCGGTCGCGAGTGCGCACGACACGCGGCGCGGGAAGCAAAGGGAAAGAGAGTTTTTCATCGCAGGATCCGTGGATTCATCGTTCGACCCGCGCGGCCGCTGCGTGCGACTCGCCGGGCGTCTGGCACGTCACCGGGATCGGCGTGCCTTCGAGTTGGAGCTGGTTCGGCAGCGCGTCGACCGTGCAGAGCGTGCGTTCGCCCGCGCGCACCGCGAGCGACGACTTCGGCTGAACCTGCGTCAGGAACGCCGCACCGCCCTCGCCGACGATGCCGAGCTCCTTGCCGTTCGCCGCGTCCTGCACCGATGCACCGAACGGCAGCGGCTTGCCGGCCGGGTCGGTCAGCGTCAGGTACAGGTTGCTGCCGCGCGCGGCGGCGAACTTCACGAAGCCGATCGCGCCGTCGGTCAGCACCATGCGCTGGATCGGGTTCGTCACCTGCACTTCGAGCGGCAGCTTCTCGACGTTGACGGTCGCGTCGTACACGTTGTACGGCGAGATGCCGTCGAGCACCGCATAGCCGCGCGAATCGGTATGCGTGAGCGTGCCGGACAGCGGCACGTCGGGCACGCCGTCGGTCGACACCAGCAGCCGCGTGTCGCCCGCGTTGCCGTTCGCGTGCGCGGACACGCCGTACTGCGTCGCGACGAACGAACCGTCGACCTCGAGCGACGCGGCCGCATACGCATTGGCGAGCGTCGACGCCTGTGCCGTGAGCTGGTACGCCGACGAGCGCTGGCGGAAGCTCGCATTCGCCGATGCGCGGCCGTCGGTCGCGCCCGCGTTGACCTGGTAGGTGCGGCCATCAGGATCGTCGTAGATGTAGCCCGCGTTCACGCTCGTGCTGCCGCTGCCTGTCGTCAGGTTCGACGTGACGGTGTGGCGGCCGCCGATCGGCAGCGTCGCGGTGATCGAGAACTGGTTGCCGCTCGCGCCCGCGCTCTGCGTGCGAAATGCCGACACGCTGACGTTCAGGTTGCGCAGCGCGCCGACCGAGAACGCACGCGTCAGCGTGAGGCCGACGCGCTGCTCGGACGAGCGCGCCCAGTAGGTCGTCTGGTCGTACGAGAAATAGGTCGACGTGTCGCCGAAGCGCTTCGACATCGTGGCCGAGTAGCGCTGCTTGCTGTTCGCGAGGCCGTACGCGGTCGGGTCGCCCGTGAACTGCGCGAAGTTCGTGTAGTCGCGCTCCGAAAACCGGTAGCCGAAGAAGCGCACGTCGGCATCGAGCCCGTCGAAGTGCTTCGAATAGTTGACGCGGTACGAGTTGCCGTTGCGCGTCGCGCCGTTCCACCACAGGCGCGCCCGCGCATGCGTGACATCAGCCGACACCGCGCCGAACGTGCCGAAATCGCGGCCGACGCCGAGCGCGATCGACGTATAGCCCGATGCGGCGATGAAGCCGCCGTACACCGTGACGTCGAGCGGCAGGCCGTATGCGATTTCACCGAAGCCGAAGAACGGCGTGATGCCGGCGCCGCCGAACAGGCGCGGCTTGCCGACGGCAGCCTTGTAGCGCAACTGCCCGGTACGCGCGAGAAACGGCACGGCGGCCGTCGTCACCTGGAAGCGCTGCACGCTGCCGTCTTCTTCCTCGACGGCCACGTCGAGCGTGCCCTGCACGCTCGTGTTGATGTTCTGCAGTGCGAATGCACCCGGCGACACGCGCGTCACGTACAGCACGCGGCCTGCCTGCGACACGGTCACGGTCGCATTGGTGCGTGCGACGCCCGCGATCAGCGGCGCATAACCGCGCAGCGAAGGCGGCAGCATGCGGTCGTCGCTGCGGATCGACGCGCCCGTCAGCGCGAACGTGTCGAAAATGTCGGAGCTCAGGTAGTCGTCGCCGAACGTCACCGTCGACTGGATCGACGGCAGCGCGCGAAATGCGTAAAGCCGGCTGAAGCGGAACGTGCGGTCCGCGTACGCCGTGTTGCCCACGTTCGACTGCGCCTGGTAGTCGCCGCGAAAGCGCCATGCATCCCAGTTCGCGCCGATCGTCCCGTAGGCCTGGATCGAATTCGTCTGCCCGCCGCCCGCACCGAAGTTGCGGTTCGTGTTCGCGATCACGCGATAGTCGAGCATCGCGCCGGGAATCCCTTCGGACCAGCGCTCCGGCGGCAGGTAGGTCGAATCGGTGAATTCGAGCGCGGCCTGCGGAATCGTGATCTTGAGCCGCCCGTCGCTCTTCAGGTAACGCACGGTCGCCCCCTCGATCGCACCGAGGTCGACGCAGCGTCCGCCCTGGAAGCGCGGCAGGTCCTTCGCGAGCGACGGCTTCAGCCCGAACTGCGCGACGAGCTCCGGCCGCAGGCACGGCTTGCCCGCGCCGGACGCATCGACGGCAATGAATTCGATGGACTGCAGCCCGTAGAACAGGTCGTTGACCTGCACATCGAGCATGTACTCGCCCGGCAGCGTGAAGTCGGCCTGCGAGAACTGCGACAGGTCGACATTGCTCGTTCCGTCGATATCGAGAAACGACGCATTGAATTCCGTCGCATGGCTCTGGCTGCCGACGACCAGCACGGAGACGCAAAGGAAGGAATGTCTGATTCGCACGCGGTGCTACCGGAAATCCGAGGAGAAGGAAACAGGAAGGAAAGAAGAAGGAGGAAGGGATGCACGCACCCCTCCTCCGATACGGACGCTTACTGGTAGCGGACCGTGAAGTTCGCGACGCCGTCGGCGGTACCCGGCGTCACGCCGGCTGCCGTCGCTTCGTACATCGCTGCGAAGCGTGCGATGTTCGTGCCGTTTTGCAGCACGGTCGGAGCCTTCTGCTCGGCGCCGTTGTCGAGGTATTCGCCCGACGCGGCCTGCAGGCGGATGCCGACGTTGGTTGCCGAACCGATCGTGGCGAGCAGCTTCGGCTGGCCAGCGCTCGACGTGCCCGTGAACGTGAAGTACGCGTTCTGCGCGATGCTCGTGTCGCAGTCGGTCAGCTTGATGTCGAAATTGGTCGGCGTGGACTTGTCGCCAGCCTGCTTGAACACGTTGGTCGGCACCTTGCCGAGGTTCACGGTCTGGTTGACCGAGCCCGAATCGATGCCGCACGCGCCCGCGACGATCTCGCCCGTGAAGTTGATCGTGCCGGTGCCCGCTGCGAAGGCCGAGGTCGACAGGGCCGCGAGTGCGACAGCGGTCAGGAGGGATTTTTTCATGACGTTTTCCGTGAGAATTGCAAAGGGAATGGACGACGTGGCGGATACAAAAGGCAGCGTGTGGTGGCTCCCGTCCGTCACGAGGCGGCATTATCGAGATAGTCGTGAAAGTTTTTTGTAAATCATTGTTAAATATCCCTGACAATGTTCCATTTGCATCTTACAAATCACATTCATTCTCGACAATTTTTAATCTCACCGATTTCACCTGAAGTTCTCTTTTGCTCCACGGAACCGATTGAAGATTAACGATATTTTTCTCCTGCATTCCTCATAATCGTCCTCACCCATACTGGTATTGGTTCATATCGGCCCCGATCCGAAAAAGACAAAACGTTGTCCAATGCCGCCATCGTTGTCGGACGGCAACATCAATATCAAATCATTTTCAACTGACAGGAAATTAACGTCGGCTTTCAGCAACTTCGATTTATTGCGCAAACGATTGCGAAATGAATACAAACGTTTTACTGCGACACTTTGCCGCCGGAATTAATTCCAATACACGAATTAATTCGACCGTCAATTACCGATCGAGAATCAGATATTTGCGCGGCCGTCGGCACGCGATGCGCGTGTCTGAATGGACGAGATGAAAAAGGAAGATGCGCGGCACATGTTTGCGCCGGGAGGCGACACGATCGATCGCCGGATGCGGGCCGTTCCGGAAGATGCCCTTCCGCACTGCCGCGGTATGAAAACGGTCTGGACGACTTGCCCGACAGCGGAAGCTAACGCCGATAGCGATCGGCGATGCAGCGGGCAACGATGTCGATCGAAACGGGAAACGGCGGCCGCACGTCGAATCGTGCGGCCGCCGTCTCGTTGCCCGGCGCGCTGCGGCGTCAGGCGACGCGCATCATGCGGAAGCCGCGACCTCCGCCGACGCAGACGCCGGCGCCCAGCCGCCGCCAAGCGCGCGATACAGCGCGATCGCGTTCGCGAGCCTGAGCTGCTTGAGCCGGATCAGCTCCTGCCCCGATTCGTACGTGCTGCGCTGCGCGTCGAGCAGTTCGAGATACGTCGCGACGCCGCCCGCATAACGGCGCTCCGCGAGCTTCAGCCGCGCACCGTCCGCCGTGTAGACGTCCTGCTGCGCGGCAAGCTGGCGATCGATCCAGTCGCGCGCGGCGAACGCGTCGGCCACTTCGCGGAACGCGGTCTGCACGGTCTTCTCGTATTCGGCGACCGCGATGTGCTTGCGCGCGTTCGCGACGTCGAGGTTCGCGCGATTGCGTCCGCCCGCGAAGATCGGCAGCGTGATGCGCGGCGCGAACGTCCACACGCTCGTGCCGGCCGCGAACAGGCTCGAGAACGCGTCGCTGACCGAGCCGTAGTCGGTCGTCAGCGCGATGCGCGGGAAGAACGCCGCGCGTGCGGCGCCGATCTGCGCGTTCGCGGCCTTGAGCCGCGCCTCGGCCTGCCGGATGTCCGGCCGCCGTTCGAGCAGCGCGCTCGGTGCGCCGGGCGCCACGGGCGCGATCGACAACGTGTCGAGCGCGGTCGCGTCGCCGGGCACGTTGCGCGCGAAATCGCCCGCGAGCAATTGCAGCGCCCGCACGGCCTGCGCATGCTCGCGCTGCAGCGCGGCCTGCGACGCACGCGCGGACGCCACCAGCATCTCGGCCGAGCGCAGCTCGATCGCGTCGCTCGTGCCGGCCGCGTAGCGGCGCTGCGTGAGCGCGGCCATGTGCACGCGCGCGTCGAGCGTGCGCTGCGCCAGCGCGAGCTGCTCGTACAGCGAGCGCTCCGATACATACGCCCCCGCCACTTCGGCGATCACGCCGATGCGGACCGTGCGCTGCGCGTCCGCCGTCGCGAAATATTCGGCGAGCGCCGCGTCGGACAGGCTGCGCACGCGGCCGAACAGGTCGAGTTCGTACGCGCTGACGCCGACGCCCGCGCGATACAGCCCGCTGATCGCGCTTTCGCGCACGACCGGGTCGTACTGGCGCGTGCGTTCATAGCCGAGATTCGCATCGACCGACGGCATCAGGTCCGCGCGCTGCACGCCGTACAGCGCGCGCGCCTCCTCGAGCCGGCCGGCCGCGATCCGCAGGTCGCGGTTGTTCGCGAGCGCCGCGTCGATCCACGCCTGCAGCGCCTGATCGGTGAAATACGCATGCCAGTCGTCGAGCAGCGCGGCATCGGCAGGTGTCGCATCAGGTGCCGCAGCCGGCCCCAGGCTTCCATCGGCCGGCGCATAGGCCGCCGGCACCGGCGCCGCCGGCCGCTCGTAGCGCGGCGCGAGCGAGCAGCCGGCGAGCGCGAGCGCGGCGGCCAGCGCGAGCGGCGCCCGCAGCGCAGCGCGTGCATTCAGCGCAAACATCATTGCGATCCCTCCATCGTCGCCGGCTGCGTGCCGCCGCGCCGGCGCGGGCCGACGTCGAACAGGCGGCCGACGATCACGAAAAACAGCGGCACGAGGAACACCGCGAGCACGGTCGCCGTGATCACGCCGCCGAGCACACCGGTGCCGATCGCCATCTGCGCGCCGGATGCCGCGCCCGACGCGAACGCGAGCGGCAGCACGCCGACGCCGAACGCGAGCGACGTCATCACGATCGGCCGCAGCCGCAGCCGCGCGGCCTCGAGCGCGGCGTCGACGAGCGACATGCGCTGCGCGACCAGATCCTTCGCGACTTCGACGATCAGGATCGCGTTCTTTGCGGACAGCCCGATCGTCGCGATCAGCCCCACCTTGAAATAAATGTCGTTCGGCATCGTCCGCAGCGTGACGCCGAGCACCGCGCCGATCACGCCGAGCGGGACGACCAGCATCACCGCGAACGGGATCGACCAGCTCTCGTAGAGCGCCGCGAGCGCGAGGAATACGACCAGCACCGACAGCGCGAACAGCATCGGCGCCTGCGCGCCCGACAGCCGCTCCTCGAACGACTGCCCCGACCACGCGTAGCCGATGCCGGCCGGCAGCTTCGCGGCGATCCGCTCGATCGCGGTCATCGCCTCGCCGCTGCTGTGGCCTGCCGCGGCCGAGCCGTTGATCGTGAACGACGGATAGCCGTTGTAGCGCGTGAGCTGCGGCGGCCCCATCGTCCAGTGCAGCGTCGTGAACGCCGCGAGCGGCACCATCTCGCCGCGCGCGTTGCGCACGCGCAGCTTCTTCACGTCGTCCGGATCGAGCCGGTGCAGCCCGTCGGCCTGCACGACCACGCGCCGCACCTGCGTGCCGTGCATGAAGTCGCCGATATAGTCCGAGCCGAACATCACCGCGAGCGTCGTGTTGATCTCGTCCATCGACACGCCGAGCGCCGACGCCTTCGCGCGATCGATGTCGAGCTTCAGTTGCGGCGCGTCCTGCGTGCCCGCGAACATCAGGTCGGTGAGCGCGCGGTCCTTGCCGCCCGCCGCGAGCAGCTGCTCGCGCGCGGCGCTGAACGTCGCGTAGTCGAGCCCGCCGCGGTTCTGCAGCCGGAAGTCGAAGCCGCTCGACGAGCCGAGATCGGGCAGGGCCGGCGAATTCATCGCGAACACCGTCGTGTTCGGCGTGCCCGCGAAGCGCTCGTTGATGCGCGCGACGATCGCCTGCACATGATCGCGCGCGGCCTTGCGCTCCTTCCAGTTCTTCAGCGTGACGAAGATCATCCCGCCGTTCGGCCCTTCGCCGTACAGGTTGAAACCGCCGAGCGCGAACGTATACGCGGCCGGCTCGTCGGTGCGGATATACGACTCGACCTCGCGCACGCTCTGCATCGTTTCCGCGAGCGGCGTGCCCTGCGGCCGGATCACCATCACCATGAAGTTGCCCTGGTCCTCGTCGGGCAGGAACGCGGTCGGCAGCTGCGTGAGCATCAGTGCCGCGGCCGCGGTCAGCGCGCCGTACACGACAAGCCAGCGCAACGGCTTCTTCAGCATCGCGCCGACGCGTGTCGCATAGCGCTGCGTCGCACGCGCGACGAAGCGGTTGAACCAGCCGAAGAAACCGCGCTTCTCGTGATGGTCGCCGGACACGGGCTTGAGCAGCGTCGCGCACAGCGCGGGCGTCAGCGACAGCGCGAGGAATGCCGAGAAACCGATCGACACCGCGAGCGACAGCGCGAACTGCCGGTAGATGTTGCCCACCGCGCCGCCGAAGAACGCCATCGGCACGAACACCGACGTCAGCACCACGGTGATCCCGACGATCGCGCCGCTGATCTGCTTCATCGCCTTGACGGTCGCGTCGTACGGGCCGAGCCCTTCCTCGACCATCAGCCGCTCGACGTTCTCGACCACCACGATCGCATCGTCGACCAGGATGCCGATCGCGAGCACCATCCCGAACATCGTCAGCACGTTGATCGAGAAGCCGGCCGCATACATCACGCCGAACGTGCCCGCGAGCGCGACCGGCACGACGAGCGTCGGGATCAGCGTCGCGCGCAGGTTCTGCATGAACAGGAACATCACGAGGAACACCAGCACGCCGGCCTCGATCAGCGTCGTGACGACCTTGTTCATCGACACGCGCACGAACGACGACGTCTCGTACGGAATCTGGTACTTCACGCCCGGCGGGAAAAACGCGGACAGCTCGTCCATCGTCGCGCGCACGCGCTTCTCGGTCGACACCGCATTCGAGCCCGGCGCGAGCTTGATGCCCATCCCGGTCGCGACCTTCCCGTTCACGTAGGACGGATAGTTGTAGTCGTTGCCGCCGAACTCGACGCGTGCGACGTCGCGCAGGGTCAGCGCGGAGCCGTCGGCCTGCGTGCGCAGCGCGATCGCGCCGAAATCGGCCGGCGTCTTCAGCGGCGCGTCGGCGAACACGGTCGCCGCGATCGGCGCGCTGGCCGGCACCGCGCTGCGGCCGATGTCGCCGATCGTCACGCGCGCGTTGTGCGCGCGCACCGCCGACGCGATGTCCGACGCGGTGAGGCCGTGCCCGGCCATCTTCACCGGGTCGGGCCAGATCCGCATCGCATATTCGGCGCCCCAGAACTGCACCTTGCCGACGCCGTCGACGCGGCGCAGCGCCTGCACGACGTTCGCCGACGCATATTCGCCGAGCTGCACGTCGGTCATCCGGCCGTCGTCGGAAGTGAGCGACACGACGAGCTGGATGTTGTCGGCGGCCTTCTCGACCTGGATGCCGTCGCGGCGCACGGGCTCGGGCAGGCGCGCCTCGACCGTCTTTAGCCGGTTCTGCACTTCGACGGCCGCGAGATCGGCATTCACGCCCTGCTTGAACGTCAGGTACAGCGACGCCATCCCGGCGCTGCTCGTCGCGGACGTATACATCAGCCCCGGCGCGCCGTTCATTTCGCGCTCGATCAGCGCGGTCACCGATTCCTCGACGACCTGCGCGGACGCACCCGGGTAGGTCGCATAGATGCTGACGACGGGCGGCGCGATGT
Source organism: Burkholderia sp. IT-111MI5 (assembly GCF_949752865.1). Classification (NCBI taxonomy): domain Bacteria; kingdom Pseudomonadati; phylum Pseudomonadota; class Betaproteobacteria; order Burkholderiales; family Burkholderiaceae; genus Burkholderia; species Burkholderia sp. IT-111MI5. The sequence goes on along the minus strand of NZ_CATKIF010000044.1, from coordinate 247,476 downwards.
CCGGGTATTGCGCAACGGGCAGCGCGCGGATCGCGAACATGCCGCCCAGCATGATGAAGATTGCGATCACCCACGCGAAGACGGGGCGATCGATGAAGAAACGTGCCATGGTGGTTTGAACCGGTCAGGTTTGACGGGCGGCCGCGTGCGAAGCGGCCGCTGCCGGCGCCGCCTTCGACGGCGGCGCCTTCTCGACGGGCTTGACGGCCGTCTCGGGCGCGAACTGCGCGGCGTTGTCGACGATCACGCGTTCGCCGCCCGTCAGGCCGCGCGTGATGCGCCAGTCATGGCCGCTCATCTGGTCGGCCGCGACCTCGACGTCCTTGACCTTGCCGTTCGCGCCGACGACGCGCACCGACGTGCGATCGGTCGTGCGCAGCAGCGCGTCGCGCGGCACGAGGATCGCCCGCTGGTCGACCGCCGTGTCGAGCGCGATCCGCACATACGCGCCCGGCAACAGCTCGCGCTCGGGATTCGGGAACAGCGCGCGCATCGCGACGGTGTCGGTGGTCGGGTCGACCGCGAGATCGCTGAACAGCAGCTTGCCCTTCAGCGGATACGCGCTGCCGTCGGCGCGCAACAGCGTCACCTCGATGTCGTGCTGCGCAATGCCGGTCGCGCGGCCGCTCTTCACCGCGCGGCGCAGCGCGTCGACGTCGGCGGCCGGCTGCGAGAAGTTCACGTAGATCGGATCGAGCTGCTCGACGGTCGTGAGCGGCGTCGCCTGGTCCTGGCCGACGAGTGCGCCTTCGGTCACGAGCGCGCGCCGTGCGCGGCCCGCGATCGGCGCGGTGACGGTCGCATAGTCGAGCTGCAACTGCGCACGCGCGAGCTCGGCCTTCGCGGATACAACCCCGGCTTTCGCCTGCGTGTCGTCGGCAACGGCCTCGGTATGGTCGCGCTCGCTGACGGCGCGGTCGCGCACCAGGTCGTCGTAACGGCGGCGCTTGTCGCTCGCCGCGAGCGCGGCGGCCTGCGCCTTCGCGAGCGCACCCTGCGCGGCGTCGCGCGCGGCCTTCAGTGGCGCGGGATCGATGCGGAACAGCACCGCGCCCTGCTTCACTTCCTGGCCTTCCTCGTAGGTTCGCGCGGTGACGATGCCCGCGACCCGCGCGCGTACTTCCGCCTGCCGGTACGCGTCGAGCCGGCCCGGCAATTCGACGGTCATCGGCACGGCCGTCGGGCGCACCGTGACGACGGTCGCCTGCTTCGCGGTCTCTTTCTCCGCGTCCTGCTCGCCCTTGCCGCATCCGGCCACGACGAGCGCGGCCGCCAGCGTGAACGGCGCCAGCCGGCGGCAGCGCGACAGGAAGCAATTGTTGTTATTCATGGTGACCTCGGATCGTTCGCCGCCGATAAAATGCGGCGGCTCAGGGTGGTCGATTATAATCAGTCACGACTGATTAAATAAACGCTGTTTCAACCTGACCGCCACACTGTCTCAATAAAACGACAGCGAATTGTAAGGAAACTCACGACATGGCCCGCAAGACCCGGGAAGAATCGCTCGCCATCAAGCACCGGATCCTCGACGCCGCCGAGCTCGTGCTGCTCGAGAAAGGCGTCGCGCAAACCGCGATGGCGGACCTCGCCGAGGCCGCCGGGATGTCGCGGGGCGCCGTCTACGGCCACTACCGCAACAAGATGGAAGTGTGTCTCGCGATGTGCGACCGCGCGTTCGCGCGCACGTCGGAAGGTTTCGACGCGGGCGACGGCCTGCCGCCGCTCGCCACGCTGCGGCGTGCCGCGTCCCACTATCTGCAGGAATGCGGCGAGCCGGGCCCGATGCAGCGCGTGCTCGTGATCCTCTATACGAAGTGCGAGCAGAGCGAGGAAAACGGCGCGCTGCAGCGGCGCCGCATGCTGCTCGAGCTGCAGATGCTGCGAATCACGAAGGCGCTGCTGCGCCGCGCGATCGCGGCCGGCGAACTCGCCGCCGATCTCGACGTGCACCTGGCCGCCGTCTATCTCGTGTCGCTGCTCGAAGGCGTGTTCGCGTCGATGATCTGGACCAACCGGCTGCGCGGCAATCTGTGGAACGACGCCGAAGCGATGCTCGACGCCGGCTTCGACGCCGTCCGCATGTCCGCCGCGTTGCGCGGCCGCGCGCAAAAATTGCCGAGCTGACGAAAATTATCGTAACAAATTCTGATTTAACCCGATTTACCGCACTGCGAAACGAATGAGCTGACCCCCTTTAAAATTTTTAACGTTTCGCGGAACATCGGTAGACTGACGCTGTCATCATTCTTTAGCGTCTTCGTGATAACCGGGTTCGACCCGGTAAACACGCCGCCGTTCGAAGCGGGCCCGCCCCGCGCGTTGGGTCGAACGGAAACGACACAGGCCCCTGGCGGGGCCTGTTTTGTTGCACGCCCGCCGCCCGCCCCGTCGCCATTCGACGGTTGAGCCGCCGGCGGCCCCTGCCCACACCCCTTTGAACCGCTTTCCTGGATGTGGACACCTTGGTCAAGCCTGCCGCAACTCCTGATGCTTTCGCGCCCGGCCGCGCGCAGCGCGTCGTGCGCGCGCTCGTGCCGGCCGCCGTGCTCGGCGCTCTCGCCGCCCTCGGCCTTGCCGCCGCGCTGCCGGCCGTATCGCAACTGCCGGGCGCCGTCGACTCGGGCACGGCCGTGCTGCCGCAGCGCGTGCTGTCCGACACGCCGTTTCCCACCGCGCAGCATTTCGTGACGAGCGAGCTCGCCCGCACGCTCGGCGAGCGCAACGAACACGGCGAACGCAACGACCGCAGCCTGCAGCCTGGCCTGTTCGCGCCGCTCAGCGCACACCGCAACGACATGCTCGGCTATGCGAGCCTGTTCCAGCTTGCGCCGCCCGAAAACCAGCACGGGATGCGCGCGGGCGACATCGAGCTCACGCTGTCCGATACGCTGAACCGGCTCGACGTGCCGCCCGAGGTGCGCATCCAGCTCGGCGATCTCGTCACCGGCAAGGTCGCGATGCGCGCGAGTGCGCAGCGCGGCGACTATTACCGCGTCGCGTTCGACACGACCGACGGCACGCCGCGCCTCACCGCGCTCGAACTGCGCGTCGCCGGCCGCACGTTCGGCGCGATCTGGTTCCGCGCGCCGGGTGCCGAGCACGGCGCGTACTACACGCTCGACGGTTCGCCGCTCGAAGCCGCCGCGTTCACGATGCCGGTCAAGTGGACGCGCATCAGCTCGTTCTTCGGCGAGCGCGTCCATCCGCTGTCGCAGGCGATGGCGTTCCACACGGGCGTCGATCTCGCCGCACCGAGCGGCACGCCCGTCGACGCGGCGGCCGACGGCGTGGTGTCGTTCGTCGGCACCGATCCGGGCGGCTACGGCCGCTACGTGATCGTCGATCACGCGGACGGCTACTCGACCTACTACGCGCACCTGTCCGCGTTCGCGCACGGGCTCAAGACCGGCGAAACCGTGAAGCAGGGCCAGCGGCTCGGCTCGGTCGGGATGACGGGCGCCGCAACGGGCCCGCACCTGCATTTCGAAGTGCGCGTCGCGAACGATCCGGTCGACCCGCTCGTCACGCTCGCCAGCGCGCAGACGGCGCTGTCCGACATGCAGCTCACCGCGTTCCGCCAGGAAGCCGCGCAATGGCGCTTCCGCCTCGCGTCGATCAATACGGCGCCGTTCGCGTTCGCGCAGAACGACGGGCCGCTGTGGGGCGATTTCGCAACCGACAAATCGACGCTGCGCGCGGTCTTCAACACGCACTACTCGGCGTCGTGACGCACGTGCCGCCCGCCGTCGCTACGGAAGCGGCGGTGCAGGCGGCCGGCCATCCACCGTTGCTGTCCGTACTGCACGCCGGGCACGACCTGCCCGGTGTGCCGTCAACTGCGGATATTCACCAGCGCGTCCTCACTGGCCGTTCGCCACGGCCGTGGCACACCGTCACCGCGCGGGCTCCGTGCGCTCGGCCGTCGCCTGCTCGACGTGTTGCGCACGCGTGCCGCGCGACAACAGCCAGCGCGCCGCGCCGTCGAGCGACGTGCACAGCACCAGATAGATCGCCGCGACGAACAGGAAGATCGGCGCCGGATACACCATCAGCCGGTTGTTCACCTGCGTCGCGACGAACGACAGCTCCGGCACGCCGACGATATACGCGAGCGACGTGTCCTTCACGAGCGCGACCCACTGGTTGACGAACGACGGCGTCATGATCCGGATCGCCTGCGGCAGCAGCACGTGGCGCACCGTCTGCCAGCGCGTGAGCCCGAGCGACAGCCCGGCCTGCCATTGGCCGTCGCCCGCGGCGACGATGCCCGCATGCACCGCATGCGCGAGATACGCGCCGCCGACGAGCGCGAGCGCGCACACGACCGTCGCGAGCCCCGGCACATCCATGTGCAGCAGCACGGGCATCAGGAAGTACGTCCAGAAGATCAGCATCAGCACGGGAATCGCGCGGAAGAACCCGATGAACGTGAGCAGCAGCACGCGTACGGGGCCGCGCGCGAGCGCCATCGCGACGCCGAGCGCGATGCCGAGCACGGCCGAGGCAGCGGCCGACGCGATCGCAAGCACCAGCGACAGCGCGGCGCCGCCGAGCGGACCTTCCGGGAACGCGCCGACGAGCAGGTACGGCAGGTTGGAGAGCAGCAGCGAAAAATCCATCGTCAACGCCCCGCGCCAAGCCGGTCGCGCCATTGCGTGGCCGCATACGCACCGGCCTCGATCGCGGCCACCGCCGCGACGTACAGCAAGGTCGCGACGCCGAACGCGGCGAAGGTCTTGAACGTTTCCGTTTCGACCTGCCGCGACGCATACGACAGCTCGGCCACGCCGATCGCCATCGCGAGCGACGAGTTCTTCACGAGATTCATGTATTGGCCGAACAGCGGCGGCAGCGCGATGCGCACGGCCTGCGGCAATACCACGTAGCGCAGCGACTGCATCGGCGTGAGGCCGAGCGCCGCCGCCGCGTCATGCTGCGCGCGGCGCACGCCGCGCAGGCCGGCTTCGCATTCCTCGGCGACGAATGCGGCCGTATACGCGCTCAGCCCGACCCAGCCCGCGACGAATTCGAACGACGGCCATGCGAGCGTGAGCGGGCCCGCGCTCACTTGATGACGCGCGTTCAGCCACGCGATCCACGTGTCGGGCAGCAACGACGCGACGCCGAAATACCAGAACAGCAACTGCACGAGCAGCGGCGTGTTGCGGAACGCGACGACGTATGCGGCGGCCGCCGTGCGCAGCACCGTGCCGCGCGCATGCCGCATGACCGCGAGCAGCAGCCCGCCGGCGGTCGCGGCGACGGCCGACGCGGCCGCGAGGCCGAGTGTCAGCAGGAAACCCTGCCAGAGCCAGGACAGATATTTGGGAGCCAACCCGAGCATGCTGAGGGACGTGCGCGAAGCACGCGATCGGAACAAAACGGAAAGCGCCGCGCTGCCGACGTTCCGGCAAATCGCGGCGCGCGTGCGGCGTGGCTCAGGTCTTGTCGCCGATGCGGAAGATGCGCGTGAGCGGCGTCTTCGTCGTCGGCCCGAACCATGCATCGTAGATCTGCACGGCGCGGCCGTTCGCCTCGAGCCCCTTCAGCGTGTCGTTGACGAAGCCGAGCAGGCGCGTCTCGCCCTTCGGCACGCCGACGCCCATGTAGTCGTTCGAGATCGTGAACGCGGGAATCTCGTAGTTCTGCTTGTCGGGTACGTTCGCGAGCAGGCCGATCAGCTTCGGGCCGTCCTGCGTGATCGCCTGCACGTTGCCGGCGCGCAGCGCGGCGAACGCGAACGGCGTGTCGTCGTACGCGACGATCGTCGCCTTCGGGAATTTCTCGCGCAGCGTGATCTCGTTCGTCGTGCCCTTGTCCGCGCCGACGCGCAGGCCGTTCAACTGGTCGGCCGATTTCAGCACGCCCTTCTTCGCGAGAAACTGCTGGCCCGACGAGAAATACGGAATGCTGAAGTCGACCTGCTTCGCGCGCTCGTCGGTGATCGTGAAGTTCGCGAGCACGAGATCGACCTTGCCGGACGTCAGGAACGGAATGCGGTTCGCCGGGTTGGTCGGCTGGAGCTGCAGCTTCACGCCGAGCTTGTCGGCAAGCGCCTTCGCATAGTCGACGTCGAGACCGACGATGTGGTTGTTCTTTGCATCGACATAACCGAACGGCGGGTTGCTGTCGAACGTCGCGACGCGCAGCACGCCGGCCTTCTTGATGTCGTCGAGACGGTCCGCATGCGCGACCGTGCCTGCGGTGACGAGCGCAGCCCCGACGAGCCACGTAGCGAGAGTGTGGATTTTCATGAGCACGACCTGATTTGTTATGAAGGCCGCCGCGGATCGCGCGGCGGCCGGTTCGAGGAACATCACGACGAAGTGTGGTGTCGCGAAGCCGCTAACGTATCAGCGCATGCGGCGAATCCGAACCAACAAATGGTGCTTTGCTCAGCGGGTTTCGTGATGAGGCAAGCGAGCCGTGCGGCGGCACGCCGCGCACAAAAAAAGACGCCCGCTGCGGACAGCGGGCGCGAATCCCAGTCAAGGAGGTGTCACACGAACTACGGGTTCAGATTAAGGAAATTGCTCGTAACGGACAACGAATCGATTTCGATATCGATATGACGCGCCCCACCGACGCGATGCCGAGGATGTCTACCTGCGCGATCGTCCGGCTCCCCGTATACGGCCCGTCGCGCTCGCCGAGCGTCGAGCAGATGTTCGCATGGCTGGTCGAGCGTGTTCGATCACGCGCCGCCGCACGCGTAATCGCACGCCGCAAAAAAACGTCCCGCCAGCTGGCGGGACGTTCGTCACGATGCGACTGCGCGCGATGCGCAATCGATCACGGTTCGTTGCGCAGATACCCTTCCTTGCTCGGATCGCGCATCCGCCACGACACGATCAGCGAGATCGCGCACAGCACCGTCACGTACCAGTAAAAGGTTTCCTCGCTGCCGATCGACTTGAACCACAGCGCGACATACTCGGCCGAGCCGCCGAAGATCGCGTTCGCGACCGCGTACGACAGGCCGACGCCCATCGCACGCACTTCCGGCGGGAACATCTCGGCCTTGATGAGGCCGCTGATCGACGTGTAGAAGCTGACGATCGCCAGCGCGACCGTGATCAGCACGAACGCAGCCACCGGGCTCGTCACGTCCTTCAGCGCATGCATCAGCGGCACCGTGCCGATCACCGCGAACGAGCCGAACAGGATCATCGACGTGCGGCGGCCGATCTTGTCGGACAGCGCGCCGAACACCGGCTGAATCAGCATGTAGACGAGCAGCGCGACGGTCATCACGTTGCTGGCCGTCTTCGCGTGCATGCCGGCCGTGTTCACGAGGTACTTCTGCATGTACGTCGTGAACGTGTAGAAGATCAGCGAGCCGCCGGCCGTGAAGCCGACCACCGTCAGGAACGCGCCCTTGTGCCGCCACACGCCGCGGATCGTGCCGGCGTCCTTCTTGTCGCGCGACGCGCTGGTCGACGTCTCGTCGAGCGATTTCCGCAGGTACAGCGAGATCAGCGCGGCCGCCGCGCCGACGACGAACGGGATGCGCCAGCCCCACGCCTTCAGTTCGTCGGTCGACAGCGTCTGCTGCAGGATCACGAGCACGAGCAGCGCGCACAGCTGGCCGCCGATCAGCGTCACGTACTGGAACGACGCGAAGAAGCCGCGCCGGCCCTTCAGCGCGACCTCGCTCATGTAGGTCGCGCTCGTGCCGTATTCGCCGCCCACCGACAGGCCCTGGAACAGACGCGCGACCAGCAGCAGCGCCGGCGCGAGCGCGCCGATCTGCGCATAGGTCGGCAGCACCGCGATCACGAGCGAACCGCCGCACATCATCAGCACCGAGATCATCATCGCCGCGCGGCGGCCGTGACGATCGGCGATGCGGCCAAACAGCCAGCCGCCGATCGGGCGCATCAGGAAGCCGGCCGCGAACACGCCCGCCGTATTCAGCAGCTGCGTCGTGGTGTTGCCGCTCGGGAAGAACGCCGGCGCGAAATACAGCGCGCAGAACGAGTAGATGTAGAAGTCGAACCACTCGACGAGGTTGCCCGATGAGGCGCCGACGATGGCGAACACGCGCCGCCGGGTGTCATGCGCGGACAGCGCAGCTTGGTCGGTCTGGACGTCCATGGATTGGTCTGTTCCTTTTAATGCTTTCTGGGCGAGACGGCTTGGGGGCCGCCGCGTGCGGTCGCACGTGGCACCGGTTCCGGCGGCACGGCGCTACGGGATTTTAGCGAAATGTAAAGTAACAGGCTTTCCGGGTTCGTCCGGATGTAGAAAATTTTTCTCCCGCCGCGCGTTCGTCATATGAAAACGCCAGCCCGCGGGCTGGCGTCCGATGCAAACTATTCGAAAGCGGCGCTCAGACACGCACCTCCGGCGGCACGTAGCGGCACTCGTAGCGCTTGCGCACGGTGCCGGCCTCGTCGACGCTTTCCAGGTACACGTCGAACTGCCACAGCCGCGCCATGTGCTTGAGCACTTCGTCGCTGTCGTTCGACAGGTGGCGGTTGTCGGTCATGAAGTGACGCAGCGTGAGGCTGCGGTCGCCGCGCGTGTTCACTGCCCACACCTGGATGTTCGGCTCGCGGTGATGGATGTCGTACTGCCGCGACAACGCCTGCCGCACGTACTGGTAGCCGGAATCGTCGTGGATCGCCGATACCTCGAGCGAATCGCGCATGTCGTCGTCGAGCACCGAGAAGAGCCGCATCTCGCGGATCAGGTTCGGCGACAGGTACTGTGCGATGAAGCTTTCGTCCTTGAAGTTGCGCATCGCGTAGTGCATCGCCGGCAGCCACGGCGTGCCCGCGATCTCCGGAAACCACTTGTAGTCCTCTTCCGTCGGCGCTTCGCAGATCCGCCGGATGTCGCTCATCATCGAGAAACCGAGCGCATACGGGTTGATCCCGCTGTAGTACGGCTTCGTGACGGGCGGCTGGTAGACCACGTTGCTGTGCGAATGCAGGAACTCCATCATGAAGCTGTCTTCCAGCTTGCCCTGGTTGTACAGCGTGTTCAGCAGCGTGTAGTGCCAGAACGTCGCCCAGCCTTCGTTCATCACCTGCGTCTGCCGCTGCGGGTAGAAATACTGGCCGATCTTGCGCACGATGCGGATCACTTCCCGCTCCCACGGCTCGAGCAGCGGCGCGTTCTTCTCCGCGAAATACAGCAGGTTCTCCTGCGGCTCGGGCGGATAGCGGTCTTCCTGCTCCTCCATCAGCTCGGGTTTCTTGCCCGGCAGCGTGCGCCACAGTTCGTTCACCTGCGACTGCAGGTACGCCTCGCGCTCGCGCCGCAGCGCGGCTTCCTTCGACAGCGACGGCTTCTGCGGCCGCTTGTAGCGGTCGACGCCGTAGTTCATCAGCGCATGGCACGAATCGAGCAGCTCCTCGACGCGATCGAGCCCGTAGCGCTCCTCGCATTCCGCGACGTAGTTCTTCGCATACACGAGATAGTCGATGATCGCGTGCGCGTCGGTCCACAGCCGGAACAGGTAGTTGCCCTTGAAAAACGAGTTGTGCCCGTACGCCGCGTGCGCGATCACGAGCGCCTGCATCGTCATCGTGTTCTCTTCCATCAGATACGCGATGCACGGGTTCGAATTGATGACGATTTCGTACGCGAGGCCCATCTGGCCGCGGCGGTAGCTCTTCTCGGTCGACAGGAAGTGCTTGCCGAACGACCAGTGGCGGTAGTTGACTGGCATCCCGACCGACGCATACGCGTCCATCATCTGTTCGGCGCTGATCAGTTCGAGCTGGATCGGGTAGATGTCGAGCTCGTATTGTTCGGCGACCTGCGAGATGTGCGTGTCGTATTCCTCGAGCAGTTCGAACGTCCAGTCGGACGGGCACGGCAGCGGCTTGCGTTCGGCAACGTTCATACGCGCTTCCTTTTGCCCGGAACCGGGCAAGTCGGCGGCCGGCGGCGAAGGTTCGGCCTGCGCGCGTTGCTGCGATGCGGCAGGGCCGGCCGTGTCGTCGCCGGAGGGGCGCGGCTCGTAGCCGCGCGACTCGTTGTGCAGATGGCGGGTCGTCATGACGTTTCCACCTGCTTTTCGAACAATTCGCGAAATACCGGGTAAATGTCGGCAGCCGATTCCACTTTTTTCATCGCGAGATGCGGTTGCGACAGTGCCAGTTGCGCGTATTCCAGCCACAAATTCTGCTCTTCCGGCGCGACCTGGATATACGCGAAGTAACGCGTCTTCGTGAGGATATCCTCTTCCAGGATTTTGCGACACTTCGGCGAATCGTCGGTCCAGTTGTCGCCGTCGGACGCCTGCGCGCCGTAGATGTTCCATTCGGTCGGCGAGTAGCGCTCGTTCTGCACCTTGCGCATCAGTTCGAGCGCGCTCGACACGACCGTGCCGCCGCTCTCGGTCGAATGGAAGAAGGTGTCCTCGTCGACCTCCTCGGCGCGCGTATGGTGACGGATGAACACGACCTCGATGCGCTCGTAGTTGCGCTTGAGGAACAGGTAAAGCAGGATGAAGAAGCGCTTCGCGAGATCCTTGCGCTGCTCGTCCATCGAGCCCGACACGTCCATCAGGCAGAACATCACGGCCTGGCTCGACGGCTGCGGCTGCTTCACGCGGTTGATGTAGCGCAGGTCGAACGGATCGATGAACGGAATCCGCCAGATGCGCCCCTTCAGGTGATGGATCTCGGCCTCGAGCGTCGCGATTTCCGCGCGGCGGTCTTCCGGATCGCTCTTCATCGCTTCGAGCTGGGCCTCGAGTTCGCGCAGCTCGTTGACGAGCGGCGAGCCGAGCGCGATGCGCCGGCCGAGCGCGCTGCGCAGCGAGCGCACGACGTCGATGTTGTTCGGCGTGCCTTCCGCCGACCAGCCCGCGCGCACGTTCTTCCAGCTCGGCACCGTCAGCAGGTGCGTCTTCACGAGGCGCGGCAGTTCGAGATCGTCGAAGAAGTACTGCATGAACTCGTCGCGCGACAACTCGAACACGAAGTCGTCCTGCCCTTCGCCCTCGTTGCTGGCCTGACTGCCGCCGCCGCCCGAGCCGCCCTGCGGGCGCGGGATCTTGTCGCCGCGCACGTAGTCCTCGTTGCCGGGATGCACGTATTCACGACGCCCGCCCGGCCCGTGCCGGAAATTCGGCTCCGCGATGTCCTTGCGCGGGATCGTGATGCTCTGCGTGCTCTGGATATCCTTGATGCTACGGTCGCGCACCGCGTCGGACACGGCACGACGAATGTAGTTCTTGACGCGACGCAGGAAGCGTTCGCGGTTGGCGATGCTCTTGTTCTTGCCGGCCAGCCTGCGGTCGATGATTTGATGAAGCACTGCCGGTCTCCCGCTCGAAAGTCGATATGCCGGAACGCTCGCCGCACATGCCGTCTCCCGTCATGCGGGCGGCGTCCCTGAAAGCGCCCGTGCGGACTCGCCGCACGGGCTCGGTACCGCGCGCGTCATGACGACTTGCGCACGCGCAGGTACCAGTCGCAAAGCAGCCTCACCTGCTTCGGCGTATAGCCCTTCGCGACCATCCGGTTTACAAAGTCCTCATGCTTGCGCTGCTCTTCCGCCGAACCCTTTGCGTTGAACGAAATCACCGGCAACAGTTCCTCGGTGTTCGAGAACATCTTCTTCTCGATCACGACGCGCAACTTCTCGTAGCTCGTCCACACGGGGTTCTTGCCGGCATTTGCCGCCCGCGCACGCAACACGAAGTTCACGATCTCGTTGCGGTAATCCTTCGGATTGCTGATGCCGGCCGGCTTCTCGATCTTCTCCAGCTCCGCGTTCAGCGCGGCGCGATCGAAGCTCTCGCCGGTATCGTGATCGCGGAATTCCTGATCCTGGATCCAGAAGTCGGCATACGTGACGTAGCGGTCGAAGATGTTCTGGCCGTACTCCGAATACGACTCGAGGTAGGCCGTCTGGATCTCCTTGCCGATGAAATCCGCGTAGCGCGACGCGAGCACGTCCTTCACGAAGGACAGGTATTTCTGCTCGGTTTCCGGCGGGAACTGCTCGCGTTCGATCTGCTGTTCGAGCACGTACATCAGGTGCACGGGATTGGCCGCGACCTCGCTCGAATCGAAGTTGAACACGCGCGACAGGATCTTGAACGCGAAGCGTGTCGACACGCCCGTCATCCCTTCGTCCACGCCCGCGTAGTCGCGATATTCCTGGTACGACTTCGCCTTCGGATCGGTGTCCTTCAGGTTTTCGCCGTCGTACACCTGCATCTTCGAGAACAGGCTCGAATTCTCCGGCTCGTGCAGGCGCGACAGCACCGAGAACTGCGACATCATCTTCAGCGTGCCCGGCGCGCATACGGCCTCGGCGAGCGACGAGTTGCGGATCAGCTTCTCGTAGATCTTGGTCTCTTCCGACACGCGCAAGCAGTACGGCACCTTCACGACGAAGATCCGGTCGAGCAGTGCCTCGTTGTTGCGGTTGTTGCGGAACGCCTTCCACTCCGACTCGTTCGAGTGCGCGAGGATGATCCCGTCGAACGGAATCGCGCCGAAGCCCTCGGTGCCCTTGAAGTTGCCTTCCTGCGTGGCGGTCAGCAGCGGGTGCAGCACCTTGATCGGCGCCTTGAACATTTCGACGAATTCGAGCAGGCCCTGGTTCGCGAGGCACAGGCCGCCCGAGTAGCTGTATGCGTCGGCGTCGTCCTGCGCATACTGCTCGAGCTTGCGGATGTCGACCTTGCCGACCAGCGACGAGATGTCCTGGTTGTTCTCGTCACCCGGCTCCGTCTTCGCAATGCCGATCTGCCGCAGGATCGACGGATAGCGGCGCACGACGCGGAACTGGCGGATGTCGCCGTTGTATTCGTGCAGGCGCTTGACGGCCCACGGGCTCAGGATGCTCTTCAGGTAGCGGCGCGGAATGCCGTACTGTTCCTCGAGGATCGGGCCGTCTTCGTCGTAGTCGAACAGCCCGAGCGGCGATTCGTTGACGGGCGAGCCCTTCAGCGCATAGAACGGCACGCGCTCCATCAGTTGCTTCAGACGCTCGGCGATCGACGACTTGCCGCCGCCCACCGGACCGAGCAGGTAAAGGATCTGCTTCTTCTCTTCGAGCCCTTGCGCGGCGTGGCGGAAATACGCGACCACCTGCTCGATCACTTCCTCCATTCCGTAGAACTCACGGAATGCGGGATAGACCTTGATGACCTTGTTCGCGAAGATCCGCGACAGGCGCGGCTCGTTGCGGGTATCGATGTGTTCAGGTTCCCCGATTGCTGCCAGCATGCGTTCACCAGCCGTCGCGTACGCGGATGGATCGTTCTTGCAGAGCGCGAGATACTCCTCCAGCGAGAGCTCTTCCTCTCGCATTTTTTCGAAGCGGTTCGCGAAGCTGCTGTAAATATCCATGCTACCTCCCTCGCCTGAGTCTGAAGACGTGCCTGCCTTCGTACGACTGCGCAGAAGCAAGCGCGTTCGAATTCATCCTAAACCCTTTCTAATTTTTTTTCACGAACTCTTCGTATGAAGTTCGTCATTCTCGACAACACCGCTTGGACAACGTATTTCGTCGTTTTACAATCGACCTCCCGAGCCGCAGAAACTGCATCCGTCGCGTCTCGTCGAACAACGAATCGTCTTGTGCGTTGGACACTTCCGACGTCGTCACGCCCCCCTTCATCCCTATACGTTCGAGCCGTCGTTTACGACGACACGCCGCGCGCACCGTTACAATTTTTTTGCCGTGCCCCTTACGGAGATACCCGTACGACGGATGCGGGAACACGACGCGCACCGTTGCGCGTATTGCGCGCATCCGGCGGCGCGGGCCGCGCGATGCATGCGACGATGCGTGACCGTTCACGCGCGCTGTCATATTTTGTCCGCCGCCGAAACGACGACGCCCGCATGTCGCGGGCGTCGTTCGTCACCAAATGGGGATAGATGCGCGGCACGCGCGAATCAGAAGGTCTCCCAGTCGTCGGCGCCGGCGCCAGCAGCGACCGGCGCCGCTGCGGGCGCTGCGGATGCAGCCACGGGCTTGCGCGCCGGCGGCGTCGCAGCCATGCGCTTCGGCGGTGCATCGCGATCGTCGCGCGCAGCAGCCTGTTGTGCCGGCGCCGGTGCCGGTACGGCAACCACCGCCGCGGGTGCACGCGACGCGTGACGCGCTGCGACCGGCGCGACGGCGCCCGTGCGTGCCGCTTCGTCGTCGAGCTGGAACACCGCCGCCGTTTCGCGCAGGCGCGCGGCCTGTTCATCGAGCGACTGCGCGGCGGCCGCGGCTTCCTCGACGAGCGCCGCATTCTGCTGCGTGACCTCGTCCATCTGCGCGACGGCGCGCGCCACCTGGTCGATCCCGCCGCTCTGCTCCTCGGACGCCGCGGCGATTTCACCCATGATGTCCGTCACGCGCTGCACCGCACCGATCACGTCGCTCATCGTGCGCCCCGCTTCGTCGACCAGCGTGGAACCCGACCGGATGCGCTCCACCGACGCATCGATCAGCGCCTTGATCTCCTTGGCCGCGGTCGACGAACGCTGGGCGAGGCTGCGCACCTCGCCCGCGACGACCGCGAAGCCGCGCCCTTCCTCGCCCGCGCGTGCGGCTTCGACGGCCGCATTCAGCGCAAGAATGTTGGTCTGGAACGCGATTCCCTCGATGATCGCGATGATGTCCGCGATCTTGGCCGAGCTGTCGTTGATCTCGCCCATCGTGCCGACCACCTGGCCGACCACCGTATTGCCCTTGTTTGCAATCTCCGACGCATTCGCGGCCAGCGCGCTTGCCTGGCGTGCATTGTCCGCGTTCTGTTTCACGGTGCCGGTCAGCTGTTCCATGCTCGATGCGGTTTCCTGCAGCGCAGCGGCCTGTTCCTCGGTGCGCGACGACAGGTCGATGTTGCCGGCCGCGATCTGGCGGGCCGCGGTCGCGATCGACTCGCTGCCGCCGCGCACGGTGCGCACCGTGTCGACGAGCCCGCGCTGCATCTTCGCGAGGCCTTCGAGAAGCTGCCCCATCTCGTCGCGCCGGTGCACGACGATCGGCCGGCGCAGGTCTCCTGCAGAAATCGCGTCGAAATGCGCGAGCGCGTCCGCGATCGGACGGCCGATCGCGCGGCTCAGCGTCAGCCACGACAGCAGCGCGGCGCCGATGCCGGCCGCGAGCGCGACGATCGACAGCACCCGCATCGTGTCGTATACCGATTGCGCATGATCGAAGCCCGCCTTCGCGGCGGTGAACTGGAAGTTGCGCAGCGCCTCGCCCGCCACCGAGAGCTCGGTGTAGTTCGCCTGGAGCTGCTTCGCGCCGTCGCCGATGCGATCGCGCTGGTCGGACCCGACGATGCTCGCGAACGCGTCGCAACTGCGTTGCAGCGCCTGCCGCTTCGCGGCGACATCCTGCGCCAGGCGATCCTCCTCCGCGTCGCGCGGCAGCGCGAGGTATTTCTGCCACCACGCGTCGGACTGCGCGCGCATCGCGCGGCTGCGCTCGATGGCCGCCGCCGAGTCGGGCGTACCGGACAGCAGCGCCGCGCGGTCGAGCGCGAGGCGCTCGCGTGCGGCGAACATTTCCGCGACCGCCACGTCGACCGCACTCGGCATCTGGTTCGTGAAAATCTCGCGCGTCGAGTCGTTCGCACGCGTCATCCCGTACAGCCCGAGCACGCCGGTTACGCCCAGCAGCACCGCCAGAAACGCCATCGTCACACCGATGCGCGCACGAATCGTCAGGTTCCTGAAGACCATCATCCTTCCTGTGTTGCGTCGTCATGAACGGGCCAGGCCCGTTGGCTCGAAGCATTGCTTCACTCACTCGGTGCATTTACGACCGCATGGCGCACAACTTGATGGTTTTGACGGTATTTTTTCGAATTATTTGTCTGTTTATTGCGGGCGACCGAATAATCAGCGCGAGATCCGGGCGACGACAAACTGGATCGGAGAAGGCTTTGCGCGATGCCGGCCGGGGCAGCAGGCAGGAGGTACGGCCGGCCGTCTCGTGCGACGGGCCGGCCGTGATGTGGAATCCGTGATCCAGCCCTATTCGGCCAGTTCCGCGAGCGTCGGAATCGACGGCTGCGCGCCCGCTCGCGTGACCGACAGCGCCGCCGCGCGTTGCGCGAAGCGGATGGCCATGTCGACGTCCGCGCCGGCTGCGATCCGCGCGGAAAAGCCGCCGATGAAGGTATCGCCGGCCGCCGTCGTGTCGACGGCCTGCACGGCCGGCGCCGGATAGTGCCGCGCGACGCCGTCGGCCGTCAGCGCGAGCACGCCGCGCGCACCGAGCGTGACCAGCACGTTGCGCGCGCCGCCGGCCTGCAGCGCACGCGCGGCGGCTTCGGCACCGGCCGGATCGCGTACCGGCAGCGCGGTCAGCGCGGCGGCCTCGACCTCGTTCGGGATCAGGTAATCGACGAGCGGCAGCCAGCCGTCCGGCAGCGGCGCGACGGCCGGGGCCGGATTGAGCACCACCGTGCGGCCGAGCCGCCGCCCGGCCGACAGCGCCGCGAACACCGCGTCGGGCGGCGTCTCGAGCTGGCAAATCAGTACGTCGGCCGACGCCAGCGCGGCTTCGTGCCGTGCGATCGTATCGGTCGTGACCTCGCCGTTGCCGCCCGCGACGATCACGATCGCGTTCTGGCTCGCATCGTCGACGACGATCAGCGCGACGCCGGTCGACGCCGACGCGCTCGTCGCGAGCCCCGTGCAGTCGATGCCCTCGGCTTCGAGGCCGGCGCGCAGTGCCGCGCCGTGCGCATCCGCGCCGACGCAGCCGATCATCGCGACCTGCGCGCCGAGCCGGGCGGCGGCAACGGCCTGGTTGCCGCCCTTGCCGCCCGCCGCCTGCGCGAACGCGTGCCCGGCGAGCGTTTCGCCCGGCAGCGGCAGCCGCGGCGCACGCACGACGAGATCCATGTTCAGGCTGCCGACCACCGTCACGCGGCCGGCACCCGCGGCGTGCGTCGTCATGCGCGACCGCCCGATGCGGCCGGTTCGCGGTAGATCGCCGTCGATTCGCGCAGCACGAGGCGCGGCGACACGACGCGACGGCGGCTCGGCACGGCCGTCGAGCCGCCGCCGATCCGCTCGATCAGCGTCTGTGCGGCCATTTCGCCGAGCGCGCGCACCGACTGGCCGACCGTCGACAACGCCGGATACGTGTAGCGGGAAAATTCGATGTCGTCGAAACCGATGATCGAGCAGTCGTCGGGCACGCGCAGCCCGCGCTCGGCCGCCGCGCGCAGCGCGCCGACGCCCATCAGGTCGTTGCCCGCGAAGATCGCGCTCGGCCGCACCGATTCGAACAGCCGCGACGCCGCGTGATAACCGCCGAGGCACGAGAAATCGCTTTCCGCGATCGCGCCCGGCACGATGTCGACCCCGCGCTCGGCCATCGCGCGGATGAAGCCGTGCACGCGCATCGCGCTGACGGCCGTGTCGGTCGGCCCGGTGATGCAGCCGATCTTCGCGTGCCCGAGTTCGAGCAGGTGGCGCGTCGCCAGGTACGCGCCGCGTTCGTGGTCGATCTGCACGAGATCGGCCGCGAGCCCCTCGATGTTGCGGTCGACGACGACGAGCGGCGCATGCGTGTCCGCGAGCGTCTGCGCCAGCACCGCATCCTCGCCCGCCGATGCGACGATCAGCCCGTCGATGCGCTTTTCCTGCAGCACGCGCAGGTAGTTGCGCTGCTTCACGGGATCGTCGTCCGAGTTGCAGAAGAACACGCAATAGCCGTTGGCCGCGCACTGATCCTCGATGCCGCGCGCAAGCTCCGCGAAGTACGGATTCGTGCTGTTCGGCACGACGAGGCCGATGGTCGCCGTCGCCCGCGCCTTCAGCGAGCGCGCCACGGCCGATGGCACGTAGTTCAGCTCGCGGATTGCGCCCTCGACCTTCGCACGCACATCCGCGGACACCGGCCGCGAATTGTTCACCACGTGCGAGACGGTCGTAAACGACACGCCCGCCATGGCCGCCACATCCTTGATCGTCGCCATTTCCCGTTTCTCTCTGGTCTGTTCTGTCTGTCTTTCTATCGCGCGCGTGCACGCCGGCTGCGATAGGTATCGAGCACGACCGCCACCACGATCACCGCGCCAGTGATGATCCGTTTCGTCGGCTCGTTCGCGCCGATCTGCGCCAGCCCCGCGGCCAGCACGGAGATGATCAACACGCCGAAAAACGTGCTGATCACCGAGCCGCGCCCGCCCATCAGGCTCGTGCCGCCGATCACGACAGCCGCGATCACCTGCAGTTCGAGGCCCACGCCCGCGTTCGGATCGGCCGCCTCGAGCCGCGAAATCTGGAACAGCGATGCGAGCCCCGCGAGCGCGCCCATCAATGCGAATACGAGGATTTTATACGGCCTCGGGTTAACCCCGGCAAGTCGGACGGCTTCCTCGTTCGTGCCGATCCCGACGAGATAGCGTCCGAACACGGTGCGCGTGAGCACGAACTGGGCTGCGATCATCACCGCGACCGCGATCAGGAATGCCGGCGAGATGCCGAGCGCGATCGGGTTCGACAGGAAATCGAACGCGTCGCCGATATAGGCCGTGCGCGAATTCGTCAGCTGATAGGCGAGGCCCCGCGCGGCCTCCAGCACGCCGAGCGACACGATGAACGACGGGATCCGCCAGCCGACCGTGACCGCGCCCGTCAGCGCGCCCGTGACGGTTGCGACCGCGATCCCGATCAGCGCGGCCGGCAGCGGCCCCCACTGCCATTTCAGCGCGGCGACGCTGACCATCGACGCGGCGAGCGCAAGCACCGAGCCGACCGACAGGTCGATCCCGGCGATGATCAGCACGAAGGTCATCCCGACCGACATCACGACGAGATCGGGAATCTGGTTCGCGATCGTGCTGAACGTGTCGTAGGTCAGGAAATGCGAACTCAGCGCCGAAAACAGCGCGATCATCGCGGCCAGCGCGCCGGCGAGCCCGAGATAGTTCGACAGGCCGAGCCGCGTGCCGGACAGCGTGCGCGCGCGGCGCCCCGTCACGTCCTGCTGCGCGCCTGCGTCGGTCGGGGATACGGGAGGCTGGGTCATTGCTGTCGTCCTGTCGTCGAAGTGCCGGGAGCGGCGCCCTGCGCCGGCCCCGCGTCCGGATGCTGCGCGCCGCCCGGCGGCGTCTCGCGGCCGAAGCCGGCGAACGCCGCGGCCAGCAGCGCATCCTGGGTCCAGTTGCCGCGCTCGAACACGGCGGTCATGCGCCCGGCCGACATCACGCCGATCCGGTCGCAGATCAGCATCAGCTCGCGCAGGTCGCTCGACACGACGACGAGCGCGCGGCCTTCGCGCGCGAGCGCGCCCATCAAAGTGTAGATCTCGAATTTGGCACCGACGTCGATCCCGCGCGTCGGCTCGTCGAACAGCAGCACGCCCATGTCGCGCGCGAGCCAGCGGCCGATCACGACCTTCTGCTGGTTGCCGCCCGACAGTTCGCCGACCGCCTGCGCCGCACCGTGCGTGCGGATCCGCAGCGCGTCGATCTGCCGCTCGGCGAGCGCCGTTTCGCGCGCGGTGTCGACGATGCCGCCGCGCGCGAGCCGGTCGAGCTGGCCGAGCGACACGTTCGCGGTGACCGACTGCGACAGCAGCAGCCCTTCACCCTTGCGATCCTCGGTAATCAGTGCGATGCCATGCTTCACCGCATCGACCGGCGAACCGATCCGCGCCGGCTTCAGCGGCTGGCCGACCGCGATCATCCCGGCATCGGGCGTATCGGCGCCGTAGATCAGCCGCAACAATTCGGTGCGCCCCGCGCCGATCAGCCCCGAAATGCCGAAGATCTCGCCCGCGCGCACCTCGAGCGACACGTCCCGCACGGCCGACCCGCGCGTGAGGCCCGACACGACAAGCCGCGGCGCGCCGATATGGCGTTCGCCGAGATCGATGTGCTCGCCGACCTCGCGCCCGACCATCAGCGTGACGAGCCGGTCGGACGTCGTCGCCGCCATGTCGCCCGCATGCACGAGCCGGCCGTCGCGCAGCACCGCGACACGCTCGGCGACGCGCGCGAGTTCCTCGAGCCGATGCGAGATGTAGACGATCGCGACGCCGCGCGCCTTCAGCCGGTCGATCTGCTCGAACAGCAGCGCGACTTCACGTGCGGTCAGCATCGCGGTGGGCTCGTCGAGGATCAGCACGCGGCAGTCGCCGATCAGGTTGCGCGCGATTTCGACCATCTGTTGATGGCCGATGCCGAGCGCGCCGACGGGCGTATCGGGATCGACCATGTCGAGCCCGACCTGCGCCATCGCGGCGCGCGCGTCGTCGCGCAGCCGCGCGCGGTCGATGATCCCGAAGCGCCGCGGCAGGCGGTTCAGGAACAGGTTTTCGGCAACCGTCAGCGTCGGCAGCAGGTTCAGCTCCTGCATCACCATGCGCACGCCGAGCGCCTCGGCCTGCGTGCGGCTCGCCGGCGCATACGCCTGGCCGCCGAGCTGCATCGTGCCGGCGGTCGGTTCGACGAGCCCGCCGATGATCTTCGACAGCGTGCTCTTGCCGGCGCCGTTCTCGCCCGTCAACGCGAGCGCCTGGCCCGCCGCGAGCGTCAGCGTGACGTCGGCGAGCACGGGTTCGGCATAGGTCTTGCCGATGCCGGAGACGGACAGCACCGGGGCGGCTGAACGGGAGGGTTGGAAGGTCGGTTCCATCGCGATCCTGGTTGCGGCCGCGCGCACGCGGCGCGCGGGTGTGACGCTCACTAGTGCATGGGCATGCAGTGGCCGTGATCGCGCTCACACCGGATAACGGCCGCCGCGCCCGATTCTTGAGGGCGGCGGCCGCACCGGCGCGGCGTCACTTCGTCACGAGATCCACCGGCGTCTCGACCACGCCGGACATGTCGGCCTGCTTACGATGCTCGGCGATCGCCTTGAGTGCCGTGTCGATGCCGAACACGGCCTGCTTCGCCGCGTACTGATCGGCGGTCGCGAGCACGCGGCCGTCCTTCAGCATCGGCTTGATCGCGTTGATGTTGTCGTAGCCGACCACGGCCACCTTGCCCTGCTTGCCGGCCGCGCGCACGGCCGACACGGCGCCGATCGCCATGTTGTCGTTGCCGCACAGCAGCGCCTTCAGGTTCGGGTATTCGTTGAGCATCGCGGCGGCCACCGCATTGCCCTTGTCGATCTCCCATTCGCCGGACTGCACCGACACGACCTTCATCCCGCCCGCCTTCATCGCGTCCTCGAAGCCGGCCGTGCGCTGCTGCGCATTGGTCGTCGTCGACACGCCTTCGACGATGCCGACCTGGTCGCCCGCCTTCAGCTTCTTCGCGAGGTAGTCGCCGATCTTGCGCGCGCCCTTGCGGTTGTCGGGGCCGACGAACGGCACGTTCAGGTTCTTCGACTTCAGTACGTCGGGATCGAGCCGGTTGTCGATGTTCACGACGATGACACCCGCGTCGACGGCCTTCTTCACGACCGGCACGAGCGCCTTCGAATCGGCCGGCGCGAGCACGATCGCGTCGACCTTCGACACGATCATCTGCTCGACGATGCGGATCTGGTTCGCGGTGTCGGTCTCGTCCTTGATGCCATTGGTGATCAGGTCGAACTGATTCGCGTTGTGTTTCTGGTATTCCTTCGCGCCGGTTTCCATGGTCAGGAAGAACTCGTTGGCGAGCGACTTCATCACGAGCGCGACCTTCGGCTTGGCCGCAGATTGCGCGTGGACGGCCGGGGCGGCGGCGACCGCGACGGCGGCGAGCGCGGCGGTCAGGAAGCGACGGCGAAAGCGGACATTCATACACATCTCCTGGCGACTGGCCCGAAGGGCCGGACTGTTGTTTTAATGTAAGCAAACGTTTGCGCCACACTACCCGGACAATGGCCATCGATGCTGCTGTCGGTACCACGGAATGGAAGCGAGGCAGACGGCCGACTGCCTGGCGCGTGCTGTTGTTTACGCGCCGCCGCCGGCTGGAAGCCGGCGGAGTGAAGGCTATGCTGTACCGATTCGCTTCGGCGCGCAACCTGTCTGATCAATATTTAAGGGTTTTTTCGGAGTGCGCGATCGTGCGTCGCGACGCGCAAAAACCACACTTGCGCAGGCCGCCGCGCGTCACGCAGGGTCCTGCGGCACCGGCTCATCTTCATCGGCCGATCGCGGCTCGCCGAAGCGGTTCGCATGCGGCGTGCCGGCGATGAAGCCGTTCATCGCGAACTACGCGATCGCGCCGACGATCGGCACGAAGAGCAGCATCCACACCACGACTTGTCGATGTCGTGCAGCCGCTTCACGGTGACGGCACGTTCGCCGCTGCGCATCGCCTCCGGCGAGCGCATGCCGCGCCGCCCGGGGCAACCGCCCGGACGGCGCGCGAAGCGCTGCCGTCAGACGGCTTCGCGCAACATCCCCGCGATTTCCGCTTCGTTCAGGTGCGGCGCGAACATCTCGATCAGCCGGTACGCATACGCGCGCAGGAACGCGCCCTTGCGCAGCCCGACCCGCGTCGTGCTCGCCTCGAACAGGTGCTGCGTATCGAGCGCGACGAGGCCCGTGTCGCGCTGCGGATCGTAAGCCATCGCCGCGACGACGCCGATCCCCATCCCGAGCTCGACATAGGTCTTGATCACGTCCGCGTCGATCGCGGTCAGCACGACGTCGGGCACGGCGCCTGC
Source organism: Burkholderia sp. IT-111MI5 (assembly GCF_949752865.1). Lineage (NCBI taxonomy): Bacteria > Pseudomonadati > Pseudomonadota > Betaproteobacteria > Burkholderiales > Burkholderiaceae > Burkholderia > Burkholderia sp. IT-111MI5. The sequence continues at coordinate 224,920 of NZ_CATKIF010000044.1, read as the reverse complement.
CTGCGCAAACGCCTGGTCGATGTGCGAGCGGCCCGTGAAATCCTGGTCGTACGTGATGATCGGGTACTCGGCGATTTCGTCGAGCGTCAGGTTCTCGCGGCCGACGAGCGGATGGCCCTTCGGCACGACGACCGTGTGGTGCCACGAATAGCACGGGAACGTGACGATGTCCGGATAGCGGTCGAGCGCCTCGGTCGAGATGCCGAGATCGGCCTCGCCGTTCAGGATCATCTGCGCGATCTGCTGCGGGCTGCCCTGACGCAGCGCGAGATGCACCTTCGGGAACACGTCGGTGAACTGCCGGATCACCTTCGGCAGCGCGTAGCGCGCCTGCGTGTGCGTGGTCGCGACGACGAGGTGGCCGCTGTCCTGGTCCGCGAACTGGCGTGCGACGCGGCGCAGGTTCTCGGCGTCGAGCAGCATCCGCTCGATCAACTGGTGCACGGCCTTGCCCGGCTCCGTGAGGCCCGTCAGCCGCTTGCCGCGCCGAATGAAGATGTCGACGCCCAGCTCATCCTCGAGATCCTTGATCTGTTTCGACACGCCCGACTGCGACGTGTACAGCACGTTCGCGACTTCCGTCAGGTTCATGTTCTGGCGCACCGCTTCGCGCACGAACCGCAATTGCTGAAAATTCATGGGTATGCCTCTTAGGCTGTCGTTGTTTGATTGTCGAATCGGAGCGAATTCCGCCCCCTGCCCTGCATTCTCGCCTCAACGCGCGGGAAACACGCGCACCGCGCGCGGCACGGCCGTCGCACCGTCGCCGACCTGCAGCGAGAGCGCACGCCATGCATCGCGATCGAGTTCCGCCTCGAGTGCGCCGCCCGCGCGCGCCTCGAGCTCGACACGCACCGAGCCGCCCAGCGGGATCACGCGGCGCACGTCCACGGCGATGCCGTCCCGGTGCCCTTCTCCTGCCGGCCAAAGCTGCAGGTCGTGCGGCCGCACGTATGCGTTCGCGGGGCCCGCGAAGTCGGCGTCCACCTCGATCGGTGCAGCGGCGCCCTCGGCGACGAAGCCGCGCCCGGCGACCGTGCCCGGCAGCCGGTTCGCCGCGCCGAGGAACTCGTACACGAACGCGCTCCGCGGATGGTCGTAGACGTCCTGCGGGCTGCCGACCTGCTCGACGTGGCCGCGGTTCAGCACGACGATTCGATCGGCCACCTCCAGCGCCTCCTCCTGGTCGTGCGTGACGAAGATCGTCGAGATGTGCAGGTCGTCGTGCAGACGGCGCAGCCAGCCGCGCAGCTCCTTGCGGACCTTCGCGTCGAGCGCGCCGAACGGTTCGTCGAGCAGCAGCACCTTCGGCTCGACCGCGAGCGCACGGGCCAGCGCGATGCGCTGGCGCTGGCCGCCCGACAGCTCGGACGGATAGCGCTGCGCGAGCCAGTCGAGCTGCACGAGCTTCAGCAGCTCGTGCACCTTGTCGCGAATCGCGGCTTCCGACGGCCGCTCGCGGCGCGGCTTCACGCGCAACCCGAACGCGACGTTCTCGAACACCGTCATGTGGCGGAACAGCGCGTAATGCTGGAACACGAAACCGACCTGACGGTCGCGCGCGCCGACCGACGCGACGTCGAGCCCCTGCAGTACGACCTGGCCGGCGTCCGCGTGCTCGAGGCCCGCGATCACGCGCAGCAGCGTGGTCTTGCCGCAGCCGGACGGCCCGAGCAGCGCGACCAGCTCGCCGGGCGGGAAGTCGAGCGATACGTTGTCGAGCGCCGTGAAATCGCCGAAGCGCTTCTGAAGGTTACTGACGGTGATACCCATTCTGGTTGCCTCTTTACGATTTCGACGAAACGGCGGCGACAGGGCCGGCATGTGCGGGAACGGCGTCGCGCGCGCCGGCCAGTTCGGCGGCGAGATGACGCTCGGCGAGCAGCTTCAGCGCGAGCGTGACGAGCGCGAGCAGCGCCAGCACCGACGCCACCGCGAACGCCGCCGCGAAGTTGTATTCGTTGTACAGAATCTCGACGTGCAGCGGCATCGTGTCGGTCACGCCGCGGATGTGGCCCGACACGACCGACACCGCGCCGAATTCGCCCATCGCGCGCGCGTTGCACAGGATCACGCCGTACAGCAGGCCCCACCGCACGTTCGGCAGCGTCACGCGGCGAAAGATCTGCCAGCCCGACGCGCCGAGCACGCGCGCGGCTTCTTCCTCGTCGGTGCCCTGCGCCTGCATCAGCGGAATCAGCTCGCGCGCGACGAACGGGAACGTGACGAAGATCGTCGCGAGCACGATGCCCGGCACCGCGAAGATGATCTGCACGTCGTGATCCTGCAGCCACGGCCCGAGCCAGCCCTGCGCGCCGAACAGCAGCACGTACACGAGGCCCGAGATCACCGGCGACACGGAGAACGGCAGGTCGATCAGCGTCGTCAGCAGCGCCTTGCCGCGGAATTCGAACTTCGCGATCGCCCACGATGCGCACACGCCGAACACGAGGTTCAGCGGCACCGCGATCGCGGCGACGATCAGCGTCAGCTTGATCGCCGCCCATGCGTCGGGATCGGCCAGCGATTCGAGATAGAAGCCGACGCCCTTTCTCAGCGCCTCGACGAACACCGCGGCGAGCGGCACGACGAGGAAGAACGCGAGGAATACCAGCGCGATGCCCGTGAGCAGCCAGCGCACGACGCGCGACTCGCTGACGGGGTCGAGCCGTTTCGCGGCGCGCCCTTGCGCGGCCGACGGCGAGGTTTTCAGCACGACGGTGGCCTCCTGGCTCATTGCTGGCCTCCTGCTGCGGTTGCGGTGACGGTTGCGGTGACAATCGCGGGCGCGGGGCCGCTTGCGCCCTTGCTCGTGCGGCGCTGCAGATACCATTGCAGCGTGTTGATCAGCAGCAGCATCAGGAACGACACGACCAGCATCACGACCGCGAGCGCGGTCGCGCCCGCGTAGTCGTATTGCTCGAGCTTCGTGATGATGAGCAGCGACGTGATCTCGGATTTCATCGGCACGTTGCCGGCGATGAAGATCACCGACCCGTATTCGCCGAGCGCGCGCGCGAACGACAGCGCGAAACCGGTCAGGAGCGCCGGCAGCACGGCCGGCAGCACGACGCGGCGGAACGTCAGCCAGCGCGACGCGCCGAGGCACGCGGCGGCCTCTTCCTGCTCGCGCTCGAAATCCTCGAGCACCGGCTGCACGGTGCGCACGACGAACGGCAGCCCGATGAAGGTCAGCGCGACCAGCACGCCGGCCGGCGTGAACGCGATCTTGATGCCGAGCGGCGCGAGATACTGGCCGACCCAGCCGTTGGTCGCGTAAACGGCCGCAAGCGAGATGCCGGCGACCGACGTCGGCAGCGCGAACGGCAGGTCGACGATCGCATCGACGAGGCGCTTGAACGGGAACGTGTAGCGCACGAGCACCCACGCGACGAGGAAGCCGAACACGGCGTTGATCAGCGCGCCGCCGAGCGCGGCCGAGAACGTCAGCCGGTACGACGCGAGCACGCGCGGCGACGTGACGGCGGTGACGAACTGGTCCCACGACAGCGTCGCGGTCTTCAGGAACGTGGCGGCGAGCGGAATCAGCACCACGAGGCTCAAATAGGCCACCGTGATGCCTAGCGTCACGCCGAAACCGGGCAGCGCGCTCGGCTTGCGAAAGGTGTACGTCGTCATCGGATGCTCTTGCTGGGTCGATGCTGCTCATGGGCCCGACGCAAACGCCGGCGCGATGAATTGCGCCGGCGGCCCGTCGGGGATGCGGCGCGCTGTCGTGGCGCGCCGCTGTCGTTATGGCGTTACTGCGGCTTGTAGATCGAGTCGAACACGCCGCCATCCGCGAAATGCGTCTTCTGCGCATTCGTCCAGCCGCCGAACGTGTCGTCGACCGTGTACAGCTTCAGCTTCGGGAACTGCTTCGTCAGTTCCGCCGGCACGTTCTTCGAACGCGGCCGGTAGTAGTTGCGCGCCGCGATCTCCTGGCCCTGCGGGCTGTACAGGAAGTTCAGGTACGCGTCGGCCAGCTTGCGCGTGCCCTTCTTGTCGACCACCTTGTCGACCACCGCGACGGGCGGCTCGGCCAGGATGCTCACCGACGGCACGACGATCTCGAACTTGTCGGTACCGAATTCCTTGACCGACAGGAATGCCTCGTTTTCCCATGCGATCAGCACGTCGCCGATTCCGCGCTGCACGAAGCTCGTGGTCGCGCCGCGCGCGCCCGAATCGAGCACGCCCGCGTTCTTGTAGAGCTTCGTGACGAACTCCTTCGCCGTCTGCTCGTTGCCGCCCGGCTTGTGCACCGCATACGCCCACGCGGCCAGGTAGTTCCAGCGCGCACCGCCCGACGTCTTCGGGTTCGGCGTGACGATCGAGATGCCCGGCTTGGTCAGGTCGTCCCAGTCCTTGATCCCCTTCGGATTGCCCTTGCGCACGAGGAACACGATCGTCGACGTGTACGGCGACGCGTTGTCGGGCAGGCGTTTCTGCCAGTCCTTGTTGACGAGCCCCTTGTTCGCGAGCGCGTCGATGTCGTACGCGAGCGCCAGCGTGACGACGTCGGCCTGCAGGCCGTCGAGCACCGAGCGCGCCTGCGCGCCCGAGCCGCCGTGCGACTGCTTGAAGTTGACCGTCTCGCCCGTCTTCGCCTTCCACTCCTTGCCGAACGCCTGGTTGAAGTCCTGATACAGCTCGCGCGTCGGGTCGTACGACACGTTCAGGAAGGTCGTATCGGCCTGGGCATGCGTCGCGACGCCCAGCGCCGCCGCCGCGCCCAGCGCGAGTGTTGCGATCAGGCGGCCCGCTCCGCCCACCAGCCCCGTATTGCGCTTCGCCATCCTTGGTTCTCCAGTGTTGTCGGTATTGCGATGTCGGGCCAGTCTAGCGAACGGCTTACATGATTAAAAATAATCGTTCCTCATTTTTTAATACTCAAAAGTGCTAACGCATACGGGATGGACGGTTGCGGCAGATGAACCGGCGTCCGGACGTCGCGAAATCGCGCCGGAACCGGCGCGATCGCGTCGAACTTCAAGTAACGCTTGAAATTCGCGAAGTACTGTATAAAAATACAGCTCACTGTCTATCCATACAGTTGAGCCATGACCAAACTCACCGCCCGTCAGCAGCAAGTGTTCGACTTGATCCGTCGCGCGATCGAGCGCTCCGGATTCCCGCCCACCCGTGCCGAAATCGCGGCCGAACTGGGCTTCAGCTCGCCGAATGCGGCCGAGGAGCACCTGCGCGCACTGGCGCGCAAGGGCGTGATCGAGCTGGCCGCCGGCGCATCGCGCGGCATCCGCCTGCTCGGCATCGACGACGCGCCGCACCAGTTCACGCTGCCGCATGCCGGCCTGATGCAACTGTCGCTGCCGCTCGTCGGCCGCGTCGCGGCCGGTAGCCCGATCCTCGCGCAGGAGCACATCTCGCAGCATTACGCGTGCGATCCCGCACTGTTCTCCAGCAAGCCCGACTACCTGCTGAAGGTGCGCGGCCTGTCGATGCGCGACGCCGGCATTCTCGACGGCGACCTCCTCGCCGTTCAGAAGCGCACGGAAGCGAAGGACGGCCAGATCATCGTCGCGCGTCTCGGCGACGACGTCACGGTCAAGCGCCTGATGCGCCGGCCGGGCGGCCTCGAGCTGATCGCGGAGAACCCGGATTACGAAAACATCTTCGTCAAGGCCGGCAGCGCGGAATTCGCGCTGGAAGGCATCGCCGTCGGGTTGATCCGATCAGGCGAACTCTGACATTCCGTCTCGCTGAGGAGAACATCATGGAACGCCTTGCCCGTCTGCTGCCTTTCCGTCAATTCGGTCGCCTGCGTCATCTGCGCGGCCGCACGCCTTGCGCACCGCTGTCCGCAGCAGCGCCTGTGAAAGAAGAAGTCGCAGTCGAACGGCAGGCGTCCCTGCTGCCGTCGGCGCTCCCCGCTTTCGCGCGGGTATCGCTGAACGCCGGCCTGAATCATGCAGAGCCCGCGCGCCGCGCGCCGGTGCGCGTCTATCACGGCCGGTCGCGGCTGATCATGGTCGGTACGATCGATGCCGTGTGCCGGATGATCGATCGCTGCATCGCGGAGGAACGATCGGCCGCGCAAGGCGGTCTCTGATTGCGGAACATTCCCGCACCGGAGGCAACGTGACTGGATCTTCGGGCCGCACATGGCGGCTCAAGCCCCTGCTGATCGTCGTGCTGGCCGTCGCCGTCATTGCGGCGATCGGTTATGCATACGCATCGCCATACGTCGCGCTCGGTCGCCTGAAATCGGCGATCGATTCGCGCGATGCGCAGGCCATCAGTGAATATGTCGATTTTCCGTCGCTGCGCATCAGCCTGAAGCAGCAGGTCACGGAAGAGTTGATGCGCCGGATCGACGCGGTGAAGAAGGAGAATCCGTTCGCGGTGATCGGTGCGCTGATCGGGTCCGCACTGATCGGCCCGCTGGTCGATGCGTACGCGACCCCGGAAGGCGTGGCCGCGCTGATGAGCGGATTGCCGCCACGCGGCAATCCGGGCGAGCGTCCGCCCGAATGGTCGAATCTGCCGCAAGGCAATGCATCGGCCGACACGTCGGCCGCACCGCCGGCCAATCCGGCTCCGGCGAGCGCAGCCGTTCCGGCCAGCAACGCAGCCGCGGCAGCATCATCGCCGGCACCAGTTGCTGCCGCACCGGCCAGCGCGAACGATGTAACACACACGCCGCATCAGCAGCAAACCAGCGCCGGCTACCGGAATGTCGATGAATTCGTCGTGACCTACCAGCGCAGCGCCGATGGCACGCGCTATGCGGCGGTATTCCACCGCTTCGGGCTGTTTTCGTGGAAGTTGTCCGCGATCGACCTGCATGCGTAACCGGTCGCGCGCGACGCCCGCGCCGCGGATGCGGTGCGGCGCCTGACCGGCGCGAATCGCCGATCAGGCCGTCATTGCGTCATCGGATCATTTGCCGCTCGCCGTGGCCGCTTCACGCTCGCGCGCGATTTCGGCCTTCTGCTCCTCCGCCGACGAGCACGCAACCAGAATGCTGCAGTTCACGCGATCGAGCAGTTGCGTATTGCCCGACCCCATCCACCATCTCGATAGCCCGCTGCGGCACCGGTGGCCGACGACGACGAGGTCGACCTTCAGCTCCGACGCGAGATTCGCGATTTCGTCGATCGGATAGCCGAACGCGAAATGGCCTTCGGCCTGCACGCCGCGCTCGCGCAGCCAGTTCACGCCTTCCTGCAGGATTTCGCGCGCGGTTTCCTCGAAGCGGCCGCACGCGACGTCGGTCAGCAGACCCGCGCTTTGCGCAATGCTCGAACGCATGTCGACGACCGACAGCAAGTGCGTTTCAGCCTTCAGGTCCATTGCGAGATTGGCGCCGCAACGCAGTGCCTTGCGCCCTTCGAGCGAGCCGTCGTAACACAGCAAAATCTTGTTGTAGCTAGCCATGAAACCTCCCTATCGCGACAACGAGCCTACGCATTCATCATGGTGCGCCGCAATTCAGGACGCAAGGGATGGAAAACGCTGATTCGCCCCGCTCGGCGCGTGCGCGATGATGCAGTGCACGATCGGTGCGCACATGCATCGCGCCGTGCAGGCCTGCCCTGAAGAGACGCAGCCGATGCACTAGAATGGCTCGTTCGCATTCCAGCAGGCCATAACGTGCCGGCGTCGCGCGCTTCGGTCATGCCCCCTGTGACCCGCATTCGTCCGATCCGTTCGCCAACCGGCCACGCATCGGGCGGCGGAACGCACCCGCTTACAACGACAACATGCCCATGTCCGTCGCACCGATCGATCTCCGCAACGTCGAAAAGCGCTATGGCGACAAACTCGTCGTCAACGGCCTGTCCTTCAACGTACAGGCCGGCGAATGCTACGGCCTGCTCGGGCCGAACGGCGCCGGCAAGACCACCACGCTGAAGATGCTGCTCGGCCTCGCGTATCCCGATGCGGGCACCATTTCGCTGTGCGGCGAACCGGTTCCATCGCGAGCACGGCATGCGCGCCGGCGCGTCGGCGTCGTCCCGCAGTTCGACAATCTCGACCCCGACTTCACCGTGCGCGAGAACCTGCTCGTGTTCAGCCGCTATTTCGGGATGTCGGCTCACGCTGCGCGCGCGCTCGTGCAGCCGCTGCTCGAATTCGCGAAGCTCGAGAACAAGGCCGACGCGAAGGTCGGCGAGCTGTCGGGCGGCATGAAGCGCCGCCTCACGCTCGCCCGCGCGCTCGTCAACGATCCCGACGTGCTGGTGCTCGACGAGCCGACGACGGGCCTCGATCCGCAGGCGCGGCACCTGATGTGGGAGCGGCTGCGTTCGCTGCTCGCGCGCGGCAAGACGATTCTGATCACCACGCATTTCATGGAAGAAGCCGAACGTCTGTGCGACCGCCTGTGCGTGATCGAGGAAGGCCGGAAGATCGCCGAAGGCGCGCCGCACGCGCTGATCGAATCGGAGATCGGCTGCGACGTGATCGAAATCTACGGGCCCGACCCGGCCGCGCTGCGCGACGAGTTGTCGGCGTTCGCGAAGCGTACCGAGATCAGCGGCGAAACGCTGTTCTGCTACGTGAGCGACCCGGAGCCGCTTCGTGCACGGATCAAGGGTCGTACGGGGTTGCGCTATCTGCATCGCCCGGCCAATCTGGAGGATGTGTTCCTGCGGCTCACGGGCCGCGAAATGCAGGACTGATCGACCATGGACGTCCGCAACTATTCCACCACCGCACCTTCGGCGCCGCCGCGCGAGTCACGCTTCGCGATCGCGATGCCGGCGAACGCAACCAACTGGGTCGCCGTATGGCGGCGCAACTATCTCGTCTGGCGCAAGCTCGCGCTCGCGTCGATGTTCGGCAATCTTGCCGATCCGATGATCTATCTGTTCGGGCTCGGTTTCGGGCTCGGCCTGATGCTCGGCCATGTCGACGGTGTGTCGTATATCGCGTTCCTCGCGGCCGGCACGGCCGGGTCGAGCGTGATGATGTCCGCGAGCTTCGAATCGATGTATTCGGGCTTCTCGCGAATGCACGTGCAGCGCACCTGGGAAGCGATCATGCATACGCCGCTCGCGCTCGGCGACATCGTGCTGGGCGAGATCGTCTGGGGAGCCAGCAAGGCCATGCTGTCGGGGGCCGCGATCATGCTCGTCGCGGGTGCGCTCGGCTATGCGCAGTTTCCGTCGATGCTCGCGGCGCTGCCCGTGATCGCGCTCGCGGGCCTCGCGTTTGCCAGCGTCGCGATGATCGTCACGGCGCTCGCGCCGTCCTACGATTTCTTCATGTTCTATCAGACGCTCGTGCTGACGCCGATGCTGCTGCTGTCGGGCGTGTTCTTCCCGATCACACAGCTGCCGCCGGTCGCGCAGCACGCCGCGCATGCGCTGCCGCTCGCGAACGCGGTCGAGCTGATCCGGCCCGCGATGCTCGGCCGGCCCGCGACGGACGTCGCGTTGCACGTTGCGGTGCTCGCCGGCTATGCGGTCGGCGGATTCCTGCTGTCCGCGTGGCTGTTCCGGCGGCGGATGATGCGCTGACGGCCGGCGCGCGCGGCGCCGGCTTCATGCGACGACGTTACTCGTCGTCGTCACTCCACGGAATCTCGACGTCGGTCAGGAACGCGACGGTCGCGAGCGGGCCGCCTTCCTGGCGGCCGAGCTTGCCGTCCGCGCGATGCCATTCGACGCGGAACTGCGTGCCCGGATCGTCGGCGACCAGGTAGACCGAGCGCAGTTCTTCCTTGTCGGCTTCGTCCACCGGGCCGTCGAACGACACCAGCATCTTCTGCGGCCACAGGCCGTTGACGGGATCGTAAATGCGGTCGCCCTGCGGAATGTCGATACTGGCATCGACGCCGATCGTTGCTGAGGCCTCGATGATCATCGTGCCGAGTGCGTTCAGCACGGCAGTTGCCCGCGCGGAATTGGCCTGGCGGATCGCGAGATCGCCGCGCGTCAGCGCCTTTTCGAGTCGAGGATGAATCTTCGGTTGGGTCATGCGTTTTCCTGTTTGCTTCTTGTAAAGGGCGCCGCACGCGTGAAGCCGCGGCGCCGGATGAATACGACGATCGCGCCCGCCCGGCGCGCCGCTCTCGCGCGTCAGAACCCGAACGCGATCGCGAGCAAGCCGCTCACGATCCCGAACACGACGACGAGGGTCGCGACGATCGCCAGCATGTAGGGCTTGAACGAACGCGCGAGCATCGCGAGCGACGGCACGCTGATCGGCGGCAGCGTCATCAGCAGCGCGGCGGCCGGGCCGACGCCCATGCCGAGCGACAGCATCGCCTGGATGATCGGCACCTCGCCCGCCGTCGGGATCACGAACAGCATGCCCGCGACCGCGAACGCGACGATCCAGCCGAGATGATTGCCGATGTCCGGGCCGATATGCGGAAACAGCCATGCGCGCGCGGCGCCGAGCAGCAGCACGAGCACGATGTATTCGGGCACGAGTCGCACGGCCATGCGGGCAAGCAGCTTCATCCAGCGGACGAACGGATTGCCGGCCGCCGCCTGTTCGGCCGCCAGCGCGGCGAGCTGCGCATCGTCGATGCTGCGGTCTTCAGGGCGAGCAATGCGGTTCAGCAGATAGCCGATCCCGAACACCATTGCAATGCCGAGCACGAGGCGCAGCGCGCTCCAGTGCCAGCCGAGCACGAAGCCCATGAAGACCAGCGCCGCCGGGTTCAGCACCGTGTTGCCGAGCCAGAACGCGACCGCGCCGCCCGGCGACGCATGGCGCGCACGCAGCCCCGCGACAACCGGCGCCGCACAGCACGTGCACATCATCCCGGGCAGCGACAGCAGGCCGCCCGCGGCGACGCTGCCGAAGCCCGTGCGGCCGAGCACGCGCGCGACCCAGTGCGCGGGCAGCAGCGCCTGCACGGCCGAACCGAGCAGCAGGCCCAGTACCATCGCCTGCCAGATTGCCTTGCCGTACGCCCACGCGTAGTCGAGCGCGGCCTTCAGCGACGGCTCGGGTGCGGCCGCCGACGTGCCCATCAGGATCGACTGGCCGATCGAATGGTGCTCGGCGGCAACGAACGCCTTGTTGTAGTACGGGAACCATTTCACATAGAACAGTCCCGCGACCGCGATCAGCAGGAAAGTCATCCAGCCGAGGGCCGGATTGGGTTGGGTGCGTGTGGTCGTCATCGTGTAGTCGTCGATTGGTTTTTATCGGTTTCGGATTTCGCGCCTGCCGCAAGCGCGGCCGACGCGGGCAGCCCGGCCTGCGCGAGTTGGGCCAGCAGCGCGCTTGCCTGATCGCGCGCGTCGGCCGCGTTGGGCCGGAAAGTGAAGGTCAGCGCCCGGTTCGGCTTGCCGTATGCCGTGCGGTAGGTGCGCGCATAAGCGGGATCGTAATGCTTGTCGATCAGCAAGGTGAACAGTTCGGCCCGCGCGTTCGCATCGATCAGCGCGTTCCAGTGCGCGACCTCTTCGCGGCTGTGCAGGCCGATCAGCCGATGGAGCTGCGCCTTGAACGCGGCCGGTTCGTCGAACAGGTGGCCGTAATCGTCGAGCAGGAACGCGATGCGCTCGTCGTGCGCCGCTTCGACCTGCACCCACGGCCCCGCGTGAAACGCGTCGATCAGCGCGATCGGCAACTGCACGAGCCCGATCTTGCGGCTTTCCGATTCGACGAACACCGGCCATTCGGGGTCGAAACGTCCGAGCGTTTCGACGAGCCCCGAATCGAACCCCTTCTGCGCCGGCTGCGGCGTGCCCGGCAGTGCGCCGAGCAGCGAGCCGCGATGGCACGCGAGCGCCTCGAGATCGAGCGTCTGCGCCCCCGCGTCGCGCAGCGCGTTCAAAAGGCGCGTCTTGCCGCAGCCCGTGTGGCCGACGAGCGCGATATAGCGAAAGCGCGTCGGCAGCGTGTCGAGCGTCGCGCATACCGAGCGGCGATACGCCTTGTAGCCGCCGTCGAGCTGGCGCGCCTGCCAGCCGATCAGGTTGAACCAGGCCGTCATCGAGCCCGAGCGCTTGCCGCCGCGCCAGCAGTAGATCAGCGGCCGCCAGTTGCGCGGACGGTCGGCGAACGTCGCGTCGAGATGGCGCGCGATGTTGCGCGCGACCATCGCCGCGCCGACGCGGGTCGCCTCGTACGGCGACACCTGACGGTACATCGTGCCGACGAGCACGCGCTCTTCGTTGCTGAGCACGGGCGCGTTCAGCGCGCCGGGAATATGGTCCTCGGCGAACTCGAGCGGTGTGCGCACGTCGATGATCTCGTCGAACTCGCCGGCGCGATCGAGGGTGACAATCAGGTTCTTCAATTTGGCGTCGAACAGGGGCGATGCGGCTCGGTGAGCCGCATGGGCGCGGAAGGCGGATTGACGATTATCTCACGGGCCGGCGTCTCGGGCCGCGCGCGGCGGCCGGCGGCGACGATGCGACCTGCATCGCGTCGATCAGATGGTCGCGGAACGCCCGGACCGACGCGGGCAGATCGCGCCCCGCCATCGTCTGCACCTGGATGCTGCGCTCGCGAAGCTGCGGGTTCGTCACGGGCACGACGACGAACCCGTCCGCATCGAAGCGGTCGCGCACCGACAGCAGCCCCGTGAACATCACCGCACCCGTGCGCCGCGCATAGCCGTACATCGCCGCGGTGTTGTTGCTCGTCAGTTCGGGCTCGAGCAGCAGCCCGTCGAGCGCGCACGCGATGTCGATCAACTGGCGCACCGTCGTGCCGGCCTCGGGCAGCACGTGCGGATGCCGCGCGACATCGGCGAGCGACACCGCGGCGCGCGCCGCGAGCGGATGGTCATGCCGCACCAGCGCGAAGATCGGCGCGCGCTCGGTGTGCTCGACGCGCACGCCTTTCTCCGGCGCGAGGCTGAAGGTCAGCGCGACGTCCACGTCGCCGTCGCGCACACGCCGCGTCGCGTCCGCCGGCGACACGACCCACACGGAGAAATCGACGCCCGGGTGGCGCGCCTTGAAGCTCGCGAGCGCGCCGGGCAGGAAATCGATCGCGAACCCCTCCGAACACGCGATCTTCAGCAGGCTGCCGTGCAGCGCGTCGAGCCCGCCAATGTCCTTCATCACATGCTCGGCCTCCAGCAGGCTGCGCTGCGCGAAGGCCAGCAGCCGCTCGCCGGCCTCCGACAACGCCATCCCGCGCGGCCGGCGCTCGAACAGCGGCGCGCCGAGCTCGCTTTCGAGCTTCGCGATCTGGCGGCTGATCGCCGACACGGCCACGTGCAGCCGCGCGGATGCGTCGCTGATCGAGCCGGTGCGCGCCACCTCGACGAAATACCGCAGCGCCAGGCCATGCAGGAAAGCCGCCATCGTTCTGTCTCCGCGCCGTTCCCGGCCGCGCTGCTTTGCCTTTTCGGCAAAGAAAGGTTCGAAATTCGATCATTGTGACAAAAAAAACGGCTTCCTAGAATCGATCGCACTTCACGCTGCACGCGCGATCCGCGCACGCCGCCAGCCCGACAGAGGAGCCCGACTTGAGCCGTACCGCCGCCATCCAGCACGCGCTGAACCAGTTCGAATCCGGTGCGTTCTTCACGACCCTGAGCCGCCGCGTCGGCCTGCGCACCGAAAGCCAGGAAAGCGGCACCGGTGCCGCGCTGCGCGCGTACCTGACCGACGAGATCGCGCCCGAGGCCGCCCGCCTCGGATTCACGTCGCGGATCGTCGACAATCCCGTCGACGGCGGCGGCCCGTTCCTGCTCGCGTCACGCCACGAGGACGACGCGCTGCCGACCGTGCTGATCTACGGTCACGGCGACGTCGTGCGCGGCTATGACGCGCAGTGGCGCGCGCCGCTGTCGCCGTGGACGCTGACGGCCGACGGCGACCGCTGGTATGGCCGCGGCAGCGCCGACAACAAGGGCCAGCACACGATCAACCTGGCCGCGCTGGCGAGCGTGCTCGACGCGCGCGGCGGCCGGCTCGGCTTCAATGCGAAGCTGCTGATCGAGATGGGCGAGGAAACGGGGTCGCCGGGCCTCGACGCGCTGTGCCGCCAGGAGCGCGACGCGCTCGCGGCCGACGTGTTGATCGCGTCCGACGGCCCGCGTATCGCCGCCGCGCGCCCGACCGTGTTCCTCGGCTCGCGCGGCTCGGTCAACTTCAGGCTGAGCCTGCGCGCGCGCGACGGCGCGCACCACTCCGGCAACTGGGGCGGGCTGCTGCGCAATCCGGCGATCGTGCTCGCGCATGCGCTCGCGAGCCTCGTCGACGCGCGCGGCGCGATTCGCGTCGCGGGGCTGCGCCCACCGCCGATCCCGGCCGTCGTGCGCGACACGCTCGCCGACCTTTCCGTCGGCGGCGGCCCCGGCGATCCGGCGCTCGACGCCAACTGGGGCGAGCCCGGCCTGTCCGCGGCCGAGCGCGTGTTCGGCTGGAACACGTTCGAGATCCTCGCGTTCAAGGCCGGCAACCCCGAGCACCCCGTCAATGCGATCCCGCCCGCCGCGTATGCGCACTGCCAGCTGCGCTTCGTCGTCGGCACCGACTGGCAAGCGCTGCATGCGCACCTGCGCGCGCACCTCGATGCGCACGGTTTCGGCGACATCGAGATCGACATCGAGCGCGGCGCACCGGCGACGCGCGTGCCGCCGGACGATCCGTGGGTCCGCTGGGCCGTCGCGTCGCTGGCGCGGACCACCGGCAAGAAGCCCGCGATCCTGCCGAATCTCGGCGGCACGCTGCCGAACGAAGTGTTCGCCGACACGCTCGGGCTGCCGACGCTGTGGGTGCCGCACTCGTACCCGGCGTGCTCGCAGCATGCGCCCGACGAGCACCTGCTCGCGAGCGTCGTCAGCGAGGGGCTGCAGATGATGGCCGGCCTCTTCTGGGATCTCGGCGACGACGCGCCGCCCGTTCGCCGCGCGGCGCCCGCCGCGGCCGGCGCCACCCTGTAACGCGCTTCGCCCCTTTCTCGGGACCTGCACACACGATGAATACGACCACCCTGACCTCGCAGGAAGCCGCCCGCCCCAGCGCCGCGAAGATCCGGCGCATCATCTTCGCGGCGTCGATCGGCAACGCACTCGAATGGTTCGACCTGATCGTCTACGGCTTCTTCGCGGTGACGATCGCCAAGCTGTTCTTCCCCGCGACGAGCGAAGCGACCTCGCTGATGCTGACGCTCGGCACGTTCGGGCTGTCCTACCTGATCCGGCCGATCGGCGGCTTCGTGCTCGGCGCGTACGCGGACCGCGCGGGCCGCAAGGCGTCGCTGCTGCTGTCGATCGCGATGATGATGGCCGGTACGCTGCTGATCGCGCTGATGCCGACCTACGCATCGATCGGCATTCTCGCGCCGCTCGGGATCATGCTGTCGCGGCTGATGCAGGGCTTTTCCGCGGGCGGCGAATTCGCGAGTTCGACCGCGTTCCTCGTCGAGCACTCACCGCAGCGGCGCGGTTTCATGTCGAGCTGGCAGTTCGCGAGCCAGGGCCTCGCGACGCTGCTCGCATCGGGCTTCGGCGCACTGCTGACGTCCACGCTGACAACCGCGCAACTCGAAAGCTGGGGCTGGCGCGTGCCGTTCCTGTTCGGTCTCGCGATCGGCCCGGTCGGGCTGTACATCCGCCGCTACGTCGACGAAGGCGTCGAGTTCAAGACGCAGGCACGCTCCGAAGCGCCGGTGCGCGAACTGTTCGCGGACCAGAAGTTGCGGCTGCTGTTGTCGATCGGCGCGCTGGTGATCTCGACCGCGATCAACTACATGGTGCTGTACATGCCGACCTATGCGATCAAGCAGCTCGGGCTGCCCGCATCGACGGGCTTCGCGGCGACGCTCGCGACCGGCTTCGTGCTGACGCTCGTCACGCCGGTCGTCGGCCATCTGTCCGATCGCACCGGGCGGATCCGCATGATGGCGGTCGCGGCCGTCCTGATGCTGGTCACCGTGTGGCCGACGTTCGCATGGCTCACGCGTCACGCGTCGTTCGCGACGATGCTCGCCGCACTGGTCTGGATCGGTGCGATGAAAGCGATGTACTGCGGCGCGCTGCCGGCGCTGATGGCCGAGCTGTTTCCGTCGCAGACGCGCGCGACGGGCCTCGCGGTCAGCTACAACACGGGCGTCACGCTGTTCGGCGGCTTCGCGCCGTTCGTCATCACCTGGCTGATCAGCACGACCGGCAACCGGCTGTCGCCGGCGTTCTACCTGATGGGCTGCGCACTGCTGAGCCTTGCCGCGCTGTTCGTCGCGCGCACGCGGCTCAAGATGCGGTAACGCAACCGACGACGGCGCGCCGATGCGGCCCGTCGCGGCATCGCTGCCGCGCGGGCCGCACGCCGTTTACGGCGCCGGGTTCGGCTGCTGTTCGTGCAGTGCGTCGATCTCGGCGAGGATCTCGTCGGACAGCTTCACGTCGATACTGCCGATGTTCTCCTTCAACTGCTCGAGCGACGTCGCACCGACCAGGTTGCTGCGCACGAACGGCCGGCTGTTGACGAACGCGAGCGCGAGCTGCGCGGGCGACAGCCCGTGACGCTTCGCGAGCGCGACGTAGCGCGACGTCGCCTCGACGGCCTGCGGCTTGCTGTAGCGCTGGAAACGCTCGAACAGCGTGATGCGCGCACCGGCCGGGCGTGCACCGTTCTCGTACTTGCCGGACAGCCAGCCGAATGCGAGCGGCGAATACGCGAGCAGGCCGACGCCGTCGCGATGCGTGAATTCCGACAACCCGTTCTCGAACGTGCGGTTCAGCAGGCTGTACGGATTCTGGATGCTCGCGATGCGCGGCAGCCCGAGCTTCTCGGCCGCGCGCAGGAACTGCGCGACGCCCCACGGCGTTTCATTCGACACGCCGATGGCGCGCACCTTGCCGGCTTTCACGAATTCCGCGAGCACGCCGAGGGTTTCCTCGATCGGCACCGTGTACGCGTCGTCGACCCACGGATACGCGGGACGGCCGAACGTCGTCGTGCTGCGATCGGGCCAGTGCAGCTGGTAGAGGTCGACGTAGTCGGTCTGCAGCCGCTTGAGGCTGCCGTCGAGCGCCTCGGTCAGGTTCTTGCGGTCGAACTGGTTGCCTTCGCCACGAATATGGCGCGGGTTGTGCGGCTGCCGTGCCGGACCCGCGATCTTCGTGGCAAGCACGATCCGGTCGCGCTGCGCGCGATGCTGCGCGAGCCAGGTGCCGATGTACTGCTCGGTGCGCCCTTGCGTGTCGGGCTTCGGCGGCACCGGATACATCTCCGCGGCATCGATCAGCGTCACGCCCTGCCCGATCGCGTAGTCGATCTGCTCGTGCGCGTCGCGTTCCGAATTCTGTTCGCCCCACGTCATCGTGCCGAGACCGACCAGGCTGACCTCGATGCCCGAATCGCCGAGTGTGCGGTATTCCATGCTGTTCCTGTCGCGTCGGTGGAAAGCAGGAACGCTATCACATTGAAGCGATCGCTTCAGACGTGCGCCGCGTGCGCTTACAGGCGGCCTTCGGCTCTGCCATGAATGAGCGGGCAACGGCCTTGCAACCTGCGTCGCACGTCCGTAGCACCCTCCCGCAGCCGGCCACGCCTGCCGCCGTTCGTTACTGAGGCCGCTGAATGAAGCAGGTCGCCGACGCATGCGCGACGATCTTGTCGTCCGGCGTCTTCAGCGTGCCCTCCGCGACGCCCAGCGAACGCGACAGGTGAATCACGCGCCCTTCCGCGATCAGGTCGACGTCGCGCGGCACGGGCCGCAGCATCTTCACATGCAGATCGACCGTGCCGTAGCCGACACCCGCGTCGAGCATCGAATGCACCGCGCAACCCGTGACCGAATCGAGCACCGTCGCGGCGAACCCGCCGTGCACGCCGCCGAGCGGATTCAGGTGCCGACCATCCGCTCGCGCCGAAAATTTCACATAGCCGAGTTCGACGTCCAGCGGACGCATCGGGATCGTCTCCGAGATCGACGCAAGCGGCACATCGCCCACCGCCGCGGCACGCAGCAGATCGAGACCAGACAGGGAAAGCGGATTCATCGGGTTGTCTCCGGGTTGAAAGCACGTCGCCGCGCGAGTAAGTTCTAAATTGGAACTCATTATCGACAACGATGCCGCCCGTTGTCAACGCAGCCGCGCCCGTTGCAACCGAAGGCGGGTTCTATAATCGAACCCGCTATTTCGCTGAACCGCCGCAAGACGCAAGAGACTCGACGATGAAATGGGATGACATCGGCACGCTGAACTGCTCGGTCGCGCGCACGCTCGCCGTACTCGGCGACCGCTGGACCATGCTGATCCTCCGCAACGCATTCCTCGGCTGCCGCCGCTTCGACGCGTTCCAGGCACAGCTTGGCCTCACGCGCCATGTACTGGCCGAACGCCTCGCGCGGCTCGTCGACGAAGGCGTGCTGGTCAAGCGCGCATATCAGGAGCGCCCGCCGCGCTTCGAATACCGGCTGACGGAAAAAGGCCTCGACCTGTACCCGGCCCTGCTCGCGCTGATGGCGTGGGGTGACCGCTGGAAGGACGACGGCCAGGGGCCGCCGGTGCAATTGCGTCACCGTGCCTGCGGCCAGTTGATGCATGCGGTTACCGTGTGCTCGGCCTGCGGCGAACCGCTCGACGCACGCGACGTGCAGCCGGAGCCCGGGCCCGGATGGATCGCGCCCGACGAAACCGGGACGCCGGCGGTCGAGGATTGACGCGCGGCATGCGCACGACTGCCTGACGCGCACGAACCGCGCTTTGCATGCGAGCTTCCGTCACGGGCCGCACCGAGCCCGTTCACCTGCACGCGAGCCTTGCCTGCACGCCGATGTCCCGCAACGGCACGCGCAATCGCACGCCGTCGTCAGCGACATCCATCGATCGACCTGATCGCACACGCAGATGCCTCGCAACGCAACTTTGCGTCATCGCCTCCACCGCCAGCGATCGTCGCGCGGACAATCCATCCGCATCCGCGCGTGACCGCGCCGCCGCGTCTGCGTTACACTCACGGCCCGCTGTCTCGAAATTGTTCGCTGTCCAAGATGTTGTCGCGCAATCGCCTCGCCGCTGCCTGCCTCGCCGCCTCCCTGCTCGCTACACCGTTCGCCGCCTTCGGCAAGACGCAAAGTGAATCGCTGCTTCAGCAGGCGATCGACCTTGTGTCGCGATGGCTGCCGGCGCCTACCCACGAAGCACCCGCGACACAGGTTGTCGAATCGGCGTTCTCGCCCGACGGCGGCGCCGAGGCACTCGTGCTGAAAGCGATCGGCGCCGCGCGCAGCTCGATTCGCGTCGCCGCGTATTCGTTCACGTCGCCGCCCGTCACGCGCGCGCTGCTCGCTGCCAAGCGACGCGGCGTCAATGTCGCCGTGGTCGTCGACGACAAGGGCAATCGCGCGAAGAGCAGCAAGCAGGCACTGAACCTGCTCATCAACGCAGGCATCCCGACGCGCACGATCGACGCCTATGCAATCCATCACGACAAGTACCTCGTGATCGACGCCGAGCACGTCGAGACCGGTTCGTTCAACTACTCTGCGTCGGCGGCCAGCCGCAATTCCGAGAACGTCGTCGTGGTGTGGAACAATCCGCAACTCGCGTCACGCTACCTCACGCACTGGCAAAGCCGCTTCGACCAGGGCACGCCGTACCGCTCCAGCTACTGACCACGCCGCGCTTTCGCACGGCCCTCGACACGTCGCATTCGATCCGCCGTGTTACCGATGATCGTCGAGCGTGGCGCGGGTATCAATTCGGCCAAATGGCCAGCACGCCGCGTCGCGCATCGAACGATACGCGCGACGGTCCTCCCCGCTCAATGGATTTCAGGCAAGCGCGCGGTCGCGGCACCAACCTGCGTGGTCGGCACACAGCGGTTCGCGTGCCCGTCCACGCCGCTTGCCGCCGACGTCGACAAACCGTGGGCGCCGCCGGGCAGCGCGTTGCGCACGCAATCCGTGCTGAATGTCAGCGTGTTCTGAACCATCGGGTAAAGGAGATACAGCGCAAACGCGAGATACCCCGCGTACAGGATTCGAACCATGGTGCGATGGGATGCGATGAACGATTGGACTCGTCCTGTTTACGGCACCGCGGCGAGCACCTTGAGGCATCGCGCAAACGATTCCGCATCGGGACACGACGCTGGCCCATGGCGCACGCTTCTCGCCGCATCTTCATCGATCCGTGCGGAGCCGAAAACGCCCGTCGCAGGACCTGCGGCCTGGCGACGCGCCGAATCATGCGCATACGATCCGATGACCGGCCTTGCTGCCGGGACAAGAGACAACCCATGCAACCGGCCGACGTCGCCGAGCCGGTCGAACGCGTGGCGGAAGCGCTTGCGTTGCGCAACATGGCCGACGCGCGCGGCTACGCGATCCGGTTCAGCGTCGGGAACGTCGCCTGCGATTCCGCGCACCATCGCACGGTGGCCGACCTGCACGCATCGGCCGACCACCGGATGTACGAGCACAAGCAGCGCGGCACGACGGCCGGCGCCTGACCGCGGGCGAACCGGGGCGGCGCCTGCCGCCGCCCCGTCGTTCAACCGCGGTTGCCTGGCTGCGTCAGCTTCCGCACGGCGGTGCGCTGGCCATCGCCTCCGCGATCTGCTCGGGCGTCAGGTCGCGCTGATGCGTCGCGAGCGACCAGCGATGCCCGAACGGATCCTCGACCTGTCCATAGCGATCGCCCCAGAACATGTCGGCGGCCGGAATCGTCACCGTCGCGCCGGCCGCGACAGCCTTCGCGATCGCCGCATCGGTATCCGGCACGTACAGGTGCAGGCAGACGGCAGTGCCTTTCAGCGCCTTCGGCCCGAGCGCGCCGTGCTCGGGCATTTCATCCACCAGCATCAGTGTCGAATCGCCAATCGCGAGGCACGCGTGCGCGAGCCTGCCGTCAGGCATCGGCAGGCGAAACTGCTCGCTCGCATCGAATGCGCGCTTGTAGAAGTCGATGGCTGCTACCGCGCCGGCGCAGATCAGGTGCGGCGTCAGCGTGCGCATCCCTTCCGGGATCGGTTTGACGGACGTGGCCATAGGTGTCGCTCCTTCAGTCGGTTGTCGTATCGGGAAACGGGACGGACGCGCGATGCGCACGCCTCCGATACCACGACGGACGAACCCGGCGGAAATCGACACGGCGCCCGACATTTTTTTGTTTTCTTGAGTGCCGGGTCGCTCAGGTCACGCTCATCGGGCGCAATCAGCCCGTTCGGTCGGCCCGGTCGTCCTGCCCGCCGAACTGCCGGCGGCATGCTTCCAGCAACCCGGCCACCGCGTCGAGCGGAAGATCGGCAAACCGGGCGATCGGCAGCATCACGCCGCCCGGCATCTTGGTGCGCGACGAATGCGCGGAGAACTGGTAGCCGATATAACGATTTCCGGCGACGCGGATGATCCGGAACTCGGTGACGTCGCGCCATTGCGTGACGGGTTTTTCGCGTGCGGAGCCGATCAGCCTGAAACCCGTTTCGTCGACATGCAGCGCCATCTTGCGTCGCGACGAGACGAAGAAGGCGACACCCGCCAGCGCCAGAAGCACGGCCAGCGCCGCGACCGGCCAGAGCGTCGGGGCGGCCGCATAACCGCACAGGCTCGCCGCGGCCAGCACCGCGCACGCGATTGCCCTTCTTTTCAGGCTCCGGCTGTCGACCGCCAGCGTTACCGGCAATGGGCCGATGACCGTTCCCGCGACGGGATCGACGTGCAGGTCGGAATCGTTCGTTTCGCGTTCGTCGTTCATCGTTCGCTTACTCGCTTCGACGGCAATCGGCCCATCGAGATCGGGCGCCATATCAAGGCTCTGCGAACGAGCCGGAAAACAGGGATTGGCGACGGGAAATCGTTGCGGTCGAGAACGTCGTGCGTTTCCGCGCACCAACAATCTTTCGTTCGCAGGGAACGGGCACCGTTCAGTCAGCACCGGTCAATTGCACACCTTGACGGTGCCGTTGGTCGTGCATTGACCGACGGCCCAGTGACTCTGCCCTGCCAGCTGAGGCGCCTGGCCGATGCCGCGGATCGGCACTGCCGGCGACGACGCCGGAACGGCCGCCGACGCGGTCTCGGGCGACGGCTGCACAGGCGTCGGCCTGGACGCGGTCTGGCAGGCAGCGAGCGCCAGACAAAGCGCGGATGCCAACGGGGCGATGACAGGTCTGGACATGGTCTCGTGCGCGTTTGCGCCATTCGCTTTGGGTACCGGCCCGTCGCACATCCCACGGCCCGTCAAACCGTTCGGCGCGATCGGCAATGCAGTACGACGGTTATTCGATACTACTCCTCGCGTTCGACGTTGTGTGGGCGGCCTTTCGGCCGGGTGCCGCAATCAATGCGGCGGCGCCCGCTACCGCCGGCACGCGTCGTTCCGGTCAGATCTGCGGAAGATCCCGCAACGTGCGCGACTCGCTCGTCGCATCGATGTCGAGTTCGATGCCTTCAGACGCATCGCGATACAGCACGCGTTTCAGCCTGGGCCCGATCGCGGTGGCATCCGATGCCGAGAAGATCGCGCGGACATCGTTGCCGGACGCGAGTGCGCGCGCCACTTCCGCCACCGGCGCCTCGCTCGGTGCCGCCGCCCACGACCGGTCGGCCGGATTCACGGCCGCCCAGCGCACGTGCGTCACGCGCGCGCTGAGCGGATCGATTCGAACACCATTCACCGCAAACATCGACATCGGAATCTCCTTCGAATTTTTTGCGGTCCGCTTTTGCGGCCCGTCACGCAAATGCGCAGGATCACGGGCAGCCCCGGATCTCGCATACGTTACCCGCGAGGCTGCCATCACGCGCGCCTCTCCGGCGAACGCGATTTTCGATGATACATTGGGACGCTTTGAAACCGTCAACAGACAATCGTGTACGGGAGAAATACATGACCGACGCCTGGGGAACCTTCCCTGCCAGAATGGGCGACCATCAGGCTTTCATCAGCTTCAACCACAGCTTTGCGGAAATCGCGGAAGGCGATCCGCGCACGTCGCTGCTCAGCGTGCGCGTCCCCTTCGCGCACCCGACGCCCGAAGGCCTGCCGACCGGCGACGAGTTCGCCGACCTCACGAAGATCGAGGATCTGCTGGACGCCACGATCACCGCGAAAGGCGGCGTGCAGGTCGGCCGCATCACCGTCGACGGCAACCGGGATTTCCTTTTCTACGTGCCGTTCGACGAAGCGGCGGCGGCGGAGCTCGTCGACTCGCTGGCCGAACAGACAACCTACGCGCTGCAGTACGCACACCAGGACGATCCGGACAAGGAAGCATACTGGCAGACCCTTTACCCGACCGACGACGACTGGCAAATCATGCGCGACATGCGCGTGCTGGATGCGCTGCGGCAGAAAGGCGACGCCAGCGACGTGAACCGGCGCGTGATGCACTGGGCGTACTTCCCGGACCCGAGCGACGCGCACCAGTTCGCGGACTGGGCCGAAGCGAAAGGTTATCCGGTCGAATCGGTCGCGCCGACGGAAGACGGCAAGTCGGCCGTGCGGTTTTCGCACGAAGGCACGATGGCGCTGGCCGACATCACGCGCCACACGATCGCGATCAATCGCGAGGTGCGTTCGCTCGGAGGGGAGTACGACGGATGGGAAACCAGCGTCGAACAGGCTGATTGAGCGGGTCGACATGCCCGCTGCGTACGACGTGACGCTACGTGTCATGTGCAAAAAACATCCCGGCAGCGTTGCTGCGCGCTGCCGGGATCAAGGCATCGCTGGCCGAAACCGGCGATGGGCCTGAGGGTTCGCTCAGGCACGAGGAAAGCGATTCGTGCGGATCAGGCGAACGGATGTCGGGGGGCGCCTGGTTCGATTGCGCAGCCTGCCGAACGCCTGTCCGGTTCCGCCGACGCAGCTCTCCGGCGTCGGGCGGGCAAAAAGCCCCCGCTCCTGCGCGAGCGAGCGGGGAAACAGTTGACCGGGCCGGGGAAGAACGGTCAACCGGCCAAATTGTGATCGCGGGCCGCGCGACGGTCTGTGCGGCAACTCACCCTTTGTCGACAAGGTGGCGGCGTCAGGCAGGTCCGCATGCCGCGTGGCGTCGCGGTCCGAGCGCAAGACCTGCGACCGGCAGCGGCAACGATCGCGCCGGCCGTCGGCAGCGTTCTTCTATTCATGTTTGGAGTTCTATTTTGTTTTAGTTCAAGTGGACGTTTTTCAGAAGCGGCCCAGTTTCCGGTAAGTCGCGAGTGATGTCAAAGCAGGATTATTCTATTTTTTCGAGAGCCGTGATTTCGGCTTCATTTTCTCGCACCGTTTTTCGTGAAACCATGTTTCACGAACGCAATACCCTGCATCAGAAAAAACCCGGTTTCGTCATTATGGCGAGCTGCTGGAAAACCAGTCGGCGACCATATCGATCCAGTCGACATCGCTGACGATTTCAATGACCGTTTCGCCGACGATTTCGGCAGTCGATGAGCTTGTTGACGCCGCCCCGGCGGCAACCGCGTTTGCCTTCGCAATTTCGGCCGACGCGCCGGACCTCGGGTCGGCAAGCCGCTCCAGCCAGTCGACGATATTTGCACGCGCATCCTCTTCATCGGCGAAGTCATTCCGCTCGAGAAAGCGATCGAACACGATCCACGCAAGTGTCTTGCTTCGCGAATCGGATTCCAGTTTTCGGTCGACAACGCCCGTCCGACCGGACTCCCTGATTTCGAGCGTCGCCGTGAAACAGTAATCGAGATATTCGATTTCAAGTTTCGACGACATGGTTTTCTCCGGTCAATCTGTCCTCTCTGTTCTTTTGACGATCCGCGCCTGTCCGGCTTCGCGACGCCGTATGAAGCATGCGTGAATTGCGCGCGGCGCGTCCTTTCCGCTGGAAGTATCGCGATATTCCCACGACCTGTCGATATCGACCGCCGACGCATGACCGCATCCGCTTTGCCAATCGCGCCTTCTGCACATCCGGTTCCGCTGCGAATCGCTCCGTTTTCCTATTCCGGGTATCGACCTGCACCGCTGTCGTAATCGCGCTGCTAAACTCCGGCCACGAAGACCGCTTGCGCCACCAGAGGAAATAATGACGCTCGCCCGCGCACAACTGAATGGCGTAGATGTCTGGATCATCCAGCTTCCCGGGCACGCCCCCTATGCCTATACGCACCTCAAGCGGGTATTCCCGTCCGACGACTCGCGACATCAGGTCGTGACGATCGACCTGACGAAACTGCTGACATGCGCCGACCGCGACACCACCGACTATGTGCTGCCGTCTGTCCAGTACTGGGCTCCCGGAAAAGCCGCGGGTATTCGCGAATTCCTCGATCCGGACCAGGACAAGATTCCGGACATGCCGTTCATCACGTTTCGCGAGACAAGAACGCGAACGCTGCTCGGCATCCCCGGCCTGTCGAAAGTCGGCGTCGCGTCATTCCGCAACGGCCAGCATCGCGCACGCTATCTTGCCTATGCAGGTGCGACGACCCTGCCCGTCGAGGTGCACGAGACGGAGGCCGATTTGCTCGTGCGATATTGCGGCGAGTAACAGACGAGCAAGTTCGGCTTTCGCCCGGGAATGGCTGCATATCGTGCGGCCGTTCGTTCGGATCGCGGCAAGCCGCTAGGCCTGTATCGCGTAGATCCGATCGGTGACCTCCGTCTGGCCGATCCGGCTCGTTTCGATACCCGCCAGTTGCCAGCCGTTGTGCTCATAAAAGCCGATCGCGCGCACGTTGCCCTCCAGCACCGACAGATGGACCTTGTCCACGCCGATCGTCCGGGCCCACGCGCGAACGGCTTCGATCATGCGTTTGCCCGTACCGCTGCCGTGATGCGAAGGATGGACGTGCAGGCAGTCGAGCAGCACGCCGCGCGCCGGATCGACCGGGCGTTCGGCACTGACGAAGCCGACGGGCTCGCCATCAGATTCGGCGATCAACACGAGGCCCCACTCATTTTCATTGCGATCGAGATATTTCCGCCATCGGACCGCGTGTTCCGCCGGCACCTCGTCGGACAGATAGGCCGCCGGAAGGATATGGCTGTATGCGGTTTGCCAACTCAGGGTGTGCAGGCGGGCGATGAGGGGCGCGTCGTGCGCTGTCGCGACGCGAAGCGTGGTCCGGGTTTCCGGCATCGGTTGGCAACTCCTTCTGCTTGTTCTCTTGATCGGAATGTCTCGTCGCAAAATATACCGTTCCTTGAAACATGCATGCCGCGACGGTTCGCCGCCGGGACATTTGCGTGCAGGCAAAAAAAATCCCGACACCTTCACTGGTCGCCGGGATCGAACGGCCCTGCAAGGCATGAGGGCACGAGGAAGACGACACATTACACGCATGCAAGACTGTTGCGCTTTGTCGGTTCGTGCCAAATCCCTGCGCTATTCCGCCAAATTTCCGGTTCCCGTCGCCGTAAACGAAAAAAGCCTGCTCACGCGACGCGCGAGCAGGCAAGCAAACGGATCAGCATTCGAGGCACGAGGGCTGTCCTCGAAAGATAACGGCACGGCGCGTGCAAACCTTAGCCCCACGAACGGATCGCGTTCGAAACGGGCTGCTGCACGTAACGTCGCTACCTGAGAGGTGCCCAGATCAATTCTCCGGATCCGAGACGCGGCCCCCGGCGACACTATGTCGCCCGCTTGTGCGTGTGCATGGTGGTTCATAAGCCCCGCAAGGCGAAAAAACGCACTTAGGCGGTCGATGGTTGTTATTCAGTTACCATTACGGCCGATTACCAATTCCCGCCTGTTGCTCTGCCCCTATGGAAAAAAAGCCATTCCATGCCGCGTATATCGATGGATTGCGCGCCATTGCCGTCCTGTCCGTGATCGTCTACCACCTGAATCCGAAGTGGCTTCCGGGCGGCTTCGCGGGCGTCGACGTGTTCTTCGTGATCTCCGGATTCGTCGTGGCGATGTCGGTGAGCGAACTCGGCAACCTGAGCCTCGGCAAATTCCTGTCGTACTTCTACGCGCGGCGCCTGGTGCGTATCACGCCGGCGCTCGTCGTCATGCTGCTTGTGACGTTCATCGCTTCCGCGCTGTTCATCCCCGAAGCGTGGCTTTCGTCATCGAATCAGCGGACCGGCATGTTCGCGTTCCTGGGCCTGTCGAATTTCATTCTCTCAGCCAACACAGGGAACTACTTTTCGCCGGTAGCGGAATTCAACCCATTCACACACACCTAGTCACTCGCTGTCGAAGAACAGTTCTATCTGGTATTCCCGTGGTTGTTTGTTCTGTGGCTGCGCGGCCGCCGCGCGCTCTCCGTTGCGATCTTCGTGACTGCATTAGTAGCGTCGTTCGTATGCGCGATCTGGCTCGGCCGCACGGACGAAACGCGCGCCTTCTACATGATGTGGTCCCGCTTCTGGGAACTCGGCATCGGCGTGCTGCTGTTTCAGGTCATGCACGCACGCGGGCACTCGTTCGATAACGAGAGCCGGTATCGGCCTCGCTTCGCGGTGGCCAGCGACATCGGTCTGGTTGCCCTCGGACTCGGCTTGATTCTCGCGCGCCCCGAGGCCGCGCCGTTTCCGGCATGCGTGTTGCCGGTCGCCGGCACGGCGCTCGTTCTCGGCGCGCTGCACGGACGACGCGGCGGCGTGGCGTTTCTGCTGCTCACGCGTCGCCCGTTGGTCTTCATCGGGAAAATCTCGTACTCGCTTTACCTCTGGCACTGGCCGGTTTTCGTTCTGTTTCGCTGGACGGTCGGACTCGATTCGCCTGTATGGCAGATCGTCGCCATCCTTCTGACCGTTGTTCTGTCGATCGCATCCTTCCACTTCGTTGAGCAGCCGCCCCGCAAGGCAGCGCGCGGCGCCAGGAAGTCGGCCATGATCGGCGCAGGCCTGGTGCTGGTGGCGTCGGGCTATCTGGTTTCGACGGCCGTCGCATCGAACCAGACCAACATCTCGCTGAGCACCGTCACGCGAAACATGGATCTCTGGTATCCGGAGGGGCCGAGCCAGGTGATCGCCGACAACGGATGCAGCGTCGCCTCATCAGCGCGCGCCTTCGACGGTGGCCTCGTCTTCGTCAACGAGCGCTCGGCATGCAACGCTCCGGTGACGTTCGCGCACAACGTGTTCGTGCTCGGCGATTCGCACGCGATGGCGTACTCGGGGATGCTGAAACAGCTTGCCGCGCGCACCGGCGCGACGATCTATGCTTACAACGTCGGCGGCTGCCCGTTCATCAGCCTGCAAGCGTGGATGCCTGGTCGTGACGATACCTGCAAGGCATTCGGCGACACCGCCGTTGCCGACATGCTGCCGAAGATCAAACCCGGCGACGTCGTGCTGCTCGCGTCCCTGCGCCTGCCGCGCATGGTCGATCAATGGGCCGTATTCGGCGTCGATGCCGCAAAGAACACCGTGTTCAGCGCGGCGGCGCAGCAAGGTCGCGATGACGGCGTGCAGCGCGCCGTCCCGGTGTTGCAGCAACTCGCTGCGCGTGGCGCACGCGTTGTGTTCGAGGCGCCGACACCAATGCTCGAGAGCATCCCGTATCGCTGTGCTGACTGGTTCAACCGCAACAATCCGATCTGCGAGAAAGGCATGTCCGTCCCGCACCCCCTTCTCGACGAGCTGCGCGCGCCGATCCTCGCGTCCTACGCGCAAATGCAGCGCTCGGTTCCGGGCGTCGAAGTCTGGGACCCACTTCCGACGCTCTGTCCCGGATCGGAATGCCATGCGTATCACGATGGCAAGCCGATTCTGTTCGACGGAGATCACCTCACCTACTACTCGAACATGCTCCTGCTGCCCAGCTTCACCGCACTGATCGAGAAGCAGGGGGCACCCGACGTCACTGCAACTGCTCGACGTTGAACGAGGCTGTATAGGCGGGGCTGCCGGTGACACTGCTGAATGTCGTGCTAAACGAAATGCGCGTCCCGCCAGCCGCGTAAATGACCGAGGAGAATTGAGCCCATTCGCCGTTCGTCGCAACCGGCGATCGGTCACACAACATCGGCCGGGAATCTCTTCCGAGCCGGGAGGTCACGGCGTGCCTGACGATAGGTTTTCCATGCGGCCCATTGCGCGTCGGAGAGCGTGCCGGTATCTGCCTGTCGGACGGCAATCCAGTCACATGCAGCAAGCGTGTTGTCACGCTTCGCCCGTACAACGGCCACCGTTTGAGGGGCGCCGGCCGGAAATTGTGCAAAGAGCGTCTCGCCCAGACTGTTGATGGCGTCGATTTTCGTCGGTTCACCACCCGCGTCCAGCCACGTCATATACTCGTCGTCCGTGATGTCGACAAACTTAGCGTTCCAGCTCGACCACACCTGCAATTCATCGTCTCAGACAATCCAGTACCAATTGGTGATGTCGAAAAATACAACCTCTCACAGAACCAAAATAAAATAAAAAGCCGCCAGATTGGCGGCTTATTGAAAATCATGAATTCCGTTTATTTCTTAGAATAAACACCAAAAACAAAATCCGGAGGAAGGTAGCCGGCCTCCTCAAACCATTGCTCCATATCCTGCAGGATGCGGATTAACCGACGATCTTCTTCGCGCTCCTCGTCGAAATTTCCGGCAATATCGCCAAAAACGTGATTGAGAATCGTGCCACCGAGCGACTTCAACTCGAGCTCGTTGAACTGCGCACGCAGTGCCGGCAGAAGATACTCAGATCTGATTGCCTCGGACGGATCCGCGCGAACAACCTCGCGAATGCTCGGCCGCCTGAGCTTACTTTTAACTTGCTGCCTCTTGCCGACTACGCGATAACGCTTTGGGAGCGCCTGCAAAAGACCCTGAGCGATGGCAAGCTGCTGATCGGTCCATTGGTGTTGTGTCGCACCGACAAAATCGACGACCAATAACAAACCATCGTCCTTCAGCGATTCTTTTGCGGCAGCTAAGCACTCGTCTACTCGCTCTACATGATGGAGCGAGTGAAAGAAAATCCCGACGTCGTACCGACCGACTGGCAAATTCGGATTATTGAGATCTGACTCGAAGTACTTGAGATAATGAGCACCGATTTCAGCCGCTTTGATATTTGACGCCTCAACCAATCTCGGGTTGAGTTCAAACCCTTCAATCAGTGCACACGGGAAACCCATGTCAATAAGAGTGCGCTCAAGATGGCCGCCCCCTGAACCATAACTCCCAATCGCAAGATTGGATCGGCCAGCGAGATACTTTTGCAGAAAATAATGCAGATAGTGGAGGTTCTCGTGTCCGACGACTCGCCTGTTGTAATAAGCATGCATTCCTTGAAGGGAGCTTGCATGGTTCTCGACGAATCGCTTATGTTGGACTTCGTCCATAAGCCGATCCCACGCATTATCTGCTCGCGTGCGCTTTATCAGCCGACTTCCGACGCCCTTAGCAGCGCGCCCCAGCTTTTCAGTAAAGCGTCCGAATAACCGCCCTTCGTTCGATGATGCAACCGGCATCTTGCCCCCCCATGTATCGTGTCAGAATTTTTCCATGCTATTTCGCAAATCGTCTGACCGAATACTAACGCAAGCCGCGAGCCGGTTGCTTTGCGATGCAACATTCACCCACGGGTACTTGCCTCCAGTCGAGGTCGATCCTGCGGTCGATCCCGGGAAGTAGTTTGTGCCTCCCCCATTCGTGCCGATGACGGAGTTCGTGTTCGAGATGTACCGAGTCCCAGCGACCGCGCTGCCGCTGAATGTCACGCCAGACGTCGTGATCTGATTCAAGCCGTTCGCGGCCGCAAATGCCACGGTGATGCCACCACCGGATCCGACAGTACCGTATCGACATCAGGCCGGCATTGGCGACGTTGTAATGGCTGCCAGCTCCGCCGCTATTCGCAATCGAGTAGCTGGCGTTGATGTTGAGCCCCCTGCGTTCGCCAAGAAATGCGAACCCACAGAGAAGCCAACAGGCAGGCCAGCGCCGATGTTCAAAATTGAGCCGCTACTGGACGATTGCGCACAAGACGCGCCATTGTTGTTCACGAGCGCAAATGGCCCAGAGATCACGAACTGCGCGCCACCCGTTGCATAGAAACACCCCGGCGTTACGCCAGACGGGTTTGTAACGGTGACCGCTCCCGTAGCCACAACTTGGACCGAGTTCGAAGCGATCGCACCGACGAATGCGCCGGTCACAACGCCAGGTGCATACGACCCCGCCGCGACGTTGATCGTTGCGGTATAGCCACGAGGCGCGAAGCAGCGCGGCAAAAAGCGCGGCGAAGTGATCGAGCAGATCGAGATCACGCCTCTGCTCGATCGATTGAAGGCCGTGCGCGGTGACAAGGATTACCTGTACGTCTTCACGACGAAGTTCGGCACGCACTACACGCGCGACGGATTCAAGGGTTTTTGGGGGAAGCTGATGAACGAAGCGTTCGAGGAGAAAGTCATCGCGAATCGCTTCACGTTCCATGACCTGCACGCGTACTACGCGACCCAGCATAAGAACGAGTGCGGCGCACTGCCGGACCTTCATGCAAACCCGGCGACGACTGCGCGTGCGTACGATCGAAACAAGATCGTAAAACGCAAGGCGCTATGAATTCCATTTTGTGGAATCCCAAAACAAAAACGGCACTGGATAAAATCTCAGTGCCGTTTCTAACTACTTGATACCGCTAGGAATTCTGTGGGGTGGCTGATGGGACTCGAACCCACGACGACAGGAATCACAATCCTGGACTCTACCAACTGAGCTACAGCCACCACTGATACTGCCTTCTGCTCTTCGCTGTTTTTGTTTCAGCAGCGAAGAAGCAAGATTATACGAAGTCTTTTGAATCTTGCAAAGCCTTTTTTTCAAAAAATTCTTCGGCTTCGTTCAGATGCGCGCGCGCCTCGTCGAACACGGCCAGATCGCCGCGCGCGAGCTTCTTGTTGTCGGACAGCACGCGACGCCAGCCGCGTGCGCCGGGCACACCGCGATACAGCCCGAGCGCATGCCGCACGATCGCGCCGAGATAGGTCCCACGCTTCAGTTCGGCCGCGCAGTACTCGATCAGTTGCGCTTCAGATTCTTCGCGCGTCGGCACCGCGCCCGTCGATCCGTAGAAGCGCGCATCGACCTCCGCGAGCACGTACGGGTTGTGATACGCCTCGCGGCCGAGCATCACGCCGTCGACATGCTCGAGATGCTGAGCAACCTCGTCCAACGTCTTGATGCCACCGTTGATGACGATCTCCAGCGACGGAAAATCGCGCTTCAACTGATACGCATAGTCGTACTTCAGCGGCGGGATCTCGCGATTCTCCTTCGGCGACAGCCCCTTCAGGATCGCGTTGCGCGCATGCACGACGAACGTTTCGCAGCCGGCCTCGGCCACCGTGCCGACGAAGTCGCGCACGAACGCGTAGTCCTCGACCGCGTCGACACCGATCCGGTGCTTGACCGTAACCGGCACCGACACCGCATCGCGCATCGCCTTCACACAGTCGGCGACGAGCTGCGGCTCGTTCATCAGGCACGCGCCGAACGCGCCGCGCTGCACGCGCTCGGACGGACATCCGCAATTCAGGTTGATTTCGTCGTAGCCCCACTGC
This sequence comes from Burkholderia sp. IT-111MI5, assembly GCF_949752865.1. Lineage (NCBI taxonomy): Bacteria > Pseudomonadati > Pseudomonadota > Betaproteobacteria > Burkholderiales > Burkholderiaceae > Burkholderia > Burkholderia sp. IT-111MI5. The sequence continues at coordinate 192,599 of NZ_CATKIF010000044.1, read as the reverse complement.
TCGCCGAGCTTCGCGGCGCGCGCGAGATCGTCGCGTTCGCTGCCGCCAAGCTGCAGCGCGACCGGCGATTCGTTCGGCGTGAACGCAAGATGCCGCTGGGCATCGCCGAACAGCAGCGCGCCCGTCGTGATCATCTCCGTATACAGCCACGTATCGCGCGTCAGCGTACGGTGGAACGACCGGCAATGGCGATCGGTCCAGTCGAGCATCGGCGCGACGGATACGCGGCGGGGAGGAAGCGAGGACGGTACGGACATGAAATTCGGGCAACAAGCCAGGCGGCGCGGAAACAACCAATTATTTTACCGCAACATGGGCCGTACCTGCCCGGCGCCTGCGCTAGTCACCCTCGCCCAGCTCCGCATCGACTGCCCTTCGCGCCTCGTCGAGCACGCGCTCGATCACGCGCCGTTCGGTCAGCAGCAACCCGTCGACCTTGACGAGCCGCCAGTCGATCCGCACGGCGTCGCCCTGCAGCACGCGGTAGTGTGCATGCTCGCCGTCCCAGACCTGCTCGGTCTTCACCTCGATCTCGAAGCCGCGGTACGGCTCGCTGAAATCGCCGAGGTCGCTGCCTCTCGGTTCCATCGCACGCTCCGTGGCGATACAGTGCCAAGCCGCCCGTGCAGCCGGCGCCGTGCGCTCAGTCGTATTCGTCGGACAAAAAGGATTTGCCGTCGGCCGTCAGGTCGACGCGGTCGGCCGCCGCCTGATAGATCAGCCCCTCGTTCAGCAACGCATAGACGACGTCGCCGAACGCGGCAGGAACCGGCCGGCTTTCGCCGAACTGGTCGATCCACTTCAGCGCCTCGATGGCTTCGGGGGAAAGGATGGGGGTCATGCGTTGCCCTCCGGCATCGGTGTCGTTCCATCCTAACACTTCGTCCGGACGCCGAATACCGAGGCAAACGCGCTGCGGGAACGCCGGACGACGCCAACGGGCAGGCTTGCCCGCCGGCGCCGCACCAGCGCAGGAAGCACGCGCTCAGAGACGCGCGATCGATACTTCGGTCGACTTCACGAGCGCGACGACTTCCGCGCCGACTTTCAGTTCGAGCTCGTCGACCGAGCGGGTCGTGATCACCGACGTGACGATGCCGAACGGCGTCTCGACATCGACCTCGGACACCACCGGCCCGCGAATGATCTCCTTCACCTTGCCTTTGAACTGGTTACGCACGTTGATTGCAGTGATGCTCATCGGGTTGATCGCTCCGAAGAAAAAGTCTCAGAACGGGCGGCCGGAGCCGCCCGGATTTAAACGGCCCAGCGGATCTGCCCGACCGGTCGAACGTTGTCTGCTTCATGCACCGCGCCCGGTTCGGCCGTGCCAGGCCCGCCGGCAAGCACGCGCTTCAGCACGCGGTCTTCCAGCGCCGCAAACGCCGCCGATGCGCGAGCACGCGGCCGGTCGAGCGGGACGGGCTGGTCGAGCGCCACGCGCCCCTGCTCGATGAGCAGGATGCGGTCGCCGAGCGCGACAGCCTCCTGCACGTCGTGCGTGACGAGCAGCGCGGTGAACCGATGCTCGCGCCACAAGCGCTCGATCAGCGCATGCATCTCGATGCGGGTCAACGCGTCGAGCGCGCCGAGCGGCTCGTCGAGCAGCAGCAGTTGCGGCCGGTGCACGAGCGCCCGCGCCAGTGACACACGCTGCCGCTGACCGCCCGACAGTTGCGCGGGCCAGTCGTTCGCCCGCTCCAGCAGGCCGACTTCATCGAGCACCGCGCGCGCGTCGTCGCGCGCGCCGCGCCCGAGGCCGAGCATCACGTTCTGCAGCACGGTTTTCCACGGCAGCAGGCGCGCATCCTGGAACATGATCCGCGTATCGAGCGCACCGCCGCCGTCGCCGCGCGTCACGAGCGCGCCGCTGCTCGGCTGCTCGAGTCCCGCGACGAGACGCAACAGCGTCGACTTGCCGCAACCGCTGCGACCGACGATCGCGACGAAGCTGCCGCGCGCAATGCCGAGTTCGACGTTGTCGAGCACGGTGCGCGCGCCGAAGCGCTTGCTGACGCCCGACAGCGTCACCGCGTCGTCGGGCGCCGGGCTTCCCGCGCGCCGCCGCGCGAGCGGAACGACGGATGCGCTGCCGTCACGATCGAGGATTGCCGCGTCGCGCGCATCGCCGTCCGCGACGCGTGCCTGCGCGAGCTCGGCCTCGAGGTCTGCGCCGGCGAGCGGGCCGTAGGCGGCCGCCGAAGTCGTCGCATTCATGCCTTTGCTCCTGATTGGTAAGCGGGGTGCCAGCGCAGCGTCACGCGCTCGAGCCATTTAGCCAGCACATCGGCCAGCTTGCCGAGCACCGCGTACAGCAGGATGCCGACCACCACCACATCGGTTTGCAGGAATTCACGCGCGTTCATCGTCATGTAGCCGATGCCCGACTGCGCGGAGATGGTTTCCGCGACGATCAGCATCACCCACATCAGCCCGAGCGCGAAACGCACGCCGACGAGGATCGACGGCAACGCACCGGGCAGGATCACGTCGCGGTACAGCGCGAAGCCGCGCACGCCGTAACTCTTCGCCATTTCGATCAGGTTCGCGTCGACCGAGCGGATCCCGTGATACGTGTTGATGTAGACCGGGAAGAACACGCCGAGCGCGACGAGGAACAGCTTCGCCTTCTCGTCGATGCCGAACCACAGGATCACGAGCGGAATCATCGCGAGCGCCGGGATGTTGCGGATCATCTGGATCGTCGAATCGAGCGCGACCTCGGCGGCCTTCGACAGGCCGGTTGCAAGCCCCAGCGCGAGACCGACGCCGCCGCCGATCGCAAAACCGAACAGCGCGCGCCACGTGCTCACTTTCACGTTCGCCCACATTTCGCCCGACGTCACGAGCGACCACGCCGCCCGCACGACCGCCACCGGCTCGGGCAGCACGCGGGTCGACAGCCAGCCGGTGCGCGCGCCGACTTCCCACACAACCAGCAGCGCGAGGGGCACGAGCCACGGCGCGACGCCGCGCCATGCGCGGGCGGCCACGGCGGCACCCGTCGTCGACGTTTTCGTTGTCATCGCAGGCCTCTCCTCGCTCAGCTCTGGCTTGCCTTCGGCAGATAGTTGTTGCCGACGATCTCGCCGAACGGCCCCGACAGCGGGCCGGCCGGCCGCTGCGCGCCCTTGCCCTTGATCAGCGGGAACACGAGTTCGGCAAAGCGATACGACTCCTCGAGGTGCGGGTAGCCGGACAGGATGAACGTCTCGATGCCGAGGTCCGCGTATTCGCGCATGCGCTCGGCAACCTGCTCGGGATTGCCGACGAGCGCGGTGCCCGCGCCGCCGCGCACGAGACCGACGCCGGCCCACAGGTTCGGATACACCTCGAGCGCCTCGCGGCCGCCGCGCTTGCCGCCGTGCAGCGCGGCCATCCGGCGCTGACCTTCCGAGTCCATGTTCGCGAACGCCTTCTGCGCACGCGCGATCGTGTCGTCGTCAAGGCGGCTGATCAGGCGCTCGGCATCGCGCCATGCTTCGTCCTCGGTCTCGCGCACGATCACGTGCAGGCGAATGCCGAACTTGATCTTGCGGCCGCGCGCCTCCGCGCGGGCACGGATGTCGGCGATCTTCTTCGCGACCGCCTCGGGCGGCTCGCCCCAGGTCAGATAGGTATCGATATGATCGGCGGCAATCGCGTGCGCGGCCGGCGACGAGCCGCCGAACCACAGCGGCGGATGCGGACGCTGCACGGGCGGATAAAGCGCCTTGCCGCCCTTCGACTGCAGGTGCTTGCCGATGTAGTCGAAGCCGCCGTTGTCGTGCGACGCGGCAAGCAGCCCGCGCCAGATGTTCAGGAAGTCGTCGGTGATCTCGTAACGCGTATCGTGATCGGCGAACAGGCCGTCGCCTTCGAGTTCGGCCGCATCGCCGCCCGTCACGACGTTGATCAGCAGGCGGCCGCCCGACAGGCGGTCGAACGTCGCGGCCATGCGCGCCGACAGCCCCGGCGACGCGATGCCGGGACGAATTGCAACCAGGAACTTCAGGCGCTGCGTCGCCGGAATGAGGCTCGACGCAACGACCCACGCATCCTCGCAGGAACGACCGGTCGGCAGCAGCACGCCTTCGTACCCAAGCGTGTCCGCCGCGACGGCGACCTGCTTGAAATAATCGTAATCTGCGGCGCGCGCGCCTTCGGCCGTGCCGAGGTAGCGGCTGTCGCCATGCGTGGGGATAAACCAGAACACATTCATCTGCTGCTCCTGCTTGACTGTTCTTGCCGAAATTTGAAAAAAACGTCGCCCTGCTCGCGTCGCGGACGAGCGACGCATGCATGGTGTGCGTTCGAATCGGGATGGTTCGCGGGTCAGGCCGTGCAGCGGGCAAATACGCGATTGCACGGCTGTTTCTGGGAAATCAGTCTAGGGATCGGTGCAGGGCTTTGGAACGATTTTTTTGAGCTTAGGTTTTCCGCTTTCGTGATTAGCACGACGCTGGAGCGAATATCGCGGCGACCGGGCCCTATAATGGCGTACCTATCCGAATAACTCCGCGCGAACGGCCCCGGCCGGGCGCGCCTGCGGTGCACTCATCGATGCAGAAAGTCATCCTGCCGTTCCTGTCCGGCTTCCTTGCCGCCCTGTTCTTCCGCGAGGCCACGCTCGCCCTCCTTCACACCGCGGACCTGATCGCCGCGGCCGGCTTCTCCACGCAGCCGTTCGCGCCGCTCGGCATTCCTGAATTTGTCGCGAACGCGCTGATCAGCGCGTGCTGCGCGATCCCGATGGCATGGCTGTTGCGCGTGTCGCCGGAACGCGAGGCGTCGTGGATCGGCTCACTGATGTTCGGCGGCATCGTGCTGACTGCAGCCCGCGTGTTCGCGATCGATCCGCTGCGCGGCATCTGGCCGTCGGGCAACATGATGCCCGTGCTTGCGGCCGGCTTCGCGGCGAACGCGGTGTGGGGCTTCGGCGCGCTCGTGTTCATGCGCGCGTTCATGTCGGACGACGCGGGCAACGAGTAACGCGAGCCCGGTCTCCGTGCCCTTCGACCGCAAAGCGATCGACGGTCAATAAACGAAAAGGCCGCCTGCACATGCAGGCGGCCTTTTCGTTCCTGTCTCGCGCGCGGGTCAGTCCTTCAGGTTCCGCAGCGGATGCGTGTCGGGCGTCCACGGGCTGTCGAACATTGCGAGCACCTCAGCCCGATCGATGTCGGCGGCCGACTTGAAGCGCCAGGCCGGCTGGTGATCCTTGTCGACGATCAGTGCGCGCACGCCTTCGATCACGTCGCCGCGCGCGAACGTCGAGCGCGTGAGATCGAGATCGCGCCGCAGGCAATCGGCCATCGTCGCGCCGCGTGCGCGCTCGACGACTTCGAGCGACACGGCCATCGACAGCGGCGACAGCTGGCCGCGCATCGCATGGGTCGCCTTCTCGACCCACCCGTCGACGGCCGCGCAATCCGGCTCGGCATCGAGCGACGCGAGGATCGCATTGACGTCGGGCTGCGCGAAATGGCGGTCGATCCCGGCGCGTGCATCGGCCAGCGCCGACGTGTCCAACGTCGGCACGACCTTGTGCGCGGCAGCCGCGTCCGCCACGCAGGCGACGGCCTGCGCACCGCTGTCGATGCGCACGCTGCGTAGCGTATCGAGCAGCGCCGGCAGCGCGGCATCGGGCAGATAGACGTCGGCGAGCTGCGCGTACAGCGCACCGGCCGCGTCGAGCGTCGCGCCCGTCACGGCGAGATAACGACCGATCGCGCCGGGCGTGCGCGCGAGAAACCAGCTCATCCCGACGTCCGGGAACAGGCCGATGCGCGTTTCGGGCATCGCCATCTTCGTCGAATCGGTCACGACGCGCAGGCCGCCCGTATGCCGCGCCGCCTGCGAAATACCCATGCCGCCGCCCATCACGACGCCATGCATCAGCGCGATATAGGGCTTCGGATAGGTGAAAATCGTATGGTTCAGCGTGTATTCGTCGATGAAGAACGCGTCGATCGCATCGCGGTCGCCGCGCTGCCATGCGTCGTGGAAAAAGCGCACGTCGCCGCCCGCGCAGAACGCGCGCGGATGCGGACTGTGCACGACGACGGCAACCACCTCCGGATCGTCGCGCCACGCGTCGAGCGCCTGCTGCATCAGCCGGATCATGCCGCCCGACAGCGCGTTCAATGCCTTCGGCCGGTTCAGTTCGAGAAAACCGATGCGGTTCGCGACATAGGCGCGCACGTCAGGCTGGGCGGATTCGGCGGAAACGGCAGCGGAAGTGGAATCGGTCATGAGGGTCATCCGGCAAATGGCAGTCGCACGTTCAGTGCGCCTGCATCTTCGAGAACAGGTTCAGCACCACGACGCCCGAGATGATCAGCCCGAGACCGATCACCGCCGGCACGTCCGGCACCTGACGATAGAGCAGCATCGCGACGAGCGTGATCAACACGATGCCGGCGCCCGACCAGACTGCATAGATGATGCCGACGGGCATCGTGCGCAGCGTCAGCGACAGGCAGTAGAACGCGATGCCGTAACCGGCGACGACGAGCGCCGACGGCCAGAAGCGCGTGAAGCCGTCCGCCGCGCGCAGCGCGGACGTGCCGACCACTTCCGCGACGATCGCGATCGCGAGCCATGCGTATCCGGGAAGCTGCATCGCTCAGCTCCTTGCGAGGGCCAGCACGGCGTAGTCCTGGCCGAGCTCGGCACACAGCGCCTCGACGACGAATTCGTGGTCCGCGCGCTGCGGCAGCCCCGACGCGGTGATCGAGCCGATCACGCCGGCGCCCGCGACGGTCAGCGGAAACGAACCGCCGTGCGGCGAATATTCGGCGATCGGCAGCCCGTGCTTGTCCGCCAGCGTGGCGCCGGCCTGCTGCATGCGCAGGCCGATCGCATACGAGCTGCGCCGGAAATGCGCGACGACGTTGCGCTTGCGGCGCACCCAGTCGGCGTTGTCGGGGGTCGCACCGGCAAGCGCCGCGTAGAACAGCGGCTGGCCGAACGTCACGATGTCGATCGCGATGGCATGGCCGCGCGACGTCGCGAGCGCATGCATCCGGTTGCCGAGCGCCCACGCGCGGGCCGGGTCGAAATGGGGAAACACGAGCGCCTGTTCCTGCGCGCCGATCGATTGAAGATCGTGAGCGATGTCCATGAATCCGTCGATGCAATAAGGTGAGTCGCAGCGGTGCCGATGCGATCGCGCACGGCGCCGCTGCCGAAGAGACGAAACAAACCGCTCGATTCTAGCGCACGCGCCCACCGTGCCGTCCCCACGAGACGCGACACGCGATTGTCAGAAAGTGCTTGCACGCGTCAGGGGAACTCCTTATAATTCATTTCTTCGACGGACGCGGGGTGGAGCAGTCTGGCAGCTCGTCGGGCTCATAACCCGAAGGTCGTAGGTTCAAATCCTACCCCCGCAACCAACCCGTCCAGATTCATGCAAAAAGCCCGGTCTCGTACCGGGCTTTTTGTTTTTCCGCACCCGATCCCCGCCCCCTCTTCGCGCGCGCCCGCCGCTTCGCGGCAGCACGCCGCCGGCATGCGCAGGCGTTCAAGAATGCCGCGCCCCGGTGATACACTCGCATCACCTCGTCCCTTCCACTCGACATGAAATTCTGCTCCGTCTGCGGCCACGAAGTCATCGCGCGTATTCCTCCCGGCGACAACCGCGAGCGCTTCGTCTGCGATCACTGCGGCACGATCCATTACCAGAATCCGCGCAACGTCGTCGGCACGGTCCCGGTCTGGGGCGATCAGATCCTGCTGTGCCGCCGCGCGATCGAACCGCGCTACGGATTCTGGACGCTGCCCGCGGGCTTCATGGAAATGGGCGAAACGACGGCCGAAGCCGCCGCGCGCGAAACGCTCGAGGAAGCCGGCGCGCGCGTCGAGGTACAGAACCTGTTCACGCTGCTCAACGTGCCGCACGTGCACCAGGTCCATCTGTTCTACCTCGCGCGGCTCACCGATCCGGGTTTCGAAGCCGGCGAGGAAAGCCTCGAAGTGAAGCTGTTCGACGAAGCCGACATCCCGTGGGACGAAATCGCGTTCCCGACCGTCAGCCAGACCCTGCGATTCTTCTTCGCCGATCGCGCCGCCGGCGACTACGGCGTGCACACCGGCGATATCTTCCGCTCGCTGCGCAACGGCTGAGCCCGCCCCCATGGTCCCCTGGCTCGGCCCGGACGATCCGTTTCCGCCCATCGAACGCGCGCTCGGCCCCGCGACCGGCGCGCCCGGGCTGCTCGCCGCGAGCGCCGACCTGCTGCCGTCGCGCCTCATCGACGCGTACCTGCGCGGCATCTTCCCGTGGTACTCGGACGGCCAGCCGGTGCTGTGGTGGAGCCCCGACCCGCGCATGATCCTCGTGCCGGCCGAATTCAAGGTGTCGCCGTCGCTGCGCAAGACGCTGAAGCGCGTGCTGCGCGAGCCCGCATGGGAAGTGCGCGTCGATCACGACTTTCCGGGCGTGATGCGCGCCTGCGCGCAGGCGCCGCGCCGCGGGCAGCGCGGCACGTGGATCACGGCGGAGATCATCGACGCCTATACGTCGCTCTACCGCTCCGGCAACGCGCACAGCATCGAGACATGGCACGACGGGCGCCGCGTCGGCGGCCTGTACGGCGTGTCGTTCGGGCGGATGTTTTTCGGCGAATCGATGTATGCGGATGCCACCGACGCATCGAAAATCGCGCTGGCCGCGCTCGTCGCCCACCTTCGCGACCAGGGGCTGGAGATGATAGACTGCCAGCAGAATACGTCGCATCTAGCGTCGCTCGGCGGCCGCGAGATCGCACGCAAGGCCTTTGTTGCTCACGTGCGCCGCGCGGTAGCCGAACCGCCGATTCCGTGGCAGTTCGACAAGCGCGTGCTCGCCGCGCTGACGGGCCCCGCCGAAACGGCGGCGCCCTCCGGGATCGAGCGCTAGCGCGGCACTCCTTCCCTGCATCGAGAGCTGCCCATGACTCACCCGACTGAGCTGCCGCTTTCACCGCTTTCGGCGCTGCAATTCTATGCAACGGCGCCCTATCCGTGCAGCTATCTGGACGGCCGTATCGCGCGCTCGCAAGTCGCGACGCCGAGCCACCTGATCAACTCGGACATCTACACCGAACTCGTGAAGGCCGGCTTCCGGCGCTCGGGCGTCTTCACGTATCGCCCGTACTGCGACGGCTGCCGCGCCTGCGTACCGGTGCGCGTGCCCATCGACGCGTTCGTGCCGTCGCGCACGCAGCGCAGGATGTGGAAACGGCACCGCGCGCTCATCGCGACGGTTTCGCCGCTGCACTACGACGAAGAACACTACGCGCTCTACATGCGCTACCAGTCCGCGCGCCACGCGGGCGGCGGAATGGATCGCGACAGCCGCGACCAGTACGAGCAGTTCCTGCTGCAGAGCCGGATCAACTCGCGCCTCGTCGAATTCCGCGACCTCGACGCGCCGGGCGGCGAGCCCGGCAAGCTGCGCATGGTCAGCATGATCGACATCCTCGGCGACGGGCTGTCGTCCGTCTACACGTTCTTCGAGCCCGACGACCGGCACACGAGCTACGGCACCTACAACATCCTGTGGCAGATCGAGCAGGCGAAGAGCCTCGGGCTGCCGTACGTGTACCTCGGCTACTGGATCCGCGAGAGCCCGAAGATGGCGTACAAGGCGAACTTCCACCCGCTCGAAGGGCTGATCGACGGCCGCTGGAAGATACTCGATCCGGAACGGGTCGACCTGCCGCCCGTCGATGCGGCACTGGCCCGCGCGCCGTTGCCCGGCGGGCATTCCGGCTCGGGCTGACGCGCGCCGCGGGGCTGCGAAGCGAAGCATGCCCCTGCCGCGCAACTCCCGGTAAAATAGCGGGTTGTCATTCATTCCGGCTGCCCGCCCAATTCCCGTGTTCAGTTCCCTTTATCCGCTGGCCCGCGCATCCCTGTTCAAGATGGATGCGGAAGACGCTCACCACCTCACGCTGCGCGCGCTCGGCGCGGCCGGCCGCACCGGCCTCGCCTGCGCGCTGTCCTCCCGCGTGCCCGACGCGCCGCGCACCGTGATGGGGCTCACGTTCCGCAACCCGGTCGGCCTCGCGGCCGGCCTCGACAAGGACGGCGCGGCCATCGACGGCCTCGCGGCGCTCGGCTTCGGCTTCATCGAGGTCGGCACGGTCACGCCGCGCGCGCAGCCCGGCAACCCGCGCCCGCGGATGTTCCGCCTGCCGCAGGCCGAAGCGCTGATCAACCGGATGGGCTTCAACAACCACGGCGTCGACCAGTTCGTGAAGAACGTCCAGGCCGCCCGCTATCGCGGCATCCTCGGCCTGAACATCGGCAAGAACGCCGATACGCCGATCGAACGCGCGGCCGAGGACTACCTGTACTGCCTCGAACGCGTGTACCCGTTCGCGAGCTACGTGACGATCAACATCTCGTCGCCTAACACGAAGAACCTGCGCCAGCTGCAGGGCGCGGGCGAGCTCGACGCGCTGCTCGCGGCGCTCAAGGACAAGCAGCAGCGCCTCGCCGACCTGCACGGCAAGCTCGTGCCGCTCGCGCTGAAGATCGCGCCCGATCTCGACGACGAACAGGTCAAGGAAATCGGCGACACGCTGCTGCGCCACAAGATCGAAGCGGTGATCGCCACCAACACGACGCTGTCGCGTGCGGCCGTCCAGGGCCTGCCGCATGCGGACGAAGCCGGCGGCCTGTCGGGCCGCCCGGTGTTCGATGCGTCGAACGAAGTGATCCGCAAGCTGCACGCCGAAGTCGGCAGCGCAGTGCCGATCATCGGCGTCGGCGGCATTTTCTCGGGCGAGGACGCCCGGGCGAAGCTCGCGGCAGGCGCATCGCTGGTCCAGCTTTATACGGGCTTCATCTACCGCGGCCCCGCGCTCGTCGCCGAATGCGTGAAGGCGATCGCCCGCGAGCGCACCGCGTAAGTTATATAGGCATAAACAAACGATATTTATCGATCGATTGCATTTTTGCTATCATCGGTCGCACTATCAGAACAGGAGCCCCCGCCGGGGCAAGGAAGCTCACACGATGAAATTTTCGCTGCTGAAGAAGCTGCTGGTTGCCGGCCTGATCGGCACGTCGTTCGCCGCCGCCACCGCGCATGCGGCCGACCTCCTCGACCAGGTGAAACAACGCGGCACGCTGCGGATCGGCCTCGAGGGCACGTTCCCGCCGTTCAACTCGAAGAACCCGCAAGGTGAGCTCGTCGGCTTCGACGTCGACGTCGCGAAGGCCGTCGCCGCGAAGCTCGGCGTGAAGGCCGAGTTCGTGACGACCGAATGGAGCGGCATCATCGCGGGCCTGCAGGCCGGCAAGTTCGACGTGATCGCCAACCAGGTCGGCATCACCGACAAGCGCAAGGAGACGCTCGACTTCTCGCCGGCGTACACGTACTCGTCCGCGCAACTGATCCAGCGCAAGGACGACTCGCGTGACTTCAAGTCGCTGGAAGACCTGAAGGGCAAGAAGCTCGGCGTCGCGCTCGGCACGAACTACATGGACATGGCGAAGTCGGTGCCCGGCATCGACGTGAAGACGTACCCGGGCGCGCCCGAGTACCTGCGCGATCTCGCGGCCGGCCGCCTCGATGCAGCGCTCAACGACCGCCTGATGCTCGCGTACCTGACGAAGAATTCGCAGCTTCCGCTGCGCCCGGGCGCAAACGTCGGTTCGGCGAACCCGTCGGGCATCCCGTTCAAGAAGGGCAACCCGAAGTTCCAGAAGGCGATCGACGACGCGATGGCCCAGCTCGCGGCCGACGGCACGTTCACGAAGATCTCGGACAAGTGGTTCGGCATCGACGTGACGAAGCCGATCAAGTAAGCACGCCTGCATTTCCCGCCTGACGGCGGGCCGGACAGGGCGGCATCCGCAACGATGCCGCCCTTTGCTTTATTCGTCCGGTTTATGATTGCGCTTTCGCGCACGCATCCGATTCGTATTCCATGTCGACAACGTCCCTGCTCGTCCAATCGCTGCCGGTGCTCGCCCAGGGCGCCGTACTGACCGTCAAGTTCGCCGTGCTGTCGATGGTGTTCGGCCTGCTCGGCGCCGTCGTGCTCGCGATGATGGGCATCCGGCAAAGCGAGCCGCTCGACGGCTTCGAACGCATCTGGGTCAACGCGCTCGCGTGGCTCGCGCGCGCGTACGTGAGCCTGATGCGCGGCACGCCGCTGCTGGTGCAGATCTTCGTCATCTACTACGGGCTGCCGAGCCTCGGCATCTCGCTCGAACCGACGCCGGCCGGCGTCATCGCGCTGTCCGCGAACGTCGCGGCTTACATGTCCGAAAGCATGCGCGGCGCGATCAACGGCATCCACCGCGGCCAGTGGCTCGCGTCGTACAGCCTCGGGCTGTCGTGGGGGCAGACGCTGCGCTACGTGATCGGCCCGCAGGCGCTGCGCATTGCGGTGCCGAGCCTGTCGAACAGCCTGATCAGCCTGATCAAGGACACGTCGCTCGTGTCCGTGATCACCGTGACCGAACTGCTGCGCAGCGCGCAGGAAGTGATCGCGGCGACCTACCAGCCGCTACCGCTCTATCTCGCCGCCGCGGCCGTGTACTGGATCCTGTGCCAGATCCTCGAATGGGCGCAGCGCTGGTACGAAAAGCGCCTGTCGCTGCCGTCGCGGCACTGAGCGCACGCCATCCGCCGGGCCGCGCACGCAGGCCCGGCACCTTCGTTCCCGCCTACTCGCCCGAATAGCGCACGCCGAGCGCGGCACGCGCGGCATCGGTCATCGCGATCATCTGTCGCGAATGGTCGTGCGTCATGATCGGGCTTTCGGTTTCGCCCGCGCGCAGCAGGTCGCAGAAATGCGCGGTCTCGTAGTTCAGCCCGCCGCCTTCGGCCGGTGCGTCGAGTTCGACGGTGCGCCCGTCCGCATAACGGATCGTCGCGCGCGCGGGGTTCCACCATTTCTCGTGAATCGTCACGTGCCCGCCGGCCGCGGCGATCAGCGCATCGCCGCGCCCCATCATGTCGAGCCCGCAAAAGAGCTGCGCGATCCCGCCGTTCGCATGCAGGCTGTTCAGGCTCGCGAACATGTCGACGCCCGTCGCGCCGACGCGGCCGAGCGTCTGCACGTCGAGCACCGCGCCGAGCCAGTCGACCGCGAGAAACGCCTCGTAGATCCCGATGTCGAGCAGCGCGCCGCCCGCGCGATCGAGGCGATAGACGGAATGGTCGCCGGGTACCGACGACGATGCGCACCCTGCGCGCACGAGCCGGATCTCGCCGATCGGATCGTCATGCAGGTGCGCACGCAGCTGGCGGTACAGCGGAAAGAACGGCGGCTTCATCGCTTCCATGAAGAGCCGTCCGGCGTCGCGTGCCGCACGCAGCACGGTGTCGAGTTGCGCCGCATTCAGCGTCGCGGGCTTTTCGCACAGCACGGCCTTGCCGGCGGCAAGTGCGGCCAGCGTGTACTGTGCGTGACTGTCATGGAGCGTCGCGATGTAGACCGCGTCGATGTCGCTCGCGAGGAGTGCTTCGAGGCTCGCGGCAGGCGTGCCGCCGCATGTCTCGCAAAAGGCTGCCGCTGCGTCGGCGCGGCGGGCCCAGGCACCGGCGAGCGTGGCGCCTGGAACGTGCGCGAGGCTTTGCGCGAAGCGGCGTGCGATGCTGCCTGCGCCGACGATGCCGAAGCGCACCGGGCGGTGGTCGTTGTCGTTCATCCTGATCTTCCGTGTCGGTCGTATGACGGTGGCCGGCACGCTGCCGACCGGCCGTCATGATAAACGGCTCGCCGGCACACGGATGAGCGACGCGAGCAGGTTCAGGCGCGCATGGGCACGTCGACGGAGAAATCGCGCGAGATCTCGTCGGCGCTGAAATCGATCAGCGCGAGCGAGGCCGCTTCGGCTTCGCGCGGATCGCGCCGTTCGATCGCATCGACGACACGCGCATGCGCCTTCACCGCGATCTCGTGCGCGCCTTCCTTCTGCACGACGCGCGGATTCACGAGACGCACCGCCCCGCGCACGATCGCCGCCATCTGCTGAAAGAACTGGTTGCCGCTCGCCTGCACGATCCGCGTGTGCAGCAACTCGTCCGCCGTGTCGTAGCCGGGATCGCCGGGCTGCAACACCTTGAACGCATCGAACGCTTCACGGATCCCCGCGATGTCGGCTGCGGTCGCACGCACCGCCGCCTGCGCGGTCGCGCGCGGTTCGATCAGCATTCGAAATTCGATGACGTCGCGCATGAACTGCGGATCGGGTTTTGCCCGAAATCGCCAGCTCACGACGTCTTCATCGATCATTCGCCAGTCGCGCATCGGCCGCACGCGCGTGCCGACTTTCGGCCGCACGTCCAGCATGTCGCGCGCTAGCAACATCGACAACGCTTCCCGCATCACCGTGCGACTCACGTCGAATTCTTTCGACAGCACGTCCTGTGGCGGCAAGATGCCGCCGTACTTGTCTTCGACGATACCCGAGACAAGCCCATCCATCACTTTGGCGACCAGTGACCGGTCTTTGCCCTGCTCCATGACACCTCCCCGTGCGTCGATTTGCGAACACCTGCTCCGCAGTTCCGCCGGCCCTGGTTACTACTGTTCTTATGATCTATAAGTTGATGAGTTCGAGGATATTTCGCTATCTGGTAAACACCTGACAGGGTTATCCCTCTTTTTGACGGGGTGATTTATAAGGCTACAAAAAAGGCCCGGGAAGCGCGCTGCGCCTGCCGGGCCATGATTTCCACAAGATTTAAACATGCAATCCATTACGGGTCCCTGACACCGTTACGGACTGCTTCTCATTCAACTCGATTCGGCCGAATAAACGATCGTTTCAACGCCGTTTTCCGTGCCGAGCAAGCACAGATTCGCGCCGCGCTCGGCAAACAACCCGACGGTCACGACGCCCGGCCATCCGTTCACCTGCGCTTCGAAGCCGCGCGGATCGGCGATCTGCAGCCCCTTCACGTCGATGATCTCGTTGCCGTTGTCGGTGATGTACGGTGCGCCGTCCTTCGTCACGCGCAGCACGGGCACGCCGCCGAGCGCGGTCACGCGCCGGCCGATCGCCGTGCGCGCCATCGGCACGACCTCGATCGGCAGCGGGAACGCGCCGAGCACCGGCACGCGCTTGCTGGCGTCGGCGATGCAGACGAACGTGTCGGCCACCGACGCGACGATCTTCTCGCGCGTGAGCGCGCCGCCGCCGCCCTTGATCATCGCGCCGCTCGCGTCGATCTCGTCGGCGCCGTCGACGTACACCTGCAGCGAGTCGACCTCGTTCAGGTCGAACACCTTGATGCCGTGCGATTTCAGGCGTTCGGTCGTGGCGACGGAACTCGACACGGCGCCGCGATAGCGCGACTTGACGACGGCGAGTGCGTCGATGAAGCAGTTGGCGGTCGAGCCGGTGCCGACGCCGATCACGGCGCCTTCCGGCACGTTCTGGATCACGTAATCGGCGGCGGCCTGGCCGACGAGGCGTTTGAGTTCGTCTTGAGTCATGGCGTGGTAATGCTGTGGGATTGCGGAAAACCGCCAGTTTACCGGACTCGGATGACGGCCCGCGTTTTTCGGCGCGCGATGCGCCGTGCGTTCAGGGTGCGACCGCCGCGGGCGCGCTGTCCGCCGGCGGCGTGCCGGCGAAGTATTTGTCGAGCAACGCCTGGGCGATCGCGTCGCTTTCGGCGTCCGGATTGCCCGCATAGTCGGACGGACGGAAATGCATCTGGAACGCCGCGAATACGCGCCGCGTGCGCGCGTCGAGCACGCCGTCGGTCGGCACGTCGTAGCCGTAGCGCGCGAGCTTGAGCTGCAGTTCGCGCACGTCGACCAACGCGTGCGGATCGCGGCCGCCGAGCCGGGCAGCCACGGTCGCATCGTCCGGCCATGCGCCGACGCCGACCAGTGCGAGCGCATGCCACGGGAACAGCGGACCCGGATCGATCTTGCGTTGCGGCGCGATGTCGCTGTGCCCGACCACGCGCGTCGGCGGAATCGCGTAGCGTACGACGATGTCCTTCGACAGGCGGATCAACGCATCGATCTGTTCGGGCGAATACGGCTGCCAGGTGCGATTCTGCGGATCGAGCGGCCCGCGGTTCACGTTTTCGATGCCGATCGACGCCGCGTTCAATTCGGTCGCGCCCTGCCACTCGCTGACGCCCGCGTGCCATGCGCGCATCGATTCCGGAACGAGCTGGTAGACGACGGGCATCTCGTGTTCGATGCGCGGCTGCGGCGGCACGACGTAATGCACGCTGACCGAATCGCCCGTCAGCGTGCGCAGTGACTTCGCTTCATCGCTTTCGGTGTAATGCATCACGAGAAAGCGGATCCGCGAATCGGCGCCGCGCGCATCCAGGCTCGTGTCGGCGTAGTAGGTGCCGCGTTCGACGAGCGACGGCGACGTGCAGGCAGCCAGCAGGCATAGCACGGCGCATGATGCGCCGAGGCGAAACAGGGTCATCGGTCGCGAGTTCCGGAGAACCGCGCGCCGCATCGCATCGCGGCACGCGTCGTTCGGGTCATGCCAGGCACGCGCATATTGCGCGAGACAGGATGTGTCAGCCCTTCACGCGCCGCTGGCGCACGGCTTCGTACAGGCACACGCCGCTTGCGACCGACACGTTCAGGCTTTCCACGCTGCCGGCCATCGGGATGCTCATCACCTCGTCGCAGGTGTCGCGCGTGAGCCGGCGCATGCCTTCGCCTTCCGCGCCCATCACGAGCGCGACGGGGCCGTCGAGCTTCGTATCGTAGAGCGTCGCCGACGCCTCGTCCGACGTGCCGATGATCCACACGCCGGCCTCCTTCAGCTCGCGCAGCGCGCGTGCGAGGTTCGTCACCGTGATGTACGGCACCGTATCGGCCGCGCCGCTCGCCACCTTGGCCGCGGTTGCGTTCAGGCCGACCGCACGGTCGCGCGGCGCGATCACCGCGTGCGCGCCGGCCGAATCGGCAACGCGCAGGCACGCGCCGAGGTTGTGCGGATCGGTGACGCCGTCGAGCACGAGCAGCAGCGCGGGGCCCTGGATGCCGTCGAGCAGCTCGGACAGGTTCTGCGCGAGCGGCACGTCCTCGACACGCGCGACGACGCCCTGGTGACGCTCGGTATGGGCGAGGCCCCACAGGCGCGTTTCGTCGGCCGCGATCAGCCGCACGCCCGCTTCCTTCGCGGTGTGCAGGAAGTCCTGCATGCGGCGGTCGCGGCGCGTCTGGTCGTACAGCACCTCCGCAACCGTCGATGCATCGTGCCGCAAACGTGCGGTCACCGCATGAAAACCGTAAAGAACCTTCAGACGTGACATGACTGGAACAACCTTCGATCAAACGTGCGGCCGCGCGACGCGCGCAGCCGCGATCCATGGAAAAGGAAAGCGCCGCGTTGCCGGCCGATGACCGGTGACGCGGCGTCTCTCGATACTGCAGGGCGTGCGCATGCGCCGCCCCGAACGCTCAATACTTCTTGCGGGCGCGCGGCTTCTTCGCAGTCGGCTTCGCCGCCGCACCGCCAGTGCCACCACCGCTGCCCTTCTTCTTCGCGGCGGCACGTGCGGCCTGCGCCTCCTTCACCGCGACGCTCGGCGCGCTCGCGGCCTTCTTGCGACGCGGCGCGAACTCCTCCGCCGGCGGCAGCGCGCGTACGCGCGGGCCGTTGCGATCGACACCGGCACCCGCGGCAGCCGGCGCGGGCGACGGGCGCGGCGCCTTCACCGGCGTATCGCGCACGAGGCGGAAATCGATCTTGCGCGCGTCGAGATCAACACGGCTCACCTGCACGCGCACGCGGTCCGACAGACGATAGCGGATGCCCGTGCGTTCGCCGCGCAGCTCGTTCTTGATCTCGTCGTACTGGAAGTAGTCCGAGCCGAGTTCCGTGACGTGCACGAGCCCTTCGATGAACAGCGTGTCGAGCTGCACGAAGATGCCGAACGACGTGACGCCGTTCACCATCCCGCCGTACTCCTCGCCGAGCTTGTCGCGCATGAAGTAGCACTTGAGCCATGCCTCGACGTCGCGCGACGCTTCGTCCGCACGCCGCTCGTTCGCCGAGCAATGCAGGCCGAGCTCTTCCCAGATCGCCGTGTTCGAGCGCGAGCGGTTGCGCGCTTCGTCGTCGGCCTGCTGCATCGCGCGGGCGCGCGGCGACAGCGCGGTGTTCAGCTCGAAGCCCTCCGGCGCCTTCGGCACGTACTTCTTGCCGGACAGGATCGAATAGATCGCGCGGTGCGTGAGCAGGTCGGGATAACGACGGATCGGACTCGTGAAGTGCGCATACGCCTCGTACGCAAGACCGAAGTGGCCGATGTTGTCCGGGCTGTAGACGGCCTGCTGCATCGAACGCAGCAGCATCGGCTGCAGCATCTGCGCATCGGGCCGGTCGCGGATCTGCGCCATCAGCGCCGCGTAGTCGCTTGCATGCGGCTTGTCGCCGCCGCCGAGCGACAGGCCCATGCCGCGCAGGAACGCGCGCAGGTTCTCGAGCTTCTCGGGTGTCGGCCCCGCGTGCACGCGGTACAGGCCCGGATGCTTGTTGCGCTTCAGGAAGTCGGCCGCGCAGACGTTCGCGGCCAGCATGCATTCCTCGATCAGCTTGTGCGCATCGTTGCGCTGGCGCGGCACGATCTGCTCGATCTTGCCCTGCGAATTGCAGACGATGTAGGTCTCGGTCGTATCGAAGTCGATCGCGCCGCGCTTCTGCCGTGCGGCGAACAGCGACTTGTAGACGCCGTACAGGTTCTGCAGGTGCGGCAGCAGCTCCGCGCGGCGCGCGGCCTCCGGCCCCTTCGTGTTCGACAGCACGGCCGCCACTTCGGTATACGTAAGGCGCGCAGCCGAATGGATCACGGCCGGATAGAACTGGTACGCCTTGATCTCGCCGCGCGCAGTGATCACCATGTCGCACGCGAGCACGCAGCGGTCGACCTGCGGGTTCAGCGAGCACAGGCCGTTCGACAGCTTCTCCGGCAGCATCGGGATCACGCGGCGCGGGAAATAGACCGACGTGCTGCGCTCGAGCGCGTCGGCGTCGAGCCCATTGCCCGGCTGTACGTAGTACGACACGTCGGCGATCGCGACGATCAGCCGGAAGCCGTCGCCGCGACCGACCTTGACCGGCTCGCAGTAGACGGCGTCGTCGAAGTCGCGTGCGTCCTCGCCGTCGATCGTCACGAGCGGCACGTCGCGCAGGTCGACGCGGAAACGCAGGTCGGCCGGCCGTACCTTGTCGGGCAGCGCGGCGGCTTCGTCGAGCGCCGGCTGGCTGAATTCATGCGGCACGCCGTACTTGCGCACCGCGATTTCGATTTCCATGCCCGGATCGTCGATGTCGCCGAGCACTTCGACGACACGGCCGAGCGGCTGCGAATGACGGCTCGGGAAATCGGTCAGCTCGACGACGACGACCTGCCCGACCTTCGCCTTCTTCACGTTCTGCGTGATCAGGATGTCGTGGCCGATGCGCTTGTCTTCCGGCGCGACGATCAGCGCACCATTCTCGTTGAGCAGGCGGCCGATCACGCGCTTGTTCGCGCGCTCGGTGACTTCGACGACATGCCCTTCCGGCCGGCCGCGGCGATCGTAGCCGACGATTCGCGCGAGCACGCGATCGTTGTGCATCACCTTCTGCATTTCGCCGTTCGGCAAGAACAGGTCGTCCTGGCCGTCGTCGCGGATCACGAACCCGTAGCCGTCGCGATGCCCCTGCACGCGCCCGGCGACGAAGTTCGACGGATGGGTCAACTGGTAGTGGCCGCGCTTGTCGAGGCGGATCTGGCCGTCGCGCTCCATCGCGGCGACACGCCGGAAGAACCCTTCGCGCTCCTGACGCTTGATCGACAGTGCTTCGGCGATGTCGTTGGCAGCCAGCGGCGCATCGCTCGTACGCAGCACGCCGAGAATTTCTTCACGGCTCGGAATGGGGTACGGATATTTGCTCAAGGGTTTGTCGATGATTGTTCTCGTTGCGTTGACTGATGGTGCACGGCATCAACATAGAGGTGTCCGTCAGACAGTTCTATATTGACGGCGGCGGGTCATTCTATCACCCGCCTGTGTCGCCAAATGACGGGAATGCCGCGGGCGGGCGCGACGGCGGCCGGTTTGCGATGCATCGCAAAAAAGTGTTGACACGAATAATTGGGGCGCTATAATTTCGCTTCTTTGCAGCAAGCAGCTACTGCAAAACGTGCCCAGGTGGCGGAATTGGTAGACGCACTAGGTTCAGGTCCTAGCGGTGGCAACACCGTGGAGGTTCGAGTCCTCTCCTGGGCACCATCTGTTTTTAAAAAGGTCGGCTTCCAGCCGGCCTTTTTTCATTTCCGGACCGGGAAAAAGAGTAACTTGCCCGCCGATGAATCTGCGCAGCAACCGGCACGGCTCGTCGAACTCGGCCCTCATGAATTTCCGCAGGCGCGCGCATTGAGCATCTTCGGCTGCTATCTCCGGAATCCGCGCAGGCGACCGCCTGCCCCACCTCCTTATGCCCGCCAGTCGGATCGATAGCAGAATTTATCGGTTATCGCCCGCCCTCCCCGTTGGTACGTTAGCCGGCCCGCTTCATTGCAACGAACCCAACGAGGAGCACGATTCATGACGTCGATGAACCGCCGCGCGTTCGCGCGCGCGATGCTGGCCGCAGGCCTCACTGCGGCGGGCGTCCGAACGCACGCCGAGACCACGCCTGCCGCATTGCGCATCGGCTTCCAGAAGTCGTCGACACTCATCACACTGCTCAAGACACGCGGCACCCTCGAGCAGGCGCTGGCGCCGCTCGGCCTGCGCGTGTCGTGGCATGAATTCGCGAGCGGGCTGCCGCTGACCGAAGCGCTCAACGTCGGCGCCGTCGATTTCAGCGCCGACGTCGCCGACACGGTCCCGGTCTTCGCGCAGGCCGCGCATGCGCGTTTCGTGTACGTCGCGCAGGAAGCGCCGTCGCCGAAGGCACAGGCGATCGTCGTCAAGCAGGACAGCGCACTTCGAACGCTCGCCGATCTCAAGGGCAAGCGCATCGCGGTCACGAAGGCGGCCGGCAGCCACTACCTGCTGCTCGCCGCACTCGCACGCGCAAAGCTCACGCCCGCCGACGCCGCGATCCACTACCTGACGCCCGCGGACGGCCGCGCGGCGTTCGAGCGCGGCAGCGTGGACGCATGGATCACGTGGGATCCGTATGTCGCGTCGGTCGACCGGAATCCCGACGTGCGGATTCTGGCCGACGGCAACGGACTCGCGTCGTACCAGCGCTACTACCTCGCATCGAGCAGTTTCGCCGCCGCGCGGCCCGACGTCGTCCAGATCCTGTTCGACCAGTTGTCGCAGGCCGGCACGTGGTTGCGCGACCATCCGCAGGAGGCCGCGAATACGCTTGCGCCGATCTGGGGGCTCGACGCGGCGACGATCGCACGCGCGAACGCGCGCCGCAGCTACCTCGTTCGCGCAGTGGTCGCGCAAAATTTCGGCGAACAGCAGAAGATCGCCGACACGTTCCTCGCGGCCGGACTGCTGCCGGCACGCGTCGATACGGGCCAGGCGCTGCGCTGGAATTTCGCGGCGAAACGCGCGGATCCGGTCGGCGCGTGAGACGCCGTCGCACAAGGATGCAATATTTTTATCGCTTCGGATGAAATTGTGTTGACAGTCTTCGAAGACACGCTAGAATAGCGGTCTTCGCATCGCAGCAAGCGAAACGTGCCCAGGTGGCGGAATTGGTAGACGCACTAGGTTCAGGTCCTAGCGGTGGCAACACCGTGGAGGTTCGAGTCCTCTCCTGGGCACCATCTGTTTTTGAAAAGGTCGGCTTCCAGCCGGCCTTTTTTCATTTCAGGTCCCGCATCGGCGCCACTCATCCATCAGCCGGACGACCATCGAGACAGCGCCGCCCGGCCATCGATTTCAGGCACCGTTCCAGCGTTTCGCGGCAATCGCGACGCGCTCGCCCAGCACTTCGGCCGTCTTTCGATCGCTCTCGAGAATCGCATCACCACCCTCGTCCGCATTCGCCTGCGCCATCGCACCGAGGAACGACCCGAGCCGATTCAGATCGTTGACCGAACCCTTGCTGTTGTTGTTGCCGGGCATCAGCCCGAGGCTGACCCACAGCATCTGATGCTGGGCAGCGAAGACAGCCAGCTGCTGCAGCGTCGCCAGTTTGTCGCCGCTTTGCGAAGCCGACACCGTAAAGCCGGCCGCCAGCTTGTCTCGCCACTTGCCCCAATGCTTCGACGATGCGTCCATGAAGCCCTTGAACTGCGCGGACGCACTGCCCATGTAAGTCGGCGAACCAAAGACGATCGCCTTGGCATCGCGCTCCAGATACTCCCAGTGTTCGTCGATCGCGTCGACGGGGATCAGCTTGACCGACGCACCGTCGACTTTCTCGACACCACGAGCGACTGCGTCCGCAATGACGGCCGCATGGCCGTAGCCGCTATGAAAAACCACTGCGATTTCAGGCATGAGGAGCTCCTTGTCGCGGACTATTCCGCAAAAAAACGTTACTGCGATAGTAACAGAAATGATCGTAATGCAAATATCTTCACCTGCATGTGCCGCGCGCCCCATTGCGGCAGCCGACTACACGATGCGCATGGTGCCGCCAAGCGAGCGGACAAGGCGGCATAGAGCGGCGTCGGCTGCCTGTCTTCGCGAGTCAGCGCGGCACGACAGGCACGCACCAACGATAATTTCTCAGGCGACAAACTGGAACCTGCGTTCAGGAAATTCGCTCGCTCCTCTCCGGCGGCAATCCTTCGCACCGGGATCGATTCGGCAGCGATACCCGGACACGGCGAATCCGGCACGCCCCTCTTTCTCGTCCCGCACAAAAGCCGCTCAAAATCTGTTGACAAGCCGTTCGGGCACGCTATAATTGCGGTCTTTCGCATCGCAGCAAGCGAAACGTGCCCAGGTGGCGGAATTGGTAGACGCACTAGGTTCAGGTCCTAGCGGTGGCAACATCGTGGAGGTTCGAGTCCTCTCCTGGGCACCATCTGTTTTTGAAAAGGTCGGCTTCTAGCCGGCCTTTTTTCATTTCCGGACCCGCATCATTCACACCGCCACGTTGATCCGCATGGTGTGACAAACCCCGTCTCACCATCCTCCGGACGGACAAATCGTCGTCGCGTCCGCAGTGAACACGCGCCTGCCACGCGAATTCCAAAGTTTTCGCCCCCGGCTCCGCGCTCCATCCCCATTACCCGAGACCCACCCCGCCACCCCTCATCCACGGCAAAAACCGGGATTTCCCTAGGCTGACATGACGGCTCTCACGCGGTTAAATAAATCAACGTGATTTATTTAATGCGCTGCCGCATGGCGCAACATGGAAGGAGACGCCATGAGAAGCCCGCACATCGGCCAGGGAAGTAATTCGGCCAACGTGCGCCGTTACAACGAGCGCCTGCTGCTGAAGACGCTGCGCCGCGCAGGCAGCGCGTCGAAGGCCGACCTTGCGCGTCTCGCGAGCATGACGGGCACGGCGGTCGGCAGCATCATCGCATCGCTCGCCGATGCGAAGCTGATCGAATTCGCGGGCCGTACCGAAGGCCAGCGCGGCCAGCCGGCGTCGTTGATCCGCCTCGACCCGCGCGGTGCATTCGGCATCGGCGTCCATCTCGACCGGATGCGCATCGAAACCGCGCTCGTCAACTTCGCAGGCGACGTGCTCGGCCGCCGCTCGCACGACACGCTGCTGCCTCCTCCCGCCGACGTGCTCGAGATCGTGCGTCACGACATCGACGCGATGCAGGCCCTGCTCCCCGACCACGAACGCGCCCGCCTGACCGGCGTCGGCGTCGCACAGCCTTACAACCTCGGCGCTTGGATGCGCGAACTCGGCCTCGCGCCCGATACGTTCCGCGCATGGGAAGACGTCGATTTCGCGAGCGACCTCGGTCGCGCGCTGTCGCTGCCCGTGTTCGGCGAAAACGACGGCAACGCGGCCGCGATCGCCGAGCTGTTCTACGGATACGGCCGGCAGTGCGACGACTTCGTCTACCTGTTCATCGGGCCGGCGATCGGCGGCGGCATCGCGATCGACGGCGATTGCCTGCGCGGTGTGACCGGCAATGCAGGCGACATCGCCGTAATTCCCGTGCCGCCGAGCCGGCTGGCATCCGCGCCACCGCCGCGCGGCCCGTGGGACATCCTTCTCGCGCGCGCCTCGCTGCACGCGCTTGTACGACATCTGCGCCATCACGGCGAGACGGTCGAGAACCGCGCCGATCTCGAAGCCTGCATTGCCCGCGGCCTGCCGGCCGTCGACGAATGGATCGACGACTGCGTCGACGCGCTCGCGCCGGCATTGCGCGCGGTGCTGTGCGTGATCGATGCGCCGGTAGTCGTGATCGACGCCGATACCGACGCGGGCCTGCTCGACGCGGTCACGACGCGCCTGCGCTCGGCACTGGTTGCCACCGCGCCCGAAGCGCGCGGCACGCCGACGCTCGTGCGCGGCACGTTCGGCGCCGACGCCGGCGCGATCGGCGCGGCCACGCTACCGATGTTCTTCAACTTTTCCCCGCGGGCCGGCATCCTCAAGGGCGCCCGCACCGACTCGCAGGAGGTCAACCATGTCGCGGTCTGAGTCGCCCCGCCCGCTGCTCGAAATGCGCCGGATCAGCAAGACGTTCCCGGCCGTGCGCGCGCTGGACAATGTCAGCCTGACCGTCTATCCGGGCGAGATCCACTCGCTGATGGGCGAGAACGGCGCCGGTAAATCGACGCTGATGAAGATCCTGTCGGGCGCATACCGCGCCGACGCCGGCGGCGAGATCCTGATCGACGGCGAACGCATCGACATCGACGGGCCGCTCGCCGCGCGCGATGCGGGCGTCGCGGTGATCTACCAGGAGCTGTGCCTGTCGCCGAACCTGACCGTCGCGGAAAACATCTACGTCGGCCGCGAACTGCGGCGAGGCAACCGGCGCTGGGGCACGATCGACCGCGCGGCGATGGCGCGCGGCTGCCAGGACGTGCTCGCGCGCCTCGGCGCATCGTTCGGCCCCGAAACGCTCGTCGACACGCTGTCGATCGCCGAACAGCAGCTCGTCGAGATCGCGCGCGCCGTGCACACCCGCGCCCGCATCCTGGTGATGGACGAGCCGACGACGCCGCTGTCGTCGCGCGAAACCGAGCACCTGTTCCGCCTGATCCGCCAGTTGCGCGAGGAAGGTCTCGCGATCAT
Organism: Burkholderia sp. IT-111MI5; assembly: GCF_949752865.1. Lineage (NCBI taxonomy): Bacteria > Pseudomonadati > Pseudomonadota > Betaproteobacteria > Burkholderiales > Burkholderiaceae > Burkholderia > Burkholderia sp. IT-111MI5. Next base: position 167,486 of record NZ_CATKIF010000044.1, on the reverse strand, counting down.
CTACATCAGCCACCGGATGGCGGAGATCTACGAACTGTCCGACCGCGTGTCGGTGCTGCGCGACGGCGCATACGTCGGCACGCTCGAACGCGAATCGCTGTCGGCCGAGCGTCTCGTCGCGATGATGGTCGGCCGCGACATCTCCGGCTTCTACAAGAAGGAACACGCGCCGTACGACCCCGGCCACCTGCTGCTGTCGGTACGCGACATCGCCGACGGCGCACGCGTGCGCGGCTGCAGCCTCGACCTGCATGCCGGCGAGGTGCTCGGCATCGCCGGGCTCGTCGGCGCGGGCCGCACCGAACTCGCGCGGCTGATCTTCGGCGCCGAACCGCGCGTGCGCGGCGACGTGAAACTGGGCGACCGCCAGTTCGGCGCACACTCGCCGCGCGACGCGATCGACGCGGGCCTCGTCTACCTGACCGAAGACCGCAAGCGCCAGGGCCTGTTCCTCGACATGAGCGTGCGCGACAACATCAACATTTCCGTCTGCAACCGCGATGCACGGCTCGGCGCGCTCGACCTCGCACGCGGCGCCGAACGCGCGCGCGACGCGATTTCCTCGCTGTCGATCCGCGTACCCCACGCGAACGTCAACGTCGGCGCGCTGTCGGGCGGCAACCAGCAGAAGGTGCTGCTGTCGCGCCTGCTGGAGACGAAACCGCGCGTACTGATCCTCGACGAACCGACGCGCGGCGTCGACATCGGCGCGAAATCCGAGATCTACCGGATCATCAACGAACTGGCCCGTGCCGGCGTGGGCGTGATCGTGATCTCGAGCGAACTGCCGGAAATCATCGGCGTCGCCGACCGTGTGCTCGTGATGCGCGAAGGCGAGATCGCGGGCGAACTCGGCGGCCACACGCACACGCCCATCACGCAGGAAGCCATCATCGCGCTCGCGACCGGCTCGCAGGCCGAACTCGCCGACGCGCACTGAGCCGCGCTCTTTCATTTGACTCTTACAACTCAGGTTACCGAAATGATCAACCCGACCAAGCAGCGGAACCTCGCTTCCGCGACGGCCCATCCGGTGGGCGATCGTACTCCCCAGTTGCGCACCGCCGATCATCGCGCACGCATGCAGTCGCTGATACGCACCGCCGGCATGCTGCCGGTGCTGCTGGTCCTGTGCGTCGGCTTCGGCTTCCTGACCGACGGCTTCTTCACGCTGCAGAACCTGTCGATCGTCACGCAGCAGGCGTCGATCAACATCGTGCTCGCCGCCGGCATGACCTTCGTGATCCTGACGGGCGGCATCGACCTGTCGGTCGGCTCGGTGCTCGCCGCCGCGGCCGTCGCCGCGCTGATCGCGTCGACCATTCCCGGCTGGGGCTGGCTCGGCGTGCCCTTCGCGCTCGTCGTCGGCCTCGTGTTCGGCGCGATCAACGGCGGGCTGATCTCGTTCCTGCGCCTGCCGCCGTTCATCGTCACGCTCGGTGCGATGACGGCCGTGCGCGGCGTCGCGCGCCTGATCGGCAACGACACCACCGTGTTCAATCCGCAGCTGCCGTTCGCGTTCATCGGCAACGGCACGATCCTCGGTGTGCCGTGGCTCGTCGTGATCGCGTGCGCGGTGATCGCGATCTCGTGGTTCATCCTGCGCCGCACGGTGCTCGGGATGCGGATCTATTCGGTCGGCGGCAATCCGGAAGCCGCACGCCTGTCGGGCATCAACGTGCGGGCGATCCAGATGTTCGTGTATGCGGCGTCGGGGCTGCTCGCGGGCCTCGGCGCGGTGATGTCGGCCGCGCGGCTCTATGCGGCCAACGGCCTGCAGCTCGGCCAGTCCTACGAACTCGACGCGATCGCCGCGGTGATCCTCGGCGGCACGAGCTTCGTCGGCGGCGTCGGCTCGATCGTCGGCACGCTGATCGGCGCACTGATCATCGCGGTACTGACGAACGGACTCGTGCTGCTCGGCGTGTCCGACATCTGGCAGTACATCATCAAGGGGCTCGTGATCATCGGCGCCGTCGCGCTCGATCGCTACCGCCAGCGCGATTCGGCGCGCACCTGACACCGTTCCCGTCCATTCAACCTTGCGGCGCAGGCAGGCACGCCTGCGCCCGTCTACCAACCAACCTCACGGAGACACAACGACATGTTCAAGCACAAAGCCGCCCTGACCGCCGTCGCCTGCGCACTCGCATTCGGCGCTTCCGTCGCGCACGCGGCCGACAAGCCGCTCAAATCGATCGGCATCACGGTCGGGTCGCTCGGCAACCCGTACTTCGTCACGATCGTCAAGGGCGCCGAAGCGCGCGCCAAGCAGCTCAACCCGAACGCGAAAGTCACGGCCGTGTCGGCCGACTACGACCTGAACAAGCAGTTCACGCAGATCGACAACTTCATCTCCGCGCACGTCGACATGATCCTGCTCAACGCGACCGATCCGAAGGCGATCGAGCCGGCGGTGAAGAAGGCGCAGGCGGCCGGTATCACCGTCGTCGCGGTCGACGTCGCGGCGGCCGGCGCGAATGCGACCGTGCAGACCAACAACGTGAAGGCCGGCGAGCTCGCGTGCGACTACATCGCGAAGAAACTCAACGGCAAGGGCAACGTGATCATCGAGAACGGCCCGCAGGTGTCGGCCGTGATCGATCGCGTCAACGGCTGCAAGACCGTGCTCGCGAAAAACGCGGGCATCAAGTTGCTGTCGAGCGACCAGGACGGCAAGGGCTCGCGCGAAGGCGGGATGAACGCGATGCAGGGCTACCTGACGCGCTTTCCGAAGCTCGATGCGGTGTTCACGATCAACGACCCGCAGGCGATCGGCAGCGATCTCGCCGCGAAGCAGCTGAACCGTCCGGGCATCGTGATCACGTCGGTCGACGGCGCACCCGATATCGAGGTGGCGCTCAAGTCCAACACGCTCGTGCAGGCGTCGTCGAGCCAGGACCCGTGGGCGATGGCGCAGCAGGCCGTCAACGTCGGCTACGGGATCATGAACGGCCAGAAGCCGGCCAATCCGATGATCCTGATCGAGCCGACGCTCATCACGCGCGACAACGTGAAGACCTACAAGGGCTGGAGCTCCCCGCGCTGATCGCGCCTCCCGTCCACTGAACCGGGCGGAGCCGGGCCACGTCGCCGCGCGCGACGGCCGGCGCCGCCCGCTCGCATCAACCGCTGCACGGCCCGGCCACCGGGCATCAACATGACGACGACGTTCCCCCGCCTGATCGTATTCGGCGAAGCGCTGACCGATTTCATCCGCGACGACGCACAGCGCTGGCACAGCGTCGCCGGCGGCTCATGCTGGAACGTTGCGCGCGTCGGCGCGCGACTCGGCGCGCCGACGGCCTTTGCCGGCACGGTCAGCCGCGACATCTTCGGCGACGAACTGATACGCAAGAGCGCCGACGCGGGGCTCGACATGCGTTTCATCCGGCAGGTCGACCGCGCGCCGCTGCTCGCGATGGTCGTATCGAAGCAGCCGCCCCACTATTTCTTCATCGGCGAGAACAGCGCCGATCTCGCATTCGATCCGGCGGACCTGCCCGCCGGCGCACTCGACACGGCCGAGATCGTGCACATCGGCTCGCTCGGCGTCGTGCGCGAGCCGCTCGCGTCACGCCTGATCGAGGTGGCGCAGGCCGCGCGCGCGGCCGGCAAGCGAATCTCGTTCGATCCGAACTACCGTGCGCCGATGGCCGCGCCGTCGTATCGCGACACGCTGCGCCGGCTGGTCGCGCTCGCCGACTGGATCAAGGTGTCCGACGAGGATCTTCACGGGCTGTTTCCCGAACTCGACGAAACGGCCGCACTCGCGCAACTGCGCGCGTGGTCGCCCGACGCGACGATGCTCGTCACGCGCGGCGCATCCGGCATGCAGCTCCTGCATCGCGACACCGTGCTGTTCCAGCCCGCGTTCCCGACCGACGTCGCCGACACGGTCGGCTGCGGCGACGCCAGCGTCGGCGGCTGGCTCGCGAGCCAGCTTGCACGGCCCGATGCATCGCCCGCCGAGCATCTGCGTTACGCGGCCGCGTGCGCGGCGGTCGCCTGCGCTCACGCAGGCGCCTATGCGCCGACGGCCGCGGAAGTGGCCGATATGATCGATCGCGCTGCCGACGCCGTGCTTTCGCAATAGACCGCGCCGCCGCACCGCCTCGTCACGCGGCGGTCGTTCCGTCGCCGCCGTCCGGCGGCATACCGGCCTGCAGCAGTTGAAGACTTTCGTCGACGCTCAGTTCGGACATCGCATCCTCATGCAGCGTATCGTCGGCCGCGCGGCGCAATGCATGCAGCGCATGCATCTTGAGCCTCACGATCGCGAGTCGCAGCCCGCGTGCCGTGCATTCGGCCGCGAACGTGCGCAACGATTCGATCGTCGTGCCGTCGACATCCGGCGTTTCCTCGAGGCTCAGCATCACGGCATGCGTGTCCGGCGCGGCCTTCATCAGCGCGCGCACGCGATTCAGCATCCGGTCCGCGTTCGCGAAGAACAGCTGCGCCTCGGGCCGCACGATCAGCACGCCCGGCACCGGCTTCGCGTCGGCATGGCTCGCGACGTCGACGAAGTCATGGCTGTCGCGCAGCCGGCCGAGCACGCTGACGTTCGGCTCGGACAGCTTGCGCAGCGTCAGCAGCAGGCTCACGCCGATGGCCGCCAGCAGCCCGTGCAGCACGCCGAGCACGAGCACCGCAAGCAACGCCGCGATCACGACGAGCCGGTCGCGATGCCAGTCCCAGTATGGCCGGAATACGGTCGGATGCAGCGAGTGGCTGACCGCGAAGATCACGATCGCCGCGAGCACGGGCTCCGGCGTGCGCGCGAGTTGCGGCAGCAGCAGCCAGACGATCAGCGCGACCACGCCGGCTGCCCACAGGCCGGCGAAGCGCGACTGCGCGCCGGCCGCTTCGTTCGCCGACGTCGCCGAATAGCCGGCGCCGACCGGCATCCCGTGCAGCAGGCCCGACACGAGGTTCGCGCAGCCGAGCGCGACGAGGTCGCGGTTCGGCGACACGCCGTCGCCATGCTTCAGCGCGAAGTTTCGGATCGATCCGTACGACTCCGCGTACAGGATCAGCATCAGCGCGAACGCGAGCTCGACCGTCTGCATCCACGCGTTGCGGTCGAGCTGCGGCAGGCCGAATTCGATGTGCCGGAAATCGATGTGGCCGACGATCGCGATCCCGTATCGCTGCCAGTCGATCGCATAGCCGACCGCGATCGACAGCACGATCACGACGAGCGTCGCGGGCACGCGCGAGCGGCGCCCGAGCACGAACAGCAGCGCCAGCGCGGTTGCGCCGAGCACGGCACTCGCGAGGTTCGCATGCGGCGCGCCGGTGATCAGGTCGAGCGTGACATGCGGCGCATCGCTGTGCTGCACGGAAATCGCGAGAATCTTCGGCAACTGCTTGATGACGATCGTCAGTGCGAGCCCGAACGTGAAGCCGCGCAGCACGGGCCGCGCGACGAAGTCCGACATGCCGCCGAGCCGCGCGGCGCCCGCCAGGATGAACAGCACGCCCGTCATCGCAACCAGCGCCGCCGCCAGCGCGAGCTGTTCGGCAAGCGCCATCCCCGATTCCGCGAGCACGGTCGCCGCGAGCACGGCAGCCGAAGACGACGTCGACGACACGATCGCGAAGCGGCTGCTGCCCGTGAGCGCATAGATGACGAGCCCCGCCAGCAGCGCGATGAGACCGGCCTGCGGCGGCAGGTTGGCCAGCCCGGCATACGCGACCGCCTCGGGAATCAGCAGGCCCGCGATCGACAGGCCGGCCAGTGCATCAAGGCCGATGCGCCGCGCGGGCGGCGGCGAGGCAGCGTCGAGCGCTGAAAAATGGTCGGCATGCTGCGGGCCGGCATCGGGGCGGATCGGGGCGATCGTCATGAGGCGGTCGGCGCTGTGCGCCGGTCAGGGTTTGACGGCGATGACGCCCGACCAGCCGGGCAGATAGCGCGCATCCTGGTCGTGCGCGCGGTGCAGCGCGACGTCGAGCGCTTTCGCGAAGTTCTTGCGGATCTGGTCGAGCGACACGTGCTGGCGCAGGTAATCGGCCCACAGGAATTCGCTGAACGGCGTCGCGTCCTTCGCATAGCCGCCCGCCGTGCGCAGTTCGCCTGCAAGGCTGCGGTACGGATCGTCCACGAGCCCCGTCAGCGCCTTCGGCAAATTCGCGTAGTCGCGGCGCGACCCGTCCGCGCCGAACGGATGCACCCACTGGTTGTGCTCCATCATCCGCCAGAAAATCGTGTCGTCGAGCCACGACAGATCCTTCAGCAGCATCGCGTTCACGCGCGACTCGCCCTCCTCGATCAGCGCGAGGCCGAGATGATGGTGATCGGTGATGTAGTGCAGCCCGTCCGGGCCGAGGACCGCCGGGAACCAGTGCGATTCGATCGCGGCCTTGCGCGCGCGCTTGTCGAGTGCCTTCCAGTGCTTGCGCTTCGCCTTGACTTCGCGATAACCCACCGTCATCTGCGTCGGACGCAGCGCGTCGAGCCTGACTGGAATGAGATGAACGTCGCGGCCGAGTGTCATGGTCGTACCCCATGTTGCGAAATTCCGGCAACGATACTCCTGATCGCGCGAGCCGTTAATACGTCATGACCTCGATACGCCGGCGATTGACGATCTCCGACAACCGCGCACGCGTGCGCACGATGCCGTGCTACGCGCGCAGATCGTTGCGCTCGAGACGATGGCGGATATAAGGAATGCCGTCGTGCACGACGCTCACGCGACGCATCCCGAGCTTGCGCGCGACGTTCAGCGAACCGCTGTTGGCCTCGGCGATATCGGCGATCACGCGCGGCAGGCGCACGGTATCGAATGCATGCCGCACGACCGCCGCCGCGGCCTCGCTCGCGATGCCGCGGCCCCAGGTCGTGCGCACGAGCCGCCAGCCGATCTCGACGTCGCGTGCACCGTCCGCATAGTCGGGAATCAGCAGGACCCAGCCGATGAACGTATCGGGTGCGGCCTTCTCGAAGATCGACCAGTAGCCGAGTCCCGGCGGATAGTCGCGCGTGATCCGGTGCGTGACGAAGCGGCGATGCTCGACGGGATCGTGCCACGGGCCCGCGATATGCCGTGTGACCTCGGGATCGCGATCCATCGCGATGCACGCGTCGAGATCGGCCAGCACGCGCGGACGCAGCCACAGCCTGGCGGTTTCGAGCACGGGCAGCGCAGCATCGGAACGTTCGTTCATCTGGACTCCTGATTCGGTGACGATGCGCATCGAGCGCATTACAGAACAAATACAAAACGCCTTCCGGAATGATACAGATGCCTGTCGCCGGTCCGGCGCGGCTTCGTTTCCGTTTCCGAAACAGTTCATTTCGTAGGGGTTATTCCCGATTCGGCGTTATCGCGCCCCACATCGCGCGGCGCCGCGGCCTACACTCGATCAGTGCCCGCGCACCGTGCGCAAGCGGGCCGGCATCCGCATGCACATCGTGAGCGCGCAAGCCAACGAGGAGACCTCGGACATGAGCTGGACCCGCGAACAACGCAACGTCACGATCGCCGCCTACCTGGGCTGGACGCTCGATGCGTTCGATTTTTTCCTGATGGTTTTCGTGCTGAAGGACATCGCCGCCGAATTCGCGTCGACGATCCCCGCCGTTGCGTTCGCGCTCACGCTGACGCTCGCGATGCGCCCGCTCGGCGCACTGATCTTCGGCCGGCTCGCCGACCGCTTCGGCCGCCGCCCGACGCTGATGGTCAACATCGCGTGTTATTCGCTGCTCGAACTCGCGTCGGGTTTCGCGCCGAGCCTGATCGCGCTGCTGGTGCTGCGCGCGCTGTTCGGCATCGCGATGGGCGGCGAATGGGGCGTCGGCTCCGCGCTGACGATGGAAACCGTGCCGACCCAAGCGCGCGGCTTCGTATCGGGGCTGCTGCAGGCCGGCTATCCGAGCGGCTATCTGCTCGCGTCCGTCGTGTTCGGCCTCTTCTACCAGTACATCGGCTGGCGCGGCATGTTCATGGTCGGCGTGCTGCCCGCGCTGCTCGTGCTGTACGTGCGCACGCACGTGCCCGAATCGCCGGCGTGGAAACTGATGGAGAAACGCCCGCGCCCGAGCCTCGGGACCACGCTGAAGCAGAACTGGAAGCTCACGATCTACGCGATCGTGCTGATGACCGCGTTCAACTTCTTCTCGCACGGCACGCAGGATCTCTATCCGACGTTCCTGCGCGAACAGCATCACTTCGATCCGCATACCGTGTCGTGGATCACGATCGTGCTGAACATCGGCGCAATCGTCGGCGGACTGTCGTTCGGTGCGATCTCGGAACGGATCGGCCGGCGCCGCACGATCTTCATCGCCTCGCTGATCGCACTGCCCGTGCTGCCGCTGTGGGCATTCTCGAGCGGCCCGGTTGCGCTCGCCGCGGGCGCGTTCCTGATGCAGATCTCGGTACAGGGCGCGTGGGGCGTGATTCCGGTCCACCTGAACGAGATTTCGCCCGACGAAATCCGCGCGACCTTCCCCGGCGTCGTCTACCAGCTCGGCAACCTGCTCGCGTCCGGCAACGCGACGATGCAGGCATCGCTCGCCGTTTCGCACGACAACAATTACAGCTTCGCGCTCGCGCTCGTGGCCGGCATCGTCGCCGTCGCGATCGCCGTGCTGATCCTGTTCAGCCGCGAGCGGCGCGGCATCGACATGACGCAATCGGTCAATACGCGTAGCACGGTCGGCTGAACCCGCGCATTGACGCATCGCACCATCGCGCGCGCCCCGCCCCTCGGGGACGCGCGCAACGCTTGCCGCAGTTGCACATCGAACTAGAGGAATTTGTCCAGATTCCCCGCTTGCCCGCTCCGCCCGCGTTTTTTTATCTTAATAAAAACGACTGTTTGAATCAGACAATCAAATCACCTGTTCGCGGCCGGGCGACCGGCATGGGAGGCGGAACATGGCAGTAAGTCAGGAGGGGCGGCCATCCGCGGGACGGCCGTCCGGGGCGCGATCATCCGGCCCTCGGCAGACCGGCGGGACGAAGGCGCGCATCCTCGATGCGGCCGAGGACCTGTTCATCGAGCATGGCTTCGAGGCGATGTCGATGCGGCAGATCACGTCGCGCGCGGCGGTCAACCTCGCGGCGGTCAACTACCACTTCGGCAGCAAGGAAGCGTTGATCCACGCGATGCTGTCGCGCCGGCTCGATCAGCTCAACCAGGAACGCCTCGGCATCCTCGATCGCTTCGATGCGCAGCTCGGCTCGCACATCACCTGCGAGCACGTGCTCGGTGCGATGTTCATTCCCGCGCTGAAGGCGTCGCGCAACCCGGAACGCGGCGGGCCCGGGTTCCTCCGGCTGATCGGCCGCGCGTACACCGATCCGTCGCCGTTCGTGCGCAACTTCCTGACCGCGCACTACGCGAGCGTCGCGGGCCGCTTCTTCGACGCGTTCCAGCGCGCGTTGCCGCACCTGCCGCGCACGGAACTCGGCTGGCGGCTGCACTTCGCGATCGGCGCGCTGTCCGGCGCGCTCGCGGGTGCCGAGACGGAAAGCCTGATCGACGAGTTCTCGCAAGGCCGCACGATGAACGACGTGCAGATGATCGCGCGGCTGTCGTCGCTGATCGTCGCCGCGCTGAAGGCACCGATGCCCGACAGCGCCCAACTGTCGATTTTCGCGGCGGTACTCGACGACGCGGGAGCGAGCGAAGCGTTCGGGCTGCCGTCGAGTGCGGCAGCCGCCGATACGGCGACGCTGCATTCCGCGAACTGAGCGCGCGGGGCCACACGCGACTTCCTGTTCACGATTTGATTGATACGCGGGGTCATGCGGCGCATCGAGGCGCCCGTGCTGATCGCCCGTGAAGCATGGGGCGCGGGCAGGCATCGAAGCGCCTGCCCGCGCCGAAAGCAAAGACCGGAGACACGTCATGTCATCTTCCGCAGCAACCGCAGCGGCCCAGGTTCCGCCGAACACCGACGGTATCTGGTACGCGTCGTACCCGCCCGGCGTACCGCACGAAATCGACGTCACTCAATACGCATCGCTCGTGCAGTTCTTCGACGAATGCACGACACGCTTCGCCGAGCGCGTCGCCTACGTGAGCGCAGGCGCATCGATGACCTATCGCACGCTCGCGCAGAAAGTCGACGCGTTCGCGTCGTATCTGCAGAGCCTCGGCGTGAAGCCCGGCGACCGCGTCGCGATCATGCTGCCGAATACGTTCCAGTATCCGGTCGCGCTGTTCGGCACGCTGAAGGCCGGCGCGATCGTCGTCAACGTGAACCCGCTCTACACCGCGCGCGAACTCGCGCACCAGTTGAAGGACAGCGGTGCGCAGACGATCGTCGTGTTCGAGAACTTCGCGAGCACGCTGCAGGAGGCGCTGCCGGAAACGCAGGTGAAGAACATCGTCGTCACCGCGCTCGGCGACCTGCTCGCCGACGGCTTCAATGCGAAAGGACGCCTGATCAATTTCGTGCTGAAGCACGTGAAGAAGCTCGTGCCGTCCTACCACCTGCCGCAGGCGATCCGGCTGCGCTCCGCACTTGCGCTCGGCGCGCGCGGCAAACCGCAGCCGGTGCAGATCACGCGCGACGACCTCGCGTTCCTGCAATACACGGGCGGCACGACCGGCGTCGCGAAAGGCGCGATGCTCACGCACGGCAACCTGATCGCGAACCTGCTGCAGGCGAAGGCATGGATCGCCGACCAGGTCTCGGGCGACGTCGAAACCGTGCTCACGCCGCTGCCGCTCTATCACATCTATTCGCTGACGGTGAATGCGTTCATCTTCATGGGGCTCGGCGGGCGCAACATCCTGATCGCGAACCCGCGCGACATGAAGATGGTGATGAAGATCATCCGCAACGAAACGTTCACGGGGATCACCGGCATCAACACGCTGTACAACGCGTTCCTCGACAACGAGGAATTCCGCAAGCGCGACTTCTCGAAGCTCAAGCTCGCGATGGCGGGCGGGATGGCGATGCAGCGTGCGGTCGCGGAGCGCTTCCAGCAGGTGACGGGCCGACCGGTGGTCGAAGGCTACGGGCTTACCGAATGCTCGCCGATCGTCACGATGAATCCCGTCGACCTGAACGACATGGCCTCGTTCAGCGGTTCGATCGGCCTGCCCGCGCCGTCCACCGTCGTGCGCTTTCGCCGCGAGGACGGTACCTGGGCCGCGATCGGCGAGCCGGGCGAGCTGTGCGTGCACGGTCCACAGGTGATGCGCGGCTACTGGCAGCGCCCAGACGAGACGGCCAAGGCGATCGACGCCGACGGCTGGCTCGGCACCGGCGACATCGGCGTGATGGACGAACGCGGCTTCATCCGCCTCATCGACCGCAAGAAGGACATGATCCTCGTGTCGGGCTTCAACGTGTATCCGAACGAGATCGAGGAAGTGCTCGTGATGCATCCGGGCATCAGCGAGGCCGCCGCGATCGGCATTCCCGACGAGGTGCAGGGCGAACGGATCAAGGTGTTCGTCGTGCGCCGCGACCCGTCGCTCACCGTCGACGACGTGCTCGCGCACTGCCGCAAGAACCTGACCGGCTACAAGATGCCGAAATTCGTCGAGTTCCGCGACGCACTGCCGCAGACGAACGTCGGCAAGATCCTGCGCCGCGCGCTGCGCGACGAGGAACTCGCCAGGATCAAGACCGCGAAGCAAGACTGAACGATCCATCGCTCCGGGAGATGCTGTCGATGAACGCAGGAAAGAAGCGCAGCGCGTGGCACGCTGCCGCCGCGGCGGTCGCGTGCATGCTGTCGCTCGCTCGGCCGGGACTGCCGCATGCGCAGGAAATGGCCGACGCCGCAAGCGCGGCACAGGAGGTCGCGCTGCCGGCGGACCTGGCGAAAATCACGCGCGACCCGGTCGCGCAACAGGCGCGCTGGCTGCGCACGGCCGCGCAGCGCGGCACGCTCGCGCAGCTGGACGACGCGACGCTCACGACGCTCTTCAAGGCGCTCGACCCGCTCGCCGTGCCGCTCTATATCCGTAATGGCCCCAACGGCTATCCGTCGTACCAGTTCACGATGGTGCGTCAGGAGCGCATCAGCGGGAAATGGTCCGACACGCCCGACCGCATGCTCGTGAAAACCACCCGCGAGCCGCTGCGGGTGTATGCGAAATGGCTGCCGGGCGGCGCGCATGCCGGACAGGAGACGATCTACGACACGACGCAGCGCAAGGACGAGATGTACGGCCATCTCGGCGGCCTGCTCGGCAAGATTCCGTTGTGGACGGCGCTCGACGGCGCACTCGCGCGCGCCCAGTCGAATCACCAGGTGAAGGATCTCGGCACCGAGTTCATCACGAACCTGTACCTGACCGAAGGGAAGAAATACCAGGAAGCCGGCGTGCAGCGGCCGACCCGGGTGGAAGCCAAAATGATCGGCGGCGTGCGCGTCGTCGCGCTCACCTACGAAACGCCGACCGGCCGGCCGCAGTTCTACGCGAAGAAGGAAGTCCTCGGGCTCGACCTGCACGCGCCCTATTTCCGGACCGTCGAGTCCTACGACAACGACGGCAAGATCTTCGAGCGGATCATCATCGAGAAAATCGCGCCGGCGACGCTCGACGACACCGCATTCGACCCGAAAAAACCCGACTACGCGTTCTGATGCGCGCCGGCGGGGCCGACCTCGGGTTCAATCGTCATCGTCGTCGCCGTGGTGCTTGCGCCAATGCTTGTAATAGTGCTTGCGCCACTTGCGGTAGCGATCGTCGTCGTCATCGCCGTAATAGCCGTATCCGTAGCCCGGATAGGCGACCACCGCGGGCTGCGGCGCCACATAGACCGGTGCCGGCTCGACATAGACCGGCGCGACCGGTACGCCGATGCCGACCGACAGGTCGACATGCCCCGCCATTGCACTGCCGGAAGCCAGCAACGCCACGCCGCCGACCCACCCTGCCCATCGCCTCTTGTTCATGTTCTGGATCCCTGATATGCCGGCCCATCCGGCTCGCGCGAGTAATGTAGGCACAGCGCGCGCACCGAGGTGATACGGCGCTGCGAGAGTCGTAACGCGACGTAACGAAACGGCTTTGGCCGTTCGGCCGAATCGCGAAAATGCGCCGGAACGTCTATAGTGGGTTACGGTTCGACACAATCACGACTGCGCGCTTCCCTATCGAACAGGGTAGAATTCCGCCAAACGCCTTGTGGACCAACACGCCACACACGCACAACATATTCTCTGACGCAGGCTCCTGCCGCACCTCAATGGCCAATCCCGCAGAATCCCATCCGCAAAACGACTTCATCAATTCGGCGCGCAAGGAACGTAAGCGCGTTGAAATCTATCTCGTCAACGGCATTCGTCTGACGGGATGTATCGAGTCGTTCGACCAGTACCTGGTGATGCTGCGCACCCCCGTGGGTCTGCAAGGCATCTACAAGCGCGCGATTTCCACGATCCAGCTCGACACGGGCGGCTCGCGCCCGGGCGGCGGCGGCCCCCGCGGCCCGCGCACCGGTGGGCGCCCCGGCGGCCGTGAAGGCGGCGGTCACAGCCCGTACGGCTCGCACGGCGGCCCGCGCGAATCGCGTGGCGACGGCGGCGGCTACGGTTCCCGCGAACCGCGTGAAGGCTATGGCTCCCGCGAGCCGCGCGAAGGCTACGGCTCGCGTGAACCGCGCGAAGGCTATGGCGCACCGCGCGACCCCCGCGAACCGCGCGAAGGCTATGGCGCACCGCGCGAACCCCGCGAACCGCGCGAAAGCTACGGCGCGCCGCGCGACACCGGTGACGCATCCGGCAACACATCGCCGTCGGATGCACGCGGCGGCAACGGGCCGGTGATCGTCACCCGCCGCCGGCGAATCGTGCCGGACGGCCAGTAAAACAAAAGGGCAAGCCAACGGGCTTGCCCTTTTCTCTTGTGCGGCCGGCGCGGCAAGTCGCCGCACCGCCACTCTCGGTTCAGCGTGCCGTCCTCGGCAGGCCCGCGTCGGCCTCGCGCTGCAGCGAACGCACCTGCTGCTGCAACGCGCGCAGTTGCGACTGGAGTTCGGCCTGCTGCGCCTGCAACGCGACCGTCTCGCTGCGTACGCTCTTCTGGCGATCCGCGACCGCTGCCTGCTGCTGGCGTGCAATCGAGATATCGGCCTGCAGACGCCGCGCACGGTCCTGCGTGACTTCGATCTGCTTGTCCATTTGCGCCTTCTGCGACTCCAGCTTCGTCGCTCGCAGTTCGTTGACGGCCAGCCGCTCCGCCTGATGCGAGAAATCGCGATAGATCGCTTCCGCGCGCGTTTCGTCGTGAGTCTTGATCACGCGCCAGAACGCCTTCTGCTGGAACAGCGCGACGAAGTACGCTCCGTCCTTCACGTTGAACAGCAGGCTCGCACCGTAGCTGCCGTTGTAGCTCGTGCGCATTTCCGTCAGCGTGTGCGCCTGGATCTGGCGCTGCAGGTCGTCGACCGTGCTCGGCCCCGTCGTCTCGCCCGCCTGCGGCTGCACCGACGTCTGGACCTGCGAATCGATCACCGGAATCGCTGCCACCGGCGCCGACGCCTGCTGCACCGCCGGCGAATCGCTGCCTGCCAGCCCCTGCGCGTAAGCGCCCTGCATGCCCCCCACCATGGCGAACAACACACACGCCCGCCCCAACCCCGTCATATGGCTCATGAAGTTTTTATTCCCCGCCCGAGTCGTTGTAATCCAGCGCGATTTTATCTCATTAATTATTCGCTTTCGCGTGTCTCGGGCTCTTCGTCGAAGATCTGATATTTGCGCATTTTTTCCCACAACACCTTGCGGCTGATGCCGAGCTGCTGCGCCGTGTCCTGACGCCGCCAACCGTTTGCGTCGAGCGCCGCGATGACGCGATTGCGCTCGTTCATGTCCCACTTGCTGCGATCGACGAAGACCTCGGCCGCACTTTCCGCCGGCACCGGCTGCGCCGAGCTGCGCGCGTGCGCAATCAGCCGCTGCAGCCGCGCGGCATCCCACCCGCCCGTCTGCCGCACCGTCACGCCGACACGCTCCGCGAGATTGCGCAATTCGCGCACGTTGCCGGGAAAATAGCTGTCCGCGACCGAATCCGTCAGCCAGTACGGCAGATCCGACAACTCGGCGAGCCGGTCCTCGCCGACGACCTGCGCGACGAACGACTTGAACAGCGCGATCTTGTCGACCGCGCCGCGCTCTTCCAGCGACGGAATGCTCAGCTCGATCACCGCGAGCCGGTAGTAGAGATCCGCGCGGAACAGGCCTTCCTTCACGAGCTGCGGCAGCTTCTTGTTGCTCGCCGCGACCAGGCGGAAATCGACCTTGACCGACGTCGCCGCGCCGACGCGCAGCACCGCGCCGTCCTCGAGCACGCGCAGCAGCTTGACCTGCTGGTACAGCGGCAGATCGCCGACTTCGTCGAGGAACAGCGTGCCGCCCGCCGCCTGCTCGAAATAACCTTTATGCGCAACAACCGCGCCTGTGAACGAGCCTTTCGCATGGCCGAAGAACAGCGATTCGAAAAGGCCGTCCGGAATCGCGCCGCAGTTCACCGGTACGAATTCGCCGTGCCGGTAGCGCGAATGTTTTTCGTGCAGCAGTTGCGCGATGCGCTCCTTGCCGACGCCGGTTTCACCGTGCAGCAACACGTTGGTGTCGCAGTCGGCGAACGTATCGACTTCGTGCAGCAGCGCCTGCATCGATTCCGAGTGCGCGACGAGTTCGGACGGCTGTAACGTTTCGGCCGCATGCGCACGCAGTTGCGTGACGAGCTTGCCGATCATGCCGCGCAGTTCGGCGCACGTGAAGTCGAGCGGCAGGATGTGCGAATACTCGGGCGGATACTGCGACGCGTCGTGGTCGCGCGCCGCGCCGACCCAGACGACCGGCATGCCGATGTTGGCCTGCCAGTCGCGCAGGAACGCCGCGCCGGTTTCGATCATCGACACGCTGATGATCGCCAGCGATGGCCGCAACGCGGCGCGTTCGGGCGAGATCTCCGCGTTGTCGGCACGGATCACTTCGACGTCGAAGCTCGCCATGCAGCGGGCGACGCGGTCGACGATGTCCGCTTTGCCTTCCCAGACGTAGAGGTCGAGTTCTGCGATTGCGGGCGTGGTTCTCATGATTCGGGTGCGGCTTCAGTTATTGACGAGTTGCTCGGTGTTGCAGGTCAGTGACCGGTTGCGGACGGCAGCGACGCCGCCCGCTTCGATAACGGAACGTTCAGGCATTCATTGAACCAGCATGGGATTGCCGCATTTGATCGAGTCCGGTGTGTTCGTGACATAGGCGTTCCCCAGGCTCAAACCGAGCAGGCCCGTGACCGAGGTCAGAAGCGAATCGATCGGTTGCAGGAGTAGCGGAACGAGTGTGGTCGCCAGCGCGGACAGGATCGGCCCGGTCACGACGCTCAGTATGGGATTCACTATGACGCCCAGCCACGACAGCAAACCGCTGTTCGCCGACAGTTGCAATGACAGGCCGCTGTTCAAGATACCTTGAACGGCGGGCGACAGGAACTGATCCGTTCCCGTGCTCAGCATGTACGGCGATGCCGGGTTCGGCGAAGCGGACGACCCGGGCCCGGGATATGTGTACACCAACGGCGTCGGATTTTGACTGGCGACGGGAACCGTCAGTTGTCCGGGCAACAGGTTGATGTTGATGGAGATATCGGTCAGGTCGACGATTCCTAACGTCAGGGTTTTGACCAACGTCGTCAGTCCGGAAACCAGACCGCCAAGGTTCAACAGGTTGAGCAGGCTCTGCAGGTTGACGGACACAAGCGTGATCGGTGCAGCGCTGCCGTCGGGAACATATCCGCTGGGCGCATTGAGATTGATCGGCGTATTCGCCGCGCCGCCGATGTATACGGCCACTACCCCGGTCTGCACGTTTACCTGCGCGCTTTTCGTGCCGTCCGCGGTGCAGGTGACGGACGTCAGGCCCGCCTTCGCGGGAGCCACATAGGCGGTGATCGGCAATTGCACCGCTGCAAGCGGCGTCGCACTGCCGGACGGACAACTGCCGCCCGGAAAGACCAGCGAGCCGTTGGAGCACGTCGACAGCAGCGAGATCGACGTATTGAGGAACACGTTCCCCTGCGCGGTCGACGTGTTGGTCGTGCAATCGGACGTCCCGCAATTCGCCGGTCCGGGAGGACCACTCGCGGTGGACGGAGGATTCGCCCCCAACTTGACGGAACCCGACACGGTCACGTTGAGTAACGGTGCGAGCAAAGTAGGCGTCTGGACCGTGACACTGGGAATGCTCACTGAATTCGTGCCGTTCGCGATCTGCAATGCCGTCGACAACAATCCAAGCGCATTGACGCTGGCGTTGACGGCGGAAGTTCCCGTAGCGGTTGCGGCGGAAACCAGCTGGCCGAGCGCGATCTGCGGCCCGCCACAGATGCTGTTCGAACAAAGCGCGACGACGAGCGCATTCAGAACGTTCAGATTCGCTGCAGCCACATTCTGCTGCGTCGCCGCCTGCAACGTCGCATTGGCCAGTTGGCCGAGCGTCACGTTGCCGTTCAATACGGACGTGCTCGTGCCGATCGGTAGATTGGCGAGAATGCCGGCCAGTTTCAGGTTAACTTGCGCGAGCCCCTGATAATCGACAGCCTGCAGACTCAGCGCATTGGGCGAACCCGTCAGCGCCTTGAGCAACTGATTGGCCAGTCCACCGTTCAGCGACGCAAGCGACGTGGTCAGCGTAAAGGTATCAGTCGGCACGCTCTTGGCAATGGCCGACGCGCCGATGGTGGCCCCGCTGCGAAAAATGCCCGAGACCGGCTCGGAAACCGTCACGCATACGGCGTTGACCGATTGACCATTAATCGTTCCGGGCGACAAGCCTGCGCATTGGCCGTTGGTTGCTGCGCCAGAGGTCGGCGTAAACAGCGGATTGCCGCTGCCTTGAGGTGCGGTCCAGACACCGCACGTCACGGAAACGGTCGAGTTGGCCGGCAGCGGATTCGCCGCCGGATTCGCGATTCGATTGGCTGCCGTCGTCGCCGCCGTGCAGGTCGAATCAGCAGTAATTTGCGACACCGCCGAAAGCGCGGCCAGATCGGCAGCCGCCTGCATGCTGCGCCGTTCGGAATAGAAACGGCCGATGTCGATCGCACCCAGCATGATGAATGCGACCGACACCCAGATCGCGGCCATGACCGCAACGGCGCCGCGCTGGCGCTGGCGCTGCCGCCCCGGACCGCCGGCCGCGCGGCGCCTCTGCGCTACGTGTGATTGATCTGCGTGCATCGCCGTCCCGCTTACTGCATGCCCTGACCACCGCCCGACATGCCGCTGGCGGAACCGAGCTGCGGGCTCATTGAATTCGGGATCTTGTTCTTGAACGAATCGAGATAGCGCTGGTAGACGAGCGACGCGACGTCGCCGAGCATCGGCTGCGTCGGTGCCGCCGCGCGATTGTCGCGTTGCATCGTGAGCCAGTCTCTTGTCGAGCGGCCGACGTCAGCCGCGCCCGCTGTTACGGTCTCTTGACCGTATGCCGCGGCGGAACCGGCCACCATGCAAACGATCGCGGTCAGCACCGCCGCCCGGTGCGCGTGTACGCTTCGATGATTTTTGTTGTCGTTCATGTCGTTCCCCGACGCCCGTTCATTGTGCAAACCGTTGCAGGAGCGGCACGGTCTGATCGTAGCCAAAATTGTTCGCCATCGGCGTGATCGGCGCGGCAGTACCGCGCCGTGACACGACCGGCGGCATCGCAACCGCGCGTTGCTGCGCACGCGCCGCCGCCGTAATCTTCGCTGCATCGCTAACGATGTCCTTGCGGATATCCGCCGGCAGGTGCTGCTGGTTCATCAGCCTCTGCGCGTCCTGCGTACGCCCTGCTGCAAACAGGTAAAGCACGAGATTGCTGACGATTTTCGGATTGCGCTGATCCAGTTCGGCCGCCTTCATCAAAGGCACGCGCGCGCCGACAACATCGCCGCTGCGCAGCTTCGCGTATGCGAGATCGGACAGCATCGACGCATCGGTCGGCGCCAGTTCCGACGCCTGCGTCAGTGTCTGCGCCGCGCGGTCGAAATCGCCTGCCGCACCCGCGAGCAACCCGAGCCCGCGATAGCCGCGCGCGGCGAGCGGCGTCTTCAGCAACTGCGTGTAGGCGGCCGCGCTCGCGGCCGGCTGGTCGGTCATCCGCAGCGCGTCCGCACGCAGCAGGACCGACTCCGGCACGATGCCGTAGGTCTTGTCGTACGCGTCGATGTGCGCGAGCGACGCGTAATAGAGCCCCTGCGACTGCATCCGCTGGATCAGGCCGAGGTACATGCCCGGCGTATCCGGCACGGCCTGCTTCTGGTCAGCCGCCTGTATCAGCGCCGCGCGCTCCGTCTGCGCGTTTACGCCATAACCGCTGTCCTTGGTCGCGCACGCGCCCAGCAGCAGCACCGCCGCTACCGCACCCGCCCGTGTCGCCATTCCGCCGATCCGCTTCATCGTCTTTCCTTCCGTCCTTCAATGATGCTTCGACAACGCGTGCATCACCGCCAACATGCCGGGCCCGGCCGTCACGATCAACAGCGCGGGCAACAGCGTCAGCACCATTACACCGGTCATCTTCACGGTCAACCGGCCGATCCGCTCGCGCAGCATGGCCCGGCGCGTTTCTCGCAGCCGGTCCCCGAACTGCTTGAGCGGCTCCTGCACCGCGCCGCCATGCTTGTCGACCTGGATCATCAATCGCACGATCGCGCGCAAATCCTCGTTGTCGAATCCGACGGATAACCGCTGCAGCGACTGCTCGCGCGTGCGGCCCGCAGCGAACTGGCGCTGCGCGATTCCCACCTCCGACGACAGCACCGGCAACATCCCGCGAAAATCGTTCGTCACAACCTGCAGGCTCTGATCCAGCGACAGTCCGACGCCTTGCAGCAAGCGCAGCATGTCGACGAGCAACGGCAGTTCGTCGACCACGCTCTGTCGCCGCGCCGCCGCACGGCGCTGCACGTAGAGCTTCGGCAACATGAAGCCGAGCCCGAAGGCGGCGAACATGCCGACCATCCAGATACCGCCCTTCATGCGCCCGCTCGCGAAGATAGCGAACAGCAGCGGCAGCCCGATCCCGCACGCGACCCGCGCGCTCAGGAACAGCCCGCGCGTGCGCACGTCGACATAGCCGCATTGCTCGAGCAGGCGGCGATCCTCTTCCGCGACAACGTATTTGCCAAACCCGGTATCGAGCCAGCGCACGCCCGCCGCCGACAGCCTGTCGAGAAAACGTTCGACGCGCTGCCCGCCACGTACGTCGGGCTTCGCCGGCGCCTCGCCATCCGGCGCGGTTCGCGCTTTCGCTGCTTCGAGCGCGGCCATGCGCCGGTCCAGCGCATCGACCAGCGCACGTTCGGCACGCGTCGCGGCACTTGCGCGCAGCATCGCGACCATGCCGAGCAGCAGCACCCCGAGCGCGCCCACCGCCAACGCAATCGCTCCGATTTGAGTCGCTGTCATCGCATCACCTGAGCCGAGCCATTCGATACAGCCATACGCTGCCGGTCAATTGCATCAGGAACGCGATCATGAGGAGCGTTCGCCCGCTCGGATCGTTCCACATTCCGTGCAGATACTTCGGGTTCGTCATCACGACAAAGCTGCCGATTGCGATCGGCAGCATGACGAGGACGAACGCCGACAGCCGCGTCTCCGACGACATCGCGGTCAATTCCCGCTCGGCCTGCTCCAGATCGCGCATGAACACGGCCATCCGTTCGAGCATTACGTCCGCACGGCCACCGTATTTGACGGACAAGCGCAGCACCGAGCCCACGAGTTCGAACTCTTCGGTCCGGTAGATCTTCGCGATGTGCATCATTGCGCGGTCGATCTCGATACCTCCGCGCAGCATCCGCGACACAAGATCGAGACAGCCGCGCAGCGGCTCCTCGGTCGTCAGCAGCGCCGACTGGAACGCCGCCGGCACGCTGTTGCCGAGCGTCACGAGACGCACGATCCCGTCGAGGAACGACGGGATCTGCCGGACAATCTTCAGTCTGCGCCGCTGAATTCGCGACGCGAGCCAGACGCCGAGCATCGAGCTGCCGCACGCGAGCGCCGCGAAGCACGCAAGCGCGCCACCGCGACTGCCCGCGAACGCCGCGACAACAACCAGCGCGGCAAGCGCGACGAGCGTCTTGCCGCGCGCATCCTCAATCCCCGCGCGACTCGCGAGGTTCGCCAGATACTCGGATGCCGTCGCATACCAGTGCGCCCAAAATGCGTCGGACGATACGTTCCGCGCCGCGCCCGGCTGCGCCACGGCACGCGCAGCACCTGCCGCGGACTGCCGTGCCGCCTGCGCAGCGACGCCGGCACGCGCGCCGGGTTCGAGCCGGCTGTCGATGAAGCGCTTCGCGTCGGTTCGCACGCGCCGGGTCTCCGCGTGACGCCACAGCATCATCGCCGCCGCGACGCACAGCATCGCGCACGCCAGCACCCATATCATCGCGCTATACATTGAAGCCCCCGCCGCCGCGGCCGAACCCGCCACCGCCGAAGCCGCCGCCAAACCCGCCATCGCCGAAGCCGCCGCTCGTCAGCGTCTGACGGAAGCGCGCAAGCTTCGGCGAATGCGGATGAATGCCCAGCGTTTCCCAGTGGTCGACCTCCTCGCCCTCCGGCGTCACGCGCGCTTCGTAGCGGTAAAGCTCCTGCGTCGCGATGATGTTGTCGGACAGCCCCGTCACTTCGGTGATCGACAGGATCCGCCGCCGCCCGTTCGACAGGCGTCCGATCTGCACGATGAAGTCGATCGCGTTCGCGATCTGCCGGCGCAGGCTCGACTCGGTGCCCTGGAAGCCCGCGAAGCCCGCCAGCATCTCGAGACGGTACAGGCACTCGCGCGGCGAACTCGCGTGCACGGTGCCCATCGAGCCGTCGTGACCTGTGTTCATCGCTTGCAACATTTCCAGTACTTCGCCGCCGCGCACTTCGCCGACGATGATCCGGTCCGGGCGCATCCGCAGCGTATTGCGCAGCAGGTCGCGAATCGACACGATGCCGGTGCCGTCGAAGCCGCCCGGCCGGCTCTCGAGCCGTACGACGTGCGGGTGGTTCAGCGACAGCTCCGCCGTATCCTCGATCGTCACGACACGCTCGATCTCGGGAATGTGGAACGCCAGCGCGTTGAGCAGCGACGTCTTGCCGGAACTCGTACCGCCCGACACGAGAATGTTGCAGCGTGCCTCGACCGCCGCCTGGAGCAGCGTGTTGATTTCTTCGTTGAAGGTCCCGTTGGCGAGCAGGTCGGACGGCTTCAGCGGATCCTTGCGGAATTTCCGGATCGATACGACCGGACCGTCGATCGACAGCGGCTCGATCACGACGTTCACGCGGCCACCATCGGGCAGCCGCGCATCGACCATCGGGTTCGACTCGTCGAGACGGCGGCCGATCGGTGCGAGGATGCGCCGCACGATCCGCAACAGGTGCGCGTTGTCGGTGAAGCGCACCGGCAGCCTCGCGAGGATCCCGTGACGCGACACGTACACGTCGTTGTAGCCGTTGATCAGGATGTCCTCGACAGCCGGATCCGCGAGCAGGTCCTCGATCGGCCCGAAGCCCGCGAGTTCCTTCGTCAGCGCCTCGGCGATCGCGCGCACCTCGTTCTCGTTGAGCGGAATGCGGCGCAGGCGCACGAAGCTGTCGATCTCGAGATCGACGAACTGGTTGATCGCCTGGCGGGACCATCGGCCGAACTCGGCGCCCAGTTCTTCGATGCGCGTCAGCAAGTGCTCGTGCGCGGCATTCTTGATGTCGTGGAATTGCTGCGTCTGGGAGAACGGCGCTGCGCCGTCGGCAAATTGAATGTCGTGTGCCATCGCTTACGACCGCTTGGACGAGGGTTGAATGAAACGCTTCAGTGCGGACAGGCCGGATGCAGAACGCGGTGCCGCCGATCTGACCGACACGCCTGGCAGCCGCGCGGCGAGCGACTCGAGCGCGCGCACGTATGGATCGCGCTCCGCCATATCGACGATGAGCCGGCCCTGGTTCGCCGCACGTCCGATCGCGACGCGGCGCGACGGCAAGGTGCCGACCAGCGACAAGCCGAGGCGCTCGGCGATCTGCGCGGCCGTCAGGTCGAGTGCAGGGTCGTACTGGTTGACGACGAGCCGTACGCGATCGGTATCGACGCCCGCGTCGCGCAGCCCGGTAAGCAGATCGGCTGCCGATACGATCGACGCGACGCCCTGATCGCAGACGAGCCACGCTTCGTCGGCCGAGCTCGTGATCTGGGCGACGAACTCGCGGTTCGAAAAGCCGCCGAGATCGACGATCTGCTGATCGAAGAATGCGCGAAACCGGTTCAGCAAACCGGCACACGACGCGTATGAGACGTCGCGCAGCCCGCCGAGATCGGCCGGCAGCGTCGTCAATGCGACGCCGCTCTCATGCCGGGTCAGCGCAGTATTCACGAAGGTCCGGTCGATGCGGCGCAGATTGTGAACCGCATCGATGAAATGGAATTCGCAGCGGGTATTCAGGAACAGCGCGCCATCGCCTGCCGGCAGTCCCAGGTCGACGAGCGCGGTCTGGCGGCCGGCCGGGGTGCCACCGTTCGGCGCACCGCCCGCCCCCGGGCTCGCCGCGCGCTTCTGCAGCCATACGGCGAGATTCGTCGCGAGCGTGCTCACACCCATGCCGGCACGCGCACCGAGCAACGCGACGAGCTTGCCGTGGCGGCTCGCCGGCTCGGCGACGTTCGCAAGCAGCCCGCGCGTCGTGCGCAACGCCTCCTCGGCGGGTGCCGACACGTCGATGAAATCGCGAACGCCGGCGCGCAGTGCGGCGAGCGTGCTCTCCGGCCGTGCGAGCGAACCGAGCGCGACGATCGGCAACCCCGGATGCGTGGCGCGGACCGCGGCGGCGGCAATGCTCGCTGCCGTGCTGCCGTCCGAGAAATCGATGAAGACGAGCGCCGGATTGAGGCCCGTGATGCGCTGTGCAAGCACGCCAGGCTCGAGCGATGCGGCCTCGACAGCACCGGCCGACACCAGCGTATCGGCCAGCCAGCGGACATGCGCCTCCTGTTGCGACGCGCAAATGAAATAGTCGGTCACGGCGGGTTCACACAATGATTGGATTCGCGCGTTCATGTTGAACACCCCCGATTAAGCAAGGCGTGCCGATGCACCGCAACGCGCGATGCTTCGCACTCATTTCGAAAACCCCGGTGCAGCGTCCGGCGATGCGGCGCCGCCCAGATACGACTGCCAGACCGGCCCGTTGCGCTGTTCGGACAGCTCACCAGGCGTTGCAGGCAGCACCGCGCCCTTCGCGATAGGCGCGACGAGATGCGGCGTCACGATGATCAGCAGCTCTTTGTCATTTTGCTGATAGTTCAGGTTCTTGAAGAACGTGCCGATGATCGGCAGATCGCCCAGCAACGGCACCTTGCTCACGTTCGACATCGTCTGGCGATCGATCAGGCCGCCGATCACGAAGCTCTCGCCGTCACCGAGCTCGACCGTCGTATCCGCACGGCGGGTCGTGATACCCGGCACCGCGACGCCGCTGATCGTCACGCTGTTCACGAAATCGAGCTGGCTCGACTCGGGCGCGACTTTCAGCGCGATCCGCTGCGGGCTCAGCACCGTCGGCGTCAGCGAGAGTCCGACTCCGTATTGCTTCCACTGGATCGCCGTCGAGCCGAGCCCTTGCGGCGACGGTACGGGAATCTCGCCGCCCGCGAGGAAGCTCGCGCTCTGCCCGGACAGCGCGACGAGCGTCGGCTCCGCGAGCACACGAGCGAGATTGTTGGCCTCGAGCAACGACAGGTCGGCGAAGATCCCCCGCCCGGCTGCGTTCACGACCAGATTGAAGGCCGACGCTACGGGCGCACCGAGCGTCGGAATGTACCCGGCTGTACCGGGGCCCGCTCCGCCGTTATATGACTGCACACCGCCCGGAGAAAACGAGCCGAACGAAAACCCGTTGCTTTGCTTGAAGAAGTTGAAGCCAACCTGCTTGAGCACCGAGCGGCTGAATTCGACGACGCGCACATCGACCTGCACGACATTCTTGCCGGCGATCGTCGAGCGATCGATCATGCTCCCTTTCGCGCTCATGTTCTTGCCGACCGCGACTGCGCGGTCGTGCGCATCGAGCGATGCCGACGCTCCCCGCAGCACCGCCGTTCCGCCGTACGCATTCACGCGCGGCGTGGAGCCGTCGAGCACCGCATGCGCGGACGCATCGACGACTTCGACATTCCAGACCGTCGGCTCGTCGCGGCCGCGCTCCCACAGCATCACGTTCGTCGCACCCGGCGCCTTCGCGATCAGCAGCACCGATCCGGAACGGCTGCCTTTCATGATCAGCACGTCGGCGACCGCCGGATCGCCCACCGCAACGCGCTGCAGCGCGCGGCCGGCCGAAATCTGCCGTTGCGCGCCAACGGCGAGTTCGATCGTGCCGCTCGCGCTGGCGAGCGATGAAAATGTCATGGTCCAGATAGCAATCGCGAATGCAATCAGTGTGTTTTTCATTGTTCGTTGGACCGTCTCTCGGCCTTTTACTTGTCGTCGCTGATATCGATGACCGTCGATGCCTTTCAATAAGCAACCGTTTCCGACCGGCCGCCGCGAATCACCTCGACACCACCGCCACCACCGCCCGGCCGCACCGACGGCGGCAAGCGCGACGGCAGCGGCGGCACGTTCACGTTGGCCACCGCATTGCGCTGCGTGCCGGACAGTTGCTGCAGCGAAATGCCTGCTGCCGCGAGCCCCGACGGCGACAGCTTGTTGTCCGTGCGCACCGCAACCGTCTGCATCGCAAGCTCGTCGTCGCGCGGGTTGCGCAATGCGAGTGTCAACCGGCCGCTCGCCTCGCCGAGTGTTAGCGCATCAACCTGCGCGGTCGGCACCGCAAGCACCGCGATGCGCACATTCGACGGCTGGCCGTTATTGCCGTTCGTGTTGTTGCCGCTGTCGCGTTCGGACGTCGCATCGCCGAATGACAGCACACGCACCTTCGACAACAGCAGTCGTGCCTGCGTCTGCGAGATTTCCCCGTCAAACATCGACGAACTGGCCTCGCGCTTAAGGTTCAGGAATACGTCGACGAAATTGCCGGGACGCAGCCGGTTGCCGACCGCGTTGGTCTCGTCGACGCGAACCGCGATCGCGCGCTCGCCTGGCTGCACGTCTTCGGCAAGGCCCGACACCAATGCGCCCGAGACAACCGGCGACGAAACTGGAATGTCCCGCGTCGGCACACGGCCGACGAGCTCGCCCGGATTGCCGAACGCACCGACCGGCATCGACGCGGTCGGTTGAACCTTCAACGCGTCGGCGGCAATCGGCTGACCCGCCGGCAACGTGCGCGCCGCGATCACGACCGACACCGGATTTGCCACCGCGATCTGCTGCGCCGGCACGGGAGCCGGCGAACTACGCCCGAGCATCCACGCATAGATTCCGAGCAGAACAGCGATCGCAATCAGCAGCCCGGCGATGATCTTGGTTAGGTTGTTGGCCATGTTTTGGTATGGATGCCGGAATAAAAGTCCGAGTAAGTTTTTCCTGTTGCTCGATTCATGTGCTCGCGGCCCCGTCACGTCACGATGCCCCTCTCACAGGATGGACTGCGGGATCTGCACGACTGCCGTACCCGTCAACGGTTTGGTGATGATGGTCCCCAGGAATGGCATGGTCGTGACCCATGCTTCCGGCGAGTAGCTCACCGTGACCGTCAGGCAATACAGCGTCGGTGGATTCGTCGTGTCGTAACTGCACTGTGGAGCAGCCACCTGCGGCGGGCTGATATTCAGCCAGCCCAAGACATTCTGTGCGGCGGTCGTAGCGTTCGTCACACGCGCGGCCAGGGTCGGCGCGTAATTCAAGCCCGCACGCGCGCCTTCGCTGGCTGCCAGCGTCAAGCTTTGCTGAATGACGAAGATCATCCCGAAACTGAGGATCGCGTAGAGAATCATGAAGAACAGCGGAAAAACGATTGCGAATTCGACCGCCGTCGCCCCGCTCTGCCTCCGGTATCCCCGTGGCTGCCTCGGTCGCTTCATCGCACGCCCTCCGTTGCAACCAGATAGACAAGCCACGCGGCAGCCGGTATCGCGAGACATGCCGCATAGGGCGTCGCCCGATATTTGCCGAGCACCAGCGCGGGTTCTCCGCGGCGCCACAATGTGCCGAGCGACGTGCGCGACAGCAGAATTAGGACAATTGCATGAACGCCGGCAGCAAGGCTCGCGGCAACCCAGAGCCAGAGCAGCGCGTGCGCACCGCACCATGCGCCGAGCACGGCGAATATCTTTACGTCTGCCGCGCCCATCAGGCGCAGCATGAAAAATGGGAAAAGGCCGACCAGCCCGGCCAGCATGCCGAGCATTGCCTGAAACAGGGAGATTCCGAATGGGTTCGCGTTGAAAGTCGCCCCCCCGAACCCAACGATCAACCCCGTCAGAACGAGCGAATTCGAAATGCGCCGAAATCGGATATCACTGGCCGCGACAAACGTCACCCAAGCCAGGAATGCCCCGCTGAAAATTAGATATGCCATCGCGCAACTGCCCACCGCAAATGTCGGTGCGAGCGGATTGCCAAGGCAATCCGCTCGCTACCGAACCAAAACGACCTTCACGAAGTGATGAGATCGTTCTAATTTATTTACGGGAGGTCAGCCCCAGATGGTAGCTGCCGAACAGGCGGCAGCCGTACGTGTAGTCACGCAAGTGCCGAGATTGGTGAACATAGTCCCGAGACTGCCGCCGATCGACGTCACACCGGCGACGATCGCGACAGCAATCAGACCCGCAATCAGACCATACTCGATCGCGGTAACCCCGTCTTCTTCGCGAAGGAAGCGAATCATCAATGCTTTCATTTTATTCCTCGTGCCTGTATTTACGTTCTTTGGCCTTTTATACGTATACATCCCCGCATATCTGGCCGTTGCCCCGCGCCATTCGCCACATCTGCTGTAACGACAACCGGGTGCGCTTTCTTTATATATCGCCCAAAAGGGCATGTCTCATGATTTGATGCAAGTTAACATTCGCGATAGCAACCCTCCTCGAACGTTGTGTACCGAACCGTACATTTGCTTACATCTGCTCCGGATTCTATATCCGATCCTATTTAACTTCCAACCTCTTTTAGCGGCTCGGATCGAAAAAAATGACCGTGAGCACGACGTATTTGTACGGTGTTTCGGTACGTCTTACACATAGGATTTACGATAGGTTAGATGTGCACACCTAATCCACCAGTAAAACAATTGCCTCGTCCACCAAGCCTGCGTGGGCCCCACGTTACGTCGCACGCGTAACGCCAATGTTGTGACGTTACGTTACGAAACGGCCGAAACCGTTCTCATTCATCTGCGCTTAAACAGATTCAACAATCTTTCAATTTCCAGAACTTCCTTTTCCGACAAGGAATTGCCTCGTTTAAAACCTGTTGTCGAACCGTCGGCCATCGAAATGGCACGACAGTTGCAGAGTAGTCCTCGCATCACTCAACACAACGGCAGTTCACAACACATTTTTAATGCGAGGACAACATGGACATTAAGGTTATCCCTCATGGCGTGTTCCGGACGACTCTGATCGCGGCCACCGTTGCAGCCATGCTTTCCCTCTCCGCGTGCGGCGGCTCCGGTTCCATCAGCCAGGGCCTTGGCAGCGGCGGCTCGAGCTCGGGCGGCGGCGATTCGATCTCAACGTCGGGTGGCGGCACCTCCGGCGGCACGTCGGGTTCGACGAGCGGCAGCACGTCGGGCAGCACCAGCGGCTCGACCAGCGGCAGCACGAGCGGTTCGACGAGCGGCAGCACCAGCGGCTCGACGAGCGGAACGACCAGCGGCACGAGCGGCACCTCGGGTGTGTCGTCGAACGCGGTGGGAAGTGTCCTCGCAAACGGCAGCAATCTCGTCACGGGTGTCGGCGGAACCGTCTCGGGCCTCGGCACCGTCATCGCCAACCAGTCGCTGCCGGGTGTCAACCCGGCCACCACGCAAGCCGCGGGCGGCATCGTGCAGAGCGTCGGCGGCGCAGTCACCGCGCTCGGCAACGGCCTCGGCAATGGTCTCGGCCAGCTCGGCGCGACAAAGGATCCGATCGGCACCACGGTTGCCAGCACGGGTGGCGTGGTCAACCAGCTCGGCGGCGCAGTCACGCAGACCGGCAACCTGGTCACGAGTCTCGGCAGCGGCCCGCTGTCGCCGCTCGCACCGGTCACGGGTGCCGTCGGTGGCCTCGTGTCGACACTCGGCGGCGCCGTGTCGAACGGCGGCACCACCCTCACCAACGCGCTGTCGACCGGCCCGATCCAGCAGGTCACGCAGACGGTCAGCTCGGCCATCACACCGATCACGACGATGGTCGGCCAAACGACCCAGACGATCGGCACGGCAACCGGCCTCGGCGCACCCGTCAACACGCTGCTCGGCACGGTCGGCAACGGCCTGAACCAGGCCGGCGCGCTGCTCGCGTCGGCAGGCGGCAACCCTGTCACGACGGGCCTCGGCAACACCGTCTCGGCGACGGGCAATACCGTGAAGGCCGTCGGAGGCCTGCTCACGGGCGGCACCGGCGGTGTGACCAACCCGCTCGCACCGCTCACTGGCCTCGTCTCCACGGTTACCGGCGCTCTCGGTGGCGCAACGGGTGGCGGCAGCGGCCCGCTTGCACCGGTCACCGGCCTCGTCTCCACGGTCACCGGCACACTCGGCGGCGCAACGGGCGGCAGCGGCGGCCCGCTCGCACCGGTCACCGGCCTCGTCTCGACGGTCACCGGCGCACTCGGTGGCGCAACGGGCGGCAGCGGCAGCCCGCTCGCGCCGGTCACGGGCCTCGTTTCGACGATCACGGGCGCGCTCGGCGGTGCAACGGGCGGTACGAGCGGAAGCCCGCTCGCGCCGGTCACGGGTCTCCTCGGCACAGTCACGGGCGCACTCGGCGGCGCGACGGGCGGCGCAGGCGGCGGCAGCCCGCTCGCACCGGTGACGAACGCGGTGTCCACGGTCACCAGCACGGTCGGTGCACCGGCACTGACCGGCGGCACGGGCGCAGTCACGAGTTCGGGCTCGTCGTCGAATCTGCTCGCGCCTGTCACGTCGCTGATCGGCGGCCTGCTCGGCGGCACGCACGGCAAATAAACCGATATCCATTCATCGACAAGACAGCGAGGAGTTCACCATGTCCCAGCAACGTTCTCTCACGACGGCCACCCTGCGCCAGTGGCGCATGCCCCTCACCGCTTTCGCCGCAGCCTGCCTGCTGGCCGCCTGCGGCGGCGGCGGCGTCAGCTCGCCGCCGACCAGCAACAATGGCGGCTCGTCCAGCGGCACGAGCGGTACGTCCGGCACGAGCGGCACCAGCGGCACGACCACCGGCACCAAAGGTGTCGTCAGCACGGTCGGCCAGACGGCCACCGACCTCGGCAGCACGGTCGGCAACATCAGTCTGCCGGGCCTCGGCGACGGCGTAACGAAGGGTATCGGCAGCACGGTCGCCAGCACCGGCACGATCGTTGGCGCAGCCGCCGATGCGGTGAGCAACGGGCTGGGACAGATCGGCTCGACGAAGGATCCGGTCGGCACGACGGTTGCCGGTCTCGGCAATGTCGTCGGCGCGACGAGCAACACGGTGTCCGGCCTGAGTTCGACGGTCAAGGCGCTCGGCACGGGCCCGCTCGCGCCGCTCGCTCCCGTCACGACACCGGTCGGCACCGTGCTCGACACGGTCGCCAACGGCCTGACGGCCGCCGGCACGACGATCGGTTCGACGCTGTCGTCGGGGGCCGTGCAGCAGGTCACGCAGCCGCTCAGCTCGGCGATCACGCCGCTCGTGATCACCGCCGGCCAGGTCACGCAACAGGTCGGCACGACGACCGGCCTCGGCCAACCCGTCTCGGGCCTGCTCGGCCAGGTCGGCGGCGCGATCAGCTCGGCCGGCAAGCAGGTCGGTAGCACGTCGAACCAACCGCTCGTCGGCGATGTCGGTCAACTCGTGACCGCGGTCGGCAACACCGTGACCAACGCGGGTGGTCTCGTCAACCCGAACGGCCCGAACGGTGCAGCACCGATCCCCGGCCTGATCACGAGCCTCGTCGGCGGCTCGACAGCTGGCGTCCAGAACGGCACGTCGTCAGGCTCCGGTTCGACGAACCCGCTCGGCGGCCTGCTGTCGGGTCTCGGCTCGACGCCGCTCGGCTCGCTCACGGGCGGACTCGGCGGCGCAACGGGCGGCACGAGCAGCGGCCCGCTCGCTCCGGTCACGAATCTCGTATCGACGGTCACGGGCACGCTCGGCGGCGCAACGGGTGGCGCAGGCAGTGCAAACCCTCTCGCGCCTGTCACCGGTTTGCTGAATACTGTCACCGGAGCAGTCGGCGGTGCAGCAGGGTCCGGGGGCTCGAGCCCGCTTGCACCGGTCACGTCGCTGGTCGGCGGCGTGTCGGGGACGGCATCGTCGGGTGGCGGTTCGACGGGGCTGCTCGCACCGGTAACGGGGTTGCTGGGCACGCTGGGTAGCGTTGGCAAGTAAGGAGGACGGTCGCACCTTCGCAGCCGGTGCGGATGGCGCGGCCGTATAAATACACCCGGCATAGCGGCACGCGTCGCGCGACACCCAGGTGTCGCGCGACAGCATTAGAAAGAAGACGAAAAGAAAGGCCTACGAGGAAGAACAATGAAATCCAGACTCGACAGATGGATGATGCTGCTCGCCATCGCGGCAGCAAGCACGGCACATGCACAAACGCGCGTCGCGGGTAACCCGCTCGACTCCCTTCCCCAGATCAACGCACCGAAGACCGGCCCGAACGTCACCGTGCAGGTCGCACCCCAGGCACCGCAACTGCAGGAGCTGCTGTCGCGACATCTGACGCCGACGACGTTCCAGGTCGAAGGCGTGAAGTCGGTGCCGTTCGAGGAAATCTCGCGTCGCTTCACGCCCCTCGTCGGCAAGGACATCACGATCGGCGAGTTGATCGAAACCGCCAACGGCGTGACGAAGCTGTATCAGGATCGCGGCTACGCGCTGTCGTTCGCGTTCGTTCCCGCGCAGACGTTCGAGAACGGCGTCGTGCGAATCACGGTCGTCGAAGGCTATGTGTCGGACGTCAAGGTCACCGGCAAGCCCGGCGCAATGGAACCGAAGATTCGCGCGATCGCTGCGCATATCACGGCCGATCGCCCGCTGCGCCGCGCGACGTTCGAGCGCTACGTGAACACGTTCGGCCTGCTGCCCGGCCTCACGGTGAAGGCGAACGTGCCGCCGCCGCAAACCACCGACGGCGCAACGACGCTCGAACTTGCGGTCGACCGCAAGCCGTTCAACGTCAGCACCGGTATCGACTTCAACCACCCGGGCGTCCAGGGCCTCATCACCGCGACCGAGAACGGCCTGACGTCGTTCGGCGAACAACTGAGCATCTCCGCGCTGGCGCCGCCGGGGCGTGACAAGCAGACCTACTTCGCGTTCAGCGGCGCGGTACCCGTCGGCAGCAGCGGTCTGATCACACGCCTCGACGCAAGCACCTATCGCGGCAAGCCGACCGACAACCCGGGGCTACCGTCATATGTCGAACGCACCGTCAAAAACGAGAAGCTCGGTCTTTCGGCATCCTATCCGTTGCTGCTGAACAACCAGCGCAGCCTGCTCGGCACTGTTTCAGGCTACGCATCGCATAACGAAGACCGTTATCAGAACCAGATCAACGGCGCGACGCTCGACACGCGCTCGCAGGTCCGCGTGCTGCAGATGCAGCTCGACTACACGAGCGTTTCGCCGAAACAGGTACAGAAGCTGAGCGTCAACGTCGCGAAGGGGTTCAACATCCTCGGCGCGTCGAAAGCGCAGGACGTGACCGTCGGCACGACGACGACCTCGGTGGACAGCCCGATTTCGCTGACCTTCGTCCGCACCGGCGCGACCTTCACGCAAACGAACGAATGGCCGTTCCGGATCGGCACGTCGGTTTCGCTGACCGGGCAATACAGCCCCGACTCGCTGCCGACGTCCGAACAGATCTCGTTCGGATCGACCCGCTACGCGCTCGGCTACCAGCCAGGCGAAACGTCGGGCGACTCGGGCTGGGGGATGTCGCTCGAGGTCAACCGCGGCTTCTCGCCGGGCTGGACGTATCTGAAATCCGTCACGCCGTACATCGCGTATGACATGGCGCGCGTGTACCTGCACGCAGGCACGCCGTCGCCGAACCGCATGTCGTCGGTCGGCATCGGCGTGCGGTTCACGGACAGCCGTTATTACAGTCTCGACCTGAACGTCGCAAAACCGGTTGGCGACGCGCCGGTCGAAAGCGCGTCGCGCAGCCCGCGCATTAACGCCGCATTCTCGTATCAGCTCAACTGATCGGTCAGCAAACAGCTCGCGTCACGCGGGCTGTTTCGAATAGAGTCCCCTCTATCAAACGTGGCGCGCGGTTTCACGTATTCTGGCGAAGCTCGCAACATGCCCGCCCCATGCAGGCGGTCGTGCGGGCGAATCGAACACGACATGCAAAACAAGGAGGATGACAATGATTCAACTGACCCGTCCGTTGCGTGCAATCGCCGTCGCCGGCGCACTGCTCGCCTGCGCAGCACCCACGTTCGCTCAAGCCGACAACCCCATCGGCATGTGGCAGACGATCGACGACAACACCCATCAGCCGAAGGCACTCGTGCAGATCGCCGAGGACGGCGACGGTTCGCTGTCGGGCAAGGTCGTCAAGGGCCTCGGCGCGAACGATACGCCCGATCGCCGCTGCACCGCCTGCACGGACGAGCGCAAGGATCAGCTCATCAAGGGCATGACGATCATCAAGGCGATGAAGAAGGAAGGCGACCACTGGGACGGCGGCAACATTCTCGACCCGGAAAACGGCAAGGTCTACAAGTGCAAGATGACGCTTGAAGACGGCGGCCAGAAGCTCGTCGTGCGCGGCTACATCGGCGTGTCGCTGCTCGGCCGTTCGCAGACCTGGGTACGCCAGCAATAACGCAGCACGCGCTGAAACGCGCGTGCTCGATAAAAAATCGGCCTGCGACAAAGTCGTCAGGCCGATTTTCTTTTGGGGCATGCGTAGAAGCAAACGACGGACATCATGCCGCGTGCTTCAACGTGTCAGATGCATAGCCGCTCGGCGCGCGACACGCGGGCGCGATACTGCTACGCGCCTCCGCTGCCTTCGATTGCGTATGCTTGCGCATCCGTGTGGACAATTCGTTGCACAGACTCACGCCCGAATCGCCATAGAGCTCACGCATCACGCTCAACAACGTGCCCGTCTCGTGCCATACCTTGAAGCGGCGATGGCATGTCTGATACGAAGGGTAACGGCGCGGCATGGCGGACCATGTTGCGCCGCTGTAGATCACCCAGAGCACGCCGTTCAGCACGGCACGCGTATTGGCTAACGGTCGGCCGCGCAACTCGGTGCGCGGCTGCATTTCGGGCAGAAGCGGCGCGACGCAGCGCCACTCGTGGTCGGTCAGATCGCGATACGGTGTCATGGACATCTCCAGCCTTGGTAACCATGACACAACGATATCGGCTCACCTCAACAATGAATATAAGACAAATCCGAAAATACCCCGAGATTGCATGGATTTGACCGGAATTGACGTTTGAATCGCGCCAATTACCGAGCATCGCAATCAGGTCAGCGAAGTATCGACGATACGGCGCGGCGTTTCAAGATACTCCTTCGACTGCATCTCGACGATACGCGAGACCGTGCGCGCGAATTCGTTCGCCATCGGGCCTTCGACGTACAACTGCTCCGCCGGCACCGCCGCGGACATCAGCAGCTTGACCTTGTGGTCGTACAGCACGTCGATCAGCCAGGTAAAGCGGCGCGCCTCGGACGCCATCCGCGGCGACATCTGCGGCACCTCGGACAGCACGATCGCATGGAAGCGACTCGCGAGTTCGAGATAGTCGTTCTGCGATCGCGGGCCGCCGCACAGCGTCGCGAAGTCGAACCATACGACGCCGTCCGCCTTGCGCAGCGCCTTCAGCTCGCGCTTCTCGATATGCAGGATCGGGCTTTCGTCGGGTACCGCGGCGAGCTTCGCGAACGCATGGCGCAGTTCGCGATCGGCGTCGGCGCCAAGCGGCGTGTGATACATCTGCACCTGCGCGAGCGTGCGCTGGCGATAGTCGACGCCCGCGTCGACGTTGAGCACGTCGAGCTTTTCCTTGATCAGCGCGATCGCCGGCAGCATGCGGTCGCGGTGCAATCCGTCCGGATACAGGTCGTCGGGATCGTAGTTGGACGTCATCACGAACTGCACGCCGTTGTTGAACAGGCGGTCGAGCAGACGGTACAGGATCATCGCGTCGGCAATGTCCGACACGTGGAACTCGTCGAAGCAGATCAGCCGGTAGCGCTTCGCGATGCGTCGCGCGAGTTCGTCGAGCGGATCGGCCTGCCCTTTCAGTTCCTCGAGCTCGCGGTGCACTTCGCGCATGAATTCGTGGAAATGCAGGCGTGTCTTGCGCTGCACGGGTACGACCGCGTAGAAGCTGTCCATCAGGAAGCTCTTGCCGCGACCGACACCGCCCCACATGTAGACGCCGCGCGGCAGGTCCGGATGAATGATGAGCTTCTTGAACGCGTTCGAGCGGCGCGCCTTGTATTCGACCCACTCGTCGAAACAGCGCTGCAGGCGATCGACCGCGGCGCGCTGCGCGGGGTCGGACTGATAGCCGCGCGTGGTCAGTTCGCGCGTGTAGTATTCGGTGACGTTCATCGGGCAAACCGGAAAGAACGAAGGCGAGCGGGAAACCCCGCCCGCCTTCGTCATGAGACGGCTGCGCCGGCCGAGGGCCGGCTGGCGCTTACCGCGCTCAGCTATTCAGCGAGCGCTTGTCGACGGCGAGCGCCGCTTCGCGCATCACTTCCGACATCGACGGGTGCGGATGGCAGATGCGGGCGATGTCTTCCGACGCCGCCTTGAATTCCATCGCCACCACGGCTTCCGCGATCAGGTCCGACGCGTTCGCGCCGATCACGTGCACGCCGAGCAGTTCGTCGGTTTTCGCGTCCGCGATCATCTTCACGAAACCGTCCGGTGCGTTCATGCCGAGCGCACGGCCGTTGATCGAGAACGGGAACTTGCCCGACTTGATCTCGCGCCCTTCCGCCTTCAGTTGCTGCTCCGTCTTGCCGACCCACGCGATTTCCGGGTACGTGTAGATCACCCACGGAATGCAGTTGTAGTCGATGTGCGGCTTCTGGCCGTCGATCACTTCCGCGACCAGCACGCCTTCATCTTCCGCCTTGTGCGCAAGCATCGGGCCGCGCACCACGTCGCCGATCGCGTACACGTTCGGCACCGCCGTGCGGCAGTGGTCGTCGACGTCGATGAAGCCGCGCTCGTTCGCCTTCAGGCCGATTGCCTCGAGGCCGAGGTTGTCGGTGTTCGGCACGCGGCCGACCGACACGATCAGGCGGTCGGCGTCGAGCGTCTGCGCGTTGCCGTCCTTGTCCGTGTAGGCGATCGACACGCCGTTCGCGGTCGTCTTCACTTCGCCGATCTTCACGCCGAGATGGATGTCGAGGCCCTGCTTCTTGAACAGCTTGGCCGCTTCCTTCGCGAGCGCTTCGTCGGCTGCGCCGAGAAACGCCGGCAGCGCTTCGAGCACCGTCACTTCGGCACCCAGGCGACGCCACACCGAGCCGAGTTCGAGGCCGATCACGCCTGCGCCGATCACGGCGAGCTTCTTCGGCACCGAGTCGAACGTCAGCGCACCTTCGTTATCCGACACGATCTTGTTGTCGACCGGGATGCCCGGCAGGTGACGCGCCTTCGAGCCCGTCGCGATGATCACGTTCTTCGCGGTGACGACTTCGGTTTCACCCTCGCCGCTCACTTCGATCTGCACGCCGGCGTCGGTCTTGCCGGCGAACTTGCCATGGCCCTTCAGCCAGGTGATCTTGTTCTTCTTGAACAGGAACTCGATCCCGCTCGTCATCTTCTCGACGATCGCGTCCTTGCGGCCGATCATCTTCGCGATGTCGATCTTCACGCCGTCGACGGTGATGCCGTGGTCGGCCAGGTGATGCGACGTGTTCTCGAACTCTTCCGACGACGCGAGCAGCGCCTTCGACGGGATGCAGCCCACGTTCAGGCAGGTGCCGCCGAGCTTCAGCGCGCCGGCCGGGTTCTTCCACTTCTCGATACAGGCAACGGTCTTGCCGAGCTGCGCGGCGCGGATCGCTGCGATGTAGCCGCCGGGGCCGGCGCCGATCACGACGACGTCAAATTCCTTGGACATGACAATCCTTTCTTCTTGTGCATCCGCACGGTCGCGCGTTTCGCGCGCCCGTGCGGGAGCGGGTCAATGCGGTGAAACTCGGCTTACAGGTCGAGCAGCAGGCGTGCCGGATCCTCGAGCGCATCCTTCATCGCGACGAGCGACAGCACCGCTTCGCGGCCGTCGATGATCCGGTGGTCGTACGACAGCGCGAGATAGTTGATCGGACGGATCACGATCTGGCCGTTTTCGACGACCGGACGCTCCTTCGTCGCGTGCACGCCGAGGATTGCCGACTGCGGCGGGTTGATGATCGGGGTCGACAGCATCGAGCCGAACACGCCGCCGTTCGAGATCGAGAACGTACCGCCCGTCATTTCCTCGATCGACAGCTTGCCGTCCTTCGCCTTCTGGCCGAATTCGGCGATCTTCTTCTCGATGTCGGCGAGGCTCAGTTGATCCGCGTTGCGCAGGATCGGCACGACGAGGCCGCGCGGCGAGCCGACGGCGATACCGATGTCGAAGTAGCCGTGGTAGACGATGTCGTTACCGTCGATCGACGCGTTCACGAGCGGGAACTTCTTCAGCGCGTGCACGGCCGCCTTCACGAAGAACGACATGAAGCCGAGCTTCACGCCATGTTCCTTCTCGAACTTGTCCTTGTACTTGTTGCGCAGTTCCATGACCGGAGCCATGTTGACTTCGTTGAACGTCGTCAGGATCGCGTTGGTCTGCTGCGATTCGAGCAGACGCTCGGCGATACGCGCACGCAGGCGCGACATCGGCACACGCTGTTCCGGACGGTCGTTCAGCCAGGTCGTCGCCGACGCCGGCACCTTCACTTCCGGCAGCGACGGCTTCGCAGCGGCCTTGGCCGGTGCGGCGGCCGGAGCGGCCTTCGGTGCGCTGCCTGCTGCCAGCGCGTCGCCCTTCGTGACGCGGCCGTCGCGGCCCGAACCTGCGACGTCGCCTGCCGACAGGCCCTTCTCGGCCAGCAGCTTCGATGCGGCCGGCGATGCGGTGGCCGAGCTCGATGCCGTTGCGGCAACCGGCTGTGCTGCCGGTGCGGCTGCAGCAGGCGCTGCTGCCGGCTTGACTTCGGCGGCGCCCGCCGCTGCTTCGGCCGCACCTGCCTTCGCTTCGGTGTCGATCGTCGCGATCAGCTGATCGGCAACCACCGTGTCACCGTCGTTCTGCAGCACTTGCGCGAGCACGCCCGCGGCCGGTGCCGGCACTTCGAGCACGACCTTGTCGGTCTCGAGTTCGATCAGGATTTCGTCTTGCGCGACTGCTTCGCCCGGCTTCTTCTTCCACTGCAGCATGGTGGCTTCCGAAACCGACTCCGAAAGCTGGGGGACTTTGACTTCTACGATAGCCATGTGATTTTCCTGGATGCTTAATCTGGGGTGTGACGAGGTTCGTGCGATTCCTTCGGCCGGTGCGGCGCGCGACGCGCCCGGCGGGCCAAAGGGGACGGGAAAGCGCCGCGCGCCTTCCCGTTTCGCTTCCGTCGGTTATTTCGCGATCGATGCGCTCTTCAGGCGGCCGAAAGCACCTTCGATCAGGGCCTTCTGCTGCTCGTAGTGCTTCGCGTAGTAGCCAACCGCCGGCGAGGCCGAGGCCGGACGGCCGCTGTATGCCAGCTTCTGCCCTTCCTTCATGCCTTCCTTCAGATGGTGCTCGACGTAGAACCAGGGGCCCTGGTTCTGCGGCTCGTCCTGCACCCAGACCACTTCAGTCGCGTTCTCGTACTTCTTCATTTCGGCTTCGAACTGCTTGTGCGCGAACGGATACAGCTGCTCGATACGGATGATCGCGACGTCGTTCGCCTTCGCTTCGCGGCGGTGTGCGACGAGGTCGTAATACACGCGACCCGAGCATGCCAGCACGCGCTTGACCTTCTTCGCGTCGATGCCGCCGTCGGTTTCGCCGATCACCGGCTGGAACGAACCCTTCGCCAGTTCCGACAGGTCCGACACCGCTTCCTTGTGACGCAGCAGCGACTTCGGCGTAGCGACGATCAGCGGCTTGCGGAACAGGCGGATCATCTGGCGACGCAGCAGGTGGAAGATCTGCGCCGGCGTCGTCGGCTGGACGACCTGCATGTTGTGATCCGCGCACAGCTGCAGGAAACGCTCGATACGGGTCGACGAGTGTTCCGGACCCTGGCCTTCATAGCCGTGCGGCAGCAGCATCGTCAGGCCCGACACGCGGCCCCACTTCACTTCGCCCGACGAGATGAACTGGTCGATCACGACCTGCGCGCCGTTGACGAAGTCGCCGAACTGCGCTTCCCACAGCACGAGCGTGTTCGGCTCGGCGGTCGAGTAACCGTATTCGAAGCCCAGCACCGCTTCTTCCGACAGCACCGAGTCGATCACCGTGAACTTCGCCTGGCCTTCGGCGATGTTCTGCAGCGGCACGTACGTGCCGTCGTTCCAGCGCTCGCGGTTCTGGTCGTGCAGCACCGCGTGACGGTGCGTGAACGTGCCGCGGCCCGAGTCCTGGCCCGTCAGGCGCACCGAGTAGCCCGATGCGACGAGCGACGCGAACGCGAGGTGCTCGCCCATGCCCCAGTCGAGCGGCTGGTCGCCGCGCGCCATGTTGCGGCGGTCGTTGATCACGCGCTCGACGAGCGGGTGGACCTTGAAGTTTTCCGGGACCGTCGTGATGCGTTCGCCGAGGCGCTTCAGTTCGGCGAGCGGCACGGCCGTGTCGGCGGCATCCGTCCACTTGCGGTTCAGGAACGGAACCCAGTCGACCGCGTACTTGCTCTTGTAGTTCGACAGGACCGGGTCGACCGTGTGGTGACCGTCGTCCATCGCCTTGCGGTACGCCTTCACGTAGTTGTCGGCGTCTTCCGCGGTGATCACGCCCTGCTGCACGAGCTTCTCGGCGTACAGC
Source organism: Burkholderia sp. IT-111MI5 (assembly GCF_949752865.1). Classification (NCBI taxonomy): domain Bacteria; kingdom Pseudomonadati; phylum Pseudomonadota; class Betaproteobacteria; order Burkholderiales; family Burkholderiaceae; genus Burkholderia; species Burkholderia sp. IT-111MI5. The sequence goes on along the minus strand of NZ_CATKIF010000044.1, from coordinate 127,419 downwards.
GCACGGGTGCCCGGGTGCTGCGCGATCTTCTTGTACATCAGCGGCTGCGTGACGGCCGGCGTGTCCTGCTCGTTGTGACCCAGCTTGCGGAAGCAGACGATGTCGATCACGACATCCTTGTGGAACTGCATCCGGTAGTCGATCGCGATCTGCGTCGCGAGGATCACCGCTTCCGGATCGTCGCCGTTCACGTGCAGCACCGGCGCCTCGATCATCTTGACGACGTCGGTACAGTACAGCGTCGAGCGCGCGTCGCGCGGGTCGGACGTCGTGAAGCCGATCTGGTTGTTGATGACGATGTGCAGCGTGCCGTGCGTGCCGTAACCGCGCGTCTGCGCGAGGTTCAGCGTTTCCATCACGACGCCCTGGCCCGCGAAGGCCGCATCGCCGTGGATCTGCACCGGCAGCACCTGCAGGCCGTCTTCGTCGCCGCGGCGGTCCATCCGCGCCTTCGCGGAACCTTCGACCACCGGGTTCACGATTTCGAGGTGCGACGGGTTGAATGCCAGCGACAGGTGGACCGGGCCGCCTTCCGTCGACACGTCCGACGAGAAGCCCTTGTGGTACTTCACGTCGCCTGCCGGCAGGTCGTCGACGTGCTTGCCTTCGAATTCGGCGAACAGGTCGGCCGGCATCTTGCCGAGCGTGTTGACGAGCACGTTCAGGCGGCCACGGTGGGCCATGCCGATGATGATTTCCTGCACGCCGCGCTTGCCCGCGTGCTGGACGACTTCGTCCATCGCCGCGATGAAGCTTTCGCCGCCTTCGAGCGAGAAGCGCTTCTGGCCGACGTACTTGGTGTGCAGGTAGCGCTCGAGGCCTTCAGCGGCCGTCAGGCGATTCAGGATGTGCTTCTTCTCGTCTGCCGAGAAGTTCGGCGTCGCGCGGGTCGACTCCAGGCGCTCCTGCCACCAGCGCTTCTGTTCCGGGTCGCTGATGTACATGTACTCGGCGCCGATCGTGCCGCAGTACGTGTCGCGCAGGCCCTTGACGATATCGCGCAGCGAAGCCTGGTCGAAACCGAAATACAGGTTGCTCGCGCTGTAGGTCTGGTCGAGGTCGCCTTCGGAGAAGTCGTAGAACGCGGGTTCGAGTTCGGGAATGGCGGGACGTTCGCGACGCTTCAGGGGATCCAGATTGGCCCATTGCGAGCCAAGGAAGCGATAGGCGCTGATGAGGGACTGGACGTGAACCTGCTTGCGCGCCGCAGCCAGATTGGTGCCGCTTTCGCGCGGGATGAAGGCATTGGCCTTCGCACGCTCGGCAAACGATTCGACGATCGGGAAATGTGCGACGTCATTGGCATTCGAACCGTCCGTTGCAGGCACATTCTGCAGCGCGTCGAAATACTCTCGCCAATTCTCCGGCACCGACGCCGGATTGTTGAGGTATGCATCGTACAGTTCTTCAACGTACGAAGCATTGCCGCCGAACAGATAAGAGTTCAGCTGAAACTGCTTCATTACATCTGACATTTTACGCTCACCTTTCTTCGAGCTTCTCGAGAAATAGCGGGTTACTCAACCTTCCGCGACACGGCCTGACCGTTTAGCGGATTGCGAATCAAGTCTTGCTTGGAAGGACCTAAAACTTGCGTGCGCGCAGCATATCACAGAACCGATACCGGAGTTCACGGCGAAATGTGCCCGAAAGCACCGCGCGACGGGGTTTTGCCGGATTGCCACGCCCCGCGGGAACAGTGTTTTGCCGACAACCCGGTTGCGCGCCGCGCAGACGCAAAAAAGGCCGCCCGGAGGCAGCCTTCTTTGTCATGCACGGGAACGGTCGAAACGCTCAGTCGACCGCGCCTTCGCGGCTCGCGCGGCGACGCTCGTGCTCCTTCAGGAAGCGCTTGCGCAGGCGGATCGACTGCGGCGTCACCTCGACGAGCTCGTCGTCATCGATGAACTCGACCGCGTATTCCAGCGACATCTGGACCGGCGGAACGAGACGCACGGCTTCGTCGGTGCCCGACGCGCGCACGTTGGTCAGCTGCTTGCCCTTGATCGGGTTCACGACGAGGTCGTTGTCGCGGCTGTGGATGCCGATGATCATGCCCTCATACAGCGCGTCGCCCGGCTTCACGAACATGCGGCCGCGATCCTGCAGCTTCCACAGCGCATACGCCACGGCCGCGCCGTCGTCCTGCGAGATCAGCACGCCGTTGCGGCGCTCGCCGACCGAGCCGTCCTTGACCGGTGCGTACGAGTCGAAGATGTGGCTCATCAGGCCCGTGCCGCGCGTGAGCGTCAGGAATTCGCTCTGGAAGCCGATCAGGCCGCGCGCCGAGATCTTGTATTCCAGACGCGTGCGGCCGCGACCGTCCGACGCCATGTCGAGCATCTCGCCCTTGCGGCGACCGAGCTCTTCCATCACGCCGCCCTGGTGTTCGTCCTCGACGTCGACCGTCAGCAGTTCGTACGGCTCGTGCTTCGCGCCGTCGATTTCCTGCATCACGACGCGCGGACGCGACACGGCCAGCTCGTAGCCTTCGCGACGCATGTTCTCGACGAGAATCGTCAGGTGCAGTTCGCCGCGGCCCGACACTTCGAACACCGTTTCGTCGCCGGTGTCCTTCACGCGCAGCGCGACGTTGTGGTTCAGTTCCTTCATCAGGCGGTCGCGGATCTGGCGGCTCGTCACGAACTTGCCTTCGCGGCCTGCGAGCGGCGACGAGTTGACGAGGAAGTTCATCGTCAGCGTCGGCTCGTCGACGGTGATCATCGGCAGCGCTTCCGGCGTATCCACCGCGCAGATCGTCGCGCCGATACCGACATCTTCAATACCGTTGATCAGCACGATGTCTCCGGCTTCGGCCGAGTCGACCTGCACGCGCTCGAGACCCTTGAACGACAGCACCTGGTTGATCTTGCGGCTCAGCACGTCGCCTTCCGGGCCGAAACGCATCACGACCGGCTGGCCCGGCTTGATGCGGCCGCGCGTGATGCGGCCGACGCCGATCCGGCCGACGTACGTCGAATAGTCGAGCGACGTGATCTGAAGCTGCAGCGGCGCTTCCGGGTCGGCCGGGCGGACCGGCACGTGCGCGAGGATCGCCTCGAACAGCGGACGCATGTCGCCTTCGCGCGTGGCCGGGTCGAGCGACGCATAGCCATTCAGGCCCGATGCATAGACGATCGGGAAGTCGAGCTGCTCTTCCGTCGCGCCGAGCTTGTCGAACAGGTCGAACGTCTGGTTGATGACCCAGTCGATCCGCGCGCCCGGGCGGTCGATCTTGTTGACGACGACGATCGGCTTCAGGCCGAGCGCGAGCGCCTTCTTCGTGACGAAGCGCGTCTGCGGCATCGGGCCCTCGACCGCGTCGACGAGCAGCAGCACCGAGTCGACCATCGACAGCACGCGCTCCACCTCGCCACCGAAGTCCGCGTGCCCCGGCGTGTCGACGATGTTGATGTGCGTGCCTTCGTACTCGACCGCGCAGTTCTTCGCGAGAATCGTGATCCCGCGCTCCTTTTCGATGTCGTTCGAGTCCATCACCCGCTCCGCAATCTGCTGGTTCTCGCGGAAGGTGCCGGACTGGCGGAGCAGTTGGTCGACGAGCGTAGTCTTGCCGTGGTCGACGTGGGCGATGATGGCGATGTTGCGAAGGGCGCGGGTCATAGAAACCTGGAAATCGTTTGAACGCGCAAGCGCGCCCGCTCGTTTTTCACGGGCGCGCGCGTTGCAGCTGGGAAAGCCTCAAATTATAGCACGTGCGAGTGTCGAAAGCTGGCTGGCACGTTGCAACGCAGCAAGCCGGGCCGGCCCGGCCTCTCCACGAACACGCGGACCTGCCGAAGGCGCCGCCGCCGGCAGACCGAAAACCCTTGTCGTGATAAGGGATTCTTGCAACGCGAAGCACGCCCCCTGCCGTTCGATTAACATTTGCCGCGGCAAGCAATTGTGCCTATACTGCTGCCTAGTCAACTATTGCAGCTTCAGGGTTTTATGTCGGATTCTCCTACCCAACCGCCCGTTTCACCGCTGTCTTCGTATCAGATGAACGACAGCGTCGGTTATCTGATGTCGCGCGTGAAGTCGGTGATGACCAACCTCGTCACGCAACGTACGCAGGAAGAGCTCGGCATCACGGGCACGCAGGCGAGCATGCTGTTCATGATCGCGGTCGGCAAGTGCTCGACGGCCGCCGAGCTCGCTCGCGAATACGGGATCGACGCGAGCGCGGTTACGCGCCTGCTCGACCGGGTCGAGAAACGCGGCCTGCTGTCCCGCGTGCGCAGCATCGAGGATCGGCGCGTCGTGCGCCTCGAACTGACCGACGAAGGCCGCGCGCTTGCCGAACGGCTGCCGCCCATTTTCCGCAGCGTGCTCGACCAGGTTCTGGACGGATTTACGCCGGAAGAAGTCGGGTTCCTGAAGAGCATGCTGCGCCGCATTCTCAGCAACTATTGCGAGACGGCCGGCGGCAGCATCACGTAATAGTTGCCATAACAATTACTTTTGACAGATTAATGTAAGGAAATCCTTGCAGTGTCCATCATTCATTCCGAGTCAGGGGTCAGCGCGATGAAATCCTCCCCGTTGTCCGTGCGCGCCGGGTCGTGCCGCGCCGCCGTCGCTGCCGCGGTCGCCGCACTGGCGCTGGCGGGCTGCGCGAATTACATCGGCATCAAGAGCGACAAGCAGATCGCCCCCGCGTCGCAATTCGAATCCGCGCAGAGCCTGCCGGCCCAGGGCGGCCAGTGGCCGGCGCTCGACTGGGCCAGCCAGTTCGGCGATCCGCAGTTGCCGAAGCTGATCGACGAGGCCCTTCAGGGCAATCCGTCGATCGCGCAGGCGCAGGCGCGCATCGCGAAGGCATCGTCGTACATCGAATCGTCGCGCTCGAACCTGCTGCCGAAAGCCGAAGCCAGCTACTCGTGGACGCGCGAGCTGTATTCGTCGAACGCACTGTTCCCGCCCCCGTACGGCGGCCAGTGGTACAGCGAGAACAACGCGCTCGCGAGCGCATCGTGGGAACTCGACCTGTGGGGCAAGAACCGCGAACGCCTGCACACCGCCGTGTCGCAGGAAAAAGCGGCCGAAGCCGACATGCAGCAGGCACGCATCACGCTCGCTTCGTCGGTCGCGCGCACCTATAACTCGCTCGCGCAGCTCTACGCGTTGCGCGATATCGCGCAACGCGAGATCACCAACCGCGAGACAGTCGGCAAGATCACCGACGGCCGCGTATCGGCCGGCCTCGACACCAACGTCGAACGCCAGACGGCCCGCGGCAATATCGCGACGACCCAGGCTTCGCTGTCGGATCTCGACGGCCAGATCACGACGGTGCGCTACCAGCTCGCCGCGCTGCTCGGCAAGGGGCCTGATCGCGGGCTGCAGATTGCGGCGCCCGTGATGAACCCGAGCGGCGAAGTCGCACTGCCCGGCAACCTGCCGGCCGATCTCGTCTCGCGCCGCCCCGACATCGTCGCCGCACGCTGGCAGGTCGAAGCCGCGATGCACGACGTGAAGGAAGCGAAGGCCGAGTTCTATCCCGACGTGAACCTCGCGGCCGGCTTCGGCTTCGATGCGTTCGGCTGGGGCAAATTCCTCAACTTCGCGAGCCGCCAGGCGCAGTTCGGCCCGGCGATCCATCTGCCGATCTTCGACGCCGGCGCGCTGCGCGCCCAGCTCAAGGGCCGCTACGCGGACTTCGACCTGTCGGTGGCGAACTACAACCAGACGCTGATCAGTGCGCTGAACGACGTCGCGACGCAAGTCGCGTCGATCCGCGCGGTCGATCGCCAGATGGGCGACGCGCAACGTGCGCTCGACGCGTCGACGCGCGCCTACGATCTCGCCGTGATCCGCTACAAGGCCGGCCTGTCGCCGCAACTGCAAGTGCTGACCGCGGACAGCAACCGCCTCGCCTCGGAGCAGACGGTGACCAACCTGAAGATGCGCCGGCGCGACATGCAGCTCGCGCTGATCAAGGCGCTGGGCGGCGGGTTCGATGCGACCGGCACGCCGCTCGCCGTGCCCGACGCCGACAAGCCGACCAAACAGGCCGCCAACTGATCCGGCGCCACCACTACGCAGACACTCGAAATAACGGACGGAGAAAATCGCCATGAGCGACCCTCAACAAAACGCCGCCAGCGCACAGTCGCAAAACAACGGGAAGCGCAAGCGGATGATGACGCTGCTCGTCGCGGTCATCGTGATCGCGGCCATCGCGTACGGCCTGTACTACTTCCTCGTCGCCCGCTTCCATGAAGGGACCGACGATGCGTACGTGAACGGCAACGTCGTGCAGATCACGCCGCAGGTCACCGGCACCGTGATCGCCGTGAAGGCCGACGATACGCAGACGGTCAAGGCCGGCGATCCGCTGGTCGTGCTCGACCCGGCCGATTCGCAGGTCGCGCTGCAGCAGGCGGAAGCCAACCTCGCGCAGACGGTGCGCCAGGTGCGCGGCCTGTTCGTCAACGACGACCAGTACCGCGCGCAGGTCGCGCTGCGCCAGTCCGACCTGTCGAAGGCCGAGGACGACCTGCGCCGCCGCGTGGCCGTCGCGCAGACGGGCGCCGTGTCGCAGGAAGAGATCTCGCACGCACGTGACGCCGTGAAGGCCGCGCAAGCGTCGCTCGATGGCGCGCAGCAGCAGCTCGCATCGAACCGCGCGCTGACTGCGAACACGACGATCGCGTCGCACCCGAACGTGATGGCCGCGGCAGCGAAGGTTCGCGACGCGTATCTCGCGAACGCGCGCAACGTGCTGCCGGCGCCTGTCACGGGCTACGTCGCGAAGCGCTCGGTGCAGGTCGGCCAGCGCGTGTCGCCGGGCACGCCGCTGATGTCGGTGGTGCCGCTGAATGCCGTGTGGGTCGACGCGAACTTCAAGGAAGTCCAGCTCAAGCACATGCGCATCGGCCAGCCGGTCGAGCTGACGGCCGACATCTACGGCTCGTCGGCCGTCTACCACGGCAAGGTCGTCGGCTTCTCGGCCGGCACGGGCTCGGCGTTCTCGCTGCTGCCGGCGCAGAACGCGACCGGCAACTGGATCAAGGTCGTGCAGCGCCTGCCGGTGCGTATCGAGCTCGATCCGAAGGATCTCGACAAGCATCCGCTGCGCATCGGCCTGTCGATGCAGGTCGACGTGGACATCAAGGACGAACGCGGCAACCAGCTCGTCAACGCGCCGAACACCGTCTACGAGACCAATGTGTTCGCGAAATACGGCGACGAAGCCGATGCCGAAATCGCGCGCGTCATCGCCGAGAACGCGGGCAGCAACGCGTCGGCAGTGCCGGCCGCGGCGAAGCAAGGCAGCGCCGCGAAGATGATGTAACCGTTCCGACTCCGGAAAGACAACCGAAATGGCACAGGCTCCTGTCTCCTACCCGCCCTTGCAGGGCGGGCAACTCGTGCTCGGGACGATCGCGGTGTCGCTCGCGGTGTTCATGAACGTGCTCGACACGTCCATCGCGAACGTCGCGATCCCGACCATCTCGGGCGACCTCGGCGTGTCGTCCGACCAGGGCACGTGGGTCATCACGTCGTTCGCGGTCGCGAACGCGATCTCGGTGCCGCTGACGGGCTGGCTGACCGACCGTTTCGGGCAGGTCCGCCTGTTCCTCGCGTCGATCATCCTGTTCGTCATCTCGTCCTGGATGTGCGGCCTCGCGCCGACGCTGCCGTTCCTGCTCGCGTCGCGCGTGCTGCAGGGTGCGGTCGCGGGCCCGATGATTCCGCTGTCGCAATCGCTGCTGCTGTCGAGCTATCCGCGCGCGAAGGCGCCGATGGCGCTCGCGTTGTGGTCGATGACGACGCTGATTGCACCGGTCGCGGGCCCGATCCTCGGCGGCTGGATCTCGGACAACTACTCGTGGCCGTGGATCTTCTACGTGAACATCCCGGTCGGCATCGCCGCGGCGCTCGCCACGTGGTCGATCTACCGCTCGCGCGAATCGACGGTGCGCCGCGCCCCGATCGACGGCGTCGGTCTCGCGCTGCTGGTGCTGTGGGTCGGCTCGCTGCAGATCATGCTCGACAAGGGCAAGGATCTCGACTGGTTCGCATCGACGACGATCGTCGCGCTCGCGCTGATCGCGATCATCTCGTTCGCGTTCTTCGTGATCTGGGAACTGACCGCCGAGCACCCCGTCGTCGATCTTTCGCTGTTCCGGATTCGCAACTTCACGGGCGGTACGGTCGCGCTTGCGGTCGGTTACGGGCTCTACTTCGGCAACCTCGTGCTGCTGCCGCTGTGGCTGCAGACCCAGATCGGCTACACGGCGACCGACGCCGGCCTCGTGATGGCGCCGGTCGGGCTGTTCGCGATCCTGCTGTCGCCGCTGACCGGCAAGTTCCTGCCGCGCACCGATCCGCGCTACATCGCGACCGCCGCGTTCCTCACGTTCGCACTGTGCTTCTGGATGCGCTCGCGCTACACGACGGGCGTCGACGAATGGTCGCTGACGCTGCCGACGCTCGTGCAGGGCATCGCAATGGCCGGCTTCTTCATTCCACTCGTGTCGATCACGTTGTCCGGCCTGCCCGGCCACCGCATTCCCGCGGCTTCCGGCTTGTCGAACTTCGTGCGGATCATGTGCGGCGGTATCGGCACGTCGATCTTCCAGACCGCATGGGATCACCGCAACAACTTCCATCACGCGCAACTGGTCGAACAGGCGAACGTGTACAACCCGACGTTCAACCAGGCCGTTACGCAGATGGGCAATCTCGGGCTGACGCAGAACCAGGCGCATGGCCTCATCAACAACCAGGCCACGCAACAGGCCGCGCAGCTCGGCGTGAACGACCTGTTCTACATCTCGGCCGTGATCTTCGTGCTGCTGATTGCGCTGATCTGGATCACGAAGCCCGAACGCGCGGGCGGCGGCGATGCCGGTGCGGCAGCGTCGGCGGCACACTGAGCGCCGACCGACACCGCGCCACCGCGCGCCAAACAAAAAGCCCGGTCGAAATCGACCGGGCTTTTTGTTGCTCCGACGGCGCGCTCGCGCCGCTGCGTCAGGCGGCCGTCACGACGAGCCGTTCCGGTGCGAGCACGCCATTCGCCTTGCGCGCCACGCCGAGCAGCCGCGTTGCGTCGTAGACGCGCACGCGCTCGCCGTCGGCCGCATCGATCGGCCCGAGCTCCGACAGCGGCAGGCGCTGACCATGCAGGAACCGCTTCGCGCACGCATCGTCGAGACGAACGGACGGAAACGTCGACAACAATGCATCGACCGGCTGGAGCCACGCATCGCGCGCCGATTCATCGGCGTCCGACAGCGCATCGAGCGTCACCGCATGCTCGAGCGTCAGCGCGCCGACGCCCGTGCGACGCAGCATCGTCAGATGCGCACCGCAACCGAGCGCCTCGCCGATATCCTCCGCCAGCGTGCGCACGTAAGTGCCCTTGCTGCAGGTCACGCGAAACGTCACGTCGGGCATCTCGCAGGCAAGCAGGTCGAGCGCATGGATCGTCACGTTGCGGCCTTCGCGCTCGACGGTCTGGCCCGCGCGTGCATATTCGTACAGCGGCTTGCCATCGCGCTTGAGTGCCGAATACATCGGCGGCACCTGCACGATCTCGCCGGTGAAGCGCGCGAGCGCGGCCTCCACCGCTGCGCGGTCGCATTCGACCGGCCGCGTGTCGATCACTTCGCCCTCCGCGTCGCCGGTGGCCGTGCGCAGGCCGAGGCGCATCGTCGCCTCGTAGGTCTTGTCGGCCTCGAGCAGATCCTGCGAGAACTTCGTCGCCTCGCCGAAACACAGCGGCAGCAGGCCCGAAGCCAGCGGATCGAGCGTGCCGGTGTGGCCGGCTTTCTTCGCGAGAAGCAGCCGCTTCGCGCGAATCAGCGCATCGTTGCTCGACAGGCCGACCGGCTTGTCGAGCAGGAGGACACCGTCCAGCGCGCGCCGGGGCACGCGCGGGCGTTGGGATGCTGCATTCGTCATAGGCCGGTCGAGTTCAGTCGTCCTTGGTCGGCGCGTCGGCTTCGTCGTCGTCCTTCGCACGCGTCGAATTCGCTTCCTTGATCAGGCGCGACATTTCCACGGCCTTCTCGATCGTCTGGTCGTAATGGAAGTGCAGCGTCGGCACCGTATGAATGTGCAGACGCTTGAACAGCAGGTTGTGCAGGTGCCCCGACGCATGGTTCAGCGCCTCCTGCGTCTTTTCCGGATCGCCGGTGAGCGCCGTGAAGTAGACCTTCGCGTGCGCGTAGTCCGGCGTGAGCTCCACGCTCTGGATGGTCACGATGCCGATGCGCGGGTCTTTGACCTCGCGCATGATGAGTTCGGACAGATCGCGCTGAATCTGGTCGGCGATCTGAACGTTGCGATTGGGAGAAGTCCGTTTCCTGGACATGATCGATCCGTGATCCGTTTATCAGGATGAAGCGGCGGGCCATTGTTGGCGCGCCACTATGAAAATGGGCGGGACAGGCCCAAGCCTGCCCCGCCCATGAGCCGATGCGCGACGATTACAGCGTACGCGCGACTTCGGTCACTTCGAAGACTTCGAACTGGTCGCCTTCGATGACGTCGTTGAAGTTCTTCACCGACATACCGCACTCGAAGCCTTGCTTCACTTCCTTCACGTCGTCCTTGAAGCGCTTCAGCGATTCGAGTTCGCCCGTGAAGATCACGACGTTGTTGCGCAGCACGCGAACCGACGACGAGCGCTTGACGATACCGTCCGTCACCATACAGCCGGCGACCGTGCCGACCTTCGGTACCTTGAAGACCTGGCGCACCTCGACCATGCCGGTGATGACTTCGCGCTTCTCCGGCGCCAGCATGCCCGACATTGCCGCCTTCACCTCATCCACTGCGTCGTAGATGATGTTGTAGTAGCGGATGTCGATGCCGTTCGACTCGGCCAGCTTGCGCGCCTGTGCATCCGCACGCGTGTTGAAGCCGATGATGACCGCCTTCGATGCCGTCGCGAGGTTGACGTCGTTTTCGCTGATGCCGCCCACCGCGCTGTGCACGATCTGCACGCGCACTTCGTCGGTCGACAGCTTGAGCAGCGACTGCACGAGCGCTTCCTGCGAACCCTGCACGTCTGCCTTGATGATGAGCGGCAGGTTCTGTACTTCGCCTTCGCCCATCTGCTCGAGCATGCTTTCCAGCTTCGCGGCCTGCTGCTTCGCGAGCTTCACGTCACGGAACTTGCCCTGACGGAACAGCGCGATTTCACGTGCCTTGCGCTCGTCCGGCAGCACGATCACTTCCTCGCCCGCACCCGGCACTTCCGACAGACCCTGGATTTCGACCGGGATCGACGGGCCGGCTTCCTTCGTCGGCTTGCCGTTCTCGTCGAGCATCGCGCGCACGCGGCCATAGGCCGTACCCGCCAGCACGATGTCGCCGCGGTTCAGCGTACCGGACTGCACGAGGATCGTCGCGACCGGGCCCTTGCCCTTGTCGAGCTTCGCTTCGATTACGATGCCCTTGGCCGGCGCTTCGACCGGTGCCTTCAGTTCCAGCACTTCGGCCTGCAGCAGCACGTTCTCGAGCAGATCGTCGATGCCGGCACCCGTCTTCGCCGACACCGGCACGAACGGCGAATCGCCGCCGTACTCTTCCGGCACGACGCCTTCCGCGACCAGCTCCTGCTTGACGCGCTCGGGGTTCGCATCCGGCTTGTCGATCTTGTTGATCGCGACGACGATCGGCACGCCACCCGCCTTCGCGTGGGCGATTGCTTCCTTCGTCTGCGGCATCACGCCGTCGTCGGCCGCCACCACCAGCACCACGATGTCGGTCGCCTTCGCGCCGCGTGCACGCATTGCCGTGAACGCCTCGTGACCCGGCGTATCGAGGAACGTGATGACGCCGCGCGGCGTATCGACGTGATATGCGCCGATGTGCTGCGTAATGCCGCCCGCTTCGCCCGCGGCAACCTTCGCGCGGCGGATGTGGTCGAGCAGCGAGGTCTTGCCGTGGTCGACGTGACCCATCACCGTGACGACCGGCGGACGCGGCAGTTGCTCCGCGTCGGTGGTCGTTTCACCTTCGACGAGCAGCGCTTCCGGATCGTCCAGCTTCGCGGCGACCGCGCGGTGGCCCAGTTCCTCGACGACGATCATCGCCGTTTCCTGGTCCAGCACCTGGTTGATCGTGACCATCTGGCCCATCTTCATCATCACCTTGATGACTTCCGAGGCCTTGATCGACATCTTGTGGGCGAGATCGGCAACCGACACGGTTTCCGGCACGTGCACTTCACGCACGATCGGCTCGGTCGGCGCCTGGAACGACGATGCGCTGTCCTGGTGACGGCCACGGCCCTTCGGGCCGCCGCGCCAGCCGCGGTCGACGCCGCCGCTCGAATCGCCGCGCGTCTTGATGCCGCGGCGCTTCGCTGCGTCGTCCTGCCAGCCGCCCTTGCCTGCGCCCGGCTTCTTGTTGCGGTCGCCCGCGCCTGCCGGTGCCTGCGTCGTGGCCGGTGCCGCGCCGGCCGGCTTCTTCACTGCCGGACGCGCCTGCGCGCCTTCAGGCTTCGCCGGCTTGTGCAGCGTGCCCTTCGCTTCGGCCGGCTTCGGCGGCTCGACCGGCTTCGGCGGCTCGACTGCCTTGACCACGGCCTTGCGCGGCGTGTTCATCATTTCGCGGATCGCGCGCGCTTCGGCCTCGGCGGCCGCACGGCGCTTGCTGATCTCTTCCTGCTCGGCGCGCGCCTTGTCCGCCGCCTCGCGGGCAGCATCCTCGGCCTTCTTCGCCGCTTCGCGCTGCGCCGCACGTTCGGCAGCCGCACGGGCTTCGGCGGCCGCGCGCGCTTCGTCCTGCGCGGACTGCGCACTCGGTGCTTCCGGCTCGGCCGCGGCGGCCTGCTGCGCTGCCGCCTGCTGCTGTGCCGCAGCGGCTTCGGCCGCAGCACGCTTCGCCGCAGCTTCTTCCTCGGCGCGACGGCGCTCGGCTTCAGCCGCTTCCTCGCGAGCGCGGCGCTCGGCTTCCTCGCGCTCGAGGCGCTCCTGGCGCTCGCGCAGTTCCTGAGCCTGCTTTTCGAGCAGCTCGGCCTCGCGGCGCGCTTCTTCCTCGCGACGCTTCAGTTCTGCATCGTCGTCCGCTTCTGCGGCCTGCGCCTGACCCTGTTCCGCGCCATCGCTCACGTCGTCGCGCTTGACGAACGTGCGCTTCTTGCGGACCTCGACCTGAATGGTGCGAGCCTTGCCCGTCGCGTCAGATTGCTTGATCTCCGACGTATGCTTGCGGGTCAGCGTGATCTTGCGCTTGTCGCCGTCGGTTGCGCCGTGCGACTTGCGCAAATGATCGAGCAGACGCGCCTTGTCCGCTTCGGACAGCGCATCGTCTTCACTCGCTTTCTGGACGCCCGCTGCCTGCAGCTGTTCGAGCAGCACACCAGCAGGCATTTTCAGTTCCGCGGCAAATTGGGCTACGTTGTTACTCGCCATTCATTCCTCTTAGTGCAAGGACCGATTCCTTGCTGTTAGCATCGGGTCAGGCCATACGGCCGCCATCAAATCAGTGCGCCATGGTCATTTCTCACTGGAACCAGTGTTCACGTGCTTTCATGATCAACGCCTTAGCGGCATCCTCTTCCATCCCGGTCAGGTCGACCAGTTCATCCACTGCAAGCTCGGCGAGATCGTCTCGCGTCTGCACACCATGTTCGGCCAGCTTCGCGAGCAGCTCCGGCGTGACGCCGTCGAGGCTCTTCAGATCCAGCGCTGCGTTCTCGACCTTTTCTTCGTTCGCGATCGCCATCGTCAACAGCGCATCGCGTGCGCGGTTGCGCAGTTCGTGCACGGTGTCCTCGTCGAACGCCTCGATTTCGAGCATTTCGTTGAGCGGCACGTAAGCGATCTCTTCGAGGCTCGTGAAGCCTTCGTCGATCAGGATGTCGGCAACTTCTTCGTCGACGTCGAGACGCGCCATGAACAGCGCACGCAGCCGGTCGCGCTCTTCACCCTGCTTCAGGGCGGATTCGTCCGGCGTCATGATGTTGATCTGCCAGCCGGTCAACTCGCCGGCAAGGCGAACGTTCTGACCGCTGCGGCCGATCGCGACAGCCAGCTCGTTCTCGTCGACGACGACGTCCATCGAATGCTTTTCTTCATCGACGACGATCGACTGGACAGCTGCCGGCGCGAGCGCGCCGATCACGAACTGGGCGGGATCCTCCGACCATAGCACGATGTCGATGTTTTCGCCACCGAGCTCGTTGCGCACGGCCTGCACGCGCGAGCCGCGAATGCCGACGCAGGTGCCGATCGGATCGATCCGCTTGTCGTACGCGATGACGCCGATCTTCGCGCGCACGCCCGGGTCGCGGGCCGCCGCCTTGATCTCGAGCAGGCCCTGCTCGATTTCCGGCACTTCCATCTCGAACAGCTTCATCAGGAACTCGGGCGCCGTGCGCGACAGCTCGATCTGCGGGCCGCGCGCGGTGCGGTCGACCTTCGCGATGTACGCGCGCACGCGGTCGCCCACGCGCAGGTTTTCCTTCGGGATCAGCTGGTCGCGGCGCAGCAGCGCTTCGACACGGCCCGATTCGACGATGAAGTTGCCCTTGTCGAGGCGCTTCACCGTGCCCGTCATGATCTTTTCGCCGCGCTCGAGGTAATCGTTCAGGATCTGCTCGCGCTCCGCGTCGCGCACCTTCTGCAGGATCACCTGCTTCGCGGCCTGCGCGCCGATGCGGCCGAACTCGATCGACGGTACGGGTTCCTCGACATATTCGCCGACTTCGACGTCGGGCTTCTGCTCACGTGCTTCGAACAGCAGGATCTCGCGATCCGGCTCCTGCAAGCCTGCCTCGTCGGGCACGACGAGCCAGCGACGGAAGGTTTCGTGCTCGCCGCTTTCGCGATCGATATGGACGCGGATTTCGGCGCCTTCGTCGAACAGCTTCTTGGAAGCGGACGCGAGCGCAGCCTCGAGGGCGCCCAGCACCACATCCTTGTCGACGTTTTTCTCGCGCGCCAGCGCATCCACCAGCATCAACACTTCGCGACTCATTATTTGCGGCTCCTAAAGTCAACTTGCGGAATCAGGCGGGCTTTGTCGATATCGGCCAGCGTGAAATCCAGCATGGCCGCCTCGCCCTTCTTCCCTTCAAATTCCAAACCGATCGTTTCGCCATTCGGCGCGTGCAGAATGCCCCGGTACGTCTTGCGCCCGTCCAGCGGCTTTTTCAAGGTCACGGAAACTTCGCTGCCGGCGAAGCGCTCGAAGTCGGCCAGCTTCTTCAACGGGCGGTCGAGCCCCGGGGACGAGACTTCGAGCCGTTCGTAATCGATGTTTTCGACCGTCAAGACGTGCTGGAGCTGACGCGTGACCTTTTCGCAATCTTCGAGCGAGATGCCGGCAGGCTGATCGATATAGATGCAAAGCATGCCGCGCCCGGTGCGCTCGAGATCCACCAGCTCGTAGCCGAGCCCGGTGACCGTGGTTTCTATCAGTTCCGTCAGTTGCACAGTGTCCTCTCAGGTGTTCGCGCCCGCCGCTCGCGATTCACCCGCGGGCGCGCGCCTTAGCCGGCGCAGGAAGCGCTACCCGAGATGCCTAACCGTTTCAGCAAAAAAAAATGGGCGGAACGCCCATCTTTCTTACTGGTGGTCGCACCTGAGCCGCACATTGAATCCGTACGCCCAGCGACTCCGCGATTATAGCGATTTTTGGCGCAAACGCCAAGCCAGCCGGTGAAAGCAGCGTTTCGACTGCCTTTACGGACCGAAAATGCGAAATCGGGCTACCCGATCAACCGGCGCAATCCGGCCGCACCGGAGATCGGGCATGCCGGCTGCCATCCAGCGGCACGCGGCATATATATACAGTCGAAATCAAGAAACGCAACGCGTCGCGCCGACAAAACCGGACGGATGCCGATCCTGCCGGCACGCCGGCGGCTTTGCGCCGCCGCATGCCGCGATACGCTTAGCGGCTGCGCGTGCGGCTGCGCTGCGGACGCGGGCTACCGCCGCGCGGGCCGCCGCCGTTGCCGGCGCCTTCGGTACGATTACCGTTCGGATTGCGATTGCCGCCCTTGCCGCCGCCTCGCTTGCCGCCCGCCGGGCCCTCACGCTTGGGGCCCGCGCCGTACGACGCGCGGTTGCCGTCGACATCACGGCCGCCGCCAGCGCGGTTGCCATCTCGGCCGCCGCCGCCCGAGCGGTTGCCGTCGCGGCCGCCGCCAGCACGGTTGCCGTAGCCCGACGGCGCAACCGGCAGGCTGCCGTAGCCGCTCAGGCCCGGCAGACCCGGCCCGCCGCGACGGCCACCGCCACGGCGCGGCTGGTCAAGCTGCCCGTGCGTCGTCAGCACCGGCTCGCGACTGATGAAGCCCATCGACGTCAGCATCGGATCGGGCTGGCGGCGCTCTGCCTGGCCGGCACCGCCACGCTTGCCTTTCTCCTCGGACGGTGCCTTCAGGCCGACGGTCGCCATCAGCTTGCGCACCTGCGCGTCGTCGAGCTCCTCCCAGCGACCGCGCTTCAGACCGCGCGGCAGCGGGATCGGGCCGTGACGCGTACGGATCAGGCGGCTCACCATCAGGCCGGCCGCCTCGAACATCCGGCGCACTTCGCGGTTGCGGCCTTCGGCCAGCGCGACGTGATACCAGTGGTTCGTGCCTTCGCCGCCGCCATCGCGGATGCGCAGGAAATTGGCGGGGCCGTCGTCCAGCTCGACGCCGTGCAGCAGCTTTTGCCGGTTGCCTTCGGTGAGCTCGCCGACCACCCGCACCGCGTACTCACGCTCGACGCTGTAGCGCGGATGCATGAAGCGGTTCGCGAGGTCGCCCGACGTCGTCAGCATCAGCAGACCTTCGGTATTGAAGTCGAGGCGGCCCACCGCAAGCCATTTCGCCGTCTTCATCGGCGGCAGGCGGTCGAACACCGACGGACGGCCTTCCGGATCCGCATGGCTGACGATTTCGCCCGTCGGCTTGTGGTACAGCAGCACGCGCGGCGGCTTGTTCGGCAGCTTGCGCTTGACCGGCTTGCCGTTGATCCGCACCTGGTCGGTCGGCATGATGCGCTGGCCGATGTGCGCGGGCTCGCCGTTCACCGACACGCGGCCGGCGACGATCAGCTCTTCCATTTCGCGACGCGAGCCCATCCCCGCTTCCGCCAGCACCTTGTGCAGCTTCGGCGCATCGTCGTCCGGCGACAGCACGCGCTTGTTCGCCGGCTGGCTGCGGCCGCGACGCAGCATCGGCGCACGCACGCCGCTGCCGCCCGCGGAATTGTCCGCGTCGAATGCGGGCGACGTCACGTATGCGAACAGTTCGTCCTGGGACGCATCGCCCTCCGCCTTGGCCGGGCTGCCTTCAGCCTTCGGTGCGCCGCCACGGCCGCCTTGTGCACCCTGGCCGCCCTTGGCAGCGCCTTCGCGCTTGCCGGCCGGCTTGCGGCCGCCCTTGGCGGCGCCTTCCTTGCGCGGTGCGCGCGCGGGCTGCGCTTCGACGGCCTCGGCCGGCTGCGCGTCCGCGCCTTCGCCGCCCTGCGGCTCGCCTTCGGCGCCCTTCGACTTGGCCGCCGCGCGACGCCGCGCGATCAGGCTGCGCGGGCCTCGCCGCAGACCGCGGCGGGGACGCTCGTCGCCACCCGCGGCCGAAGCGTCCTGCTCCGGTGCATCGTCGGCACGCGCTGCCTGCACGGCAGGCGCGGACGATTCAATATCGTGGATATCTGTCAAAACAACCTCAAAATGTCAGGTCTCGCGCCCGGCGCGGGCGCGGCAAGAAGTTGGCCGCGTTCAGGCGCGACGCTGTTCGGGTTCTGCTTCGTCGTCCGGCAGCGCGTCGGCGCCGATGGGCGCACTGGCGCTTCGTACGGCATCGGCGAGACTGTCGGACGTGTCGTCCAGCATCTCGCCGTCCGCGGGACGCGAACGGGAGGCGTCGGCCTGGCCAACCTCGCCGGGCATGTCGCCGGCCGCTTCCGCTCCGTCTCCGGCAGCCGCTTCGGCGGCCGGCTTGCGATCTTCCTCGCTCCGATCCGCGCGCAGCGGCTCGGGCTGCACATCGGTCGGCACTGCTTCGGCGCCAACCTGTTCCGTTTGTTCCGTTTGCCGGCGATCAGCATCGAGCGTATCGCGGTTCGGCATTTCCTGCGTCGACGCGACATCGGTCGCGGCATCCCCCGGCAATTCGGCCAATTGGCCGGCGGACGCTTCATCCGCCTGCGCCTGCGGCACGTCGTCTGCTGCGTCACCGGCTTGCGGCGTGTCGTCGGCAACCGGTACGGCGCCGTCGAAGTCCATTGCGTGCTGCGCAAGCAGCGCGGCCTCGATGTTCGCTGCCGGCTCCTCGAGCGCCGGCAGCTCGTCGAGCGCCTTCAGGCCGAGATCGTCGAGGAACTGCTTGGTCGTCGCATACAGCGCCGGACGCCCCGGCACGTCACGATGACCGATCACCTCGATCCAGCCGCGATCCTCGAGTTGCTTGACCACCTGCGTATTGACCGTGACGCCGCGAATCTCTTCGATGTCGCCGCGCGTGACGGGTTGCCGGTACGCGATGATCGCGAGCGTTTCGAGCACCGCGCGCGAATATTTCGGCGGCTTCTCGGGATGCAGGCGATCCAGATAGTGACGCATCGCCGGCTTGCTCTGGAAGCGCCATCCGGTCGCCAGCGCCACCAGTTCGACGCCGCGGCCGGACCAATCCTGTTTCAGATCTTCGAGCAACGTGCGGACCGTGTCAGCCGACACGCCGTCGGCAAAGAGCTTGCGCAAATCGCCGAGCTTCAGCGGTTCCTGCGCGCAGATCAAAGCAGTCTCGAGGACGATCTTCGCCTCTTGGGTATTCATGCAGCTAGGCCAGACCCTGTGGTCAAACGAACCGGATCAACAAACAGACGAAAGGAACGGAAGACGCGCTCGCCCGATTCTGATCGGTCATATTGATGGGAGCACGAACCGGGGGCGGCGAACCAACTTCAGGCCAGGCCCAAACCGGACGGAACAGCACGGCTCAACGACGGAACCGCGTGACTGAGCGCCATATTACGCAAAATTGCCCGGTGCGTAAAGATGAGCAGATCGGCCCGCCGCCAGTGCGCCGCGCCCGCTCCGGCCCTGCTTCAGCGGGCAGCCGCGCCGCGCGCGAGGAACCGGCGCAGCCGCTCGACGCCCGCGTCGAGTCGTGCCGGATCGCATGCGTAGCACCAGCGCACGAATCCTTCCCCCTCCGGGCCGAATGCCCGCCCGGGCGCAAGGCCGAGCCCCGCATCGCGCACCAGCGTCTTGCAGAACGCGAGACTGTCGGCCGCGCCCGGCAGGCGCAGGAACAGGTACATCGCGCCCGGCGGAGGCGGCACCTCGACGCCCGGCAGCGTCCGCAGCGCGGCGACCAGGTGATCGCGCGCTTCGCGCAGCGCCGCGACGAACGACCGCACGAACGGCTCGCCGTCGCGCAGCGCGACCTCGCCCGCGGCCTGCACGAAGCCCGGCGCGCACGACGTGTTGTATTCGACGAGCTTCGACAGATCGCCCATCACCGATGCCGGCGCAATGAGCCATCCCAGCCGCCAGCCCGTCATCGCCCACGCCTTCGAGAACGAATTCACGACAACGACCCGCTCGTCGCGCGATGCGATATCGAGGAACGACGGCGCGCCGCCATCGCCGAACGCAAGCCGTTCGTACACCTCGTCGGCGACCAGCCAGATGCCGTGACGCCGACAATGGGCAAGCACGGCCCGCTGATCGTCGCGCGACATCGTCCAGCCGGTCGGATTGTTCGGCGAGTTGACCAGCAGCATCCGCGTATCGGGCGTCAGCGCGTCGAGCAGCCGGTCGACATCGAGCTGCCAGCCCGCGTCGCCATAGCCGAGCGGCACGCATTCGACCTGCGCGCCGAGGATCTTCGGAATCTCGACGAGATTCGGCCACAGCGGCGTGACCGCGACGACGCGCTCGCCCGGGCCGACCAGCATCTGCGCGGCCAGCATCAGCGCGTTCACGCCCGAACTCGTCACGGCGACCGTGTCGGCCGCCGTCGCACCATGACGCGCGCTCACGTAGGCCGCAATCGCGTCGCGCAGCGGCGCAGTGCCGAGGTTGTGCGTGTAGAAGGTCGCGCCGTCGCGCAGCGCCGCTGCCGCGGCGTCGCGGATGAAATCCGGCGTCACGCGGTCGGACTCGCCGAACCAGAACGGCAGCACGTCCGGCACGCCGAAGCCGGCGTTCGCCACCTCTCGGATCAGCGACGGACGCAGCGCGTGCACCGCGGCGCGCGCCGCCGGCTCGTCGGTCGTCGGGGAAAAACCTGCGGAATGCGTCATCGAGAACCACCGCCCAGGAACACGATCCACGTAGTGTACCGGCCCGCAAGCCGGGCCGCGTCGCTTCCGCGCACGTCAGTCGAGGTCTTCCGCCCTCGCCGGCATCTGCCGCACGAGTTCCCAGATCGCCTGCGCCGCGGGCGACAACGACCGGTCGCGGCGGCGCACCAGTTCGACCGTGCGCTCGGTGCGCGGCGTGAGCGGCCGCGCGACGAGTGTCGAGCCGGCCGGCAGCGGCAGCGACAGCCACGGCTGCACGCTCACGCCGACGCCGGCCTCGACGAGCCCGAACACGGTCGCCGAATGCCCGAGTTCCTGCATCACCGTCGCATTGACATGATGGGCGGCCAGCGCGGCATCGATCAGCGGCCGGCTTCCCGACGCGTGATCGAGGAGCACGAGGCGCTCGCCGTCCAGCGCCGTCCACGGCACCTCGGAACGCGCCGCGAGCGGATGATCGGCACGCGCGACGAGGCAGAACGAATCGGTCATCAGCGGTTCGCAGACGAGATCGGCGACCGTAAGCGGCCCGATCACGACGCCGAAATCGACTTCGCTCGACTTCACCTTGCGCAGCACGTCGCTCTGCACGTCGTCTCGCAGGCCAAGCGTCACGAACGGAAACTGGCGCTCGCACGATGCAACCACGCGCGGCATCAGCCTGCAGGCGATCGTCGGGCTCGCCGCGACGATCACGCGCCCGCGGCGCTGCTCACCGATCTCGCGAATCTCGCGCAGCGTGTCGTCGAGATCGTCGATCAGACGCGACACGCTCGCGATCAGGTTCGCGCCGACGTCGGTGAGTTGCACGTCGCGCGTCGTGCGGTCGATCAACTTCAGCCCAAGCTCGGCCTCGAGCTCTCGCACGCAGCGGCTGACCGCGGACTGCGTGAGCCCGATCTCGTCGCCCGCGCGACTGAAGCTCTTGAGCCGCGCTACCTCGATGAATACGCGAAGCTGGCGCAGCGTGACGTTCATCTCCTGACCTCATCAATCGTCGATATCGATGCACGATTTTAATGCGTGAATCCGGCTTCGATGCGCGAATCCGGCACTGGTCGCACATGTTTCGCTGCGGTGCAATACACAAGCAAACGCACGCAGCACGGGCGAACTGCACAAGATTGGTGATTGTCCCGATTTGCTGGCGGGTTATTTTGGCGTCTTATACGCCCCTAGCTGACTTAGCCGTTAGCTCGCTGCCAAGCGGCTCTCGAGGGATTCGCCTCCGACGTGGCACGCTTCGTGCATTACCTGGCGCACAGGGCGTAGGTTTCGTCGGATGGAAAGGCAGAAACGCCGCTGCCGGCCAACCGGACGCCCCCACCCGGCACTCGACGATCGAGTGCTTGAAGAGTGCGCGGCGCAGGGCAGCGCACCGGAGTTAGCTTCGCTGAGGTGAGGACATGATGCTGTTCGACGATTTGAGAGATAACGAGTGGGCGCTGGTCGAAGGTCTGTTTTGCTCGGAACCCGCACGGAGTGAGCGGCGCGGCCGCCCCCGAGTGGAAGCACGCTCGGTGGTAAACGCCGTGTTGTGGGTGCTGTCGACGGGTGAAGGCTGGTCGAAGCTGCCGGGCCGCTATCCGTCGCCGCCGACCTGCCGCCGTCGCTTCGACGAATGGCAGGCGGATGGCACGCTCGCCGAAATCGTGAAACGACTCGGCACGAGCGGCCGGCAGATCTCGCTGCGCGGGCGCATCGGCGCGAGCGCCGCGAAGCCGCCCGCACCGCCGAGCCGCGACCGGCTGCGCGGCGCCTTCTGGACCAATCCGGAATCCTGGCGCGCCCCCGTCAAGATGGCGTAACGAATGCTCGATCGGGCGGCTTCGGCCGCCCGGTTTCTTTCCGCGACGCGATCTTTTCGCGACGCCTGCGTTGCTGTCGAATACCGTTGTCGTGCCGCGATACAACTATTTACCAATATTTACAGCAAGCCTGCACTCCCACGCTTACCTTAGCGAAATATCAACAGGCCGCACCGACGGCTTGAAGGGAGCCCCGCCATGAGACCAATGTCACTGCTCGTCGCATGCGGCATTGTCATTTCCCTGGCGCTGACCGCTCCAGCTCACGCCGACGATCGCGCAAAACCGCCTCATCGCCAGCAGGATCACCGCAATACTCTCCGCCAGCCGCCGTCTGCAGCCCCGTCCGGCCGGCAAACCGTGCCGCGCGGCGACCTGCGCGGCGACATCGCCAGCAATGCGCGTGCGCGCATCGGCTCGCAGCCGTCCGACATGCCGCGTCATCCGTAGTCCTGCCAATTTCAGGATATCGTCGAAGAAAATGCCCGCTTTCGGGAACTGCGCCGCATGCGACGAGTCACATCGTTGCCATGAGCACAGCGTGGCAACAGCAAAAGTATCCGGTACGCCCGTATCCTCGCGATACGGGCTTTTTTTTGACGTCGCCGGCTTGCGCGGCGACGCCCGAGGCGGGATGGTCCGCCGCTACAGGCGGCTTTCGAGAATCGCCACGGCGCTGGCTTCGCTCAATGCGTAGTCGTCCATGCGGCGATCGGTCCAGGAAAGTAATTTCTCGTCGCGCTCGAGGCGCGAAAATTCGGCTCGACCACTGTCGGTCAGCACGGCGATGTCCACCGGTGCGTGAAAACCCGGCGCGGGGGCAACGGTCTTCTGCCTGACCGTGTCCATCAGCCCGAGCGACCGGAGATACTCGAACACGCCCGGGCGGCGTGCCCACGGTACCTGGCGGTACTGCACTCGTCTCAATGCGTCGAGCACCGCTTCGTTGGAATACGTGGCCATCTCGATTCTTTCTTAAAGTGCAGCGACAATGCGAAGCGGTGCGCCGGGCAGGGTCTCCGCCCGCCGATACCGCCACCGATTCTGGAGGCCGACGTTCGGCGTCGCTTCAGGGCCGGATCGTCAGCCGTCCATAAAAAGACACCATACCCCAATCAAATTGATTCTGTTCGATTCATTTGTACTTCTCTTCATCTGTTTCATGCTCTGCCGCAAGCGGCGACGAGTCATCTCGATCGCCGCCGTTGCGCTGTTCTGGCTGCTCGCGACAGGCTGGCTCACCGCGCCGCTGATCGCGTGGAGCGAGGCGGGCGTCGTGCCGGTCGAGCACCCGGACATGCATGGGCGAACCACGCTGATTCTGCTCGGCACCGGCACGCGCCGCACCGACTCCGGGCTGCAGCCGCCGCCCGATGGCATCGCGCGCATCCACAAGGTGGCGGCGCTTTATCGCGTGTGCCGGCAGCAGGCCGAGCGCTGCACCGTATTGATGTCGGGCGGCGACCCGCAGCATCACGGCGAAACCGAGGCAGCCATATACGGCCGCCAGCTCATCGCGGAAGGCGTCGCCCCCGGCGACCTCGTTCTCGAACCGAACAGCCGCACAACCTACGAAAACGCGAAATTCACTGCGTCTATACTACGCCCACAGTATGACGACGCACGCATTCTCGTCACCTCGTCGTATCAGATGCGCCGTGCTCTGCTCGATTTCCGCCGATTTGGCATCGATCCGCAGCCCGTTTATGCGAATCGCCGGCGTGCGCAAACGGGCTGGCTGCCACGCTGGCGCAACGTGGCCAACGCCGAGCAGGCGCTGCACGAGCTGGTCGGCATCGCGCAATTCCACGTCTACCGATGGCTCGGATGGTTCTGACGACTGCGCGAAAACGGGAGCGGAATGGCAGTACTGCCCAGGATGGCAGGCGCGTGACGAAGTGCGCGAAGTGTTGCGCGACTTCAACGCGGCCTTGCGTCGCGCCACGATCCGGTGCACATTGATCCGTCACTTTTGTTACACTCGACACGCACTCGTTTGCAGTCGCCAGACAAAACGGCAACATTCGGGTTCATCACCACTTAGCGGAGGTAAAGCAATGAAGAAGACGTCCCTGGCTATCCTGGTAGCGATGTCGGCGCTGACTGGCGCAGCGTATGCGCAAGAGAGCACGGAAATCAAGACCATTACCGATCCGGCCAAGATCTCCGAGATCGAGCAGCGCGCACAGGCGCTGCAGCAGCAACAAGCGGCCGAAGCCGCTCAGCCGGCGATGCAGGAAGAGCATCACCACGGCAAGAAGGCTGCTCACCACAAGGCTGCTGCGAAGAAGGCCGGCAAGAAGGCTGCCAAGGCCGCTCCGGCAGAAGCTGCCAGCCAGTAAGTTCGGCGGTACCGCACAAGCGAAAAGCCGAATCCGGGCAACCGGGTTCGGCTTTTTTGGTTGCGGTGCCCGCGCGCTGTGCTAAAGTCGCGCACCGAAATTTTCCACCCGTGCGCACCCCGGTGCGGAGGACAGCATGAGCAACATTCAACTCGACATCGAGTGGACCGAAGCCGCCACTCGCCAGATCAAGCAACTGATGCCCCGCGGCTCGGCCGACGCATTCCTCGCGCTGCCGCCGATCGAGTGCCTGCCGATGGAAGGCGACGTGCTCTTCCTCGGCCCGCAAGGCAAGCAGCAACCGTTCATCGTCGCCGAGCGCCAGTATCATCACGACGGCGACGCCGACTGGACGATCATCCTGATCCTCGACGTACCCGGCACGTCGCACTGACGCGCTACTGCGACCGGACACGTCCGGTCGCCCCCCCTGCTCAGACGAGCTTCGACAGCACGCGGATTTCGGAACTTTCGATCCAGTCCGCGGCCGCTTCGCGATAAGCGAGAATGTGCGCGGAACGCGCATGGGCGGCCAGCGCCTCCTCGCTCTCCCAGCGCTCGACGAACACGAACCGAGCGGGCTCCTTCAGATCCCGGTGCAGGTCGTACTGCAATGCACCGGCTTCGTTGCGGGTCGGCTCGACGATCCCTTCGAGCGCGGTGCGCAGCTTGTCCTCGGCGCCCGGCTTCGCGACGATCAGCGCCACGACTGCAATTTCCGCCATTCCCGACTCCTTCATCCAGAAAATTCCGAGAATACGCGAATCACGCATCGCGCATCGGCCACGCCGATGCAGCACTGCACGACGGCCCAAAAAAATAGCCCGCGCTTCGGAGAAGCGCGGGCGAAACCGTCGCCCTACGAGGATAGGCGACGGGGCCATCGAGATCCGCGCGCTGGCGCACGGATCGTCATCAGTTGCGCCGGCACTTGTCATGCCGGCATTTGAAAACGTCGAGACCGTTGATCGAGCGCTCGCGACGCACGCCCGGCATCTGACGCCATCCTCCCTGCTCTAACGATTCCAACATATAAAGCAGTTTGCGTGCCAAGCGTCGAACACCGGTCATACCATTGATTCATAAGGACAATTTTTCGGTCGACAACAATGTGACACGTGTTCTGCCGCCGTAACGCACGGATGTTACGTAACGTCACGATGAGGGACCGAACCTCTCGCACATGCGCACGCAAGCCGCACGCCGGCGAGCGGCCATAAAAAAAGCCCGCCATTCGGCGGGCTTTGCACGGATGCGGAGAAGCGTCGGGATCAGCGGAGCTGATTCACGAGCAGCCCCATGATCTGACGAGCCGGCGACGACGTGTCGATCGAACCCGAATCGTCGACGACCGCGACGCGCGTCTGGTCGGCCGTGAGTGCTTTCACGTTGACGCGGTACTGCTTCGCCTGCTTTTCCTTCTTGCCGTGGAACAGCTGGCTCCAGAAGCCCTGCTCGGCCGAACTCAGGTCCTTCGGATCGACATAGCGCACGAAATACAACCCCTTCGAGCGATCGCGATCGTCGACCGTGAAGTTCGCGCGATCGAGCGCGAGACCGACGTGCAGCCACGATCGGTCGTACGGCTCGCCGAGCGTGACTTCGGACGGCACGGCCGCGTCGGCCGCATCGTTACCCTGCGCCGATGTGCGCGAGACATTCTGCGCGGCGATCGCGGCGGCAGCCTTCGACGATGCGTCGGCGTCGGCCTTCTTGTCCTTCGGCACCGCGTTGTCCTTGATGTTCGCGATCGGCGGCTCGCCGTTCTTCGCGCGCTGCTCGTTCTGCGCGAGCACGGCCATCAGCCGCTTCAGGTATTCGGTCTCGAGCGCCGGATCGTTCGGCTTCGGTTCCCACTTGCTCGAATCGTTGTTCGCGCCGGTGATCGCCTCGCGCATCCCCTTCTGGCTGATGAACACGTAGGTGCCGCCGTTCGGTGCCGAATCGAGACGCGTGCGGTACTTGTTGCGCTCGGCCGTCACGTACGAGTTGCCCATTGCCTTCGAGATCACGCTGCGGATCAGGCCGTCGTTGATCTGCGGATGGGTTTCGTTCCAGTCGGTTTCCATCACGCCCTTGTCGCGCTGGTCGACGACGAGCAGGAAGCCCTGCTCCTGCCAGAAACGACGCACCTGCGGCCAGATGGCGGCCGGCTGCTTGCCGTCGATCACGAGCCAGCTCTCGGTGCCGTCGCGCTGGATATGCATGCCGGCCACGGCTGGCGCGACGGTGTCCAGCGCAGGCGCCGCCTGCTGGACCTGCTGAAGCGCAGACAGGGAAGTCGCGCCGCCCTGGGGCGGCAGCGAACGCTGATCGGCCGTCTCGTCGAGCATGTTGGGCGGCACTGCGAGCGACGCTTCCTTCGATTTCGAATCGCTCTTGTAGTCCACTTTCGTGGGCGACGACGTACCGCAACCGGCGACGAGCGCGCCAGTGGCGAGCACTGCAGCGAACCGCATGGTAAGACGAAGATCAGTCATGTTCGGGGAATCCTCTTCCGCTAAATCACGGCGCTTTCCGTGGATCAACCTTGCATTTTACCGGGGCCGCGCCGCGATGTGCAAAAAAGCGACCGGCAAGAAAAAACCCGCGTCAGCATGAACTGACGCGGGTTCTTGTCTGGTCGGGGCGAGAGGATTTGAACCTCCGACCACCTGCACCCCATGCAGGTACGCTACCAGGCTGCGCTACGCCCCGAAAGAAGAAAAGTATAACAGACACTTTTCAGATTTAGAATCGGGTCGCATGCATTTTGTGAATGTTCTTGTGAAATTTTTTGGCGTGACGGTGCCGATACGAGTGAAGCCGCGCATGCTGGCGCGATCTGCGCTCCCACTGCACGGCGCCCGCATCGCATTCACCGCTTGCGCGCAACGCAGATGACCGTCAGGCCGGCAACGCGATTGAACCGGAACATCGGCAACTCGACGCGACAGATCGTCTTGAGCAAGCCGTTGACGAGCGGATGGTGCCGGCGCAATTGCGACGCCGGCTCGCGCGGATGCCGACGCGCCCGCTCGCCCAGCCGCAGCGCTGCAGCAAGCGGAAACGTGAGGCCGAAGTAATAGGCGCCGCGCTCGACGTCGAGCCCCGCACGACGAACCACATCCTCGAGACCGCCGAGCGTATACCTGCGCTTGTGCTCGAGAAAATCGTCATGGCCGCTCCAGAGGAACTGGAACGCGGGAACCGTGATCAGGAACCGGCTGCCCGGAGGCGCCCCCTTCACATACTGCGCCAGCAGCCCGACGTCGTCGTCGACATGCTCGAGCACGTCCATCAGCAGAACGAGATCGGCATCGAATCGCTCGACGGACCGTCGAAAGTGGATGGGTTTGCCGGCCGTCTCTTCGTCGGTATCGTCGGCGTAGCTCGTATCGACACACCACGCTTCCGTCGCCTGCGTGCGTTCGAGCAAGTGTTTCGAGAAGAAGCCGGAGCCTGCACCGACGTCGAGTATCCGGTTCGCGCCCGCCCCGCCCAGGAACCGACGGATCGCGCTCGCCTTCGACGCGTAGTACCAGTGGTCGCCCACACCCGCACCCAATACATCGACTTCCTTCAGATCCATGACGCTTCCCCGTGATGGCCAAGTGTTTTGATCCGTACAGCCATAAAGCTGATCTTACCTCGCCGTTGCCGCCGATCGTACCTGTCGACGCCGCACGGCCGGGAAGGATCGCACCGGCTGGGCGACCGCGATTCTGCATACGATCCTCGGCCTCTGTCGGCAAACGATTTTCGCGGACTACCTGCCGACCAACGTGCATGGCGCATCCGGAATTGCCGCGTCTGCCGCCCAAGCTCAAAAAACCGGCGGGCATGATGACCGCGCTGCAACGCGCGCACGCCGATCATCTGCGGGCGGCATTCGATCAGGTCACCGCGTCGTACGGCTCGATGACGTCGTACATCGTGCACGGACTACAACTCGACCAGGCGACGCTGAACGCAATCCGGCGGCGCATGCTGGTCTGATCGGCCCCGCAGGCGAGCACGACGGGGCCGGATCGCCCGCTTGCTTCGACCGCCTCGACCGACGCGTCGCGAATCCGGTGAAAACCCGCGCCGGCCAAGGCTGGCAGCGGATTCGCCCGTTCGTCCAGAAACACGTCGGCCGAGGGCCCGCACAAACCAAACGACCGTTTGATCCGGCCGCCCCGCCACCCCGAATCCATTGCCCCGCAGCCCGTCGGCTCGCCGTGCCCGGGCGCCCGTTGTTTGGTAACGCCGCTCTAGCGCGCTATGACACACTGCACGGCATCGACGCTCGCGCCGTGCAGTGCCGTGGCGCGCGCCGCCGTCGATCACGACAAGACATGGAGACAGACGATGCGGAATGCGGTCCGGCGCGGCCATCGCTCGCCTTTGGCAATTTTCGACTGGATTTCCGGCCCGCGACGCGCGGCCGCCCCGGTCTCGCACAAGACATCCCGCGTGTTCGGCTGCGGCACGCTGGCGCTCGCGCTGCTCTGCACCGGCTGTGCGGAATCGTCCGCGCAGCGCGACGGCAACGCGTCGGTCGCGTCGACTAAGATCGAGCGCACCAAAGCCGAACGCCTCGCCCGCGAGCAGCAGATCGCGCGCACCGTGCCGTCGCTCGCGTCGATCAGCCTGACGCAACCGCGCCCGTTCACGCTGCGCGACTCGGGCCAGAACGGCGCGATGACGTTCCTGCGCGACGTCGATTTCCGCATCGTCAACAACCTCGGCTTCTTTATCCATCAGTTGTCGGCCACGCTCGTGCCGACGCAGGCCGGCGCGCCGATCGTGTTCGACGATCCGACGAGCTTCGAGATCGACGTGCACGAAGGCACGGTCACGCTCGACAACGCGAAGCTGACCGCCCTCTTCAATACCTATATCTTCGGTTACCGCAACGCACCGCTGCGCAAGCTCGCCGTGTCGGCCGGCGACGGCGTGATCCACCTGCAGGGCGAAATGCAGCGCGACGGCTGGGTGCCGTTCTCGCTGACCGGCACCCTCGCGATCCGCGACGGCAGTCAGCTCGTGTTCCACCCGACCGGCGTGCGCGTGTCGGGCATCAACGCGCAGCCGGTGATGCGCGCAGCCAACGTGAAGATGGCCGACCTGCTGAAAGTCCAGACGCCGATCGCGCAGCTCGCCGGCGACGACCTCGTGATGTCGGTCGACAAGCTGATGCCGCCGCCGCGCCTGAAAATCACGATCACCGCGCTGCGCGTGACGCCGGCCGGCCTCGACCTTACGCTCGACGACGGCACGCATGCGGGCTTCGCGATGCCTGCGAACGCGCCGCAGCAGGCGATGGTCATCCGCGGCGGCGACGTGAAGTTCATGCGCTCGATGCCGATGAACGCCGACATTTTGATCGGTCCGGTCGATTCGACGAAGCGCGACCAGAATTTCGTGTTCGACCTGTATCACTATCGCGACCAGGTGTCGGCCGGCTACTTCAATTTCGACGAAAGCGGCGTGATGGCCATCCGCATGCCTTCGTACACGGGCCCCGCCAGCGGCGCGCTGCTCGGCAATGCGGCCGCACGCCTGAACGACAGCTTCCTCGCCACGCAGCAGAATGCGCTGCGCGATGTGCGCCAGCACTGGGAAGCCTACGCGCTCGCGGCGGACACCGCACGACCGGGCATGCAGAAGGTCGCGATGCGGCGCACGTCGACCACGCCGTTCAACGAGCGGCACGTGTCGAACCGCAACCCGACGATCCATCTGCGCAACGTCGACTTCAACCTGTCCGGCGATATCGGCTTTCATGTCGAGGATCTCGACGTCGAACTCGTGTCGAAGCGGCCCGGCGAGCCCGTCGACCTCGACGATCCGAACCAGTACGACATCCGCATTCTCGGCGGCACGGTCGTCGAGTCGTGGAAGGCGATGTCCGCGCTCTTCAACAACTACCTGCTCGACTACTCGCCACGTTCGCTGAACGACCTGCAGCTCAGTGCGGACGGCCAGAACCTGCGCGTCCAGGGCGGCATCAAGCTGTGGAATCACGTGCCGGGCGTCTGGCTGCCGACCGACATGAAGGGCTCGCTGACGGTACTCGACGACCGGCACCTCGCGTTCAAGCCATCCGAGGTGTCGGTGCTCGGCATTCCGCAGGCGAAGCTGCTGCGCTCGCTCGGCATCGAGCTCGCTTCGCTGACGCCGCTGCAGCGGCGCGGCGCGGAACTGCGCGGCGACACGCTCGTGCTCGACCAGTACACCGTGTTCCCGCCGCCGGTGCTGAACGGCAAGCTCGGGCAGGCAACGGTCGAGCGCGACGGGCTGCGCCTCACGTTCCGGCGGGCGGCGGGCGCGCCCGCGCCGAAGCGGCCGCAGATCGATGCGCCGAGCTACATGTGGATGGAAGGCGGCGACATGAAGATGTTCAACGTGCTCGAACTGAACGTGCGCGCGCTGATCCGGAATTCGGCCGAGGCCGGCCCGATGCGTTTCGACCTGTACGGCTACCGCAGCCAGGTCGCGCAGGGCTCGGTGAGAATGCTGCCGGACGGCACGCTGGTCGTCGACATGGGACAGAAGAACCCACTCGCGTCGCGCTGATCCGCGCGCGCGACACGCATGAAAAAAGCCCGGTGGCGCTTCGCCAACCGGGCTTTTCATTTCGTCCTCGTACTTCGCGCTTCAGTCGTGCTTCAGTCCGTCGATCACGTCGAGCAGCGCCTGCCGCAACGCGACGACGTCGACGGTTGCGCCCGGCTTGCCGGGCACACGCGCGTCGGTGGCCTGCTCCTCGGCGGATTCGACCGGTTCCGCCGCAGCCCGCCCGCCGCTCGGCGAATCGAGCCGATTGCGTGCACCGTTGATCGTGAATCCCTGCTCGTACAGCAATTCGCGAATCCGCCGGATCAGCAGCACTTCGTGATGCTGGTAATACCGACGATTGCCGCGCCGCTTCACCGGCCGCAGCTGAGTGAATTCCTGTTCCCAATAACGCAGCACATGCGGCTTGACCCCGCACAGTTCGCTGACTTCGCCGATCGTGAAGTAGCGCTTCGCGGGAATCGGAGGCAAAACGACTTTCTCAACCGTGGTGGTCATCGTCGGTTAACCGTCGGTAAAGGGTGCGCGGCGGCCGCGCGGAGACGTCAGCGGGGCTTACTCCGCGCCGTTTTCGACCAGCGCCTTCAGCTTCTGGCTCGCGTGGAAGGTTACCACCCGGCGGGCCGCGATCGGAATCGCCTCGCCCGTCTTCGGATTGCGGCCCGGACGCTGCGGCTTGTCGCGCAGCTGGAAATTGCCGAACCCCGACAGCTTGACGCTTTCGCCGTTTTCAAGCGCGTCGCGGATCACCTCGAAAAACGCCTCGACCATGTCCTTCGCTTCACGCTTGTTCAGCCCGACGCTGTCGAACAGCAGCTCCGCCAGTTCCGCCTTCGTCAGCGTGGGCGTCTCGGCGGACGCCGGCGCCGAAGCGTCGCGGTTCATGGCGCTGCGTTGCGCCGTCAGGAGGGCTTCGAATTCACTCGAGGTCATGTCGTTCATATCTGCCATACAGCGCGTTGAATCAAAACTTACGATGGGAAAAAGCCGCCCGCAAGCGGGCGGGCCCTCTCCTTAGCCGCGCAGGCGCGCACCGGCACGAGCCATCCGCTCGACCAGCGTCTGGATCGCCTGATCGACGACCTCGTCCTGTAGCGTGCCAGCCGCGTCCTGCAGCGTCACGCGGAAGGCAAGGCTCTTCTCGTGCGCGGCAAGACCACCGGAAGTATTTGATTTTGCACGAAATTCGTCGAAGAGTACAACCTTCTGAACGAATCGGCAGGCTTCTTCGGCAAGCGCCTTCTTCATTTCGTCGAAAAGTGCCTGAACCTCGACCGCCTGATCGACGACAACGGCGATATCGCGACGTACCGGCGGGAATTTCGACACGTCGGTCGGCGCGGGCAGCGCACGCGTAATCAGCGCGTCCGCATCGATCTCGAACATCACCGGCGCGTGCGGCAGCTCGTACTTCTGCATCAGGCGCGGGTGCAGCTCGCCGATCCAGCCGACCGCGCGGCCATCGACCTCGATGCGCGCGCTGCGGCCCGGATGGAGGGCCGGATGCTCTGCCTTCACGAAACGTGCGGCCGCAGGCGCGAGCAGCGCCTCCAGATCGCCCTTCACGTCGAAGAAATCGACCGGGCGGGTCGCGACGCCCCACTGCTCGTCGAGTGCCGGACCGTACGCAAGCGCGCCGACACGCTTCGGCTGCGAATGACCCTCGACGGCCAGCTCGCCGGCCTTCACCGACGGATCGGCGAGGAACACGCGGCCCGACTCGAACACGCGCACGCGATCGGCACGGCGGTTCAGGTTGTGGCGCAGCACGGCGATCAGACTGCCGAACAGTGTCGTGCGCATCACCGAAAGCTGGCTCGCGATCGGGTTCAACAGCCGGATCGGGTTGTCGTTGCCGGCGAAATCGTGCTCCCACTCCGCATCGACGAAGCTGAAGTTGACGGTTTCCGCATAGTCGCGCGCAGCGAGCGCATGACGGATGTCGTGGATCGAGCGCCGCGTCTCGTTGGTCGCACGCATTTCGCTCGTCGCGACCGGGGGACGCGCGGGGATCTTCTCGAAACCGTAAATGCGCGCCACTTCCTCGATCAGGTCTTCCTCGATCTCGATATCGAAGCGGTGCGACGGCGGCGTGACGAGGAACGCGTCGTCGTCACGCTCGAACGGCAGGCCGAGGCGCGTGAAGATGCTGGCGATCTCGTCGGCGCCGATCTTCACGCCGATGATGCGGTTCGCGCGCGACACGCGCATCTTCACCGGCGCGCGCTGCGGCAGGTTCACGGACTGATCGTCGACCGGGCCGGCCTTGCCGCCGCAGATCTCGAGAATCAGCTGCGTGATGCGCTCGACGTGCTCGACGGTCGTCGCGTAATCGACACCGCGCTCGAAGCGATGCGCCGCATCGGTCGAGAAGTTGTACTTGCGCGCACGGCCGCGGATGCTGTCCGGCCACCAGAACGCGGCTTCCAGGTAGATGTTGGTCGTGTCGAGCGTGACGGCCGTGCTGTCGCCGCCCATGATGCCGGCCAGGCTTTCGACCTGGCGGTCGTCCGAAATCACGCCGACCGTTTCGTCGAGTTCGACCGTATTGCCATTGAGCAGCTTCAGCGATTCGCCGCGCTTGCCCCAGCGCACCTCGATGCCACCGTGGATCTTGTCGAGATCGAACACGTGCGACGGGCGGCCGAGCTCGAACATCACGTAGTTCGAGATGTCGACGAGCGCGGACACGCTGCGCTGGCCCGAACGCTCGAGGCGCTCGACCATCCACTGCGGCGTCTTCGCATGCGCGTTCACGCCGCGGATCACGCGACCCGAGAAGCGGCCGCACAGATCCGGTGCGGCAATGCGCACCGGCAGCGTTTCGTCGAGCTCGACGCGCACCGGGCGGATGTCGACCGGCGTCAGCGGCGCGCCGGTGATCGCAGCCGTCTCGCGCGCGATGCCGAACACGGACAGGCAGTCGGCCTTGTTCGGCGTCAGCTTGATTTCGAAGATCGTATCGTCGAGATTGAGCGTCTCGCGGATGTCCTGACCGACCGGCGTGTCTTCCGGCAGGATCAGCAGGCCGCTGTGATCCTCGGACAACTTCAGCTCGCGCGCCGAGCACAGCATCCCCTGGCTCTCCACGCCGCGCAGCTTCGACAGCTTGATCGCGAACGGCTTGCCGCCCTCTTCCGCCGGCGGCAGTTCCGCGCCGACCAGCGCGACCGGCACCTTGATGCCGGGCGCCACGTTCGGCGCGCCGCAGACGATGTTCAGCGTCGCGCCGGTGCCGGCGTCGACCTGGCAGACATTGAGCTTGTCCGCATCCGGATGCTTGACGACTTCGAGCACGCGGCCGACGACGATCTTCGACGTCGGCGGCGCAGCCTTGCTCAGCGATTCGACTTCGAGCCCCGCCATCGTCAGCGCGTGCGACAGTTCGTCGGTCGTGAGCTGCGGGTCGACAAAGGTTCTCAACCAGGATTCAGGGAATTGCATGGATGTCTACGTTCGAAACAGGTTAGATCGACGCCCGGGGCCCCATCGGATCGTCCGTCGGGGCGTGCGCGGGCACAGGTCGGCGCGGCGAGCGGCGTTATGCGAACTGGCGCAGGAAACGCAGGTCGTTCTCGAAGAACAGCCGGAGATCCTGGACGCCGTAGCGCAGCATCGTCAGGCGCTCGAGGCCGCTGCCGAACGCGAAGCCGATGTAACGCTCGGGATCGAGGCCCATGTTGCGAATCACGGTCGGATGCACCTGCCCCGAGCCGGAGATCTCGAGCCATTTGCCGGCGTTCTTGCCTTGCTCGAACATCATGTCGATTTCGGCCGACGGTTCCGTGAACGGGAAATACGACGGACGGAAGCGCACGAGGATGTCGTCGCGCTCGAAGAATTTTTTCAGGAAGTCGGTATAGACGCCCTTGAGGTCGGCGAAACTGATGTTCTCGTCGATCCACAGCCCCTCGACCTGATTGAACATCGGCGAGTGGGTCGCATCGCTGTCGACGCGATACGTGCGTCCCGGCGCGATCACCTTGATCGGCGGACGGTTCATGCGCGCGTAACGCACCTGCATCGGGCTCGTGTGCGTGCGCAGCAGCAGCTGGCGGCCGTCGGCGTCCTTGCCTTCGACGTAGAAGGTGTCCTGCATCGAACGCGCCGGATGGTTCTCCGGGCTGTTCAGCGACGTGAAGTTGTACCAGTCGGTCTCGATTTCGGGACCGTCGGCCACGTCGAAACCGATCGAGCGGAAAATCTGTTCGACGCGCTCCCACGTGCGCATCACGGGGTGCAGGCTGCCTGCACCGGCGCCGCGGCCCGGCAACGTCACGTCGATCGCCTCGGCGGCGAGGCGCTGGTTCAACAGCGCGTCGGCCAGCGCCTGGCGACGTGCGGTCAGCGCGGCTTCGACCTGCTGCTTCACGACGTTGATGCGTGCGCCTTCGGTCTTGCGTGCTTCGGGATCGAGCTTGCCGAGGCCCTTCAGCAACTCGGTCAGCGCACCCGACTTGCCGAGAAATCGTGCTTTCTCGTTTTCGAGCGTGGTGATGTCGGCAGCCTGTTCGAAGGACTGCTGCGCGTCGGCGACAATCTGGTCCAGATCCATAGATCCCATCATTTCCAACGTCATTCGGTCTTGGCGAGCGAAATCGCCCACCAACAAAAAACGGCCCCCACGCTCTCTTCTTTCGCTGCCCCCCGAGGGGGCGATCGGCCCTCTTGGGGCGGCCCAGCGAGGGCCGATAAAAAAAGGGGCTCGGAAGAGCCCCGTTTTCGCTGCAGCGGCCGAGACTACCGGATCATCGCTGCAACTAACCACGCAGTGCTAATTTCGCAATTAGGCTGCAACGGCGGCTTTCACCTGCTTGACGATCGCAGCAAAAGCAGCCTTGTCGAACACCGCCATGTCGGCCAGCACCTTACGGTCGAGTTCGATCGACGCCTTCTTCAGGCCGTTGATGAACACGCTGTAGGTCATGTCGTGCTGGCGAACTGCCGCGTTGATACGCGTGATCCACAGTGCGCGGAACACACGCTTCTTGTTGCGGCGATCGCGGTACGCGTACTGACCAGCGCGCATCACCGCCTGCTTGGCGATGCGGTAGACGTTATTGCGGCGGCCGCGATAACCCTTGGCCAGGTTGATGATCTTCTTGTGGCGGGCCCGTGCGGTTACCCCACGTTTGACTCGAGGCATGTTTCTCTCCTTAGAGTATCGATTGAGGGGTTACGCGAACGGGAGCATCGCGCGGACGGAGTTCAGATCGGAATCATGAACTGCCGTTGCGCCGCGCAGATGGCGCTTGTTCTTCGTGGTTTTCTTGGTCAGGATGTGGCGCTTGAAGGCTTGACCGCGCTTGACGGTACCGCCCGGACGCACCACGAAGCGCTTTGCAGCGCTCTTCTTGGTCTTCATCTTAGGCATGACGAACAACTCCAGTTTATTAGATGGCGATGGGTGTGCGGTTGGCTTGCGCCCTTGACCCGCCCTTCGAAACCCAGTCCACTTGTGTACGGCGTACCGCTTGCGCAGCCGCCGTCATTGTTGGCGCGCCGCCCTGACCGGGCAACGCGCCGAACCACTTCCGAACCTGCGCGCGAAGCGCGCGAGCCCGTTACTTCTTTTTCTTCGGCGAGAGCACCATGATCATCTGGCGCCCTTCCATCTTCGGCATCTGCTCGACCTGGCCGACTTCCTCGAGATCCGTGCGCAGACGCTCAAGCATCCGCATACCGATTTCCTGGTGAGCCATTTCGCGACCGCGGAAACGCAACGTGATCTTCGTCTTGTCGCCCTCTTCGAGGAAGCGCACGAGATTGCGGAGCTTGACGTTGTAATCCCCGTCATCGGTACCCGGGCGGAACTTGACTTCCTTGACCTGGATGACCTTCTGCTTCAGCTTCGCTTCGTGCTGCTTCTTCGATTCCTGGTACTTGAACTTGCCGTAATCCATCAGACGGCAAACCGGGGGAACCGCTTGCGGCGCGATTTCCACCAGGTCAACATCCAGTTCTTCCGATTTACGGAAAGCATCAGCGAGTTTTACGATACCGAGCGGTTCGTTCTCGATCCCGACCAGACGCACTTCCGGCGCAGTGATTTCACCGTTGATGCGATGCGACGACTTATCAGTAGCGATGTTACGTTTCCTCTAAAAATTAAAAAAACGAGCCGCGCTGCCAGGGTGGTTACTTGAACGAGCGCAGGTCTTCCTGCAGACGCTCAACGAAGGCATCGACCGGCATCACGCCAAGATCGACGCCGCCACGGGCACGCACGGCTACCGTTTGCGCATCACGCTCCTTATCGCCCACGACGAGGAGATAAGGCACCTTTTCCAGCGTGTGCTCGCGTATTTTATAGCTAATCTTCTCGTTGCGCAAATCCGCCGTCACTCTAACCCCTTGTTTTTGCAACGATTGGGCCAGAGATTGCGCATATTCGACCTGACTTTCGGCGATATTGAGCACAACAGCCTGCATCGGCGCGAGCCAGACCGGCATCGCACCAGCGTGGTGCTCGATCAAAATGCCGAGGAATCGCTCCATCGAACCGACGATCGCACGGTGCAGCATCACGGGCCGGCGACGGCTGTTGTCTTCCGCCACGTACTCGGCGCCGAGGCGTTCCGGCAGCATCATGTCGAGCTGCAGCGTGCCGCACTGCCACGAACGGCCGAGCGCGTCCTTGATGTGGTACTCGATCTTCGGACCGTAGAACGCACCTTCGCCCGGCAGCTCTTCCCACTGGAGGCCGCACGCCGTCAGCGCTTCACGCAGGCCCTGCTCGGCACGATCCCACGTTTCGTCGGAACCCATGCGCTGCTCCGGACGCAGCGACAGCTTGATGTCGATGTGATCGAAGCCGAAATCGCCGTACACGCTCATCGCGAGCTTGTTGAACGCGATCGACTCGGCAATGATCTGGTCTTCCGTACAGAAGATGTGCGCATCGTCCTGCACGAAGCCGCGCACGCGCATCAGGCCGTGCAGCGCGCCCGACGCCTCGTTGCGGTGGCACGAGCCGAATTCCGCGTAACGCAACGGCAGGTCGCGGTACGAACGCAGGCCGTGCTTGAACACCTGGACGTGCCCCGGACAGTTCATCGGCTTGATCGCGTAGTCGCGCTTCTCCGACTCCGTCGTGAACATGTTCTCGCGATAGTTCTGCCAGTGGCCCGACGCTTCCCACAGCGAGCGGTCCATGATCATCGGCGTCTTGATCTCGAGGTAGCCGGCTTCGTTCACGCGGCGGCGCATGTACTGCTCGACCTGCTGCCACAGCGCCCAGCCCTTCGGATGCCAGAACACCATGCCCGGCGACTCTTCCTGCATGTGGAACAGATCGAGCTGCTTGCCGAGCTTGCGGTGGTCGCGCTTTTCCGCTTCCTCGAGCATGTGCAGATACTGATCCTGGTCTTCCTTCTTGGTCCAGGCCGTGCCGTAGATGCGCTGCAGCTGCTCGTTCTTCGAATCGCCGCGCCAGTACGCGCCCGCGACCTTCATCAGCTTGAAGACCTTCAGCTTGCCGGTCGACGGCACGTGCGGGCCGCGGCACAGATCGGTGAAGCCGCCGTGCGAATACAGCTTGATTTCGTCGCTCTGCGGAATCGACTCGATGATCTCGGCCTTGTACTTCTCGCCGAGACTGCGGAAATAACCCGCGGCCTCGTCGCGCGACACGACACGGCGCGTCACGGGCTCGTCCTTCTTCACGAGTTCCTGCATGCGCTTTTCGATCTTTTCCAGATCTTCCGGCGTAAACGGACGGTTATACGAGAAGTCGTAATAGAAGCCGTTGTCGATCACGGGGCCGATCGTCACCTGCGCATCCGGATACAGGTCCTTCACCGCGTATGCGAGCAAGTGCGCCGTCGAGTGACGGATGATGTCGAGGCCGTCGGCATCCTTGTCCGTGACGATGGCGAGCGACGCGTCGCGGTCGATCACCGTGGACGTATCGACGAGTTCGCCGTCGAGCTTGCCACCAAGCGCAGCCTTCGCAAGGCCGGGACCGATCGAGGCTGCAACCTCGGCAACTGTCACCGGATGCTCGTATTGTCGAACTGAGCCGTCAGGCAAGCGTATCGAAACCATACCAATCTCCGTGATGCCGACAGTGGGCGGCAGACCAGGCACGCGATGTAAAAGTCACGCGCGGAATTTTCGCGACAAAAAAAATGCGGCCCCGCTTTCGAGGGGCCGCATTCGATACTTCACTCAAACTGAAAGGGCGAAAACGTTCCTCGACTAGCGTCGCTCCGAAGTGGTTTCGGTCAACGTTCGCGGTGTCATAACCGTATTCGCCTTGTTCGCGTTGAGCTATTTACTGCATCGAACACCCGGAGACCGGGCATTCTCAATTCGTTGGTAGGCTCGATTGGACTCGAACCAACGACCCCCACCATGTCAAGGTGGTGCTCTAACCAGCTGAGCTACGAGCCTAGAGAAGCTGAAATTATATGGAGCTGCTATCGGTTTGGCAAGCGTTTTTATGCAGTCGCAGCAAAATAACGGTGTTCCAACCCCATCATGCCTTGCGACCGGCCCGCACCACGCCCTGCACCTCACCGAGCAGCGTACAGGCGCGCTGGACTTGCGCCGAGTTCGACACCTCGACCGTGAACTGCATGAATGCCGCATTGCGGCGACTCTGCGTCTTCACGCCCACCACGTTGATCTTTTCGCGTGCGAACACTTCGGAGATGTCGCGCAACAATCCTTGCCGGTCGCTCGCCTCGATCATCAGGTCGACCGGATAGACGGATGCGCCGCGCCCGCCCAGCACGTCGGCCGACCAGGTCGTCTGCAGCACGCGTTCCGGCGCGCGCTCGACCATCCGGCGAAACGTCGGGCAGTCGCTCCGATGGATCGACATCCCCTTGCCGCGCGTGACGAAGCCGCTGATCGGATCGGGCGGTGCCGGCCGGCAGCAACGCGCGAGCTGGGTCAGCAGCGCGTCGACGCCCACCACCAGAACGCCGGTCGACGCACCGTGCGCAACGCTCGCGCCGCTGCTGCGCTTTTCGAAATCGGCAGGCGCCTCGGGCGCAGGTTCAGGCGGCGGCGCATCGGACAGCGCGTGCTCGACATTGCGCAGGCTGAATTCTTCCTTGCCGACGACCGAGAACAACTCCTCGGGCGACTTGAAGCCGAGCTTCGCGGCGAGGTTGTCCAGGTTGACCGACGTCTTGCCCTCGCGCTGCAGCGTCTTTTCGACGAGCGCCCGGCCATGCGCAACATTTTCTTCCTGCTCGATCGAGTTGAACCACGCCCGCACCTTCTGGCGCGCGCGCGAGCTCTTCAGGTAACCGAGCTGCAGGTTCAGCCAGTCGCGCGACGGCCCGCCCTCCTTCACCGCGACGATCTCGACCGTCTGGCCGTTCGCGAGCGGCGTGTTCAGCGGCACCATCACGCCGTCGACGCGCGCGCCGCGGCAACGATGACCGAGCTCGCTGTGCAGGTGGTACGCGAAATCGACCGGCGTCGCGCCCTGCGGCAGCGCGATCACGCGCGCCTGCGGCGTCAGCACGTAGATGTGGTCGTCGTCGAGCGACGTCTCGCGCAATTGCGCCCACGCCTGGTCGCCCGATACCCCCGGGCCGTCCTCGACATCGTCCTTCCATGCGAGCAACTGACGCAGCCACGCGATCTTCTCGTCGTACTTGTCGCTCGCCGAGAACTGGCCGCCGTAGCCGCGCGCGCCGGCCTCCTTGTAGCGCCAGTGCGCGGCGACGCCGTACTCCGCGAAGCGGTGCATCTCCTGCGTGCGGATCTGCACTTCGAACGCACGGCCGTCGTCGCCGATCACGACCGTATGCAGCGACTTGTAGCCGTTCGGCTTCGGCCGCGAGATGTAGTCGTCGAACTCCTTCGGCACCGGCTGCCACAGGTGATGCACGATGCCGAGCACCGCGTAGCAATCCTTGATGTCGGGCACGATCACGCGAAACGCGCGCACGTCGTACAGCTCGGCGAAATCGAGCTCCTTGCCGCGCATCTTGCGCCAGATGCTGTAGATATGCTTCGGCCGGCCGCTCACGTCGGCCTGGATGTGCGCGTCCGCCAGCTCGTGCTGCAGCCGACCGATCGCCTGCGTGACGTACGCCTCGCGTTCGATGCGCTTCTCGTCGAGCAGCTTCGCGATCCGCTTGTAGGTGACGGGATCCTCGAAGCGGAACGCGAGATCCTCGAGCTCCCACTTCAGTTGCCAGATCCCGAGGCGGTTCGCGAGCGGCGCATAGATCTCGAGCGTCTCGCGCGCGACGTCGGGCGGCGGGTCGATCTTCGCGGCCGCGTAGTAGCGCAGCGACTGCAACCGCGACGCGAGCCGGATCAGCACCACGCGGATGTCCTGCGCAAACGCGAGCAGCATCTTGCGCAGCGCCTCGATCTGCGTGCGCCGCTCTTCCGCCGCGTCGCGCCCGGCGTCGGGCACCGCGTTCTGCGCGGCGCGCAGGCTGACGGTGCCGAGCCGCAACAGCTTGCGCACGTCCGACACGAGCCGCGCCACTTCGTCGCCGAAACGTTCGGTGAGCTCGCGCTCCGGGTCGTTCAGGTGCGGCGTCAGTACGAACAGTGCGGCGGCCTGCATCGCGGACGGATCGACGTTCAGCGTGCGCATGATCGACGCCGTGCCCGCCGAGTGATCGGCGAGCAGTTCGCCGGACGACAGCCGTGCGTCGCCGGCCCGCTCGCGCACGAACGCGAGCACGTCGTCGAACGACGGTGCCGCGACGGGGGAAGTGGAAACGGACTCGGTCATTGCACGGCCTGACGGAATGCGGTCATCGTCGGTTAATGCTCAACTCAACTCAGCGCGGCTCAGCTCCGCTGCGCGGCGACGACCACGATCTCGACGAGCAGCGCCGGATCCGCGAGCTTCGCCTCGACGGTGGCGCGCGGCGGCGTGTTGCCCTGCGCGACCCATGCGTCCCACTCCGCATTCATGCCTTCGAAGTTCGCCAGATCCGAGATGTAGATCTGCACCGACAGCAGATGCGCCTTGTCGCTGTTCGCTTCGGCGAGCAGGCGGTCGATGTGGCCGAGCACTTCGCGCGTCTGGCCCCTGATGTCCTGCGCGGTGTCTTCGGCGATCTGGCCGGCCAGATACACGGTACCGTTGTGGATCGCGGTTTCGGAGAGACGGGCCCCGACGTGATGACGAATGACTGCCATGGAATGTTCCGGTCTTGAGTGGGTGAAGAATCGGACGACGGCACGGCCCGCGTGCCGCCGAACCGCATATTATGACGCGTTTATGCGTCGCCTTCGACGAAAAACCGCCGCGCGAGCGCAATCTGGTCGGCGCCGATGAACGCCGGCGCGTGGCCCGCACCCGGAATCTCGACCTGCGTCACATGCCGGCCGCGACGCACCATGTCGGCCACCGTCTCGCGCGACAGCAGGTCGGACGTCTCGCCGCGCACGACGAGCAGCGACGCGTCCGTCGTCTCGATGGCGTGCCACAGTGCGGCCTCGCCGAGCGCGGCCAGTTCGGGCGTCGTCGCCTTGAACGGCTCGGCGATGCGCGGATCGTAGCGCATCGTCCAGCCGCCTTCGGGCAGTTCGCGCAGCAGCGGCCCGTTGAGCTCGCGCCACTCGTCGGCGGTCAGCGCGCCGAACGGCAGCGACAACGACGTCAGATAGTCGACACCCTCCTGTTCGGTCGCAAAGCGCGGCTGCACGCCGAGATACTCGCCGATGCGCGTCAGCGAATCGGGTTCGATGCGCGGGCCGACGTCGTTGACGATCATCCGCCGCAGCGGCGAACCGGGCAGCCCCGCGAACGC
This sequence comes from Burkholderia sp. IT-111MI5, assembly GCF_949752865.1. Classification (NCBI taxonomy): domain Bacteria; kingdom Pseudomonadati; phylum Pseudomonadota; class Betaproteobacteria; order Burkholderiales; family Burkholderiaceae; genus Burkholderia; species Burkholderia sp. IT-111MI5. The sequence continues at coordinate 84,769 of NZ_CATKIF010000044.1, read as the reverse complement.
GATGCCGATCAGGCCGCCCATCGACGTGCCGAACCAGTCGACCGATTCGACGTCGAGCCGCGCGATCAGCGTCACCATGTCGGCCACGTATTGCGGGATCGCATAGAGCCGCGGATCGGCGAGCCAGTCGGACCGGCCGCGCCCGACGACATCGGGGCAAACGACGCGATAGGTATCGGACAGCGCGGCGGCGAGCCTGTCGAAATCGCGCCCGGAACGGGTCAGGCCATGCACGCAGACCAGCACGCGCGGATTGGCGGGGTCGCCCCATTCGGTATAGGCGACGTGATGAAGGCCGGCAGCGCTCGCACACTGCACGCGCCGCTGGCGAGGAACCGGGGGATTCGCTTGGGTCGTTGGCATCGTTGGCATCCTGTCGAACGGGGGCGCGCAGCGAGGCAACGCTGGTGCGGCCCAATGCAGACGATTGTAAACCGCTTCGGTCGCGCGGCGCGGCCCGACACGGTCCGCCGCCGGCCATCCGTGCCGCGGAATGCTGCGCGCGTGATGTTCGCCGGGCGCCCTCTTTCGACGAAACGATCCGCACAATCGCGCGCAACGTCAGCTCTCGTCCCAGTGCCACGCCGCCTGCAAGCGCTCGCGCATGAAGTCGACGAACGTCCGCACGCGCAACGCGAGATGCCGCCCGCCCGGATAGACCGCATGCAGCGGCGCCGCCGGCGCCGCATACGCAGGCAGCACCCGCACGAGCCGGCCCGCCTCGAGATCGGACGCGACGTCCCAGATCGACTTCAACGCAATGCCCGCGCCGTCGAGCGCAAGCATGCGCGCCGCGCCCCCGTCGTTGGTCAGCACCGCCGCCGCGACCTCGACCGCGATCGGGCCGTCCAAGCCATCGAACCGCCATTCCGCCTGCAGTTGCTCGCCCATCACGATGCAACGGTGCGCACGCAGCTCGCCGGGATGCACCGGTAAGCCGCATTCGGCCACGTATGCCGGCGACGCGCACAGCACGCGGCGGTTCGGCGCCAGTTCCCGCGCGATCATCGACGAATCGGCGAGACTGCCGATCCGCACCGCGACGTCGATCTCGTGCGCGAGCAGATCGACGACCGTGTCGGTCAGAATCAGTTGCACGCACACCTGCGGATGCCGGCGCCGGAACTCGGCGACGAGCGGCGCGATCCGCAGGCGCCCGATGTCGCCCGGCGCAGTCACGCGCAGCAGGCCGCTCACCGTGCCGCGACGATCCTGCATCAGCGTTTCCGCCAGGTCGACTTCGGCGAGGATGCGCAGCACCTGTGCATGGAACAACGCGCCCTCGTCGGTCAGCGTCTGCCGGCGAGTCGTCCGGTGCAGCAGGCGCACGCCGAGCCGTGCCTCCAGGTGCGCAAGCCGTTTGCTGATTACCGACAGCGACAAGTCCTGCTCCCGCGCCGCCGCCGACAGGCTGCCCGCCGCGACGACGATCGAGAAGGTTTCCAGCGCGGGCAGGTCGTCGATCAGCATTCGAGCATCCTCAAGCCGCCACCCTTTCCTTTTTTCGAACAATCCATTCGCTTCCCCTCGGTATTTATATCGAATTCGGAAACCTACCATGACGTCACTGCGCCATCCAGGCGCACCATCATGAAAAAGGAGAATCCGATGTCTGCGTTGCAACGATTCCTGCGCCGCTCGATTGCCGGCACGCTCGCGACGACGTTTGCCGCAGTCGCGCTACCGCCCGTCACCGCCAATGCGGCCGACCTCGCGGCTCCGCTGCACCTGACGGTCGCGGCCGGACTGCCTGCCGCGCAGGCGAACGACCAGATCCTTGCGGCGCGCCGCTACGCCACGTTCTGGGACACCGGAGACGAGACGCTTGCGCGCGCGGCACTCGCTGCCGACTTCACGGATCGCACGCTGCCGGCCGGACGCGCCCAGGGCCTGCCGGGGCCGCTCGCGGCATCACGAACGATGCGCGCGGCGATTCCCGACCTGCATTGCGAGATCGAGCAGATGATCGTCGCCGGCGATCGCGTCGTCGTCCACCTGCGGTTTCGCGGGCATTTCACCGCGGTCTTCGGTAACACGACCGGTCATGGACAGGCAGTCGATTTCATCGCGACCGACATCTACCGGATCGCGGCCGGCCGGATCGCCGAGAACTGGCACATCGAAGACAACCTGACACTGATGCGCCAACTCGGCGTCGCAAACTGAGGGCCCGGCCGATGACGAACTACGATCCTTCGATGCGCACGGCCCGCCGCGCGTTCCTCGCACAGGCCGGTGCCGGCGCCGGGCTGGCCGCCGCCGGCGCGGTACTCGGCAGCGCAGCGCGGGGCGCAAGCACCGCAACGGCCGGGTCGCTTGCCGCGCCGACCGCCGCGGACGGCAAGTTCTGGCCGGACGACATCCGCCTGGCGATCTCGATCTCGATGCAATTCGAAGCCGGCGGGCAACCGCCCAAGGGCGCGGACAGCCCCTTCCCGCCAGTCGCGTTTCCACCGTCCGTGCCGGTCGATCTCGCGTCAGCCACCTGGTTCGCATACGGCTACCGGGAAGGGATTCCGCGCCTTCTCGACCTGTGGGACCGCCACGACGTGAAAGTCACGTCGCACATGATCGGGGAAGCCGCGCGCCGCCATCCCGAACTGGCCCGCGAGATCGTCGCGCGCGGCCACGAAGCGGCCGCGCACGGCCCGACCTGGCGCTCGCAGTTCGCAATGAGCCGCGACGACGAGCGACGCTTCCTGACCGAAGCGCGCGACATGGTCGAGGCGGTGACCGGCACGAGGCCGATCGGCTACAACTGCAACTGGTTGCGGCGCGGGCCAAACACGCTGTCGTTGCTGCAGGAACTCGGCTACGTCTATCACATCGACGACGTCAGCCGCGACGAGCCGTTCATCGAGACCGTGAACGGGCACGATTTCGTGGTCGTCCCGTACACGCTGCGCAACAACGACATCCTGCTGATCGAAGGCCGCAATTACTCGCCGACGATGTTCCTGGAGCAGATCAAGCTCGATTTCGACCAGCTCTACGCGGAGGCCGGGCAGCGACGCAGGCTGATGTCGATCAGCGCACACGACCGGATCAGCGGCACGCCGCAGATGGTCCGTGCGTGGGACGAATTCCTGCGCTACGCGCGATCGCATCCGGGTGTCGCGTTCATGCGCAAGGACGAGATCGCGCGTTACGCGCTCGGCAGCGCGGCGACACTGCGCGAAACCGAGACGATCTGACCGGATTTCTTTCTTCTCAACGGAAACGAACCATCATGAACGATTCATTCAATGGCAACGCGGTGCTCGTGGTCGGCGGGAGCTCCGGGATCGGCGCGGCGGCCGCGCAGGCATTCGCGCAACGCGGCGCACGCGTGACGATCGCTTCGCGCGACGCACGCAAGGGCGAGGCGATCGCGGCCGCAATCGGCCGCGGCACGCGCTTCGCACCGCTCGACATCACGCGAACCGACGAAGTCGACGCATTCTGCGCACGCGCCGGCCGGTTCGACCACGTCGTGATTTCCGCCGCCCAAACCGCAACGGGCCCGGTCCGCTCGCTCGCACTCGACGCCGCGCAGGCCGCGATGGACAGCAAGTTCTGGGGCGCGTATCGCATCGCGCGGGCAATCGACATCGTCCCGGGCGGCTCGCTGACGTTCGTGTCGGGGTTTCTCGGCGTGCGACCGAGTGCATCGTCGGTACTGCAGGGCGCCATCAATGCGGCACTCGATGCACTGGCCCGCGGCCTGGCACTCGAACTGGCCCCGGTACGCGTCAACACGGTGTCGCCCGGCCTGATCGCCACGCCGCTGTGGGACAAGCTCGCGACCGACGCGCGCGACGCCATGTTCGCCGGCGCCGCGCAGCGGTTGCCGGCGCGCCGCGTGGGCCGGCCCGAGGATGTCGCAAACGCGATCGTCTATCTGGCTGCGACGCCGTACTCGACCGGTTCGACCGTACTCGTCGACGGCGGCGGCGCAATCGCGTAATACATCGAGAAAGGTCCGTGACACGGGCGCGACCGCCATGAAAACGCGCATTCCCGCGCGCCAAAAGACAGCGCCCCGCATGCATCGAAGCATGCGGGGCGCCGCAGCCGCGCAACAGCGCGCGGCGCCAAGCTCCGTCGGCTTACGCGACCGCGCTCACGTCGAGCGGTGCGCCCGTCTTCGCCTGGATCTCGTCGGCGCTCACGCCGTCGGCGAGCTCGAGGACCTTCAGGCCGGCCGGCGTCACTTCGATCACGCCGAGATCGGTGATGATCAGGTCGACCACGCCGACACCCGTCAGCGGCAGGTTGCATTCGTCGAGAATCTTGTGCTGATCGCCCTTCGCGACGTGCTCCATCAGCACGACGACGCGCTTCACGCCCGCGACGAGGTCCATCGCGCCGCCCATCCCCTTGATCATCTTGCCCGGGATCATCCAGTTCGCGAGGTCGCCCTGCTTGCTGACCTGCATCGCACCGAGGATCGCGAGGTTGATGTGGCCGCCGCGGATCATCGCGAACGAGTCGGCCGACGAGAAGATCGACGAACCCGGCAGCGTCGTGACGGTCTGCTTGCCGGCGTTGATGAGATCGGCATCGACTTCATCCTCGGTCGGCGACGGGCCGATGCCGAGCAGCCCGTTCTCCGACTGCAGCCACACCTCGACGCCTTCCGGCACGTGGTTCGCGACGAGCGTCGGCAGGCCGATGCCGAGGTTCACGTAGAAGCCGTCCTGCAGTTCCTGCGCCGCGCGCGCGGCCATCTGGTCACGATTCCAGGCCATGTCAGTCTCCTTTCGCGCGTACGACGCGTTGTTCGATGCGTTTTTCCGGCGTCGCGTTCAGCACGATGCGCTGCACGAAAATCCCCGGCGTATGAACCTGGTCCGGATCGAGTGTGCCGTTCTCGACGATCTCCTCGACCTCCACCACGGTGATCTTGCCGGCCATCGCGCACATCGGGTTGAAGTTGCGCGCGGTGCGGCGATAGATCAGGTTGCCGGACTTGTCGGCCTTCCACGCCTTCACGAGCGCGACGTCGGCCGTCAGCGACGGCTCGAGCACGTAGTGGCGATCGCCGAACTGGCGCGTTTCCTTGCCTTCCGCGATCACGGTGCCGTAGCCCGTATTCGTGAAGAACGCGGGGATGCCCGCGCCGCCCGCGCGCAGCTTTTCGGCGAGCGTGCCCTGCGGCGTGAATTCGAGCTCGAGTTCGCCGGCCAGGTACTGGCGCTCGAACTCCTTGTTCTCGCCGACGTACGACGAGATCATCTTCTTGATCTGGCGCGTTTCCAGCAGCAGGCCGAGACCGAAACCGTCGACGCCCGCGTTGTTGCTGATGCAGGTGATGCCCTTGACGCCCGAATCGCGCAATGCCGCGATCAGCGCCTCCGGAATCCCGCACAGGCCGAAGCCGCCCACCGCGAAGGTCTGTCCGTCGCGGACGATCCCTTCCAGCGCGGCAGCCGCGCTTGGATAGACTTTGTTCATCTGTTGTCCCTTCCTTTATGGAAACCAGCAAAACCGGTTCACGCGCCCACGTGGGCCGCAAGCCCGCCGCATCATTCTATGCATGCGCGGCGATGCGTGCGTCGAGGCGCGCTGTTTTTATGTCGCGGCGAACTGCCGCGAGATGCCTGAAAGGGTACGATGCGGCGCGGATGCGGCACAATACGCAAAAATACATAAGCGTTTGCCTCCGGTTGCCTGCGCCATGCCCGCTCTCGATTACCAGACTGCCTTCCACCTCGCGCCGCTCGGCCTCGTGATGTCGCGCGACCGCGTAATCGAGGACTGCAACGACGCGCTCGCGTCGATCTTCCGCTGCGCGCGGGCCGACCTGATCGGAAAATCGTACGAGGTGCTCTACCCGTCGACGGACGAATTCCAGCGAATCGGCGAGCGCATCTCGCGCGTGATGGCCGCAAACGGCATCTATTCGGACGACAGAATCATGAAACGGGCCGACGGCGAGCTGTTCTGGTGCCACGTGACGGGCCGCGCGCTCGACCGCACCGCGCCGCTCGCGGACGGCGTCTGGACCTTCGAGGACTTGAGCGCGACGCGCCGCGTCGCGGTCGAACTGACTCCGCGCGAGCGCGAGATCGCCGCGCAACTCGCGACCGGCAAGACCAGCAAGCAGATCGGGCGCGTGCTCGACATCAGTTCGCGCACGGTCGACATCTACCGCGCACGGCTGATGCGCAAGTACGGGACGAACAACACGCCGGAGCTGGTGCAGCGCCTGCTGGGGCAATGAACGGGCAGTGAATGGCGGCGCCCGGATGACAATCGGCCGCGCATGGCGGCCGATTCGGGTAACAAACGGGCATCGCGACTCACCGGCGCGACCGCGCCGGTCTCGCCGTATCGGCGCTCAGACGATTTTCGTCGCGAGCGCGCGCTCGATCGTGTCGCGCAGCAGTTGCGGCAGCGGCACCGACTTGCCGAGCGCGTAATCGACCCACACGCAGCGCGCGTTGCCGCGCGCATAAACGTGCTGCGGATCGTCCGCACGCGTGAGCTCGAAACCGGTGTCGAAGCTGCTTCGGCCGGGTTTCGCGGCCGACATCTTCGCGATCACGTCGCCCGGATAATGCAGTTGCTTGAGGAATTCCATCGACGCCGTGACGATGACGGGCCCCTGCCCCTCGCCGTTGCCGCCGGCGATGCCGAGTTCCTCGAACCACGAGATCCGCGCCTGCTCCATGTAGCGGAAATAGACCGTGTTGTTCACGTGGCCGAACGCGTCCATGTCGCCCCAGCGGATCGGCATCGACATCTCAAAAACGGGTGAGTAATCGCTTGTTGCGCTCATTGCAGTCTTCTTTGTTGCTGAATGTCATCCGCTCAGGCGAGGCCGAAGCCGTCGTCGGCGGAGATGATCGAACCATTGATGAACTGCGACTCGTCGGCCGCGAGCAGCAACAACAGCCCGTCGAGATCCTGCGGCTTGCCGACGCGCCGGCGCGGCAGCATCGACTGCAGCTTCTGGCCCTGCTCGGTTTCCCACAGGTAATGATTGATTTCGGTATCGATATAGCCCGGACAGATCGCGTTGACGTTGATCCCGTGGCGCCCCCATTCGAGTGCCATCGCGCGCGTCATCTGCACGACCGCGGCCTTGCTCATCGCGTACAGCCCGATCTGCGGAAACACGCGCAGGCCGGCCACCGACGCGATGTTGATGATCCGGCACGGCGGCTTGCCGTTACCGTTGCCGTTCGCGCGCATGATCATCCGCTTCGCGACTTCCTGCGCGACGAAAAACGCGCCGCGCGTGTTGGTATCGAACACGAACTCGAAATCGGCCGGCGTCACGTCGACGAGCTTCTGCATCGTCGACACGCCGGAATTGTTCACGAGGATGTCGATCGTGCCGGCTTCCGTCTCCGCGTGCGCGACCGCCGCCTTGATGCTCTGGACGTCGGTGACGTCGAGCGACACGACGTGCGCGGCACCGCCCGCCGCCTCGATCTCCGCGCGCAGTTCCTTCAGGCGCTCCACGCGTCGGCTCGCGAGCACGACCTTCGCGCCGGCCTGCGACAGCACCTGCGCAAAACGCTGCCCGAGGCCGCTCGACGCGCCCGTGACCAGCGCAACCTTGCCTTCCAGATTGATCGATCGACCCATTTGCACATCCCCTTTCGATGTCATTTCGCCAGCCCGGGCAACACGGCCCGGCCGGCATAACCCTAGCACAAAAAATAGAACGATCGTGCTAATCTAGACGCATGCTGTTGCGGCAAGCGTTTCGTTTCGCAGACAATACGCTCCCGAATAAAAGCATTCTAACGGTTAGAGGAACGCCAATGACCCCCGCAAGCCTCATCGAGCAATACGGCCCGCGCGAATCGATGGAATACGACGTCGTGATCGTCGGCGGCGGCCCCGCCGGGCTGTCGGCGGCGATCCGGCTCAAGCAGCTGGCCGCCGAGAAAGGCACCGAGATCGGCGTGTGCGTGCTCGAGAAGGGTTCCGAGATCGGCGCGCACATCCTGTCGGGCGCGGTGATGGACCCGCGCGCGATCACCGAACTGTTCCCCGACTGGAAGGAACAGGGCGCGCCGCTCACCGTCGAGGTGACGGAAGACCGCTTCCTGTTCCTGTCCGAGAAGAGCGCGGTGACGACGCCGAACTGGGCGCTGCCCGAGAACTTCAAGAACCACGGCAATTACGTGATTTCGCTGGGCAACGTCACGCGCTGGCTCGGCACGCAGGCTGAGGCGCTGGGCGTCGAGATCTTCCCGGGCTTCCCGGCCGCGGAGATTCTCTACAACGACGACGGTTCCGTGAAGGGCGTCGCGACCGGCAACATGGGCGTGGGCAAGGACGGCGAGCCGACCGAGAACTTCCAGCTCGGCATGGAGCTGCACGCGAAGTACACGCTGTTCGCCGAAGGCTGCCGCGGCCACCTCGGCCGCCAGCTGATCTCGAAGTTCAAGCTCGACGCGAACGCCGATCCGCAGGCGTACGGGATCGGCATCAAGGAACTGTGGGAAATCGATCCGGCGAAGCACAAGCCGGGCCTCGTGATCCACACGGCCGGCTGGCCGCTGAAGTCGGATACCTACGGCGGCTCGTTCCTGTATCACATGGACAACAACCAGGTCGTGGTCGGCTTCGTGGTCGGCCTCGGCTACACGAACCCGTACCTGTCGCCGTTCGAGGAATTCCAGCGCTACAAGACGCATCCGTCGATCCGCGCGTTCCTGGAAGGCGGCAAGCGCGTGTCGTACGGTGCGCGCGCGATCACCGCGGGCGGCCTGCTGTCGCTGCCGAAGACGGTGTTCCCGGGCGGCGCGCTGATCGGCGACGACGCGGGTTTCCTGAACGCATCGCGGATCAAGGGCAGCCACGCGGCGATCAAGACCGGCATGCTGGCGGCGGACGCCGCGTTCGACGCGGTGCAGGCCGGCCGTCAGTCGGACGAACTCAACGCGTACCCTGACGCCTTCAAGCAGTCGTGGCTGTACACGGAGCTGTACCGCGCGCGCAACTTCAAGCAGTGGATGGCGAAGGGGCTGTATCTCGGCACGCTGATGGTCGGGCTCGAGCAGAAGGTGATGGGCGGCAACGTGCCGTGGACGCTGCATCACCAGCACGCAGACCACGAGACGCTGAAGCCGGCGTCGCAGTGCGAGCCGATCGAGTATCCGAAGCCGGACGGCAAGCTGACGTTCGACCGTCTGTCGTCGGTGTTCATCTCGAACACGAACCACGAGGAGAACCAGCCGGCGCACCTGACGCTGAAGGATGCGAGCGTGCCGGTGAACGTGAACCTGCGCACGTACGCGGGGCCGGAGGGGCGCTTCTGCCCGGCGGCAGTGTACGAGTTCGTGAAGAACGACGACGGCAGCGATCGGCTGGTGATCAACGCGCAGAACTGCGTGCACTGCAAGACCTGCGACATCAAGGACCCGACGCAGAACATCGTGTGGGTCACGCCCGAAGGCGGCGGCGGGCCGAATTATCCGAACATGTAACTTGCCGGAACGCGCCGCCACGAGCGGCGCGTTTTTTTGGGCCGCTGCACACTGCTGCAAACGAAACGGGGCGCTGCATCACGCAGCGCCCCGTTTGCATTCGTCGCTCGACGGTCGAGACGAGGCGCACCGCGCCCCGCCCGCTTGCGTCAGGTCGCACTGCCCGCGATCTTCGGCGTCGTCGTCTCGACGTCGCCGCACTGCGCGCGATGGCGCAGCGCATGGTCGATCAGCACCAGTGCGAGCATCGACTCGGCGATCGGCGTCGCGCGGATGCCGACGCACGGATCGTGGCGACCGAAGGTTTCCACCGTAGCCTCCTCGCCGGCCTTCGTGATCGAGCGGCGCGGCGTGCGAATGCTCGACGTCGGCTTGATCGCGATCGACACGGTGATGTCCTGTCCCGTCGAGATCCCGCCGAGCACGCCGCCCGCATGGTTGCCGACGAAGCCGCCCGGCGTCAGCTCGTCGCCGTGCACGGAGCCGCGTTGCGCGACGCTGTCGAAGCCCGCGCCGATCTCGACGCCCTTCACCGCGTTGATGCTCATCATCGCCTTCGCGATGTCCGCATCGAGACGGTCGAACACGGGTTCGCCCCAGCCGACCGGTACGCCCGACGCGACGACGTCGATGCGCGCGCCGATCGAATCGCCATCCTTGCGCAGCGCATCCATGTAGGCCTCGAGCTCGGGAACGACCGCCGCGTTCGGCGAGAAGAACGGATTCTCGCGCACGTGCGACCAGTCGACGAACGGCACGTCGATCTCGCCGAGGCCGCTCATGTAGCCGCGCACCTCGACACCGAAGCGCTCGCGCAGCCACTTCTTCGCGACCGCGCCCGCGCCGACGATCGGCGCGGTCAGGCGTGCAGACGAGCGGCCGCCGCCGCGGTAGTCGCGGATGCCGTACTTCTGCCAGTACGTGTAATCGGCATGGCCGGGACGGAACGTCTCGACGATGTTGCCGTAGTCCTTGCTGCGCTGGTCGGTATTACGGATCAGCAGCGCGATCGGCGTGCCGGTCGTCACGCCTTCGAACACCCCCGACAGGATCTCGACCTCGTCGGCCTCCTGCCGTTGCGTCACGTGCCGCGACGTGCCGGGCTTGCGGCGATCGAGCTCGACCTGGATGTCGGCTTCGGTCAGCCCCATCCCCGGCGGGCAGCCGTCGATCACGCAGCCGATCGCGGGACCGTGCGATTCGCCGAAGGTCGTGACAGTGAAAAGCGTGCCGAGGGTATTGCCGGACATGATGGAACCGCCCAAAGAGAAATGGGCAAACCGATGCGCCGCCCGGGCCGCAGGCAGGTCGATCGTTTGCCGGTCGAGAAAAAGAGGTAAGCCGCTATTATGCCAGCCGTCCCGACAGAGCGTGCCGCATGAGACGCAGGCCGGGCGCACGGTACGTGCACGCGCAGCCCCGTCGGTGCGGCCGGAAGCCCGTTCCGGCCCGCTTCCAGGCGAAATACTCGCCCGGCGCGATACCGGCGGGCACCCCGCCCGCCTACTTCCGAGCGCCGCGCAGCTCGGTCACCGCGGCCTGCAGCGATTCGGGCGTCGCGACCGACGCCGGAATCGGCTCGCCGACCGCCAGCGTCAGCCGGCTCATCACGCCGCGCTTGATGGGCCGCGGCATCCGCGCATCGGAATGCCGCGAAAAATAGCTGCCCCACAATCCGCGCAATGCCATCGGAATCACCGGCGCCGGCGTGCGGCTCAGGATCTCGGTGATGCCGTGATGGAACGTGTTGATGTCGCCCGTCTTCGTCAGCTTGCCCTCGGGGAAGATACACACGAGTTCGCCGTCCTTCAGCGCGGCCTCGCACGCGTCGTACGCGCGCGCGAGCATCCCGGGGTCCTCGTGGCGCGGCGCGATCGGGATCGCCTTCGCATGCCGGAACACCCAGCTCGCGAAGCGCGTCTTGAAGATCCGGTGATCCATCACGAAACGGATCGGGCGCGGGCTCGCGGCGGCCAGCACGAGCGCATCGACATAGCTGACATGGTTGCAGACGAGCACGGCCGCACCCTCCGCCGGAATCCGCTCCGCGTGCACGAGGCGAATCCGGTAGAAGGTGTGCACGAGCACCCACGCGACGAAGCGCAGCAGGAACTCGGGCACGAGCAGGTAGATATACGCCGCGACGATGACGTTCAGCAGCGCGGTGACGAGGAACAGGCCCGGGATGCCGACGCCGGCCTTGGTCAGCCCCATCGCCATCACGGCCGACAGGATCATGAACAGCGCGTTCAGGATGTTGTTCGCGGCGATGATCCGCGCACGGTGCGTCGGTGCGCTGCGGCTCTGGATCAGCGCGTACAGCGGCACGCTGTAGAAGCCGCCGAACATCGCGAGCAGGAACAGGTCGGCGAGGATGCGCCAGTGGCGCGCGCCGGCCAGGAATTCGCCGACCGACAGCAGGTGGCCGGGCGACGGCAGCGCGTGGCTCGCGAAATACAATTCGATCGCGAACACGCTGATGCCGATCGAGCCGAGCGGCACGAGGCCGATCTCGACGCGCCGCTGCGACAGGCGCTCGCACAGCAGCGAACCGAGGCCGATGCCGACCGAGAACGTCGCGAGCAGGATCGTGACGACGTCGGGGCTCGCGGACAGCACGTCCTTCGCGAAATTGAAGAACGACGTGAGGAACGTCGCGCCGACGAACCACAGCCACGAGATGCCGAGCAGGCTCAGGAACACGGTGCGGTTCTGCCGCGCGAGCCCGAGGTTGCGCCAGGTCTCGCTGAACGGATTCCAGTTGATCGCGAGATCGGGCTGCGGCGCCGGCGTGGACGGCACGCGCTGCGAGACGAGCCGCCCCGCGATCGCGATGACGACGACGCTCACCGCGAGCACGCGCTCGCCGCTGCCCTCGATGCCAGCGGCCGCGCCGCCGATGATCGTGCCGATCAGGATCGCGATGAACGTGCCCATCTCGACGAGACCGTTGCCGCCGACCAGTTCGTGCTCGCCGAGATGTTGCGGCAGGTACGAATACTTGACGGGCCCGAACAGCGTCGAGTGCATCCCCATCATGAACGTGCACAGATACAGCAGGGCCGCGCTGTGCGTGACGAAGCCGGCCGCGCCGACCAGCATCAGCACGATCTCGAAGGTCTTCACGAAGCGCGTGAGGGTCGCCTTGTCGTACTTGTCGGCGATCTGGCCGGACGTCGCCGAGAACAGCACGAACGGCAGGATGAAGATCGCGGAAATCAGGAATGCGGCGGTCTTCGCGTCGACGCCGGAGAACCGTGCTGTGTGATAGGTGACGAGCGACGTGAAGCCGATCTTGAAGACGTTGTCGTTCAGCGCGCCGAGGAACTGGGTCGTGAAGAACGGTGCGAAACGGCGCTCGCGCAGCAGGTCGAACTGCGATGCGTGGGCGCGCCGTTCGTCGCGCCGCCCCGAAGTGGCTTGCGTTTGATCGCTCATGCGGAATACGCGCGCGTCGTCTTGGCGAAGCTGCGCGGGCCTTGTCGTGTTGTCGTTGAAAAAACGGCGGCGCAGGACAAACCTGCGCCGCCGCGTGCCGGATGGCGACGCCCGCGCGTCAGGGCGCCGGGCGCGGCGTGGTTCACGGCTTGTGCGCTTCGGCTTCCGATTCCGGCCAGTCGCGGATGTACGCCTTCAGCATCCGGTTCTCGAAGCTCTGTGCCTCGACGACCGTCTTCGCGACGTCGTAGAACGAAATGACGCCCATCAGCACCTTCTTGTCGAGCACGGGCATGTAGCGCGCGTGGCGCTCGAGCATCATCCGGCGCACTTCGTTGACGTCCGTTTCCGGCGTGCACGTGAGCGGCTCGTCCATCACCTTGCGCACCTGCACGTCGCCGATCGCACCGCCGTTGACGTGCAGGCGCAGGATGATCTCGCGGAACGTCAGCATCCCGACGAGATCGCCGTACTCCATCACGACGAGCGAACCGATGTCGTGCTCGGCCATCGTATCGACCGCTTCGCGCAGCGGCTTATCGGGCGTCACCGTAAACAGCGTGTTGCCCTTCACTTTCAGAATATCGCTGACGCGCATCGTAGTCCCCTCATGCTTGAATGCAAAACCTCTTTCGATCCTATCGGAAAGCCTGTCAAAAGGAAAGCACGGGCCGGCGCGGCAGGCCGCCCCCGCTTGCGGACACCGGCCGCCGGCCGCACAATGGCCGCATGAACAGCGGCCCGAGGAGACGGCCATGGCGCATACGCATTCGGAGCAATTCGCCAGCTTCGCTGATTTCTACCCGTATTACCTGAACGAGCACCAGAACCTGACGTCGCGGCGGCTGCACTTCATCGGCTCGCTCGGCGTGATCGGCTGCGTCGCGATGGCGATCGCGACAGGCCACTGGTTGTGGCTGCCGGCAGCTGTCGTCTGCGGCTACGGGTTCGCGTGGGTCGGACACTTCTTCTTCGAGAAGAATCGTCCGGCCACGTTCCGGCACCCGATCTACAGCCTGATGGGCGACTGGGTGATGTTCAAGGACATCTGCATCGGCAAGATTTCACTGTAGCCGCCGGCCCCGCACTCACGCGGGCCGCGGCGGCCGTGCGTGCGGGTCGGACACGCCGTCCGGCGCCTGCCCCGGGATACCCGTCGGCTGTGCGCCCGCGAGCCGGTGCGCGGCGATCAGCGACGCGAGCGACACGTCGAACCGCTCGTTCGACAGCACCTCGAGCAGCGCCGCGCCGTCGACATGGCTGCGCCGCCGCTGCAACTGGTAGGTCAGCTCCGTGCGGTCGATCACCAGCACGTCGAACAGTTGCGCCAGGGTCAGCTGCTCCGGGTTCGCCAGCAGGACATAGCGCGGCGCGGCATCGCCGCCGTCCAGCCGCGCGACCCATTCGCGTTCCTCCATGGTCGTCAGCAGCCGTTGCGCGGTTTCCATGTCGCAGCGCAGCATCGCCGCGAGCCGCAGCGCCGCGTACCCGGGCTTGCCGGCCGCGCGCGCCTCGGCAAGCCGCGCGAGCAGTTCGAGCGCATCGAGCAGGTCGCTGCCCGGATAGTGGATGCGATGGAACTGGCCGACGCGGATCGCCGGCAGCGCGGAGGTCACCATCGCACCGAGCAGCGCGACGAACCAGCTGAGATACACCCACAGCAGGAACACCGGCAGCGCCGCGAATGCGCCGTACACGGCCGTATAGGTCGGAATGCGCCGCACGTAGTAGCCGAAGCCGCGCTTCGCGAGTTCGAACGCGACGGCCGCGAACAGCCCGCCGATCACCGCGTCGCGCCACGCGACCGTGCAGTTCGGCAGGTACACGTACAGCAGCGTGAACGCGAGCACCGTCAGCGGCAGCGACGCGAGCGCGAGCAGCCACTCGACGATCGACGTCGACGGCGCGGCGCCGGTGAACGCCAGCGACTGCGTGAACAGGTACGACGAGATCGACAGGCTCACGCCGAACAGCAAGGGCCCAAGCGTGATCAGCGCCCAGTACGCGAGCACGCGCTGCGCGAACGGCCGCGGCTTGCGCACCCGCCAGATCAGGTTGAACGCCGATTCGATGGTCATCATCGTCATCACCGACGTGACGACGAGCACGATCAGGCCGGCCGTCGTCAGCCCCTTGGCCTTCGACGCGAACTGGTTCAGGTACTTGAAGATCTGGATGTTGAACTGCGCGGGCATCAGGTGATCCGCGAGGAACCCCTGCAGCGACAGCTGGAACGACGCGAACATCGGGAACGCGGTGAACAGCGCGAACGCGACCGTCACGAGCGGCACGAGCGCCAGCATCGTCGTGAACGTGAGGCTGCCCGCCACTTGCGGAATGCGATCCTCGGCGCTGCGCCGGGCCGCGAACTGCGCGAGGCGCTTGATGGTGTCGAGATCGACGTTCAACTTCGGCAAACGGCTTCTCCTTCTTGATGCCGCGCGCCCGCAGGCGCGCCGCCGCCGCGCTGCGCGACGGCTTCAGCCCCTATAATAGCCGCTCGATCCAGCAGGGGCCGACTGCACCGGGCACGCGCGCGGCCGCACGCGGTTCCGTAGCCCATGAAAGACATCCTCGTCCTCTATTACAGCCGTCACGGCGCCACGCGCGATCTCGCGCTCGCGATCGCCAACGGCATCGACAGCGTGCCGGGCATGCAGGCACGCATCCGCACCGTGCCGCCCGTGTCGACGGTCTGCGAAGCCAGCGCCCCCGACATTCCCGCCGACGGTCCGCCCTATGCGGAACTGCGCGACCTCGAGGAATGCGCGGGCCTCGCGCTCGGCTCGCCGACCCGCTTCGGCAACATGGCCGCCGCGCTCAAGTATTTCCTCGACGGCACGACGCCGCAATGGCTGTCGGGCGCGCTGACCGGCAAGCCGGCGAGCGTGTTCACGTCGACCGGCAGCCTGCACGGCGGCCAGGAATCGACGCTGCTGTCGATGATGCTGCCGCTGCTGCATCACGGGATGATGATCGTCGGGATCCCGTACACCGAATCCGCGCTCAGCACGACCCGCACCGGCGGCACGCCGTACGGCGCGTCGCATGTCGCGCAGCACGGCCGCGCCGACCCCGAAAGGCTGTCGGCGGACGAAAAGGCGCTCGCGGCCGCGCTCGGCGTGCGGCTCGCACGCGCGGCGGCCGCCCTCTCCAACGCCCAGGCCGCCGACGCCGCATGAACGCGCCCGCCCGCCCCGCCGTCGCTGCCCGGCCGCGCTGCGCGCTGGCCGCCGTCGCGTGCCTCGTCGCACTGATCGCACTGTCGCTCGCGTGGGAGCTGTGGCTCGCGCCGCTGCGCCCGGGCGGCTCCGCGCTGATGCTGAAGGCCGTGCCGCTCGCGCTCGCACTGCCCGGCGTCTGGCGGCGTAACATCTATACGATGCAGTGGGCGAGCATGCTGATTCTCGTCTATTTCGCCGAAGGCATCGTGCGCGGCATGTCCGATGGCGGGTTGTCCGCAACGCTCGGCTGGTGCGAGACCGCACTTGCCGTCGGCTTCTTCGTGGCGGCGCTGGCGTACGTCGCGCCGTTCAAGCGCGCGGCGAAAAAGTCGCGCGCCGCGTCCTGACCCTTACGCGACAAGGTAATGATGTCCTCCGAAGCTTTCGTTTCCGCGTGCCGCGACGCGATCGGCGCCGACCATGTGCTGACCGATCCGCACGATACCGAACCGTTCCTGACCGACTGGCGCCGCCGCTACAAGGGTGCCGCGTGCGCGGTGCTGAAACCCGCGAACACGGCCGAAGTCGCCGCGCTCGTCAAGCTGGCCAACGCGCACGGCATCGCGCTCGTGCCGCAAGGCGGCAACACGGGCCTCGCCGGCGGCGCGACGCCCGACGCGAGCGGCAGCCAGGCCGTGCTGAGCGTCGCGCGCCTGAACCGCGTGCGTGCGCTCGATCCGCACAACAACACGATCACCGTCGAAGCCGGCGTGATCCTCGCCGACGTGCAGGCACGCGCCCGCGAAGGCGGCCGGCTGTTCGCGCTGAGCCTCGCGGCGGAAGGCAGCTGCACGATCGGCGGCAACCTGTCGACCAATGCTGGCGGCACCGCGGTGCTGCGCTACGGCAACGCGCGCGAGCTGTGCCTCGGGCTCGAGGTCGTGACGCCGCAGGGCGAGATCTGGGACGGCCTGCGCGGGCTGCGCAAGGACAACACCGGCTACGACCTGCGCGACCTGTTCATCGGCGCGGAAGGCACGCTCGGGATCATTACCGCTGCCGTGATGAAGCTGCATCCGCTGCCGGCCGCGCAGGTCACGGCGCTCGCCGCGCTCGAATCGCCGCACGCGGCGCTCGACTTCCTCGCGCTCGCGCAGCGTGCGGCCGGGCCGCTGCTGACCGGCTTCGAGCTGATGTCGGATTTCTGCATGCAACTGGTCGGCAAGCACTACCCGCAACTGCGCTACCCGTTCGCGCAGACGCATTCGCAGACGGTGCTGCTCGAACTGTCCGACAACGAAAGCGAAGCGCATGCGCGCGCGCTGTTCGAGAAACTGATGGAAGAAGCGTTCGAGGCCGGGCTCGTGGTCGACGCGGTGGTCGCGGAGAATCTCGCGCAGTCGCGCGCGTTCTGGGACCTGCGCGAGCACATCCCGCTCGCGCAGGCCGACGAGGGTCTCAACATCAAGCACGACATCGCGGTGCCGATCTCGTCGGTCGCGCGGTTCATCGACGAGACCGACGCGGCGATCCAGCAGGCCGCGCCGGGCGCGCGGATGGTCACGTTCGGCCACCTCGGCGACGGCAACCTTCACTACAACGTGCAGATGCCCGAAGGCGGCGATCCGAAGGCGTTCCTCGCCGCGTTCCAGGCGCCGATCAACCGGATCGTCTACGACAACGTGCACCGCCACCACGGCACGATCAGCGCGGAACACGGGATCGGCCAGTTGAAGATCGACGACGCGCAGCGCTACAAGTCGCCGGTCGAAACGACGCTGATGCGCACGCTGAAGACCGCGCTCGACCCGCGCGGCCTGATGAATCCCGGCAAGGTCCTGCGCTGAAGCCGCCCACTCCGGAGCGAAGCCCGTGAAAGTCCGCATCCTGTCCGACCTGCATCTCGAAAGCAACCAGCCCGACGTAATCGCGCATGCCGACGCGGATCTCGTCGTGCTCGCCGGCGACATCCACAATCACGCGGAAGGCCTGCGCTGGGCCGCCGAGACGTTCGACCCGGCCGTGCCGGTGATCTACGTGCCGGGCAACCACGAGTACTACGACGGGGAATTCGGCGCGCTGGAGGCGGCGATGCGCGACGCGGCGCATGCGCTCGACAACGTGCATTACCTGAACAACGGCGTCTACGTCGATCCCGAACAGCGCTTCCGCGTGCTCGGCACGACGCTGTGGGCCGATTTCTCGCTGTTCGGCGGCGACGAAGCCAGCATCGCCACCTCAATCGAAGCCGCGCTGCGCGTGATGCTCGATTTCAAGGGATTGATCCAGGTGACCTGGCCGCACGACGCGGCGCTGCATGCGGCACCGGGCGCGGCGGAACGGGATTTCTCGCCGGCCGACGCGATCGCGCTGCATCGGCAAGGCCGCGCGTGGCTGGAAGCGCAGCTCGCGGTGCCGTTCGCGGGGCGGACAATCGTCGCCACCCATCATGCGCCGCACCGTCGCTCGCTGGCGGAACGCTATGCGGAAGACCTTGCGTCGGCGGGGTTCGTCACGGATATGGCTGAACTCGTGCGGCCGCCGGTGGATTTGTGGATCCACGGCCACACGCATACGTCATTCGACTATGTTGCGGACGGCGGCACGCGCGTGGTGTGCAATCCGCGCGGCTATATCCGCCGGCGCACCGGCGAACTGGAAAATACCGCGTTCGCGTGGGACAAGGTCGTCGAGCTCGGCTGAACGCCAAGCCCGCCCGGCCGCGTTGCGCGGCCTTCTCCGACCGGGACTGATACGGGTCGTACGGGCCGATATGGCCCGATCAGCGGTCGCTGCGGCGCGATCCGTGCTGTGCCGCGCGCACGCGCACCGGCACCGGCTTCATCCGTGCCTTCGCCTTCATCGCACGCAGCAGGTCGCGGGTCGCCGCGGCGGCAGCGGCCGCGCCAAGCAGGACTCCAAGGCCGATCATCAGGTGCGTATCCATTGCTACTCCGGGGTGACGTATATCGATTACTTTAACAGTATCAAACTGTCAGACACGCGTTCGTAAAAAAATGTTGCGTGAAGGACAAATCTCGTCAGATTGCAGTCAACCGCGCGCTCATGTCGCACGCGTGTACTGCTCGAGCGCGGCTTCGTCGGCGGCGAGCGTGGACGGCAGTTCGTCACGCAGGAAATCGACCCAGGTACGGATTTTCGCGTCGAGGTACTGACGCGACGGATAGAGCGCGTAGATGTTCATCACGTGCGACCGGTATTCGGGCATCACGCGCACGATATGCCCGCTGCGCAGCCAGCCGATCGCCGAATAAAGCGGCAGCCCGCCGATCCCCATCCCCTCCCGCACGGCCACCGCGAGCGCCTCGGCGACGTTCACGCGAAACGGCGGCGCCGTGATCGGAACGACTTCTTCGCCGTTCGGCCCCGCCAGCGCCCATTCGTCGTAGTGAAAGCCCGGCGCGACCATCCCGAGGCACACGTGCTGCGCGAGATCCGCCGGCCGCTGCGGCACGCCGTGCGCCTCGACGTAGCCGGGCGATGCACACACGACGCTGTAGCTCTCGCCAAGCCGCTGCGACACGAGCCCCGAATCGGGCAGGTCGCGGCCGACGACGATTGCAACGTCGTACCCCTCGTCGAGCAGGTCGGGCATCCGCTGCGCGAGCGTCAGCTCGACGTGCACGTCCGGATAGCGCTCGCGATAGCGCGCAATGGCCGGCACCAGGTAGTGCTGGCCGAGGCTCGTGAAGCAATGGACCTTCAGCTTGCCGGACGGGCGCGCGTGCGCGTCGCCGGCCTCGGCTTCGGCCTGGTCGACGTACGCGAGGATCTGCTCGCAGCGCTGCAGGTAGCGCTCGCCGGCTTCGGTCAGCGCGATCCGGCGCGTCGTGCGGTTCAGGAGACGCGTGCGCAGGTGCGCCTCGAGATCCGAGACCGCGCGCGACGCATAGGCGGTGGTCGAATTCATCTGCTGGGCGGCCGCGGTAAAGCTCCCCGCGTCGACCACGCGGACGAATACCCGCATGTTTTGTAACGTATCCATCCGATTACCCGTTTGAATCCGGACGGATTGTTGCACAGAGTCGAACAAGTATTGTCTCAGGATTCGTAAAAATGACTTGCACCGTTGTCCGTTTATTCAGGAATCACTGAAAAATATAATCGCATCCGACTCATCTATATCCGAAAGGGAGAAAATCGTGCAGTCTCCGGCGACAAAAGGGACGCTCGCACTGGCGGTTCTTGCAGTCTCATTAATAATGGCCGGATGCGCGAGCATGGGCGACAACAAGCCGCAGTCGGCCCGCATCGAAGCGAACACGCTCGACGCCGGCGCCGCGATCCGAGCGGCCGACCGCGACGCGGGCTGGCCCGCGGCAGACTGGTGGCGCGCCTACCGCGATCCGCAGCTCGATTCCTGGATCGCCGCCGCGCAGGCCGGCAACCCGACGCTCGCGGCCGCCGAGGCACGCGTGCGCGAAGCGCAGGCGATGGCGCGCGTCGCCCGCTCGGCCGAACTGCCGCAGATCAACGGCAATCTTTCGCTGATGCGCGAGCACTGGCCCGACAACGTGTTCTACGGCCCGGGCCCGCTCGCGAACGCCGATACCTGGAACAACACCGGCACGCTCGGCCTGTCGTACCACCTCGACCTGTGGGGCAAGGACAAGAACACGACCGAACGCGCGCTCGACACTGCGCATGCGACCGCCGCCGACGCGCGCGCGGCGAAGCTCGAACTCGAAGTCAACGTCGTGCGCGCGTATGTCGGCATGTCGATGAACTATGCGCTGCTCGACCTCGCGCACGAAACGTTCGAACGCCAGCGCTCGCTCGCCGATCTCGCGCGCAAGCGGCTGCAGGCCGGCCTCGGCACGCAGCTCGAAGTGAGCCAGGCGGAATCGACGCTGCCCGACTACGAGCGCCAGATCGACAGCTATGAAGAAGCGATCCAGCTCGCGCGCCACCAGCTCGCCGCACTGGCCGGCAAGGGCCCGGGCGCCGGCGACGCGATCAAGCGGCCGCAGCTTGCGCTCGACGCGCCGGCCGGCCTGCCGTCGGCGCTGCCGGCCGACCTGCTCGGCCGCCGCCCCGATGTGGTCGCGGCGCGCTGGACGGTCGACGCGCAGGCGCGCGGCATCGATGTCGCAAAGGCCTCGTTCTACCCGAACATCGACCTGCTGGCGACGGTCGGCGGCTTCGGCGTGACCGCGCCGTTCACCGACTTCCTGCGCGCGATGAACGGCGGCTGGACGGCCGGCCCCGCGCTGACGCTGCCGATCTTCGAAGGCGGCCGGCTGCGCGCGCAGCTCGGCGCGGCGAATGCCGGCTACGACCAGGCGGTCGAGCGCTACAACCAGACGATCGTCGGCGCGCTCAAGGACATCGCCGACCAGGTCGTGCGAATCCGCTCGCTCGATACGCAGAAGAAGGACGCCGCGCGCTCGGTGGCCGCCAACGACCGCAGCTACCAGTTGTCGCGCGAGGGCTTCCGCCGCGGGCTGACCGATTACGTGAACGTGCTGATCGCGCAACAGCAGTTGCTGCGCGCGCAGGAGACGGCGGCCCGCATCGATGCGGAACGCCTCGCCGCGCACGCGCAGCTGATGGCCGCGCTCGGCGGCGGCGTCGAGACGGGCAAAGACGTTCCGGCGGACGACCAACCCGCCGACGGTGCCAACCCGTCGGACGCGAAGCCCGCGGCGGCCGTTGCCCGGCCCGCGCAGGTCGCCGCGACCGGCACGCCGGCCGCACGGTAACGCGGAGCGACCGCCATGTCAGCCTCCTCCCCCGCTTCCACGCACGCCGGCGGTCCGCTCGCGGCCTGGTCCGCCGCGTTCGGCGACTGGGCCCGCAGCGACGGCGCCGCGTGGCTCTACCTGTTCAAGGCGCTGCTCGCCGCGTTCATCGCGACCGGCGTATCGATGCGGCTCGACCTGCCCGCGCCGAAAACGGCGATGACCACGGTGTTCATCGTGATGCAGCCGCAAAGCGGCGCGGTGCTCGCGAAGAGCTTCTACCGCGTCGCCGGCACGATCTTCGGGCTCATCGCGACGCTCACGTTCGTCGGCTTGTTTCCGCAGCAGCCGCAGCTGTTCCTGCTGGCGGTCGCACTGTGGGTCGCGCTGTGCACGGCCGGCGCCGCACGCAACCGCAACTTCCGCAGCTACGGCTTCCTGCTGGCCGGCTACACGACCGCGCTGATCGGGCTGCCCGCTTCGCAGCACCCGGACGGCGCGTTCATGAGCGCGCTGACGCGCGTTGCCGAAATCATGGTCGGGATCGTGTCGGCCGGCGTGGTCAGCGCGCTCGTGTTTCCGCAGTACACGGGCGAGCAGATGCGCACGACGGTGCGCAAGCGCTTCGGCAGCTTCGTCGACTATGTCGCTTCGGCGCTGTCGGGCAAGCTCGACCGCGCGCATATCGAAACCATCCATACGCGCTTCGTCGCCGACGTGGTCGGGTTCGAGGCCGCGCGCAGCATGGCCGTATTCGAGGATCCGGATACGCGGATGCGCAGCGGCCGCCTCGCGCGGCTGAACAGCGAGTTCATGAGCGCGTCGAGCCGTTTCCATGCGCTGCACCAGTTGATGAACCGGCTGCATGCGGCCGGCGCGCAGGCCGCGATCGACGCGATCGAGCCGTACTTCCGCGAGATCGCGCCGCTGCTGCTGACGCCCACGGGCGAACCCGTGCGCACGTCGACCGACGCGGGGCACGCGGCCGAGCAACTGCTCGCATGGCGCGACGCGCTGCCGCGCCGCATCCGCGCGACCCGTGCGGCGCTCGAAACGCAGCCGGACTTTCCGCTGCTCGACTTCGATACGGCCGCCGAACTGCTGTACCGCTTCATCACCGACCTGCACGAGTACGCGGCGACCTATGCGTCGCTGTCGACCGCGACGCACGAACGCGAGCGCTGGATCGAACGCTACGAGCCGCGCACCAACATGACGGCGATGGTGATCGCAGCGATTCGCACCGCGACCGTGATCCTCGTGCTCGGCTGGTTCTGGATCGAGAGCGCATGGCCGAGCGGCGTGACGCTCACGCTGACGGCGGCGGCCACCTGCGCGCTCGCGTCGTCGACGCCGCGCCCGACCGCGATGTCCGCGCAGATGGGCATGGGAACGGCACTCGCCGTGTGCACGGGTTTCCTGCTGACGTTCGGCATCTATCCGCACATCGACGGCTTCCCGCTGCTGTGCGTCGCGCTCGCGCCGCTGCTCGCGATCGGCATCTTCATGACGCTGAAGCCGAAGCTCGCGGGCTACGGGATGGGCTACCTGATCTTCTTCAGCTTCCTCGCCGGCCCGGACAACATCACGCACTACGATCCGACCAGCTTCATGAACGACGCGCTCGCGCTCGTGCTGTCGATGCTGGCGTCGGCGATCGCGTTCGCGGTGCTGTTCCCGCCGACCGCGCCGTGGC
This sequence comes from Burkholderia sp. IT-111MI5, assembly GCF_949752865.1. Classification (NCBI taxonomy): domain Bacteria; kingdom Pseudomonadati; phylum Pseudomonadota; class Betaproteobacteria; order Burkholderiales; family Burkholderiaceae; genus Burkholderia; species Burkholderia sp. IT-111MI5. The sequence goes on along the minus strand of NZ_CATKIF010000044.1, from coordinate 61,338 downwards.
TCAAGAAGCGGCTGTTCGCCGACCTGCGCCACCAGGCCGTCGCGGCCTGCCACGCGCGGCTCGCCGGCTTGCGCACGCGCTTCGAGAGCGGCGCGCGCGACCTGATGTACCAGGCCCACACGCTGTCGGCCGACCAGCCCGACGTGCAGCGCGACGCGCTGCGCTGGATGTTCGCGGTGCTCGAAACCGGCAACGCGGCGATCGACCTGCGCCACGAGCTGGCGACGCTGCCGTCCGACCCGCGCTATGCGCCGGCGATGCCGTGGCGTCGCGCGATCGAGACGATGCGCGGCTCGCTGTCGACGCTGTTCGCGAAACCGAGCGCCGCGCGCTTCGATGCGACGCTCGCCGCGACCAATGCCGCAATCGATGCGACCCGGCAGACGCTCGACGCGTTCGAGCCGACGCGCGACGAGCGCCACCGGCTGCAGCGCATCCTGAGCCATCTGCATTTCGTGCGCACCGCGCTGCTCGATCCGGAATCGCCGCTCGAGCCGCTCAACCGCAACCGCCCCGTGCGTCCCCAACCAGGAGCCTCGTCATGATGCCGCGTGAAATCGCCATTCTCGATGCCTACATGCCCACGGTGGTGCTGATGTTCGTCCTCGGCGCGCTCGCGACCTGGGCCGTCGACCGCCTGCTCGCCTATACAGGCCTCTACCGTCTGGTCTGGCACCCGTCGCTGTTCCGGGCCTGCCTTCTCGTCTGCATTTGCGGCGGACTGAGTCTTGCCGTTTACCGTTGATTCCGAACCATCATGATTCTCAGAAAACTCTTCGGCTTCGTCGCGACCGCCGTCATCCTTCTCGTCGCGATCCTGATCGGGCGCTCGCTGTGGGTGCACTACATGGACGATCCGTGGACGCGCGACGGGCGCGTGCGCGCCGAGATCGTCAACGTCGCGCCGGACGTGTCGGGCGCGATCGTCGAGCTGCCCGTGCATGACAACCAGCTCGTGAAAAAAGGCGACCTGATCATGCAGATCGACCCGTCGCACTACCAGATCGCGGTCGAGCAGGCGCAGGCGGCCGTCGCCGCCCGCCGCGCGGAACTGCAGATGCGCCGCGACGACGCGGCCCGCCGCGCCGATCTCGATGCGCTCGTCGTATCGAAGGAAAACCGCGAGAACGCGGCGCACAGCGCGTCGAGCGCCGATGCGCAGTACCAGCAGGCAATCGCCGCGCTCGACGCCGCGAAGCTCAATCTCGAACGCACGCGCGTCGTCGCGCCGGTCGACGGCTACATCACGAACCTGCAGACGTTCAAGGGCAACTACGCGGTGGCCGGCCAGGCGAAGCTCGCGATCGTCGACAGCCACTCGTTCTGGGTCTACGGCTACTTCGAGGAAACCAAGCTGCCGCGCGTGAAGATCGGCGCGCCGGCCGAGATGCGGCTGATGAGCGGCGGCGTGATGAAGGGCCACGTCGAAAGCATCTCGCGCGGCATCTACGATCGCGACAACCCGCAGAGCCGCGACCTCGTCGCGGACGTGAACCCGACCTTCAACTGGGTGCGCCTCGCGCAGCGCGTGCCGGTGCGCATCCGGATCGACGAAGTGCCGGCCGACGTGGTGCTGTCGGCGGGCACGACCTGCACGGTCATCATCGATCCGATCAAGCAGAAGAAATCGTAAGCGCGGAGCGGCCTGGCGCGCTCAGGCCGCGATGCGAAAACGCCCGACCAGCGACTTCAGCGCCTGCGCCTGTTCGTCGAGCGCGTTCGCGGCGGCCGCCGCCTGTTCGACGAGCGCCGCATTCTGCTGCGTGCCGGCGTCCATCTGCGTGACCGCGCGGCCGATCTCTTCGATCCCGGCGCTCTGCTCGTCCGATGCCGCGGAAATCTCGCCGATGATGTCCGTCACGCGCTTGACCGCGCGCACGACGTCGTCCATCGTGCGGCCCGCGTCGTGCGCGAGCGCCGCGCCGTTCGCGACGCGCTCCACCGATGCGCCGATCAGCGCGCGGATCTCCTTCGCCGCGGTCGCCGCGCGCTGCGCGAGCAGGCGCACCTCGCCCGCGACCACCGAGAAGCCGCGCCCCTGTTCGCCGGCGCGCGCGGCCTCGACCGCCGCATTCAACGCGAGAATGTTGGTCTGGAACGCGATCCCCTCGATCGTGCCGATGATCTCGCGAATGTTCTTCGCGCTGTCGTCGATCTCGCTCATCGTCGCGACCACGCGCCCGACGACTTCACCGCCCGTTTCCGCAACGGCCGACGCATTGGCCGCGAGCGTGCTCGCCTGCCGCGCGTTCTCGGCGTTCTGCCGCACGGTCGACGTGAGCTGCTCCATGCTGGCCGCGGTGCGTTCGAGCGCGACGGCCTGCTGCTCGGTGCGCCGCGACAGGTCGAGATTGCCGGTCGAGATCTCGCCGGACGCGGCCGCGATGGCCTCTGCGCTGACGGCGATCTCGCCGACGGTCGCCGCGAGCCCCGTCTGCATCTCGGCCAGCGCGCGCACCATGCTGTCGCGGTCGTGCCGGCCGAGCGCGATCGGCCGCGTCAGGTCGCCGCGCGCGATGTCGGCGGCAATCGCCTTCGCGTGCGCGGGCTCGCCGCCGAGCTGCGACGCGAGGCGCCGCACGACGCGTTCGGCGATCGCGATCGCGAGCACGATCAGCGCGGCCGTCATGATCGCGATCATCGCGAACGACGACGAGAAGATGGTGGCGGACGCATCGAGCGTCGCCTTCGATTTCTCGCCGCGCGTCTTCACGAGTTCGGCGACGAGCTTTTCGAGCTTGCCGGTTTCGACCAGCAGCGACACGTCCTGCGTGCCGACCTGCCAGTTCATCTGCGACAGGTCGAGCGGCTGCGCGCGCACGAGCGCGACGAAATCGCGCAGATGCGCGCTCCACGTGCCGACGGCCGTCGAGAACGCGCGCAACCGCGCCGAATCGCCGGCGTCGGCCGGATCCGCGTAGCGCTGCAGCGTGCCGAGCGCCTGGCCGATCGACGCGAGCCCCGCACCGACCTCCGCGCCCAGCTCGTCGCGCTCCTTCGCGGTGGTCGCGGTCAGCAGCATCTTCTGCGCACGGCTCGCCCGCAGCACCTCGGCACGGACTTCCTGCGCCGCGCGGCTCGCGACGTGGCCCTGCTCGTAGACCGACGAGATCGACGCGTTCAGCCGGCTGATCTGCCACAGCGAAAACACGCCGATCGCGAGCGTGCCGGCCAGCAGGATCGCGAACGCGGCGCGCAAGGTCGCCTTGACGGTCCACGGCCGGCGCTCACGACGCTCACGACGCGCCGCGCGCGGGCGCCGTGCGGCGCGACCGGCGGCAACGTCGGGTGCGGCGGCGGCCGCACCCGGCCGCGGATGCAATGATGCTGCTTTCATCGATATATCCCCGTATGGATCACGCTGCCGGAAAGGTCGGTTCCGGCGTTCCGCGATGGCAGGCCATGCCGCGCGTCCTGCGCCTGCACGGCGGATAGCCGGTGCCGGGCGCGGCGCACCTGTGGTCATTGGGTCGTTCTACGGCCGCCACCGCCGTTTCTTGAGTCCGGTAAAACACGCAACCGGGCTCCGGCGCGGCCTCGCAATCAGGCAGACGCGCCGCCAGCGTTATACCCGGTCAAAAAAACGGGCAGCGGCCGATCTGTCGGATGAATGTCCGATTCGCGATAAAACTTGGCCTGACATTCCTGATGCGCCACATTACACTTCTTTGACGCATCAACGATTCCAAACGCGCCGATCCCCATCAGAGCGCGCCCGTTACCTCAACTCGTTCAGCTCACATGGAAACCAGCCTCGACACCGGAGCCGCCGGCGCAGCCGCCGCGCAGCCGTCCGCGCCCCCCGCATCGCGCACCGTCTATCCGGTGCTCGGCGCGATCAGCTTCTCGCACATGCTCAACGACATGATCCAGTCGTTGATCCTCGCGATCTATCCGATGCTCAAGAGCCAGTTCGCGCTGTCGTTCGCGCAGATCGGCCTGATCACGCTCACCTACCAGATCACCGCGTCGCTGCTGCAGCCGCTCATCGGCCTCTATACCGACAAGCGTCCGAAGCCGTATTCGCTGCCGGTCGGCATGGGCTTCACGCTCGCGGGGCTGCTGCTGATGTCGGTCGCGACGAGCTTTCCGATGCTGCTGGCGGCCGCGGCGCTGGTCGGCTGCGGCTCGTCGGTATTCCATCCCGAGTCGTCGCGCGTCGCGCGGATGGCGTCGGGCGGCCAGCACGGGCTCGCGCAGTCGGTGTTCCAGGTCGGCGGCAACGCGGGCTCCGCGCTCGGGCCGCTGCTCGCCGCGCTCGTGATCATTCCGCACGGCCAGCACAGCATCGCGTGGTTCTCCGCGGCCGCGCTCGTCGCGATGGTCGTGCTCACGCAGATCGGCCACTGGTACAAGAAGCATCCGTCGATGAAGAAGAAGGCCGCGGCGGCCGGCCACCCGACGCTGTCGCGCGGCCGCGTGATCGGCGCGATCGGCGTGCTGGTGCTGCTCGTGTTCTCGAAGTACTTCTACCTCGCGAGCATCAACAGCTATTTCACGTTCTACCTGATCGACAAGTTCCACCTGTCGGTGCAGGCCGCGCAGATCCACCTGTTCGTGTTCCTCGCGGCCGTGGCGGCCGGCACGCTGATCGGCGGGCCGGTCGGCGACCGGATCGGCCGCAAGTACGTGATCTGGGTGTCGATCCTCGGCGTCGCGCCGTTCACGCTGCTGCTGCCGTACGCGAACCTGTTCTGGACGAGCGTGCTGACCGTGATCATCGGCATCGTGCTGGCGTCGGCGTTCGCCGCGATCCTCGTCTATGCGACGGAACTGATGCCCGGCAAGGTCGGGATGGTCGCGGGCCTGTTCTTCGGCTTCGCGTTCGGCCTCGGCGGCGTCGGCGCGGCCGTGCTCGGCCAGCTCGCCGACGCGACGAGCATCACGTTCGTCTACAAGGTGTGTTCGTTCCTGCCGCTGATCGGCGTGCTGACGGTGTTCCTGCCGAACCTCGAAAGCAGCCGGCGCAAGAAGGCGTGACAAGCCGGCCGCGGCGTGCTCGCCGCGGCCGGCCCAAAGGCTTGTACGGAGAAAACGACGGCGGCTTCAGGCCGCCGTCGCCGCATGGAGCGTCAGGAAACGCTTGAGGATGCCGGACGAATAGCTGCTCGCGATCGCCGACAGGAAGTGCGAGAACGACTGCGTCGCATGATCGTCGGCCGTATCGGAGATCGTGCGCACCAGCGCGAACGGCACGTCGTGCTCCGCGCACACCTGCGCGATCGCCGCGCCTTCCATTTCGACCGCGAGCGCGTCCGGCAGCGCATCGCGCAGCGTGACGACCTCGCGCTCGCTCGACACGAAGCGGTCGCCGCTGATGACGAGCCCTGCGTGCAGCGTCGCGCCGGCGAGCCCGAAGCGTTCGGCGAACAACGCGCCCTCTTCCGCGACGAACAGCATGCACGCGGCCCTGAGACGGGCCGTCAGTGCCGCGTCGGTCGCGAAGCGCGTGATGCCGAGCAGCGGCACCTCGTAGCGCGGAAAGAGCGGCGATGCGTCGAGATCGTGCTGCAGCAGCATGTCGGCCACGACGACGTCGCCGACGCGCACCGTGCGCGACACGCCGCCCGCGACGCCGGTAAACACGACGCCCGCCACGCCGAACACATGGATCAGCGCGCTGACCGTCGCGGCGGCCGCGACCTTGCCGACCCGCGCGAGCGTGACGACGCAGGCCGCGCCGTGCACGGTGCCGACGTGGTAATCGCGGCGGCCGAACGTGATCGTCTTCATCGCGCCGTCGGCGCGCATCGCGGCGATCAGGTCGCCGAGTTCCTCGGGCAGCGCGGCCAGAATGCCGAGCGGGCGCGTCGCAGGCATATCAACCATGTCGGTGCTCATCATTCCACCGCCTGCAGTTTCGCGACCGCGAGCGCGAGCCACTTCTCGCCGTGCCGCTTGAACTTCACCTGCGCCTTCGCATCGGTGCCGCTGCCTTCGAGCGCGGTGACCGTGCCTTCGCCGAACTTGGTATGGAACACCTGCTGGCCGACCCGAAAGCCGGCGCCGGCCGCGCGCTGCTTGTCCGCGAACGCGGGCAGCGGCGCGGACACCGCCGCATCGACGATCTGCTCGCGGCTGCCGCCGCCCGGCCGCGCGAACCAGTCGCGCCCGTATCCCGCGTTGTCCGAACGCCCGCCCCAGCGCGAACCGGCCTCGACCTTCGGCGTCAGCCACTTCAGCACGTGCTCCGGCAACTCGTCGAAGAAGCGCGAGCGCACGTTGTAGCGCGTCTGGCCGTGCAGCATCCGGCTCTGCGCGAACGACAGATAGAGCCGCTCCTTCGCGCGCGTGATCGCGACGTACATCAGCCGGCGCTCCTCCTCGAGGCCGTCCGATTCGAGCACGCTGTTCTCGTGCGGGAACAGCCCTTCCTCGAGGCCCGTGATGAACACGGCCGAGAATTCGAGCCCCTTCGCCGCGTGCACCGTCATCAGCTGCACGGCGTCCTGCCCGGCCTGCGCCTGGTTGTCGCCGGCCTCCAGCGACGCATGCGACAGGAAGCCGGCGAGCGGCGTCATCGTATCGGGGTTCTGCGCCGGATCGCCGGGCGACGCGGGATCGAGTACGTCGACCGCCGGATCGTCCGTCGCCGCGCCGAGTTCGGGCGCCGCGATCGCGCCCGCGCGCAGCGGGATCGAGCGGGCCGGCGTGTCGAGCCCGTAGCCTTCCTCCGCGACGAATGCGGTCGCCGCGTTCACGAGTTCCTGCAAGTTTTCGAGACGGTCCTGCCCTTCACGCTCGCCCTGGTAGAAATCGGCGAGGCCGCTCGCGCGCACGACGTACTCGACCGTGTCCGGCAAATTCATTTGCTGCGTGTCGGCGCGCATCTTCGCGACCAGGTTCGCGAACCCGCCGAGACTCGTGCCGGCCTTGCCCGTCACGTACGGAATCGCAGCGGCCATCGAGCAGCCGTACAGGCGCGCGGCGTCGGCGAGTTGCTCGATCGAGCGCGCGCCGATCCCGCGGGTCGGGAAGTTCACCACGCGCACGAACGCCGTGTCGTCGTTCGGGTTGTCGATCAGGCGCAGGTACGCGAGCGCATGCTTCACTTCCTGACGCTCGAAGAAGCGCAGGCCGCCGTACACGCGGTACGGGATGCCCGACGACATCAGCGTGTGCTCGATCGAGCGCGACTGCGCGTTACTGCGGTACAGGACGGCCACTTCGCTGCGCGCCATCCCGGTGTTGATCAGCGAGCGAATCTCTTCGACGATCCAGCCGGCTTCCTGCGAATCGGTGCTGGCCTCGTACACGCGCACGGGCTCGCCGTGGCCCGCGTCGGTGCGCAGGTTCTTGCCGAGGCGGTGCGCGTTGTTCGAGATCAGCTGGTTCGCCGCATCGAGGATGTTGCCGTGCGACCGGTAGTTCTGCTCGAGCTTGATCAGGTTGCGCACGCGGAATTCGTCTTCGAAATCGCGCATGTTGCCGACGTTCGCGCCGCGGAACGCGTAGATCGACTGGTCGTCGTCGCCGACCGCGAAGATCGCGTTCTGGCCGCCCGCGAGCATCTTGAGCCACGCGTATTGCAGCTTGTTGGTGTCCTGGAACTCGTCGACGAGGATGTGCTTGAAGCGCGCCTGGTAGTGCGCGCGCAGCGGCGCGTTGTACGCCAGCAGCTCGTAGCAGCGCAGCAGCAGCTCGGGGAAATCGACGACGCCCTCGCGCTGGCACTGCTGGTCGTACGCCTGGTACAGCTCGACGAACTTGCGGTTGAAGCTGTCGGTCGCGTCGACCTTGTCGGGACGCAGCCCCTGCTCCTTCGCGTTGTTGATGAAGTACTGGACGTTCTTCGGCGGGTACTTCTCGTCGTCGACGTTCGCCGCCTTCATCAGCCGCTTGATCGCGGACAGCTGGTCGGCCGTATCGAGGATCTGGAAGGTCTGCGGCAGGCCGGCATCGCGCCAGTGCGTGCGCAGCATCCGGTTGCACAGGCCGTGGAACGTGCCGATCCACATCCCGCGCGTGTCGATCGGCATCATCGCCGACAGGCGCGCCATCATCTCGCGCGCGGCCTTGTTCGTGAAGGTGACGGCGAGCACGGTGGGCGGCGACGCGTAGCCCTGCTGGATCAGCCATGCGATGCGCGTGATCAGCACGCGGGTCTTGCCGCTGCCCGCCCCTGCGAGGATCAGCGCCGGTTCGTTCGGCAACGTGACGGCGGCGTGTTGTTCGGGGTTCAGATTGGCGAGCAGATCGGGCATGGAGCGGCGGCGGACGGGCGAGAAAAATGCGGACCCGACATTATAAGTCGGCGGCGCGATGCCGTTCCCGATCTGTTCGGTCGAGCGCCGCAAGCGCGTTGCGGCCGCTTCGCGACAAGCCCGCGCCGGCAACGCGATGGCTGGTCGATGTGCATCCATTTATAATTGTCGGATTCGGCATCCAATTCACGCATTTTTCGGCAGATTTCCAACATGAGCGACAACACGCTTGCGAAGAGCTTCGAGCCCCATACCATCGAGTCCCAATGGGGGCCGGAGTGGGAAAAACGCGGCTATGCCGCCCCGGCGTTCGATCCGTCCCGCCCCGATTTCGCGATCCAGTTGCCGCCGCCGAACGTGACGGGCACGCTGCACATGGGCCATGCGTTCAACCAGACGATCATGGACGGCCTCGCCCGCTATCACCGGATGCTCGGCGAGAACACGCTGTGGGTGCCCGGCACCGACCACGCGGGGATCGCCACCCAGATCGTCGTCGAGCGCCAGCTCGACGCGCAGGGCGTGTCGCGCCACGACCTCGGCCGCGAGAAGTTCGTCGAGCGCGTGTGGGAATGGAAGCAGCAGTCCGGTTCGACGATCACGGGCCAGGTGCGCCGCCTCGGCGCATCGACCGACTGGTCGCGCGAATACTTCACGATGGACGACAAGATGTCGGCCGCCGTGCGCGACGTGTTCGTCACGCTCCATGAACAGGGCCTGATCTACCGCGGCAAGCGCCTCGTCAACTGGGATCCGGTGCTGCTCACCGCGGTGTCGGATCTCGAAGTCGCGAGCGAAGAGGAAAACGGCCACCTGTGGCACATCCGCTACCCGCTCGTCGACGGCTCGGGCACGCTGACCGTCGCGACCACCCGCCCCGAGACGATGCTCGGCGACGTCGCGCTGATGGTTCATCCGGAAGACGAGCGCTACGCACACCTGATCGGCAAGCTCGTCACGCTGCCGCTGACCGGCCGCGAGATCCCGGTGATCGCCGACGACTACGTCGACCGCGAGTTCGGCACGGGCGTCGTGAAGGTCACGCCCGCGCACGACTTCAACGACTACCAGGTCGGCCTGCGCCACAACCTCGCGCCGATCGAGATCCTGACGCTCGACGCGAAGATCAACGACAACGGCCCCGAGCAGTATCGCGGCCTCGACCGCTTCGACGCGCGCAAGGCGATCGTCGCCGATCTCGACGCGCTGGGTTTCCTCGACTCCGTGAAGCCGCACAAGCTGATGGTGCCGCGCGGCGACCGCACGGGCGTCGTGATCGAGCCGATGCTGACCGACCAGTGGTTCGTCGCGATGACGAAGCCGGCACCGGAAGGCACGTTCAATCCCGGCAAGTCGATCACCGAAACGTCGCTCGACGTCGTGCGCAACGGCCAGATCAAGTTCGTCCCGGAAAACTGGACGACCACCTACTACCAGTGGCTCGAGAACATCCAGGACTGGTGCATCTCGCGCCAGCTGTGGTGGGGCCACCAGATTCCCGCGTGGTACGGCGAGAACGGCGAGGTGTTCGTCGCGCGCAGCGAGGAAGACGCGCGCGCGAAGGCCGCCGCGCAGGGCTACACGGGTGCACTGAAGCGCGACGAAGACGTGCTCGACACGTGGTTCTCGTCGGCGCTGGTGCCGTTCTCGTCGCTCGGCTGGCCGAACGAGACGCCTGAACTGAAGCACTTCCTGCCGTCGTCGGTGCTCGTCACGGGCTTCGACATCATCTTCTTCTGGGTCGCCCGGATGGTGATGATGACCACGCACTTCACCGGCAAGGTGCCGTTCCACACCGTCTACGTGCACGGCCTCGTGCGCGACGCGGAAGGCCAGAAGATGTCGAAGAGCAAGGGCAATACGCTCGACCCGATCGACATCGTCGACGGCATCGATCTCGAGACGCTGGTCGCGAAGCGCACGACGGGCCTGATGAATCCGAAGCAGGCCGCGACGATCGAGAAGAAGACGCGCAAGGAATTCCCGGACGGCATTCCCGCGTTCGGCACCGACGCGCTGCGCTTCACGATGGCGTCGATGGCGACGCTCGGCCGCAACGTGAACTTCGACCTCGCGCGCTGCGAAGGCTATCGCAACTTCTGCAACAAGCTGTGGAACGCGACGCGCTTCGTGCTGATGAACTGCGAAGGCCACGACTGCGGCGCCGACAAGCCGGAAGTCTGCGGCGCGGGCGACTGCGGCCCCGGCGGCTACCTCGACTTCTCGGCGGCCGACCGCTGGATCGTGTCGCTGCTGCAGCGTACCGAGGCCGACATCGCGAAGGGCTTTGCCGACTACCGCTTCGACAACGTCGCGACCAGCATCTACAAGTTCGTGTGGGACGAGTACTGCGACTGGTATCTCGAACTCGCGAAGGTGCAGATCCAGAACGGCACGCCGGAACAGCAGCGCGCCACGCGCCGCACGCTGCTGCGCGTGCTCGAGACGGTGCTGCGTCTCGCGCACCCGGTCATCCCGTTCATCACCGAAGCGCTCTGGCAGAAGGTCGCGCCGCTCGCGGGCCGCTATCCGCAAGGCAAGGCCGAGGGCGAAGCGTCGCTGATGACGCAGGCGTATCCGGTTGCCAACCTGCAGAAGATCGACGAGGCGTCCGAGCAGTGGGCGGCGGACCTGAAGGCGATCGTCGACGCATGCCGCAACCTGCGCGGCGAGATGAACCTGTCGCCGGCGACGAAGGTGCCGCTGCTCGCGGCCGGCGATGCCGAGCGCCTGCGCTCGTTCGCGCCGTACGTCCAGGCGCTCGCGCGCCTGTCGGAAGTGCAGATCCTCGCGGACGAAGCGACGCTCGACAAGGAAGCGCACGGCGCGCCGATCGCGATCGTCGGCCCGAACAAGCTGGTGCTGAAGGTGGAAATCGACGTCGCGGCCGAACGCGAGCGCCTGTCGAAGGAAATCGCGCGCCTGACGGGCGAAATCGCGAAGTGCAACGCGAAGCTCGGCAACGAGGCATTCGTCGCGAAAGCGCCGCCGGCCGTGGTCGAACAGGAGCAGAAGCGCGTCGCCGAATTCCAGAGCACGCTCGAGAAACTGCGTGCGCAGCTCGATCGGTTGCCTGCGTAACAAACCGTAAGGCCGTTTGCGTTCACTATAATGCGGACGTGAACATACATCGTCTGACAAGTCGATTACAGGAATAAAGGTTCGATCATGTTGAAAGTCACCAAGGCGGTATTCCCCGTTGCCGGCCTCGGCACGCGGTTCCTGCCGGCAACGAAGGCGAGCCCGAAGGAAATGCTGCCGGTCGTCGACAAGCCGCTGATCCAGTACGCAGTCGAGGAAGCGATCGCCGCGGGCATCACCGAGATGATTTTCGTCACCGGGCGCAGCAAGCGCGCGATCGAGGATCATTTCGACAAGTCGTACGAGGTCGAAGCCGAGCTCGAGGCGCGCGGCAAGGAAAAGCTGCTCGAGCTCGTGCGCAGCATCAAGCCGAGCCATGTCGACTGCTTCTACGTGCGTCAGCCGGAAGCGCTCGGCCTCGGCCATGCGGTGCTGTGCGCGGAGAAGCTCGTGGCCGACAACCCGTTCGCGGTGATCCTCGCGGACGACCTGCTCGACGGCAACCCGCCCGTGATGAAGCAGATGGTCGACGTGTTCGACCACTATCACAGCTCGGTGATCGGCGTCGAAGAGATCCCGCCGTCGGAGACGAAGTCGTACGGGATCGTCGACGGCAAGGAATGGGAAGAGTCGATCGTCAAGATGTCGGCGATCGTCGAGAAGCCCGCGCCGGAAGTCGCGCCGTCGAACCTCGGCGTGGTCGGCCGCTACATCCTGAAGCCGCGGATCTTCGAACACCTGCGCGCGCTGAAGCCGGGCGCGGGCGGCGAACTGCAGCTCACCGACGCGATCCAGGCGCTGCTCGCCGACGAACAGGTGCTGGCCTACAAGTACCAGGGCACGCGCTACGACTGCGGCAGCAAGCTCGGCTACCTGAAGGCGACGGTCGAATTCGCGCTGCGCCATCCGGAAGTCGGCGCGGAATTCGACGAATACCTGCGCACGCGCGGCGGCGCGCAACCGGCCGCCTGAGCGCGGCAAGGGCTCGCCCCGGCGGGCCCGCCCTCACCTCACCGGTCGGCGCTCAGCGCGCTTCGGCCGGCTTCACCGAGACGACGCCCGGCATCCCGCCCGCGTCGTCTTTTTTCGTCTTCACGAGCCAGCCGCCGCCATCGCCGAACGGCACCTTCGCGAGCGCGCTCTTCACGAGCGCCGGCGCGGCCTGCTGCGTGCCCGGTTCGCGATCGCGCAGCGCGGCCGTCACGCGATAGACGTCGGCGCCCGATTTCGCATCGACGAAACGCAGCGTCAGCACGTGGCGATACACGCCACCCGCGAACGGCAGCGCGAACGGCGACGGCCCGTCCACCGTCACGCACGCGCTGCTCGCGGCGCCGCACTGGTCGGCGATGGCCGCGACCGCCGCCGGCTGCGTCGCATAGGCGATCGACAGCCGGTAGCGCGCGTCCTTGAGCGGCTGCGCGTCGAAGCCGCGGCGCGCGAGTTCGTCGCGCACGAGCGCCTCGACCTGCCGGTATTCGGCATCGTCGGCCTGCGCGGCCGTCCGGACGAAATCGTAGCCGTGCGCGCCGGCTGCAAATGCATTCGGCTGCCCGACCGCACTCACGCCGCTCGTCACGCCGGCGCAACCCGTCAACAACGACGCCGCCAGCGCGGTCGCTGCCCATTCCTTTCTCATGGCTTTCCCCAGTCCTGCCGTCGCGCCCGGCCCTGTCAGGCGGACGGCTCGTCGATCGCGGGCAGCGACACCGTCACCGCGGTGCCGACGCCCACTTCGCTGTCGACCGACACGCTGCCCCCATGGCGCGTGACGACCGTCTTCACGAATGCCATGCCGAGCCCGGAACCCGGGATCTCGGGCCGCTCGCCGGCATGGAATCGCTTGAAACGCTCGAACAGATGCCGCTGATCTTCCGGCGCAATGCCGTACCCCTGATCGCGAATCGTACAGAACATCCGCTTCGACGCGTGCTCGACCGTCAGCGTACACGTGATCACGGTGTCGGACGGACTGTATTTGACTGCGTTGTTCAGCAGGTTCACGAACGCGCGCGTGATCAGCGAGCGGTCCGCGCGCACCCAGCACATGTCGGTGCCGACCTCGGTGTCGATGCGGATGTGCTTCGCCTGCGCCTGCGGCCATACCTCGTCGCTTGCATCGATCAGCACGTCGACGAGGCTCGTCACTTCGAGCTGGTACGCCTGCGACTCCGCGCGCGCCAGCTGCACGAACTCGTCGGCAAGCGACAGCGCGCGGTGCGCGTAGCGCTCGACCCGCGCGAGCAGCCCGCGCATCGCATCGGTCTCGACGCGGTCGCGCTCGATCTCGACGAGCGCGAGGATCGAAGCCTGCGGCGAGCGCATGTCGTGCGACAGCAGGTGCAGCGCTTCCTCGCGATGCCGCTCGGCCGCGTGCAGTTCGGTCACGTCGACGAGGCCGGCAATCCAGCCCGTCACGCGGCCCTGCGCATTCGTGCAGGCGGCGTAGCGTAACAGATGGTCGAGCCCGTCGCGGTCGCGCACCTCGATGCCGCGCGCCATCGCGTCGTGCTCGGCCTCGAGCGTCGGGTCGAGCGCGGCCGGCCAGTGCTCGCGGATCGCCGCATCGTGTTCGGCGTTGCCGTCGACGGTCTTCATGAACGTCAGCTCGCCGAGCGCGGTGCGCAGCGGCCGCCCTTCCGGCAGCGGCAGCGCGAGCCGCGACCCGTAGCGCTTCGCCGCATGGTTCGCGATCAGCACGGTGCCGGCCAGGTCGGTCACGAAGATCGGCTCGGGCATGCTGTCGAGGCTGTCCCACACGAAGCGCTTCATGTCCTGCACGCGCTGCGCGGCTTGCGCCATCAGCGCCATCTGGCGCTCGAGCACGTCGCCGCCGACGCTGCGCGTGCGCGGCGCCTCGGGCAGCAGGTGCGGCTCGTCGGCGAGCCGCTGCAGTTCGCGGCGCAGGTACGACATCGTCATTTCGAGGCGCCGCCAGTTCCAGATCGGGTAGACGGCGATCAGCCCGAAGATCGCCGGCGCCGGCGACAGCCAGATGCGCGCCTCGAACAGCAGCGCCATGCTCGCGACGACGGCGAGCGCGGCGAGGCTCAGCGTCAGCAGCAGCGCGCGCCACGGCGACAGCATCAGGAAGCCGCCCAGCAGCGCGGCGAGCGGCAGCAGCGACGCGGCGAACAGCCCCGCGCGCGATGCCGGCGAGATCGCGCTGCCGGTCGCCAGCATGTCGAGCACGTTGGCGTGGATATACACGCCGGCGAGCGGGCCGAAATCGCCGGATACGGGCGTCGCGAAGCGGTCGTACAGCCCGGAAGCGGTCACGCCGACGACGACGATCTTGCCGCGCAGCGCGTCGGGCTTCACGCGCCCTTCGAGCACGTCGTCGAACGACAGCGTCGGATACTCGGGCGTGTTGCGGCTGAACGGAATCAGGTAGCGGCCCTCGCCGGCCGCGTCGCGCGACAGGTCGTGCGCGTTCGCGCCCGGCGCGCCGCCGGCCGGATGCAGCCGGCCGGCCTGGATCGCGCGGTACACGGGCACCATCAGTTGCGGCCAGCGCACGCGGCCGTCGCTTTCGAACAGCGCGACGCTGCGCACGATGCCGTCGCGATCGACTTCGAGATTGATGTGACCGAGCCCCGTCGCGCGCGCCGCGAGCGTGGCCACCGGCGGATCGACGGTACGCGTGCCGTCCGCCTGCTCGGGGCTCAGCAGCACCGGCAGGAAGGTCGGCACGTGGCTCATCGCGTCCGCGAACGCGCGATCCTCCGGCGACGGTTCGGTAAACAGCACGTCGTAGACGACGGCGGCCGGCTGCGCGCGCGCCAGCGTGTCGAGCAGCCGCGCATGCACGTCGCGCGGCCACGGCCAGCGGCCGAGCGCCGATACGCTCTGGTTGTCGATGTCGACGACGACCACGTCGGGCGACAGCGGCAGGCTGCGCAGCATCAGCAGCCGGTCGTAGATCAGCCCGTCGACGCTCGACGACAGGCGGCCGAGCGCACACGCGAGGATCACCGCGATCCCGAGGCAGCCGATCGCGATCCATTCGATCAGGAAGCGGCGGCCGAGGTGCCGCCGTGGGGAAACGGAGCCGGGTTTCATGCGCCGCGGGTCAGCGCGACAGCGTGAACGCGCTGACCGGACTGGTCTTCTCGTAGAACTTGCCGCCTTCGAACTCCTCGACGGTCACCGCCCAGAAATAATCGCCCGGCGGCAGGTGCGCGACGGTGATCTGGCGCGCATGCAGGCCGACCTGGTCGACGACCGGCGCGCTCAGGTCCTTCGAGCGCGACAGCACGAACCGGTAGCGCGCGTCCTTGCCCGAACCGTTCGGCGACCAGCGGAACTCGTAGCCATCCGCACCGGGCGACGCGCTCGCGTCGAGCCCCATCACGCGACGCTCGAACGCATAGGTGCGCGGCAGCCCCTCGAGGCCGTTGGCATCGATCGCGGCGATCCGCACGAAGTAGTTCCCGTTCGGTACGTCGCGGAAGACCGCGCGCGGCGAATCGGTGCGCGTTTCGCGGAACAGGTCCAGCAGCCCCGCATCGTGCGCGAGCTGCACGCGGTACGCATGCGCGTTCGCCTGCGGCACGACGTCGAACGCGACGTCGGGTTCGTCCTGCACCTTGTCGGGATGCGCGAGCGCCGGCGCGGCCGGCAGCGCGACGGGCGCGCCGACCGCACCGGACGACGTCGCGACGCTGCCGAAGTTCGCATGCACGAGCGTCGGCTTGGCCGATTGCCGGCCGCCCGCGACGCCGACGGTGCCGTCGAGCACTTCGACGCGCGTCGACGCATTGCCGGCCGCGTCGTAGTTCACGCGAAAGCGCGTGCCGCGCACGCCGGCCACGACCGACGGCGAGCGGATCTGGAAGCGGTCGTCGCGTTTCTTCAGATGAGTGACTTCGCTGTCGACCGAGCCGCGCGTGAGTTCGAACTGGCGATCGAGCGCGCCGGTCAGCACGGTGCGGCGCAGCGCCTTCAGGTCGAGCTGGCTGTCGGGCGGCAGGCTCATGTGCGTGCCGTCGGCGAGTTCGAGCGTTACGAAGCCATTCGCACCCGTGCGCACGCGGTCGCCCTCGACGAGCGTCGTATCGTTCGCCAGCGGCGCGTACGCGTCGCCGGACGCGCGCTCGGCCGTGCCCTGCACCGCGACGACGCGCGCGGTCAGCTTTTCCTTGCGCAGGCGCGCGACCGGCAGCTTCAGCGCGATGCCGGGCTGCAGGTGCTTCGGCGCGGGCACGCCGTTGATCTGCTGGAGCAGTTGCCAGTCGTCCGCGCCCTGCAGGTAGCGCGCGGCGACGTCGTACAGCGTGTCGCCCGCCTGCGTGCGGTAGACGACCATCTTGCCCGCCGCAGCGGGCGGCTGCGCGGCCGCATGCTGCGCGGCGACTGCAAACGTGACCGCGCAGGCCGTGCGCAGCGCCATCGTGCGCAGGTTTGCCGTACGCTGCGAGATTCCCGCGGTCACTCCGGTTCTCCCTGGCCGACCCGCTCGAGCCGGTAGCCGTAGCCGTAGATCGGCGCGAGGCGATAGCCGTTTTCGGGCCGCAGGCCGAGCTTGGTGCGCAGCATCGAGATGTGCGTATCCATCGTGCGCGACGGGATGTCGGTCGCCTGCTTCCACACGAGATCGAGAATGTGTGCGCGCGACAGCGGCCGGTCGAGATGCTGGAACAGCAGCAGCGCGAGTTCGAATTCCTTCTGCGTCAGGCTCACGGGCTTGTCGCCGACGTAGGCCTGCTTCAGGTTCACGTCGAAACGGAATTGATCGAATTCGCGAACGGTCGCCTCGGCGTTGACCGGATACGCGCGGCGCAGCAGAGAGCCGATGCGCGCGCGCAGGATCGGGCCCGACACGGGCTTGACCACGTAGTCGTCGGCGCCGGCGTTGAGGATCTGCGTGATCCCCGCCTCGTCGTCGCGGCTCGTCATGAAGATGATCGGCAGGCTGTGCTCGGTCTGGTTGGCGCGCACCCACTTGAGCACTTCCTCGCCGGACATGTCGGGCACGTTCCAGTCGAGCACCAGCAGATCGAACGTTTCGCGCTGCAGACGCTTCTTCAGGGCCTTGCCTTCCTTGAACGCGTAGCACGTATGGCCAACGGCCGTCAGCGTTTGACTGACGAAATCCGTCTGGGCCGGATCGTCATCCAGTACAGCAATTCTCATAGCACCCCGCAAATCGAAATCGATTCGTCCAGTTCAGCTCCCCGCACCCACCTCGCAGCGCAACGCGCGCGGCTTCCTTCCGGATACGGGCCGGCGAGCCGTCGTTCGCCGCTCGCGCCACCTGCGCAAACCGGCGACCCCGGCTAAATATCTCAAAAACGGGGCGCGGACGAACCGGCGATTTCATCATAGTAGTATGAAATTCGCCAAGAAATTGCGCGGACTACCGTTCTTTCTTCGAATAATCCTTCCTGTCGCGCAATCTGACGCCTAATCGGCGCCCGCCACCGTTTCGGTGAAATCGTCGGTCGACAAGCGTTGCACCAGCGGTTGCGACAGCGCCGGTTGCGCAAGCATCCGCTGCAACTGCCCGCGCACGCGCTCCCACGCGCTGGCCGCGTAGTCCGGCTGGCCCGCCGCCCATGCCTGCGCCAGATCGAACACGCGTTCGATCGTCGCACCGCAGTAGGTCAGGCCCGAGCCGTCGTCCTGTGCGGCATCGCGCAGCCGTTCGTCGAGCCACTCGGCCAGCCACGGCATCTCGGCCGCGGCCGAATCCGCGTAGGCCTCCAGCGCGGCACGCGCGTGGCGATCCTGCTGCGGATCGAGCTCGATACGGCTCAATTCCGACGCACGCTCGGGCGCAATGCATTCCGCTCCGGACGGACTTCGAAGGGTCCCTGGTCTGAAGGACATGTCCTCTCCCCGTTGTACGACGGCAGCGTCAGGCATGGCCCCCGTGCCCGCCATACGACGTACCGCGGCCGGCACCTCCGCTGGGAGCGGACGACCGGCCGGGTCAGTATACGCAGCCAGTCACGAAGCGAGGTTTAAGAATTGTCAGAGGCTCGACCGGCCGGCGCCGGGCGTTGCCGGCCCGCGCACCGCGAGCGGACGCCGCGGCCGGGCGCGCGATGCGGGCCGTCAGCGGCGGCGCATCAGGAACACGAAGGTCTTGTCCTGCGTCGTCGATTCGACGATCTCGTTGCCCGTCTGCTTCGCGAACGCGGCGAAATCGCGCTGCGAGCCGGGATCGGTCGCGAGCACCTTGAGGATCTGCCCGCTTTCCATATCGGCAAGCGCTTTCTTGGCACGCAGGATCGGCAACGGGCAATTGAGCCCGCGCGCGTCCACTTCCTTGTGAATCTGCATCGGCTGTCGACCTTCGAATGTCACGCCACACGAGGCGCTGGAGGAAGCCGCGATTTTACCGCAGCGCCGCCCTGCCCGCCCGGGCAGCCCGCGGCCCGGCGCCGCGGGCACCGGCGTCACGTGCCGGAGAAGCCGCCCGCGAGCCGTTCGCGCAGGTGCCGCACGAGCGCGCGCACCGCGCTCGGCACGACCGGGCTGTACGGGCGGATCGCGAAGACGTGGTCGCCGAACGCGCCCGACGGCCGCCAGCCGTCGAGCAGCGCGACGAGCCGGCCGGCGTCGAGATCGCGCCGCGCGCTGAAATCGGGCAGCAGCGCGATGCCGAGCCCGCCGAGCGCGGCCTCGCGCATCGCCTCGCTGTTGTTCGCCGCGAAGCTGCCGCGCACCGGCACGCTCACGCGCTGGCGCCGCCGGCCGTCCGGCTCGAAGCTCCATGCGGCCGGTTCGTTGTCGCGCAGGTAACACAGGCAGCTGTGGTCGACGAGTTCGCTCGGGTGCCGCGGCGCGCCGCGCGCGTCGAGGTAGTCGCGGCTCGCGACGAGCAGCGAGCGCGTGTCGCACAGCTTCCACGCGACGTGGGTCTGCGGCGCAGTGGTCGTATGGCGGATCGCGAGGTCGAAGCCTTCCTGCGTCAGTGAATGCAGCCGGTCCGACAGGTCGAGCTCGATGTGCACGCCCGGATGCTGCCGCAGGAAATCGGGCAGGTGCGGCACGACCTGCTGGCGCCCGAGCGCGACCGGCGCCGTCACGCGCAGCAGGCCGCGCGGCTCGCCGGCCAGGTCCTTCACGCGCGCGAAATGCTGCCCGATCGACTCGAACGCGTCGCGCGTGCTGTCGACGAGCGTCTGGCCCGCATCGGTGAGCCGCACGCTGCGCGTCGTGCGGCGCACGAGCGGCACGCCGGCCGCCTTTTCGAGATCGGCGATGCGCTGGCTCATCGCGGCCTTGCTGATGCCGAGCCGCTGCGCGGCGGCCGTGAAACTGCCGGCCGCGGCCAGTACCGTCAGCGAATGGATATGCGGCCAGAGCGCCTGGACATTTTGCTGATTCATCCGTCGATTATTCAGAATTCTGAACAGTGAATCAAGTTTCGCGGCCTTCTCCCGCCCCGCAGGTTTCCCTAGACTAGGTTCCGTTCCCCCTCATCCCCAGGAGACACGATGAATCCGGTTCCCGCGTACACGTCCGACGCCGACGTCGGCCACTATGTCGACGGCGCGCCCGTCGCCGGCCGCAGCGGCCGCTTCCAGGACGTCCTCAACCCGGCGCTCGGCCGCGCGGTGCGCCGCGTGGCGCTCGCGGACAACAGCGAAGTGCAGCGGGCCGTCGCATCGGCCCACGCCGCGTTCCCGGCCTGGGCCGAGACGCCGCCGATCCGCCGCGCGCGCGTGCTGCACCGCTTCCTGCAGTTGATGAACGAGCACCGCGACACGCTCGCGGCGATCATCACGGCCGAGCACGGCAAGGTGTTCTCCGACGCGCAGGGCGAAGTCGCGCGCGGCATCGACATCGTCGAATTCGCGTGCGGCGTGCCGCAGCTGCTGAAGGGCGACTTCACCGACCAGGTCAGCACCGGCATCGACAACTGGACGATGCGCCAGCCGCTCGGCGTGGTCGCGGGCATCACGCCGTTCAACTTCCCGTGCATGGTGCCGTGCTGGATGTTCCCGGTCGCGATCGCGACGGGCAACACGTTCGTGCTGAAGCCGAGCGAGCGCGACCCGTCGGCGGCGCTGTTCATCGCCGACCTGCTCACGCAGGCCGGGCTGCCGGCCGGCGTGTTCAACGTGGTGCAGGGCGACAAGGGCGCGGTCGACGCATTGCTCGACCACCCGGACGTGCAAGCCGTCAGCTTCGTCGGCTCGACGCCGATCGCGGCCTACGTGCAGCAGCGCGCGGTGCAGTCGGGCAAGCGCGTGCAGGCGCTCGGCGGCGCGAAGAACCATCTCGTCGTGATGCCCGATGCGAACATCGAGCAGGCGGTCGACGCGCTGATCGGCGCCGCGTACGGCTCGGCCGGCGAACGCTGCATGGCGATCAGCATCGCGGTGCTGGTCGGCGACGTGGCCGACCGGATCGTGCCGGCGGTCGCCGAGCGCGCACGCAAGCTGGTGATCGGCGACGGCATGCAGCCGGAAGTCGAGATGGGCCCGATCGTCACCGGCGAAGCGCTGAAGCGCATCGAAGGCTATATCGAGCAAGGCGTGAGCGAAGGCGCGCAACTGGTGGTCGACGGGCGCGGGCTGCGCGTGCCGGGCCGCGAGGCAGGCTTCTTCACCGGCGGCACGCTGTTCGATCACGTGACGCCCGACATGCGGATCTACAAGGAAGAAATCTTCGGGCCCGTGCTCGGCTGCGTGCGCGTGAAGGATTTCGGCGCAGCGGTCGACCTGATCAACGCGCACGAATTCGGCAACGGTGTGTCGTGCTTCACGAGCGACGGCGGCATCGCGCGCGAATTCGCGCGGCGCATCCAGGTCGGCATGGTCGGCATCAACGTGCCGATTCCGGTGCCGATGGCATGGCACGGCTTCGGCGGCTGGAAGAAGAGCCTGTTCGGCGACATGCATGCGTACGGCGAGGAAGGCGTGCGCTTCTACACGCGCCAGAAGTCGGTGATGCAGCGCTGGTCGTCGAGCATCGGCAAGGGCGCCGAATTCGCGATGCCGACCGCGAAGTAAGCCGGCCGGTGCGCCGCCCGCCTGATCGATCGGCGGGCGGTGCGCCGGCAGAATGCGTCAGCCGGCCTTCTTGCCGTGCGCACCGTCGGCGGTCGGCAGGTACGACAGCTCGAGCCGGTACGCGAGCGCGACGAACAGGCTCTGCGCGAGGCCCATCGTGGCCGTCAGCGCACGGAACCCGAACGTCTCGCTGTCCTGCACCATCAGCGTCACCTCGGCCTCCCGCGCGAGCGGGCTCATCCGGCTGTCGGTGATCGCGATCAGGCGCGCGCCGCGCTGTGCGGCCTGCTGCGCGACCTGCACGGTCTCGTCCGCATACGGCATGAACGAGATGACGATCATCACGTCGCCGTTGCGCACCGACCGGATCTGCCCGAGATGCATGCTGCCGAGCGCGCTGAACAGCCCGATGCGCTTGTCGGTGTGCTGCAGCGCGTAGTCGAGATACACGGCGATCGGAAACGCGCGCCGCGAGCCGGCGATCCAGATCGCCTGCGTGTCGGCGAGCAGCTCGACGGCCTGCGCGAGCGCCTGCGGGTCGAGCGTCTGCCGCAACTGCTGCATCCCGGCAATGCTGCCCTTGATGAATTCGTCGGCGATCTGCTCGGGCTGCAGGCTCGACGAGCCCGATTCGATCACGTCGCGCAGCCGCAGGTTGTATGCGCGCCCCGGCGCGATCTGCTGCGCGAGCCCTTCGCGGAACAGCCGCTGCATCTCGGAGAAGCCGGAGAAGCCGAAATGCTTCGCGAAGCGCACGACCGCCGACGGCTGCACGCCGCACGCCTCCGCGAGCGACTGGATGCCTTCCAGGCCCAGCTGGTCCCGATGCGTTTCCACGTGGCGCGCAATGACCTTCAGGCGATTGCTGAGGCCGTCGTATTCCCGCGTCAGGTGCTGCAGGAACTGCTCGACGGTGGCAGGAGGTTTCTCGGATGAACTCATCGGATGGCGCGAAGTTGACGGCCCCGGTGCGCGCGCGATGCTGACGGACGCGGCCCGAGGCTCACCTGGATACATGCATGAAGGGCGAATTTAATCACGTTTGCGGCACGGCCCGCGCCGCGCGTTTCGCTCCCACGCGCTCGATCATCACCTGCACACGCTCCACGGCAAGACTGGAAACGATTGTCCAACGCTCTCGCGGCGTCGTAAAGATTAGGGTGTCTACCGAGACTATCGGGGCCGACGGCCGGCGCGAAGCGGCGCGCAGTGCGCCGCATCCGGCCTGCCCTGCTCAACGATAGTCGACCCATACGCCGCCCGCGTCGGCAGAACGCACGCAGTTCTCGACCCATCGGACGCCCTCGACGCCCGCGTGGACGTCCGGAAAGCGGATGCCCTTCAGCGCCGCGGCGTCGCCGCGATCGGCCGCGTCCATCGCGAGTGCGAAGCGCTGATAGAGATTGGACCACGCCTCGAACAACCCTTCCGGATGCCCGGCCCCGATGCGATCCTCGCGCAACGCATTCGGATGCAGATACCCCATCCCGCGATCGAGCACCTGCGCGGGCTGCCCCTGCACTTCGTAGCGCAACTGGTTCGGATGCTCGTCCCACCATTCGACGCTCGCCTTCGAACCGATCACGCGCACCTTCTGGCCGTGCATCGAACCTGCGTTCACCGCGCTCGACCACACGTAGCCGATCGCGCCCGTGTCGTATTCCATGATCGTGAACGCGTTGTCCTCGAGCGGCGCGCGGCTCTTCACGAAGCTCTGCCGCGAACACATCAGCCGCCGGATCTTCAGCTCGGGCGCCATCACCTCGGAGATGTACAGCGGATGCGTGCCGATATCGCCGAGCACGTAGCTCGGGCCCGCGAACTTCGGGTCGACGCGCCAGCGCGCGGCCGCGCTCGCGGCCTCGACGCCGTCGCTGTGGAAACCGTGCGCGAACTGCATCTGCACGATGCGGATCTCGCCGAGATCGCCGCGCGCGATCATCTCGCGCGCCTGTTCGATCATCTGGTGGCCCGAATAGCCGTATGCGACGCCGACGATCCGGTTCTTCTCGACCGACAGCCGCTGCAGCGTCTCGGCCTCGTCGGTCGTGAAGCACAGCGGCTTCTCGCAGACCACGTGCAGCCCCGCGTTCAGCGCGGCGCGGCAGATCTCGAAGTGCGTGTTGTTGGGCGTCGCGATCGACACCGCGCGAATGCCGTCCGGGCGGCGCGCCTCGGCGTCGAACATCGTCGCGTAGTCGGGATAGCAGCGCTCGGCCGCGACGCCGAGCTTCACGCCGAACTGGCGGCCGCGTTCGGGATCGATGTCGAACGCGCCGGCGACCAGCTCGAAGCTGCCGTCGCGCAACGCGGCCGACCGGTGGCTGTAGCCGATCTGGCTGCCGAGCCCGCCGCCGACCATGCCCCAGCGAATCGAGTGTCCAAGCAGAATCTGTCCGTCAATCATGATGGTGGTGTTCCTGGTCCGTGTTCAGGGTTTCGGTGGTTCAGGCGTTCATGCGGATGTTCATGCGAAGCCGGCCGACGCGAGAAACGCGCGGCTCGCGGCGACGTCGCGCAGGCTCGTGCCCGCATTGCGCGGATCGCGTTCCTGCTCGATCGTGATGTAGCCCGCGTAGCCGATGTCGTCGAGCGCGCGCCGGATCGACCGGTAGTCGAGCACGCCGGTGCCGATCGGGCACATCACGCCGCGCGCGCATGCGGCGAAGAATGCGATGTGCTCGCCCATCACCGCGTCGTACACGGCCTTGTCGATGTCCTTGAAATGCACGTAGTCGACGCGCGCCGCATGGCGGCGCAGCCAGGCTTCCGGGTCCATGCCCGAGTAGTACAGGTGGCCCGTGTCGAGACAGAGGCCGACCGTGTCGGCCGGCAGGTCGGCGACGATCCGGTCGATCTCGTCCGCGAACTCGATGTAGCCGCCGGCATGCGGATGGATCACCGCGCGCACGCCGAACTCGTCGCGCGCGATCGTCGCGATCTGCCGGATGTGGTCGACCATCCGCGCCCAGCGTTCGCTGGACAGGCGCGGCGCGCGATCGGAGTGGCCGGCCGCATAATCGCGTTCCTCGTGCCCCCAGTCCATCACGACCAGGTACGGCACCGCGTAGCGCTGGCCGTCCTGCGTCGGCAGCTTCGGCAGCCGCGTGATCAGCGCGCAGATCTCGCGCGTCTGGCGCAGCAGGTTCGGCAGGTTCTCCGGCGATACGAGATCGTCGAAGATCGTGCCGGCGGTGATGCTCAGGCGCTGCCGCTCGAGCTCGGCGCTCACCACGTCGAGCTCGAGCGGGATATAGCCGTACGGCCCGAGCTCGATGCCCGAGTAGCCGGCCTGCGCGGCCTCGGCCAACACGTGCCGCCACGGCGGCAGGTTCGGGTTCTTCACGTCGTCAACGCCCCAGCAGCACGGGGCACAACCAATCTTCATCGTCATGTCGGTCAGTCCGGCAGGAAAGCGGCGCACGGCCGCACGAATCGTCGCGACGCGGCCGGTTCAGCCGCGATAGAACGCGGGGCGCTCGGCCATCGCGATCGGTTCGACCGCGCCGCTCTTTTGCGCCCGCACGCATGCGTCGGCCGCGACCGCCGCCGCGTAGCCGTCCCAGGCCGACGGGCCGGTCAGCGCACCCTGCCGCACGCCGTCGATGAACGCCTGCAGCTCGACGTCGTACGACGCGATGAAGCGCACCTTCCAGTCGGTCATGATGTCGACCGATTGCCGCGCTGCGCGCTTGAGCCCCACGGCCGGCGGATCCGGCAGCTTCGCGATGCCCTGCTCGCCGACCACCTCGCACTGGATGTCATAGCCGTACTGGCAGTTCACGAAGATCTCGACGTCGATGCGCACGCCGCTCGCGGTTTCCAGCAGCACGATCTGCGGATCGGCGAGATGCGCGGACGCATGGCGCGTCTTCTTCGGATAGACGACCTGCGCGCTCGCGTAATCCTCGCCGAGCAGCCAGCGCAGCACGTCGAGCTCATGGATCAGCGTGTCGGTGATCGCCATGTCGGTCGTGTAGCGCTCGCCGACCGACTGGTTGCGGTGCGCGCAATGCAGCACCAGCGGCGCGCCGATCTCGCCGCTGTCGATCACGCGCTTCAGCGCGCGATAACCTTCGTCGTACGGCCGCATGAAGCCGACCTGCACGAGCCGTTTGCCGTGCGCGACTTCCGCTTCGACGATCCGCATGCAGCCGTCGGCCGTCACGGCGAGCGGCTTCTCGCAGAACACGGGCTTGCCGTGCGCGATCGCGTCGAGCACGAACGCTTCGTGGGTCGGCCCCCACGACGTGACGAGCACGGCCTGCACGTCGGCGGCCGCGACCACTTCATGGCCGTCGCCGTAGATCTCGGCATCGAGCCCGTACTTCGTCACCGCATCGCGCGCCTGCTGCGGATCGATGTCGTTGACGGCCACGACGCGCGCGCCGGACAGCGTGCGAGTCAATCTGCGGATATGGTCCTGGCCGATCGCGCCACAGCCGATCACGCCGATTTGCAAGGTCATCTAGGGGTCTCCAGTCGTTCATCAACGGCGCGGCCCGTGCCGCGCCGGTCGGTAATCGTTCAGCGCACCGTGCGATCGAAATGACGATCGACGTAGCGCTGCATCGTGTCGCGCATGTAGCGCGACGATGCTTCGGCACGGTCCTCCCACGCGAACACGCACGACGACATCACGCCGTCGAAGCCCGCGGCGCCGAGCGCGCGGAAAAACACGTCCCAGTCGATCTCGCCCTGTCCGATGTCGAGATGCTGGTGCACGCGGATCTGGTTCGAACCCGGCGGATTCACGATGTAGCGCAGCTGGCTGCTCTTGCGGTGGTCGAAGGTGTCGGCCACGCGCACGTGCGCGAGGATCGGTGCGGCCTGCGCGATCATCGCGGCCATGTCGTCGCCGTAGTAGAACGTGTGCGGCGCGATATACGACAGCTTCAGCGACGGCGAGCCGAGGTTCGTCACGATGTCGATCGCCGGCTGCAGCTGCTCGATCCAGTCCTCCGGATGCGGCTCGACCGACAGCACGATGCCCTCGCGTTCGAGAATCGGCAGCAGCTCGTCCATCGACCGGAACCACGCGGCTTCGCACAGCTCCTTCGGATTCGCGCCCGGCCGCTCGCCGACCGAGCGCTCCGGCGACGCGCCGCGCCCGAACTCGGACACCATCAGCGCGCACTCCATTTCGACCGCGACCTCGATCGCCTTCTTCCAGCAGCGCACGGCCCATTGACGCTCGTCCTCGAACGGACTCGCCCAGCGGTACATCGGCTGCAGCGACGCGAGGCCGACACCGCTCGCACGCATCGCCTGGCGAAACGCGGCCATGCGTTCGCGCGTCGCGCGCGGCATCACCCACCAGTCGAGGAAATCGCTGCGCGGCGACAGCTCGATCTGGTCGTAGCCGAGCTCGGCCACCGCGTGCGGCAGCCGGTCGAGCGGCAGGTGGCGAATCATGTAGGGGTCCAGCGCGATCTTCATAAGGCATCCTTGTCGATATCGGATTCCGGTCGGACAGGCAGGGTCAGCGACGCTTCTTCTTGTTGCGATACTGGTCGGCGATCACGGCCGCGACGATGATCGCGCCCTTGACCATCTCCTGGTAATACGCGTCGATGCGGATGAACGTGAAGCCCGACGTCATCACGCCGAGGATCAGCACGCCGATCACGGTGCCCGTCACGCGGCCGAGGCCGCCCGACAGCGACGTGCCGCCGATCACGACCGCGGCGATCGCATCGAGCTCGTACATCACGCCCATGCCCGACTGGCCCGAGATCGCGCGCGCGGCCGTCACGGTGCCGGCGATCCCGCTCAACAGGCCCGCGATCGCATAGACGAACACCAGGTGACGCGTGACGTTGATGCCCGACACGACGGCCGCGTGGCGGTTCGCACCGATCGCATAGGTGTACTTGCCGAAGCGCGTGTAGCGCAGCACGACGTGGAAGATCGCGGCGATCACGAGAAAGATGATCACCGGATTGGCGCCCGCGCCGATGGCCGCGAACTGGTCGGTCAGCATCGACACCGGCATCCCGTTGGTGAACCATTTCGCGAACCCGCGTGCGGCGACCATCGTGCCGAGCGTCGCGATGAACGGCGGAATGCCCGTCATCGCGATCAGCGAGCCGTTGAGCAGGCCGACCAGCAACCCGACGCACACGCCGGCCAGCACCGGCCAGATGATCGGCAGGTCGGTCAGGTGCGGGAACACCGCGCGCGGGAAGTCGGACACCTGCGCGAGGCTCGCCGACACGACGGCGGCCGCCGCGACGACCGACCCCGACGACAGGTCGATCCCGCTGGTGATGATCACGAGGTTCACGCCGACCGCGATGATGCCGATCACGGCCATCTGCAGCACGATGATCTCGAGCCGCTCGGCGTTGAGCAGGAAGCTCTGGCCGACGACGATCCAGCCGACGATCTCGAAGAACAGGCTGATGCCGACCAGCACGAGAAAGATGCTCAGCTCCGGCGGCCACTTCGTGTGCCGCGTCTTGATTGTCATGGTCTGCGCGTCCGCGACCGGGTTCAGGTTGCCCATTGCTTTGTCTCCAATCTTGTTTCGGCTCAACGCGACGCGAGATCCATGATGCGGACCTGGTCGGCGTCCTTGCGTTCGACGATGCCGGTCATGCGCCCTTCGTGCATCACCATCACGCGGTCGCTCATCCCCAGCACCTCCGGCATCTCCGACGAGATCATCAGCACCGCGACGCCCTTGCCGGCGAGCGCGCTGACGAGCCGGTGGATCTCGGCCTTCGCGCCGACGTCGATGCCGCGCGTCGGTTCGTCGAGGATCAGGATGCGCGGCTGCGTGAGCAGCCAGCGGCCGATCAGCACCTTCTGCTGGTTGCCGCCCGACAGGTTCTGGATTTCCTCGTGCAGGCCGGGCGATTTCACGCGCAGCATCCGGCTCATTTCCTCGCAGTCGCGCTTCAATTGCGCCTGCTGCACGAAATTGAACTTCACGTAGCGGTTGCTGAGCACCGCCGCTTCCATGTTCGCGAGCAGGTCGAGATTCAGGAAGCAGCCGCTGTCCTTGCGGTCCTCGGTCAGGAACGCCATCCCGTGCTTCATCGCCTGCGCGGGCGTCGCGATCCGCACCGGCTTGCCGTCGATCCGGATCTCGCCCGACGTGGCCGGCACGACGCCGAACAGCGCCTCAGCGACGTTCGAGCGCCCCGAGCCGACCAGGCCCGCGACGCCGAGAATTTCTCCTGCACGCAGCTCGAAGCTCACGTCGCGGAACACGCCGTCGACGGCGAGATTCTTCACCGACAGCACGACGTCGCCGATCGGCACCTCTTCCTTCGGGAACATCTGCGTGATCTCGCGCCCGACCATCATGCGGATGATGTCGTCGCGCGTGACGTCGCTCGACGCATGCGTGCCGATGTACTTGCCGTCGCGGAACACCGAGAACTCGTCGGCGATCTCGAACAGCTCGTTCATCTTGTGCGTGATGTAGACGATGCCCTTGCCCTGCTCGCGCAGCTGGCGAATGATCCGGAACAGGTGCGTGACTTCCTTGTCGGTCAGCGCCGACGTCGGCTCGTCCATGATCAGCACGTCCGAGTCGAACGACACGGCCTTCGCGATCTCGACCATCTGCCGGCTCGCGACCGTCAGCGTGCGCACGTCGGTTTCCGGATCGATGTCGATCGACAGCCGCTCGAACAGCGCGGCCGTGCGGCGGCGCAGCTCCGCGTGATCGATCAGGCCGAAACGGTTCTTCGGTTCGCGGCGGATCCAGATGTTCTCCGCGACCGTCATGTACGGCATCAGGTTGAGTTCCTGGTGGATCATCGCGATCCCGCGGTCGAGCGCATCGAGCGGGCCGTTCAGCACGACGGGTTCGCCGTTGATCAGGATCTCGCCCTGATCGGGCGTGTAGACGCCCGCGATGATCTTCATCAGCGTCGACTTGCCCGCGCCGTTCTCGCCCATCAGCGCATGGACGGTGCCGCGGCGCACGCGGAACTGCACGCCGTCGAGCGCGACGACGCCGGGAAAGGACTTGCCGACGCCGCGCACCTCGAGCACGCAGTCGGCCACGGAAGGAGCCGGCGAGCCGGACGACCCGGATGCGCCGGGCGATCCTCCGGATGAAGCGGCCGGCGCGTCGACGCCGGCCATCGGGCACGCGATCCTGGCTGTAAACATGGACGTTCCTCGACAAGTCGCGCGAGCCCGGCCAGGCCGGGCCCGCGCAGTTCAACGGAAAAGCCGGTCAGTGCTTGGCGTACTGGTTCATGTTCTCGGGCGTCACGAGCTCGAACGGCACGTTCACGAAGCGGTCGACGGGCTGCTTCTTCGCAAGCTTCAGCGCGGCGGCAACCGACTGCGCGCCCTGCCCGATCGCGTTCTGGTACACGGACACCTTCAGCTCGCCGCTCTTCATCGATGCGAGGCCGTCCGGCGTCGCGTCGATGCCGGCGACGACGGTCTTCGGCGTCCACTTGCGCGCGGCCTTCAGCGCGTTGATCGCGCCGATCGCCATTTCGTCGTTGTTCGACACGATCGCATCGAACTTGGTCCCGGAGCTCAGCCAGTTCATCGTGATGTCCTGGCCCTGCGTGCGGCTCCACTTGCCTTCGCGCTTGTCGACGATCTTCATGCCCGCGCAATCCTTCGTCGCGATCACGTCCTCGATGTCCTTGGTGCGGGCACGCGCCGATTCGTTGGACAGCTCGCCCATCAGCACGAGGAGGTCGCCCTTGCCGCCGAGCAGCTTGCACACCTGGCGCGCCTGCAGCGTGCCCGACTGCTTCTCGTCGGACGCGACGACCGCGACGCCGGCCGGCAGCTTGTCGAAATCGACCGGCTTGCGGTTCACGTAGACGAGCGGAATCTTCGCCGCCGTCGCCATCTTCGTGATCTTCGGCGTCGCGTCGGTGTCGACCGCGTTCACGATGATCGCGTCGACCTTCTGCGCGATCATGTTCTGAACCTGGCTCAACTGCTTGCCGACGTCGTTGCCGCCGTCCTCGATCTGCACCGTCGCACCGTCCTTCTTCGCTGCGTCGTTGATGCTGTTGCGCAGGATCGTCAGGAACGTGTCGTCGAACGACGCCATCGTCACGCCGATCTTCTCGGCGTGCGCGAGCGGCGCAGCCAGGATCGCGGCGGCCGCGACGGCCATCAGCTTGGTCTTCATGATCACTCTGTCTCCTCATCTCCGGGGGGCGGAAGACGGCGCGTTGCGCGCCGCCGGGCCGAGTCCGATACGGACTGAAGCATCCGGATGAAACTGTAGATCACTTCCTCGAAAATTTGGAAATTTATTTCTACGTGATTTCACCTAGGGAACTGAATTTCCAAAAAGTCTAGACTGCGTCCGTAGCCCGATTCCTTGCGGCAGGCAGCCTCGCGTCGTGCAGCGCACGTTGCGGACCGCCGCCGGAGGATCGGTCCCCTAAACTGCCGGCAGCGCCGAACGCCGGCCGCGAGCGTGATACGTGATATGAGCCTGCTGAACTTTCCGAGTGACCGCCCCATCGATCTCGCCTGCCTCGGCCGCGTGGCCGTGGATCTCTATGCGCAGCAGTACGGCAGCCGCCTGGAAGATGCGCGCAGCTTCCAGATGTATCTCGGCGGCTCGTCGGGCAACGTCGCGTTCGGCGTCGCCCGGCTCGGGCTGAAGACCGCGATGATCTCGCGCGTCGGCGACGAGCAGATGGGCCGCTTCCTGCGCGAGACGCTCGAGCGCGAAGGCTGCGACACGAGCCAGCTGCAGACCGACCGCGAACGCCTCACCGCGCTGGTGCTGCTCGGGCTGAAGGATCGCGACACGTTCCCGCTGCTGTTCGTGCGCGAGAACTGCGCGGACATGGCCGTGCGCGCCGACGAGATCCGCGAGGACTTCATCGCCGGCTGCCGTGCGCTCGCGATCACCGGCACGCATCTTTCGACGCCGGCCACGCGCGAAGCGTCGCTGACCGCGCTCGGCTACGCGCGCCGCCACGGCGTCGTGCGAATCCTCGATATCGACTACCGGCCCGTGCTGTGGGGGCTGACCGCGCGCGGCGCGGGCGAGAACCGTTACGTGCCGGATGAGCAGGTGACGCGGCAGTTGCAGCAGGTGCTCGGCGAATTCGACCTGCTGGTCGGCACCGAAGAGGAATTCCTGATCGCGGGCGGCGTGCCGCACGACCTGATCGGTTCGTTGCAGGCGGTACGCGGGATCACGAACGCCACGCTGGTCGTCAAGCGCGGCGCGCTCGGCTGCTGCGTGATCGAAGGCGACATCCCCGCGCGCATCGACGCTGCGCCGACCTTCCTCGGCGAACGCGTCGAGGTGCTCAACGTGCTCGGCGCGGGCGACGCGTTCCTGTCCGGCCTGCTGTCGGGGCTGCTGCGCGGCCGCGACTGGGCCGAATCGACGCGCATCGCGAACGCATGCGGCGCGATCGTCGTGTCGCGCCATGCATGCTCGGCCGCGATGCCGACGCCGGCCGAACTCGCGCACTGGTTCGACGGCAGCCGCAATCCCGTGGTCGACGCGGACCGCACGCTCGCGCACCTGCATCGCGTCACGGTGCCGCGCCGCGAATGGGACGACCTGTGCGTGATGGCGTTCGACCATCGCAGCCAGTTCTACGAACTCGCGGTGCAGGCCGGCGCGGACGAAGCGCGGATCAAGACACTGAAGCGCCTGCTCGTGCGCGCTGCCGAACAGGTCGAGCGCGATCGCCATATCGAAGGCCACGTCGGCGTGCTGATCGACGGCGGCGCGTACGGCAGCGACGCGCTCGCGTCGGCCACCGGGCGCGGCTGGTGGGTCGGCCGCCCGGTCGAGCTGCCGGGCTCGCGGCCGCTGCGCTTCGACGAGACGCGCTCGGTCGGCTCGTCGCTCACGCACTGGCCGACCGAGCAGGTCGTGAAATGCCTGGTCCACTACCACCCCGACGACGACGTCGACCTGCGCGTCGAGCAGGAGCAGCGCGTGCTGGAGCTGTGGGAAGCCACGCGCGCCAGCGGCAACGAGCTGCTGCTGGAAGTCATTCCGCCGCGCGCGGTCACGCCGGCCGGCACCGAGGACGATGCGGTGCTGCGCGCGGTCGCGCGCTTCTACAACCTCGGCGTGATGCCCGAATGGTGGAAGCTCACGCCGCTGAGCGCCGACGGCTGGGCGCGGCTCGCTGCGCTGATCGCCGAGCGCGACCCGCATTGCCGCGGCGCGGTGATCCTCGGGCTGAACCAGCCGCTGCAGTATCTCGTCGACAGCTTCCGCTCGGCGACCAACCCGATCGTCAAGGGCTTCATGGTCGGGCGCACGCTGTGGGCCGATGCGTCGCTGAACTGGCTCGCCGGCCGGATCGACGACCAGGCGCTGATCGACGAAGTCGCCGGCAACTTCGCGCAGCT
This sequence comes from Burkholderia sp. IT-111MI5, assembly GCF_949752865.1. Classification (NCBI taxonomy): domain Bacteria; kingdom Pseudomonadati; phylum Pseudomonadota; class Betaproteobacteria; order Burkholderiales; family Burkholderiaceae; genus Burkholderia; species Burkholderia sp. IT-111MI5. The sequence goes on along the minus strand of NZ_CATKIF010000044.1, from coordinate 28,751 downwards.
CGTGGACGCGTGGCTCGGCCGCCGGGGCGCCGCGCGCGCCGCCGCGGCCTGATGCGCGTGCCCGTCATGACCGATCCGATTCTTCTTCACCGACCGACGATGACCCCTACCGTGAGACTGACCGTCAGCCAGGCGCTCGTGCGCTACCTGGCCGCCCTGCGCGCCGAAGTCGTCCAGCCCGACGGCCGCACCGAGATCCTGCCGTACTGCGGCGGCGTGTTCGCCATCTTCGGCCACGGCAACGTGGCCGGGCTCGGCGAAGCGTTGCATGCCGAGAAAGACCGGCTGCCGACGTTCCGCGCGCATAACGAGCAAGGGATGGCCAACGCGGCCGTCGCGTTCGCGAAAGCAAATTTCCGCCAGCGGATGATGGCCGCGACGTCGAGCATCGGCCCCGGCGCGACCAACATGCTGACGTCGGCCGCGCTCGCGCACGTCGGCAGGCTGCCGCTGTTGCTGCTGCCCGGCGACGTGTTCGTGTCGCGGCTGCCCGACCCCGTGCTGCAGCAGGTCGAGGATTTCGAACAGGGCGACGTCAGCGCGAACGACTGCTTCCGCCCCGTCACGCGCTACTTCGACCGGATCACGTCGCCCGAGCAACTGCTCGTCGCGCTGCCGCGCGCGATCCAGGTGATGACCGACCCCGCGCAGTGCGGCCCCGTGTGTCTCGCGCTGCCGCAGGACGTGCAGACCTTCGCTTACGACTGGCCCGAGGCGTTCTTCGCGCCGCCGGTGATCCGGATGCGCCGCCCACCGGCGGACCCGCTCGAACTCGCCGACGCGCTCGACGTGCTGAAGGCCGCGAAGAAGCCGCTGATCGTCGCCGGCGGCGGCGTGCTGTACAGCCAGGCGTGGGACGCGCTGCGCGCGTTCGCCGACACGCACGGCGTGCCGGTTGCCGAATCGCAGGCCGGCAAGGGCAGCCTCGCGTGGGATCACCCGCTGAACCTCGGGTCGATCGGCGTGACGGGTTCGCCCGCCGCGAACCGCGCCGCCGCGCAGGCCGACGTCGTGCTCGCGGTCGGCACGCGGCTGCAGGACTTCACGACCGGCTCGCACGCGCTGTACGGCGACGCGACGCTACTGAGCCTGAACGTGCAGCCGTTCGACGCGGGCAAGAAACGCGGCCGGCAACTCGTCGCCGATGCGCGCACGGGCCTCGGCCAATTGTCCGCCGCGCTGGCCGGCTGGCGCGCCGACGCGGCATGGACGGCCGCCAACCGCGACCAGGCCGCCGCGTGGAACGCGCGCGTGACCGAGCTGACGACGCGCGTGCCGAAGGACACGCTGCCGTACGACGCGGACGTGATCGGCGCGGTGCGCGACTCCGCGGCCGACGCGGGGCGCGACAGCGCACGCGACGACCTCGTCGTGTGCGCGGCCGGCACATTGCCGGCCGAGCTGCACAAGCTGTGGCGCAGCGGCGTGCCGGGCAACTACCACATGGACTACGCGTATTCGTGCATGGGCTACGAAGTCGCGGGCGGCCTCGGCGCGAAGCTCGCGCGGCCCGAGCGCGAAGTGATCGTGATCGTCGGCGACGGCTCGTACATGATGCTCAACGCCGAGCTCGCCACTTCCGTGATGCTCGGCCGCAAGCTGATCGTCGTGATCCTCGACAACCGCGGCTACGGCTGCATCGAGCGGCTGCAACTGAATTGCGGTGGCGCGAGCTTCAACAACATGCTCGACGACTGCGTGCCGGAAGGCGGCGCGCGCTCGACGATCGACTTCGCGATGCATGCGCGCGCGATGGGCGCCGACGCCGTGCACGTGCGCGACGTCGGCGAGCTGCGCAGCGAAATGAAGCGCGCCCGCGCGGCGAAGACGAGCCAGGTGCTCGTGATCGACACCACGCACAAACGCACGACCGACGACGGCGGCGCGTGGTGGGAAGTCGCAGTGCCGCAGGTATCCGAGCGCGCCGGCGTCGAAGCGGCGCACCGCGCGTATCTCGACGCAAAGACCCGGCAGCGGCGCTGATGCCGCGCGCTGCCTGCCCATCCGCCCCGCGAAAAACACATTCGAACCAAGGAAGCACGTCATGAGCTGGAACGTCCGCATCGGTATCAATCCCCTGTCGTGGATGAACGACGACCTGCCGTCGCTCGGCGGCGAGACGCCGCTCGAAACGGCGCTGAAGGAAGGCGCCGAAATCGGCTACGCGGGCTTCGAGCTCGGCAACAAGTTTCCGAAGACGGGCCCCGAGCTGAAGGCGAAGCTCGCCGAGTTCGGGCTCGTGTGCGTATCGGGCTGGTATTCGGGCTTCCTCGCGGAAGTCGAACCGGGCATGACCGACGCCGATGCGGTCGCCGCAGAAATCGCGCGATGCCGCGCGCACATGACGAAGCTTCAATACAACGACGTGAAGGTGGTCGTGTACGGCGAATGCGCGGGCACGATCCAGGGCAGCATCGACACGCCGGTCGCGAAGCGGCCGCGCTTCGTCGACGACGCAGCATGGCGGCGCTACGCGGCGCGCCTCGATGCGTTCGGCGCGCACCTGCTCGACACGTACGGGATCAAGCTCGCCTACCACCACCACATGGGCGCGTACGTCGAGTCGCCCGACGACGTCGACCGGCTGATGGCGCTGACCGATCCGGCGAAGGTGTTCCTGCTGTTCGACACCGGCCACGCGTATTTCGGCGGCGCGGCCGACCCGGTGACGTTGCTGAAGAAGCATGTGTCGCGCGTAGTCCACGTGCATTGCAAGGACGTGCGGGCGCAGGTCGTCACGCAGGCGCGCAACGACGGCTGGAGCTTCCTGAATGGCGTGATCAACGGCACCTTCACGGTGCCCGGCGACGGCGCGCTCGACTACGACGCGACGCTGCGCACGCTGAAGGACGCCGGCTACGAAGGCTGGCTCGTCGTCGAGGCCGAGCAGGATCCGGCCGTCGCGCCGAGCTACGCGTATGCGAAAAAGGGCTATGAATCGCTGCGCGCGATCGTCGACCGGTTGAGCGCGTGAGCATGCAAGTGCCCGAACGCTCGAGCCCCACCCTATTGCGGAGCCCCACCCCATGACGATTTCTCCCCTGCTGGTCAAGGCATCTGCCGACCGCGAAATCTGCAACGTCACGCCCGAGTCGGCCGGCTGGAAGCATGTCGGTTTTCGCGCGCTGCGCCTGAAGGCGGGCGACACCGAAACGCTCGACACCGGCGCGCGCGAGCTGTGCGTCGTCGTGCTGACGGGCACGGTGCGCGCGGACGTCGACGGCGCAACCTACGATGCGCTCGGCAAACGCGACAGCGTATTCGAAGACGTGTCGCCGGACGCGTTGTACGTGCCGGGCGGCAAGACCGTCACGCTGGTCGCGACGCGCGATGCGGAAGTCGCGCTGTGCACCGCACCGTACGCGAGCGGCGACAAGCCGGTGCGGCGCCTCGACGGCGAACGGATGCGCCGTTCGGTGCGCGGGCAAGGCACCAACACGCGCTACGTATGCGACATCCTGATGGGCGACAACCCGGCGGCCGACCGGCTGCTGGTCGTCGAAGTCGTCACGCCGGCCAGCCATTCGAGCAGCTATCCGCCGCACAAGCACGACCGCGACGCGGCACCCGACGAGACCTCGCTCGAGGAAACCTATTACCACCGGATCGATCCGCCGCAAGGCTTTGCGTTCCAGCGCGTGTACACGGACGACCGCAGCCTCGACGAAGCGTGCGCGGTCGAGAACCACGACGTCGTGATGGTGCCGCGCGGCTACCACCCGGTCGTCGCGCCGCACGGCTACAACCTGTACTACCTGAACGTGATGGCCGGGCCGAGCCGCGCGTGGGCGTTCAAGAACGACCCCGCGCACGAGTGGATGCTCGACGCGGCGCCGAAGCGCTGAACGAACGACGGGCGAGCGCGCGGCCCGTGACGAGGCGACGCCGGCGCGCGAACACGACTTGCGACGATACGGAGCCGCCATGGTGACGACCTTCCTGCGCATCGATCACGCGCCCTTCGACGACGATGCGCCGAACATGGCGCTACCCCACTTCAACGCCGACGTTGCGCGCCGGCTCGGGGAAATCGCGATCAATATCGCATCGCGCCGCGGGCTGCCGATCGCGGTCGGCATCGTCGGCGAAGCGGCACCGCTGTTCTACTGCGCGCTCGACGGCAGCCGTGCGGAAGACAGCGACGCGATCCGCCGCCGGCAGAACACGGTGCTCCGCTTCGGCCTGAGTTCGCTCGAGGTCGGCGCGCAGTTTCGCCGCGCCGGCTGGTCGCTGCGGTCGCAGGGCCTGTCGGACGACGACTACGCACTCGACGGCGGCGGCGTGCCGTTGCGAGTCGCCGGTGCCGGCCTCGTCGGTGCGATGACGATCGCGGGGCTCGATTCCGAACGCAATCACGCGCTCGTCGTCGAGAGCCTGAGCTGGCACGTCGGCGCGAACGCGCTGGCGATGATCGCTTGACGACGCAATCGGCACGATCGGCGCATGCTCGCCGATCGTGCCGATTTGCCGACTCGCGCGATCAGTTCAACCCGCCGCTCACGACGAGGTGTTCGCCGGTCATCCAGCGTGCATCGTCCGACGCGAGGAACACGGCGACCGACGCGATGTCGTTCGGCTCGCCGAGGCGGCCGAGCGGCGTCTGGCCCAGCACCTGCGCTTCGAGATCGGAACCGATGATGCCCGCGCTGTGCGTGCCTTCGGTCACGACCATGCCCGGGTTGATCGCGTTCACGCGAATCTTGCGCGGGCCGAGCTCGAGCGCGAGCACGCCGGTGATCGCGTCGACCGCGCCCTTGGTGCCGCTGTAGACGGCGCTGGCGGGCGGCGTGATGCTGGTCACCACCGAGCTGATGTTGATGATGCTCGCGCCTTCGCCGAGATGCTTGACGGCCGCCTGCGTCGTGAGCAGCACGCCGAACACGTTCGTATCGAACTGCCGGCGGTAGTGCTCTTCGGTGATCGCTTCGATCGGCGCGAATTCGTACACGCCGGAATTGTTGACGAGCACGTCGAGACGGCCGTACGTGTCGATCGCCGTATCGACGATGCGCTGCGCGTCGGCTGCCTTCGACACGTCGCCGCCGACCGCCACCGCACGGCCGCCGGCTTCGACGATCGCGCTCACCACCGCGTCGGCACCCGCCTTGCTGCTCGCGTAATTGACGACGACCGACGCGCCTTCCGCGGCCAGCGCCTTCGCGATCGCGGCACCGATGCCCTTCGATCCGCCCGTGACGATCGCTACCTTGTTTGCCAGCTTGCTCATGATTTCATTCCTCAGTCAGATGACTATCGATGGATGGCGCCGGTCGCCGCATCGATGTTGCGGCCCGGCATGAGTGGCAATTTAAGGTGCCGCGCGGCGGCGATAAAGCGGCTCGACGCGAATTGTCTGGCGGGGCCAGCCGAACAATCGGTCCGGCGCCGTCAGCCGGCGCTCAGCCACGCGTTGGCGATGTCCCCGGCCAGGCCGTCGAGCGCGCCGTCGTAGACGATCCGTCCGCGCCCCATTACCGCGACGCGCGTCGTCAACCTCGGCGCAAGCTGCAGTCGCTGCTCGATCAGCACGATCGCGACGCCGTCGTCCTGCAGCGCGGCGAGGCACGCACCGACTTCGTCGACCGCGAGCGGCGCGAGCCCTTCGGCCGGTTCGTCGACGATCAGCACGCGCGGGCTGCCGGCGAGCGCACGCACCAGCGCGAGCACCTGCTGCTCGCCGCCCGACAGCCGCCCGGCCTTCACGTCCGCGCGCGCGGACAGCAGCGGAAAACGGTCGAACAGGCGGTCGAGCGCCGCGCGTTCGGCCACGCCACGCATGCCGCGCAGCCCGAGCTTCAGGTTGTCGCGCACGGTCAGCAGCGGAAACACGTCGCGGCTTTCGGCAACGTAAGCGACGCCGCGCCGCGCGATCTCGAACGTACGCGCGCCCGCGCATTCGGCGCCGGCGATGCGCACCGAGCCGGCCGTGCGCACGAGCCCCATCACGGCCTTCGCGAGCGTCGAGCGCCCCGAGCCGTTGCGGCCGAGCAGCGCGAGCGTCTCGCCCGGCGCGAGCGCGAGATCGACGCCGTCGAGCACGGGCTGCAATCCGTACCACGCGCGCAGGTCGCGAATGTCGAGCAGTGCGCTCGTCATACGCTGCCCTCCCCGAGATACGCAGCGCGCACCGCCGGATCGGCACGGATCGCATCGGGCTCGCCGGTCGCGACCACCGTGCCGCGCACGAGCACCGTGATGCGTTCGGCGAAGCCGAACACCGCATCCATGTCGTGCTCGATCATCAGCACCGTGCGGCCCTGCGTCGTCGCCCGGATCAGTGCGATCATCCGCGCCGCCTGCGCGCGGCTCATGCCGGCCGTCGGCTCGTCGAGCAGCAGCGTGCGCGCACCGCTCGCGAGCGCGATCCCGAGATCGAGCGCACGCTGCTCCGCATAGCCCAGCTCGGCGGCCGGCGTGTCGCGCCGCGCGTCGAGACCGATGTCGTGCAGCACGCGCGCGGCCGCGAGATCGACCGACGCCGATTCGCGCAGCCGGTTCCACCAGCGCCGCCGCTCGGCCGGCGCATGCAGCGCCGCGCAGCGCAGGTTGTCGAATACGGTCAGCCGCGCGAACGCGCTCGTCTGCTGGAAACTGCGGCCGATGCCGAGGCGGCTCGCGACGACCGGCCCGCGCCCGCGCAGTTCGACGCCGTGCAGCACGATGCGCCCGCGCGTCGGCCGCGTTGCGCCTGCAATCACGCCGAACAGCGTCGACTTGCCCGCGCCGTTCGGCCCGATCAGCGCATGGCGCTCGCCGGCCGCGATGCTCAACTCGACGCCGTCGAGCACCGTTTGCGCACCGAAGCGCTGCACGACGCCATGCAGCGCGATCGCGTTGCCGTTCATCGCCCGTCCTCCCGCTTGCCGGCCTGCGTGCCCTGCACGAGCCGCGCGCGCCAGCCCCACAGCAGCGTGCCGATGCCGGCCGCCGAGCACGCGACGGCCCAGCCGGCCGGCATATCGGCATCGATGCCCCATGCGCCGAACGCGAAGCCCGTGCCGTCGTCCTGCGCGAAGCGCCATGCATAACCGAGTTCGGCCGCGCAGACGATCGCGACGCCCCAGAACACGCACGCGCCGACGCCGCACAGCATGCGCCACCGCTCGGCCGCCGGCGCGCTGCGGCGCAACGCATGCGCGAGCGCTTGCGCGATGCCCGCGATCCCGCGTGGTGCGGCCACGACGATCACGACGAACAACACGCCGAGATACAGCGCCCACGCGCGCGACACGCCCGCGACGACGATGCTCAGCGCGGTCAGCATCGCCGCGCCGGCCGCCGGCCCGAAGAACGCGCCGGTGCCGCCGATCACCGCGGCGATCAGCACGGTCGCGGAGCGTGCCATCGACACGCTGTCGGGCGTCGCTATTTCGACGTCGATCAGCGTCAGCGTGCCGGCGATGCCCGCGAAGAACGACGCGCAGGTGACCATCGCGAGCCGCACGCGGCGCGGATCGGTGCCGAGCGCGGCGACGCGTTCCGGGTTGTCGCGCACCGCGTTCGCGAGCCGCGCGAGCGGCGTGCGCGTCAGCGCGTGCATGGCCCACGCCGACACGACACACCATGCGGCGATCACCGCGTACGCCTGCACCGGCGCGCCGAAATGCCAGCCGCCCCACGGCGTGCCGCTCGCGCGATCGATCGGCACGCCGCCGATGCCGCCGAACCACGCGGGCACGCTCCACGCGGCGGCGGCGACGCATTCGCCGAGCCCGAGCGTGATCATCGCGAACGCGGTGCCTGAACGGCGCGTCGCGAGCAGCCCGGCGACGAAGCCGAAGCCCGCGCCGGCCATGCCGCCGACGAGCGGCAGCAGCGGCAGCGGGCCGCCGAAACGGTTGAACCAGTGCGCGGCCGCGAAGGCGCCGAGGCCCGCGAACGCCGCATGCCCGAACGACAGCAGCCCGGTCGTGCCGAGCTGCAGGTTGTACGACAGCGCGAGCACGACGAGCGCGGCCGTCTGCGCGAGATAACCGAGCACCGCGCCGTGCGGCCACAGCCACGCGGGCAGCACGACGCACGCGGCGAACAGCGCCCAGCGCGCAAGGCCGGCGAGCGCGCGGCTACGCATCTGCACGCTCGCCGAACAGCCCGCGCGGCCGTGCGACCAGCACCGCGACGAGCAGCAGGTACGGCACCAGCGGCGCCAGCTGCGCGATCGACACCGCGGCCACGCTGTCGGGCAGCGCGACGCCGGCCCATAACGCGAGGTCGCGCAACGACGTGTCGCTCGCGGCCGCGAAGGTCTGCGCGAAACCGACCGCGAGCGACGCGGCGAACGCGCCGCCGAGCGAGCCGAGCCCCCCGATCACGACGACCGCGAACACGACCGACCCGACGGTCTCGGCCAGCGCGGGTTCGATCACCGCGAGCGGCGCGCCGATCACGCCGGCCAGCGCCGCGAGCGCGGTGCCCGCGCCGAACAACAAGGTCATCACGCGCGGCACGTCGTAGCCGAGCGCCTCGACGGCCGCGCGGTGCGTGAGCGCCGCGCGCACGACGAGCCCGATGCGCGACACGCGCAGCAGCGCGCCGAGCGCGACCAGCATCGCCGCGGACATCCCCATCATGAACAGCCGGTAGCGCGGCAGCGCGAGGCCGAATACGGTCACGGGCGCACCGTCGAACAGCGTCGGCACGGGCGCCGGCAGCGGCGCGAGCCCCCACAGCAGTTTCGCGCCCTCGCCGATCAGGTACGCGAGGCCGAAGGTCAGCAGCAGCTCGCTCGTGTGGCCGCGCGCCTGCACGCGGCGCAGCAGAGCGCGTTCGCAGCCGGCGCCGAGCAGCCCGACTGCGAGCGGCGCGAGCACGAGCGCGGGCCAGAAGCCCGCGCGCGCCGCGATGCTGTAGCCGACATACGCGCCGAGCATGTAGAAGCTCGCATGCGCGAAGTTCAGCACACCCTGCACGCTGAAGATCAGCGTGAGACCCGCCGACAGCATGAACAGCAGCAAACCGTAGCTGAGGCCGTTGAAGGCCTGGAGCGCGACCGCGTGCACCGCGAACCGTCAGGCCGCGAGCGGGTCGAGCGCGGCGCGCAGCGCGTCGGGCAGCGGCACCGGGCGACGCGTGCCGCGATCGACGTACACGTGCACGAAATGCCCCTGCGCGGCGGGCGATGCGTCGCCTTGCGCGAACAGCCCGACCTCGTAGCGCACGCTCGACGTGCCGAGCTTCGCGACGCGCAGCCCCGCGTCGACCGACTGCGGAAACACCAGCGGCGCGAAGTAGTTGCACTGCGTCTCGACGACCAGCCCGATCGTCTGCCCGTGCTCGACGTCGAGCACGCCCGCGCGGATCAGGTACTCGTTCACGACGGTGTCGAAGTAGCTGTAGTAGACGACGTTGTTCACGTGCCCGTAGACGTCGTTGTCCATCCAGCGGGTCGTGATCGGCAGGAAGTGGCGGTAGGCGTCGCGCGGACGCGGCTGCGGCTTGTCGGACATGGCGATGGCGGTCAGGACGATGGGGACGATGAAGACGAAGCGCGGCGGCCGTACGGCACGGCGCGCCGGCAACAAGCGAAGCGCCGCGTCGCGGTCGCGCGCGGCACGGCGGATGAAACCCTGCGGACGGGCCGGCCCGTCACTGCCCCGGCCGGTCGACGAATTCGAAGTCGAGGCCGCGCGCGCGCATCCAGTCGGCGAGCGCGACGCCCGTGCCGGCGCGCCACGGGCGCAGCAGCGGCGGATCGACGAGCCGGTATTCGAGCAGTTCCGGCGACAGCGCGACCGTGCCCGACGCGCGCACGTGGTACGCGATGATCAGTTCGTTCTTGCGGATGAATTCGTACACGCCGACGAGCGACACATGCTCGGCCTTCAGCGCCGTTTCCTCGAACACCTCGCGCGCGATGCCGTCCTCGGGCGTCTCGCCGTTCTCGAGGAAACCGGTGATCAGCGCGAACATCCCTTCGGGCCAGGCCGCGTTGCGCGCGAGCAGGATCTTGCCGTCGAGCTCGACGATCGCGGCGACGACGGGCAGCGGGTTGTTCCAGTGAACATAGCCGCAGGTGTCGTCGGGGCACGCCTGGCGGACGCGGCCGCCCTCATGTTCGGGATCGGCGCGCTCGGTCAGCGGGCTCGCGCAGCGCGGGCAAAAGCGGTAGTCGGCGGTGGTCATCGATGGGGATCTGGCGGACGCGCGGCGGCCGCCTGCCGGCCGCCCGCGCACCCGCTCGGCGCGGGAAAGGCCTCATTCTAGCGAGTTTGCCCGCCCCGCAGACGATCCGGCCCCTCGGGCGTCAGCGTCGCAGGCGGCCCTTTGCGGCGATCGCCGCGAAGCCGGCGGCACCCGCGAGCAGCGCGGCCACCGCGACCCACAGCGCGGGGGAAAACGACCCGAAGCGCGCCGCAAGCGGCGCCGCGACGAGCGGCCCGATAATCTGCCCGACCCCGTACGACGCGGTCGCATAGCCCATCAGCCCGGCCGCGCGCTCGCCGTGCAGGCGCCGCGCCTCGCGCATCGCGAACAGCGTGATCGCGGTGAACGGCAGCCCGAGCAGCGCGCTGCCGACCGAGAAGCCAAGCGCGTTCGGCCACACGATCCCCGCCGCGATGCCGAGCGCCTGCGTCGCGCAGCCGGCCGCCAGCAGCAGCCGGTTGTCCCAGTGCCCGGGCAGCCGCGCGGCGGCGATCGCGCCGACGATCAGCGCCGCGCCGAACATCGGCCAGAACAGGTCGGGCCACGGCGAACCGACGGGCAGCGCGGTGCGTGCGATCACGGGCAGGAACGTTGCGGTGATGATGTAGCCGAAGCCCGGCGTTCCGTACAGCACGACGAGCCACGCGGCATCGGCTCGATGGCGGCGCGCGTCGGCCGGCGCCGCGGAGGCCGACGGGGCCGCGGCGGCCGCGTGCGGCGTGGTGCCGGCCGGCGGCACGGCTTGCACCGGCGTGACCGCAAAGGTGCGCCAGATCGCGACCGACAGCACGGCCGACAGCGCCGCGAAGCCGAGCCAGCCCGACGCCGCCGGCCGCCCGGCCAGCGCGCTGCCGATCAGCCCCGTCAGCACGATGCCGACGCCGGGCCCCGCGTAGATCACCCCGCTCCACTCGGGCGCGTGCAGCTCGGCCAGGCGCCGCAGCCCCCATTGCGACATGAACACGAACGTCCACGCGCTGACGACGCCCGCGACGAAGCGCACCGCGAGCCACACGGGCAGCAGGTGGCCGATGCCCATCGCGGCGGTGAGCAGCACGGTGGCCGCGAGCCCGAAGCGGACCATCCGCGCAGGCGCGACGCGCAGCGCCGCGCAACTGACCGCGCCGGCGAAGTAACCCGCGTAGTTCGCCGATGCGAGCCAGCCGCCGGCCTTCAGGCCGATCGAACCGTCCGCGAGCATCAACGGCAGCAGCGGCGTGAACGCGAAACGGCCGACGCCGAGCACGACGGCGAGGCCGACCATGCAGGCCAGCGCGGCCGCGCGGGCGCGGCGGTCGGCCTGATCGGACGGAAGCGCGCCGGCGGCGGCGGTCGGGGCATCGGAGCGGGACATGGCGGGATGGGCCGGCGCGCGACGCGCCGGCCGGATCGGAAACCGGAATGCGTCCATCGTAGCTTGACCAGATGATCTCGAAAAATGAATAATTAAGAATCCATTCATCGCTTGGAGAGAATCATGGACCTGGCGGCGCTGGCGATTTTCCGGGCGGTCGTGCGCGAGAACGGCGTGACGCGCGCGGCGGCGAAACTCAATCGCGTGCAGTCGAACGTCACGACGCGCATCAAGCAGCTCGAGGAGGAACTCGGCGCGGCGCTGTTCGTGCGCGACGGCCGCCGGCTCGTGCTGACGCCGGCCGGGCACACGCTGCTGCCGTATGCGGAGCGCCTGCTGGCGCTCGCCGACGAGGCGCGCGACGCGGTGCGCGAAGACACGCCGCGCGGGCGTTTGCGGCTCGGCACGATGGAAAGCACCGCCGCGAGCCGGCTGCCGACCGTGCTCGCGCGCTATCACCATACGTGGCCCGACGTGTCGCTCGAACTGGTGACGGGCACGACGGGCTGGCTGATCGGCAAGGTGCGCGACTTCGAGATCGACGCCGCGCTGTTCGCGCGCCCGCCCACGCCGGACACGCTGCCCGACACGTTCGAGACGGTGCCGGTCTTCCGCGAGGATCTGGTGCTGCTCACGCCGCGCGGCCATCCGCCGGTGCGCACGCCGCGCGACGTGATCCTGCCGACGCTGATCGCGTTCGAGCGCGGCTGCGCGTATCGCAAGTACGCCGAGCAGTGGTATGCCGCGCATGGGATGAAGCCGGCGCGCGTGCTCGAACTCGGCTCGTATCACGCGATCGTCGCGTGCGTCGCGGCCGGCGCCGGCATCGCGGTCGCGCCGCGTTCGGTGCTCGACCTGCAGCCCGAGACCGGCAACATCGCCGCGCACACGATTCCCGAACTCGAAGGGATCGATACGCTGCTCGCGTGGCGGCAGGGTTACGCGTCGGCGGCGCTCGCCGCGCTGCGCGACGCGCTTGAGGAGGCCGCGCGGCAGCCGGACCCGGCGCAGAAGCCGCGCGTGGCGCAGCCGGCCTGACGGGATCCGCCGACGGACGCACGACGACGCACCCGCGCGCCGCCCGTCTGCATGGCTGGCTACCGCTCGTGCGTCATGCATGGCGGCAGATCAGCCACCCGCACCCCGTGTAAACGCGAAACGACCCGACCGGCCAATGACCGAATCGGGTCGTTTCGTTTCATGCGATTCCGTCAAAAGAACCGCGCGGTGCCGGCCGGCGCTCCGCCCTCGCGGGCGCCGCGTCGGCCAGGCCGATCAAAGACGCTCTTCGACCCAGCCCTTGACGCCGGCCAGCGCGCCCGGCAGGTTCGCCGGCTCGGTGCCGCCAGCCTGCGCCATGTCCGGACGGCCGCCGCCCTTGCCGCCGACCTGCTGCGCGACGAAGTTCACGAGCTCGCCGGCCTTGACCTTCTTGCTCGCGTCGGGCGTGACGCCTGCGATCAGGCTGACCTTGCCGCCTTCGACGGCCGCCAGCACGATCGCCGCGCTCTTCAGCTTGTCCTTCAGCTTGTCGACCGTTTCGCGCAGCGTCTTCGCGTCGGCGCCGTCGAGCGTCGCGGCCAGCACGTACACGCCGCCGATTTCGACGGCCTGCTGCGCGAGTTCGTCGCCCTGGCTCGATGCGAGCTTCGACTTCAGCGCGCCCAGTTCCTTCTCGAGCGACTTCACCTGGTCCTGCACCTGCGCGATGCGCTGCGTGAGCTCCGACGGCTGCGCCTTCAGCGCGGCCGCCGCTTCGTTCATGCGGGCGTCGAGATCCTGCACGAAGCGCACCGCGTTGTCGCCGGTGATCGCCTCGACGCGGCGGATGCCGGCCGCGACGCCGCCTTCGACGACGATCTTGAAGAAGCCGATGTCGCCGGTGCGGTGCACGTGCGTGCCGCCGCACAGTTCGCGCGAGAAGCCGAGGTCGAGCACGCGCACTTCATCGCCGTACTTCTCGCCGAACAGCGCCATCGCGCCGCCCTTCACCGCTTCGTCGTACGGCATCACGCGCACGATGCCCGGCGCGTTCGCGAGGATTTCGTTGTTGACGATCTGCTCGACGCGACGGATTTCGTCGTCGGTCATCGGCGCGTTGTGCGCGAAGTCGAAGCGGGTCTTGTCGGCATCGACGAGCGAGCCCTTCTGCTGCACGTGCGCGCCGAGCACTTCACGCAGCGCCTTGTGCATCAGGTGGGTCGCCGAGTGGTTGCGCTGCGTGCGCGCACGACGGTGCGCGTCGATTTCCGCGCGCAGCACGTCGCCGACCTTCAGCGTCCCCTGCTCGAGCGAGCCGTGGTGGCCGATCACGTCGGCCTGCACCTTCAGCGTATCGGCCACCGCGAAGCGCGTCGACGCATTCGCGAGCACGCCCTGGTCGCCGACCTGGCCGCCCGATTCCGCGTAGAACGGCGTGTGGTCGAGCACGACGACCGCATCCTGGCCGGCCTTCACTTCGTTGACCGACGAGCCGTCGACGTACAGCGCGACGACCTTCGCGTCGTCGAACGCGATTTCCTCGTAGCCGTGGAAGGTGGTCTTCGCGCCCGTGTATTCGAGGCCCTGCGTGGCCTTGAACTTGCCGGCCGCGCGTGCCTGCTCGCGCTGACGCGCCATCGCGTCGTCGAATGCCGGCTCGTCGACCGTCATGCCGCGCTCGCGGCACACGTCGGCCGTGAGGTCGAGCGGGAAGCCGTAGGTATCGTGCAGCTTGAACGCGAGTTCGCCGTCGAGCACCTTGCCGCCGTTCGCTTCGACGTCGGCCAGCGCGCCCTCGAGGATCGACATCCCGTGCTCGATCGTTTCGAAGAAGCGCTCTTCTTCCTGGCGCAGCACGTCGGTCACGCGCTGTTCGGCTTCCTTCAGCTCCGGATACGCGACGCCCATCTCGGCGACGAGGTCGGCCACCAGCTTGTGGAAGAACGAACCCTTGCGGCCGAGCTTGTAGCCGTGGCGAATCGCGCGGCGCACGATCCGGCGCAGCACGTAGCCGCGGCCTTCGTTGCCGGGGATCACGCCGTCGACGATCAGGAACGAGCACGCGCGGATGTGATCGGCGATCACCTTCAGCGAGTTGTTGGTGAAGTCGCTGATCTCGGTCACGCGCGCGGCGGCCTTGATCAGGTTCTGGAACAGGTCGATCTCGTAGTTGCTGTGCACGTGCTGCAGCACCGCGGCGAGGCGCTCGAGGCCCATGCCGGTGTCCACCGACTGCTTCGGCAGGCGCGTCATGTTGCCCTGCGCGTCGCGGTTGAACTGCATGAACACGAGGTTCCAGATCTCGATGTAGCGGTCGCCGTCTTCCTCGGCCGACCCCGGCGGGCCGCCCCACACGTCCGGGCCGTGGTCATAGAAGATTTCCGTGCACGGGCCGCACGGGCCCGTGTCGCCCATCGTCCAGAAGTTGTCGGACGCGTAGCGCGCGCCCTTGTTGTCGCCGATCCGGATGATGCGCTCGGCCGGCACGCCGACTTCCTTCGCCCAGATGTCGTACGCCTCGTCGTCTTCCTGGTAGACGGTGACCCACAGCTTTTCCTTCGGCAGCTGGTAGACCGTGGTCAGCAGCTCCCACGCGAAGCGGATCGCGTCGTGCTTGAAGTAGTCGCCGAACGAGAAGTTGCCGAGCATCTCGAAGAAGGTGTGGTGGCGCGCCGTGTAGCCGACGTTCTCGAGGTCGTTGTGCTTGCCGCCCGCGCGCACGCTGCGCTGCGCCGTCGTGGCGCGCGAATACGGGCGCTGGTCCGTGCCGAGGAAGACGTCCTTGAACTGGACCATGCCCGAGTTCGTGAACATCAGCGTGGGGTCGTTACCGGGCACGAGGCTCGACGAGCGGACGATCGTGTGGCCCTTCGATTCGAAGAATTTGAGGAATTTCTCGCGGATTTCGGCAGCTTTCATGGCGTGCGGGGACAGTCTGGCAAAGACGGCTTCAAACGCCGGCGCCCCAGGCGGGGCGCGCGGCGGCATGGATTCTGAAACGATCGATTATACGGGATCGGAGCCGGCTTCCGGGCAAAGCGCCGGCAAAGCGGCTCGGCCATCCGGCCGGCCCGGCTGGGCCACCCGGATGGCCGATTCGCCTTAAGATGCGCTTCATGCCAATCGGCCTTGCCCGACAAGGAAGGCCAGCCATGAAAGGAGACGATTCGACGATGGGTGCCCTGAGCCATATCCGCGTGCTGGACCTCACCCGCGTGCTCGCGGGCCCGTGGTGCGCGCAGACCCTCGCCGATTTCGGCGCGGACGTGATCAAGGTCGAGCGCCCCGGCGCCGGCGACGACACGCGCCACTGGGGGCCGCCGTACCTGAAGGACGCGGACGGCGCGGATACTGCCGAGGCCGCGTACTATCTCGCGGCGAACCGCAACAAGCGCTCGGTGACGATCGACATCGCGACGCCCGAAGGCCAGCAGATCGTGCGCGAACTCGCCGCGCAAAGCGACGTCGTGCTCGAGAACTACAAGGTCGGCCAGTTGAAGAAATACGGGCTCGATTACGAATCGCTGCGCGCGGTGAAGCCCGATCTCGTCTACTGCTCGGTCACCGGCTTCGGCCAGACCGGCCCGTACGCGCACCGCGCGGGCTACGACTTCATCGTGCAGGGAATCGGCGGCTTCATGAGCATCACCGGCGAGCGCGACGGCGAGCCGGGCGGCGGCCCGCAGAAGGCCGGCGTCGCGATCGCCGATCTCGCGACCGGCCTCTACTCGACGATCGCCGTGCTTGCCGCGCTCGCGCACCGCGACCGTACCGGCAAAGGCCAGTACATCGACATGGCGCTGCTCGACGTGCAGGTCGCGCTGCTCGCGAACATGAACACCAACTTCCTCGCGAGCGGCAAGCCGCCGATGCGCTGGGGCAACGCGCATCCGAACATCGTGCCGTACCAGACGTTCCAGACGAGCGACGGGTGGATCATCGTCGCGGTCGGCAACGACGGGCAGTTCCGCAAGTTCGTCGAGGCCGGCGGCCGGCCCGAACTGGCCGACGACGAGCGCTTCGCGACGAACCCGTCGCGCGTGCGCCACCGCGACACGCTGGTGCCGATCCTCGCGGAGATGGTGAAGGCGCGCGGCAAGGCCGACTGGATCGGCGTGCTCGAAGCGGCCGGCGTGCCGTGCGGGCCGATCAACGATCTGGAGGAAGTGTTCGACAACGAGCAGGTCGTCGCGCGCGGGATGCAGGTGTCGCTGCCGCACCCGTGCGGCGCGGACGTGCAGCTCGTGCGCAACCCGATCCGGATGAGCGCGACGCCGCCCGACGCGCGCACGGCCCCGCCGCTGCTCGGCGCGCAGACCGACGACGTGCTGCGCGACATGCTCGGCTACGACGACGAACGGATCGCGGCGTTGAAGGCGAAGCAGGCGATCTGACGAGCGGCCGCGCTTCAAGCGCCGCGCGGCGGCGCCTAGCGCGCGAGCGCGTCCAGCCAGTCGCGCGCGGCCGGCCAGTCGCCGAGCCCGCTGTCCGCGTTGATGTGGCCGCGCGGGCCGATGTCGCGGAATTCACTGCCCCACGCATGCGCGCAGCCGCGCGCGAACGCGAGCGAGCCGTACGGATCGTCGCTGCTCGCGACCACGCAGGTCGGAAACGGCAGCCGCTCGTGCGGCACGGGCCCGAAGCCGTGCGCGTCGGCCGGAAACGCCGGCCCGGCGGGATCGGGCAGCGCGACGAGCAGCGCGCCGCGCACTTTCGCGAGCGCGGCCGGGCGCGCATAACGCGTCGCCCACCACGCGGCGGTCAGCGTGCCGAGGCTGTGGCCGGCGATCAGCACCGGCCCGCGCGCGGCTTCGACCGCGCGATCGAGCGCGAGACACCAGCCGTTGCGGAACGCGCGGTCCCAGTCGGGCATCGCGACGCGCGAGAAACGCGCATCGGCGCGCTCCCAGCGGCTTTGCCAGTGAAGCGGGCCCGAATTGGCGTAGCCCGGCAGGACGAAAACGAGGGGGGCGCTCATGAAAGGATTCGTCGACGAATGGTGTGGTTTTGTGAAGTCGACGAAGTGTCGCACACCCTCCTCTCCCTGATGCTGCCTGTCAAAAAAACCGGAAGGATGTGCAGCGGGTCGTGACGCGCTCGGGACGGCATCACGACCGGCCGGCGCTCAGGCGCGCCGGCTTCGATCAGCGTACGCCGGCGCCGACCAGGCCGCCTGCCGCCGCGCCGGCAACCGTGCCGACCGGGCCGCCCGTGATCAGGTAGCCGAGCGCGCCGCCCGCGGCCGCGCCGATACCGGCATTGCGTTGCGTATGCGTCATCGCGCATGCGCCGAGTTGCGACAGTGCCGCGACGATCACCGCGGTACGAACCAGAAAAGTGGTCTTCTTCATCATGATTATTGGCTTCCTCCCGCCACGCAATTACGCGAATGGCGGCATTGAATCGGTGAAGCCACCATAGGAAAACCCGAACGGCGCGAGCAATCCGATTTACGTCGTGTTACAGCCGACACACTATCGAGATATTGCGGCACGCGTCGCGAACACAACGGCCCTCACCCGCAAGCCGCGCGGGACGGACCCCGGTCAGGTAGAATTACAGGATTAAACCGGCGCGACGCGCCGACACAACCTGACGCCAACCGCATGAGCACCGAACGCAACGACGCCCCCGCGGCTTCCAACTTCATCCGCAACATCATCGACGACGACAACCGCACCGGCAAATGGGGCGGCCGCGTCGAAACGCGCTTCCCGCCCGAGCCGAACGGTTATCTTCACATCGGCCACGCGAAGAGCATCTGCCTGAACTTCAGCGTCGCACGCGACTACGGCGGCGTGTGCCACCTGCGCTTCGACGACACGAACCCGGAAAAGGAAAGCGTCGAGTACGTCGACTCGATCGTCGACGCGGTGCGCTGGCTCGGTTTCGACTGGCGCAAGGACGCGGTCGATCACCAGTATTTCGCGAGCGACTACTACGACAAGCTGTACGAATTCGCCGAGCTGCTGATCAAGCGCGGCAAGGCGTACGTCGACAGCCAGAGCGCCGACGAAATGCGCGCGAACCGCGGCTCGCTGACGGAAGGCGGCAAGCCGTCGCCGTTCCGCGACCGCACGCCCGACGAGAACCTCGACCTGTTCCGCCGCATGAAGGCCGGCGAGTTCAAGGAAGGCGAGCACGTGCTGCGCGCGAAGATCGACATGGCTTCGCCGAACATGAACATGCGCGACCCGGTGATCTACCGGATCCGCTACGCGCACCACTACCGCACCGGCGACGCATGGTGCGTGTATCCGATGTACGACTACACGCACTGCATCTCGGATGCGCTCGAAGGCATCACGCATTCGCTGTGCACGCTCGAGTTCGAGGATCACCGCCCGCTGTACGACTGGGTGCTGAACGAACTCGCGGAAGCCGGCGTGTTCACGCGCCCGCTGCCGCAACAGATCGAGTTCTCGCGACTGAACCTCACGTACGCGATCACCAGCAAGCGCAAGCTGCTGCAGCTCGTCACCGAAGGCCACGTCGACGGCTGGGACGACCCGCGGATGCCGACGATCGTCGGCGTGCGCCGCCGCGGCTTCACGCCGGAAAGCATCCACCTGTTCTGCGAGCGGATCGGCGTGACGAAGATCGATTCGTGGATCGACATGAGCATCTTCGAAGGCGCGCTGCGCGACGACCTCGACGACAAGGCCGCGCGCACGGTCGCGGTGCTCGATCCGCTGAAGCTCGTGATCGACAACTATCCGGAAGGCCAGGAAGAAGCGTGCACGGCGCCCGTGCATCCGCACCATCCGGAGCGCGGCGTGCGCACGTTCCCGATCTCGCGCGAGCTGTGGATCGAGCGCGAGGATTTCGTCGAGAACCCGCCGAAGGGCTATTTCCGCCTGTTCCCGGGCAACAAGGTGCGCCTGCGCTACGGCTACGTGATCGAATGCACGGGCTTCGACAAGGATGCCGACGGCAACGTGACGGCCGTGCACTGCAACTACTTCCCGGACAGCAAGTCGGGCACCGAAGGCGCGAACACGTACAAGGTCAAGGGCAACATCCACTGGGTCAGCGCGAAGCATGCGCAGCCGGCCGAAGTGCGGATCTACGACCGCCTGTTCAAGGAGCCGCATCCGGACGCGGGCGGCGCGAACTTCCTCGAAGCGCTGAACCCCGATTCGAAGAAGATCGTGCAGGCGTACGTCGAGCCGGGCAACAGCGACATCGCGCCGGAAACGCGCCTGCAGTTCGAGCGGCACGGCTACTTCGTTGCCGACCGCGTCGATTCGAAGCCGGGCAAGCCCGTGTTCAACCGGATCGTCGGGCTGCGCGACAGCTGGGGCAAGCCGGCCTGACGGCCTGCTCCGCGTGCGGCGCGCGGCCTCGGGCCGACGTCGCGCGACCATGAAAAAACCGGCTCGAGGGCCGGTTTTTTATTGCATGCAACGAAGCGAAGCCAGCGACGCGGCGACGAAAGCCTCCGCGTTCATTCACACCTCCGACAGCCGCCGATGCAGTTCCGCGAGCGACAGCTTCGTGCGGAACAGCCGCGCGAGGCTGCGGCTCGCATACGCGTCGATATCGCCCGGCGCGGTCCAGCGATACGCATCCATCTCGGGAATCATCGAACCGTCGCGACGGCTCGGGAACAGCGACGTGCACGTGCACAGCGCGGGATCGATCTCGCCGTCCGCCACCTGCACCGCGAACAGGTGCAGGTCCTTGTCGTGCCGGTACGCGAAGCGGCCGAGATCGAGCAGCCGGGCCGGCGCGAACTCGATGCCGGTTTCCTCGAGCAGTTCGCGCAGCGCCGCGTCGGCCGGCGTCTCGCCGGGTTCGCCCTGCCCCTTCGGGATGTCCCAGTGCGTGGTATCCGTCGCGTGCGCGAGGAACACGCGGCCGGCCGCATCGAGGATCACGACGCCGCACGACACCGCGCGCGGCGCGCCGCCCCGTTTCATCACACGCGCGCTCAGTGCTTCTGCAACTGCCACCTGCCCGCGGCCGTCTTGCAGTAGACGGGCTTGAGCGTCATCGCCTGGCCCTTCGCGGTGATGTCGGTGGTGATTTCGCGGCAGGTCTTGCCGTCCGTCTCGGTCGTGGTCGGCGTGAGCTTCGCCTCGATCTGCGTACGGTTGCCGCTGTTCTGCCAGGTCGTGGTCTCTCCGTCCTTGCCTTCGTCGCGCACCTTCTCGGCGGCCTTCGACAGCGACGCCGTGTCGGCCTTGCTGAAATAGCTGAGCGGCGTGTTGGTCAGAAAGTTCAGGTTGTTCTGCGCGTGGGCGGGCAGCATCGCGGCAACGCACGCGGCGCCGGCCAGCACACGCGTGACGACGGAAAGGGATGCACGCATCGACATGTTGTTCTCCTTGGATGTTCGATCGAACGGCGCGGTGCATGCCGGCGAACCGGCACGCGCCACGCCCGTCAGCGAGCGAGCATAGCATGCGTGCCGCGTGCAGCACTTTTAGCGGGCCGCCTGCGTCGACCCGGGTTGATATCCGTCAGTCAGCGTGCCCAGGAACGCGATCACGTCCTTGATCTCGGCCGCGTTCAGCGCCGGCTGCTCGCCGCGCTTGCGGTCGAACGGCGGTTCGCGGTTGATGTTCGGCCAGTAGCGCTTCGGCAGGTCGTCGTAGATATGCACCTTGCCGTGCACGACCGGGTAGAACTTCTCCGGATGAATGTCGCGCTCGACGTAGAAGCGCATCACGTCCTCGAGCGAGTGATACACGCCGTTGTGGAAGAACGTCTTGCGCAGCGCGACGTTGCGCAGCGACGGCGTGCGGAACAGCCCGCAGAATTCGTCGCGGCCCTTCAGGTCGGTGCGCTCGGGGCCGCACGCGCCGAGATCGTGAAAGCGCGGGTCGCGGTTGACGGGCAGCGCGCGGTTGCGCGGCACCGCGATCGCGATCAGCCCGAAATCGCTGAATTGCGGCGGGCCGCCTTCGAGCGTGCGCTGGCTGATGTGGCAGCTCGCGCAATTGCCCTTCTTCTCGTCGTTGAACAGTTGCAGACCGTGCAACTCGGCGGGCGTGAGCTGCGCGCGGCCGGCCAGGTACGCGTCGTACTTGCTCGTGTACGGATCGAACAGCGCCGGCTGCTGCTGGAACGCATCGAGCGCACGCAACACCGCGTCGAAGACGGCCTGATCGTCGCCGAGCACCCGCTCGCCGAATGCCTTGCGGAACGCGTCCGCATACGGCGCCGCGCGCACCGCCTGCGCGACCCGCGCCGGCGAGCTGCTCATCTCGAACGGCGACAGCAGCGGAATGCGCGCCTGCGCGTCGCGCGTGTCGACGCGGCCGTCCCAGGTCAGCCCGCCGGTCGGGCCCGCGTCGATGCTTTCGTCGCCCTCGTCGGGCGAATCGTGGAAGTGCTCGCTGAACGGCGGGATGCCGCGCAAGTACTTCAGCGACGGCGCCGCGCGGAACCCGATGCGATGCATGTCGTCGCCGCCGAGCTGCACCGACAGCGCGTTCGGCGGCCCGAACGCATGTTCGGCGCTGTGGCACGACGCGCACGCGAGCTTGCCGGAGCCCGACAGCGACGGATCGGAGAACAGTTGCTTGCCGAGCGCCGTCATCTGCTTCACGCCCTCGAACACCTGCGCACGCGTCTGCGGCTGGCTGGCCGGTGCGACCGCGGGCGCGGCCGGCGCGGCCTGGGCGGCCGGCACGACGGCCGCGGCCGGCGAATTCGCGCCGGGCCGCGCATCGCAACCGGCCAGTGCCGCGAGCCCGGCAGCCAACGCCAGGGCCGCCGCGGCATGGATCAACGATCGCGCGGACGCAAGGGATTTCGGGGTGGTGGGCATCGTCGTTCTATGGGTAGCGGTGGGCAATCGGCTGGAGCTTATGTCAGTTCCGTGACCATCGCGTGACGTTCCGCCGACAGTCAATTGAAAGCGCCCCTACACCCGCCTGTCAAACGGGTTCCAGATAATGCGCGCAGCCGGTCGGCGCCCAGCGCCTGTCGCGCCGGCCCTGCGCCAACCCGGTTCCCACACGCGACCAACGACGAAAGAGAGAACATCGCATGAAGAAGCACGCCTGGATTCGCTATACGCCGATCGCCCTCGCGGCCGCGCTCAGCCTGACCGCCTGCGGCGGCGACGACGTCACGCAACAGGGCCTGTCGGCCGTCAAGAACGTTGTCGTGATCTACGCGGAAAACCGCAGCTTCGACAACCTGTACGGCAACTTCCCGGGCGCGAACGGCCTGCAGAACGCGACGGCCGCTAATTCGGTGCAGAAGGATCGCGACGGCTCGACGATGGCGACGCTGCCGAAGGTCTGGGGCGGCCTGACCGCGACCGGCATCACGCCGGCAGTCACCGAGGCGATGACGGCGAACCTGCCGAACGCGCCGTTCGCGATCGACGATCCGAACGGCTTCAACCAGCCGATGAGCATCGCGACGCGCGACATCGTGCACCGCTTCTACCAGGACCAGATGCAGATCAACGGCGGCAAGAACGACATGTACGCCGCGTGGACCGATGCCGGCGGCCTGACGATGGGCCACTACACGCCGGACCCGTCGAAGCTGCCGCTGTGGAAGATCGCGCAGCAGTACGTGCTCGCCGACAACTTCTTCATGGGCGCGTTCGGCGGCTCGTTCCTGAACCACCAGTACCTGATCTGCGCGTGCGCGCCGTTCTACGCGAACGCGAACACGAGCCCCGCGGCCGGCAAGATCGCCGTGCTGAACGCGGACGGCAAGTCGCTGAAGGTCGCCGCGAATTCGCCCGCGTCCGCGCTGAGCGGCCCGCCGAAGTTCGTCAACGACGGCGCGATCACGCCCGACTTCTTCGCGGTCAACACGATGCAGCCGCCGTATCAGCCGAGCGGCAACAAGGCGGCCACGGGCGGCGACCCGCTGCTCGCCGACCCGGCCAACGCGTCGACGATGCCGCCGCAAACGGCCACCAACATCGGCGACCTGCTGACCAATGCGAACGTGTCGTGGGCATGGTATAGCGGCGCGTGGGGCCAGGCGCTGCAGGCGAGCCAGAACGGCACGTCGAACGTGATCTACGGTGCCGACCTGTCGACGCCGAACTTCCAGCCGCACCACCAGCCGTTCAACTACTTCGCGAACCAGGCGCCGGGCACCGCGAACCGCGCGCAGCACCTGCTCGACGGCGGCGCGAACGGCGCCGAGTTCATCAAGGCGATCGACGCGGGCACGCTGCCGGCGGTGACGTTCTACAAGCCGCAGGGCAACCTGAACGAGCACCCGGGCTACACGGACGTCACGTCGGGCGACCAGCACATCGCCGACGTGATCGCGCACCTGCAGGCGAGCCCGCAGTGGAAGAACATGGTCGTGGTCGTCACGTACGACGAAAACGGCGGCTTCTGGGATCACGCCGCGCCGCCGAACGCCGACCGCTGGGGTCCGGGCACGCGCATTCCGGCGCTGATCGTGTCGCCGTATGCGAAGAAGGGCTTCGTCGACCACACGCAGTACGACACGGGCTCGATCCTGCGCTTCATCACGCGCCGCTACTCGCTGCCGCGCCTCGCGGGCCTGCAACAGCGCGACGACGCGCTGAAGGCCAACGGCGCGCAGCCGATGGGCGACCTGACGAACGCGCTCACGCTGTCGCCGAACCTGTAACGGCATCGCGACGAACGGGCCGGCGGCGCTGCCGGTCCGGACGAACGAAGGGCGGCCTCGCGGCCGCCCTTTTTCTCACGAGTGCGAGCTGTTGTCGCGCCCCTTCGTCACCACCCGTACTTGAGCTCGACGCCGACATAGTCGGCGTTGTGCCCGCCCGCCTGCCGGATCGCATCGCCGACCTGGAAATGCACGGCCTCGACCGCGCCGATCAGGTTCGCGGCGATCGTCCAGTCCGCCCGCAGCTGCACGTACATCCCCGTCCACAACCCGCCCTTGCCGGCCGTGCCCGGCACCACGGCGTTGCCCTGCTGGTAGACGGCGTCGCCGGTCGTCTCGCGCCACTGGAAACCGAGCGCGCCGAGCAGCGCCAGATTCGGCGACGGCTTCAGCGTCACCGACGGCTTCACGTGGATCAGGTTCGAGTAGCCGGTGAAGCCCGCGAGCGTGAAGTAATAGCCGTTCGGAAACAGCGGATTGAAGGTGCCGATGCGGCCGTCGTGCGGATGCCGGTCGCCCGACGCCGCGTCGACCTGCAGCGCGACGCGCGGCGACCACGGTGCATCGAGCCGGTAGCCGGCGATCGAGCCGAGCGCCCACGCGCGGATCGAGCTGCTGCCGACCGTCCCCGTCTGCAGCATCGTTTCGAGATCCCAGTCGAAGCGCCCCTGCGTGCCCGTGTAGCGCAGGTCCCACACGTCGCGGCGCTCGGCGCCGCTCGCATCGAGAAAGCGCGCATTGCTGCGGTTGTAGCGCGACCAGTAGCCCGACAGGTCGCCGGGCCCGACCGACTGCCGTTCGAAGCGCACGCCGCTGAACGTGAGGTTGCGGTTCGACACGTCGTCGAACGCGGACACGGTGCGGTTCTGCACGGGCTGCGTCGCATACGCGATGAAGCGCCACTTTTGATATTCGTAGTCGGCCCACACCGCATCGAACGCCTGCCGCACGTTCGGGCCGTCGCGCGCGGCGATGAAACGCTGCAAGTCGAACGCCATCTCCTGGCGGCCGACGCGGAACTTGAACGTGCCGCCGCCGAGCGCCCCCGTGTAGGTCGCGAATGCCTGTTCGAGATCGAGCGGATTCCTGTCGACCGGCGAGATCGTGTTCTTGCCGAACGCACGGTCGTCCTGCAACTGCACGAAGAACTGCCAGTGCTGGCCGAGATGCGCATCGGCATGCACTTCGACGCGCTGGATCAGGTACGTGTCCGATTGCGCGGAGCCGATTCCGAACAACGGCGCGTCGTTGGTTTCCAGACGCTCGCGCAGGTTCACGCCGAGCGAAAGATAGGATGACGGATCGTTGCCGAGCGGGATGTATTTCAACCCGTCGAGCGGCACGCGCGGCACGCATGGATTCGCGAGCACCGACCAGTCTTCCTGCCAGCGGTTGAACAGCACGGTCGGCCGCTTGGCCGTGCACGTCGATGCGGTGCCGCCGGCCGACGTCGATGTCGATGTCGATGTCGATGTCGATGTCGATGTCGATGTCGATGTCGATGTCGGTGTCGGTGTCGATGTCGGTGCAGCTTCCGCGATCGCCGCGTCGGCACCGGCGAACAGCAGCCCCGCGACAACCGACGCGCGGGCAACCCGGTCGAAGCGACTGCCTCGGGTCGTCGCGGCACGCTGCCCGCTTGTCGCGGCCATCCGTTCGCGACCGCCTGCGTCAATCCGGGCCGCTCGCCCGCCGCCGCCGCGACGCGTCCCTCCACGCTGCACGATCATGCATGCTCCTGCGTGCCGGCACCGGCGGACACCCCCGCGCATGCCGCCAGCACCGCGAGCGTGCCGGCGGGCACAAGCAGCGCCCAGAACCCGATATGGCGAAAGCCCAGCGCGCCGCATATCGCGCCGAGCGCGAACGCGACGATCGCCGGCAGCATCTTCGCGAAGCGCGCGCGTGCCGTCGTGCGCACGCTGTCGGCCGTGCCGGCGGACAGCAGGTCGACGACATCGAGGATCGCCTGCGTGACGTTGCCGGTCATCACCGTGTTCGGCACGCCGGCGCGCGCGATCACGCGCGGATGCGCGTTCTGCACGCCCATCGCGAACGTGCCGACGAAACCGGCCACCAGCACCGGCAGGCTGTCGGATTGCGTCACGGGCGTCGCCCACACGCCGGCCGCGCAGAAGCCGAGCAGCAGTACGGCCTGCACCGTATGCAGGGCTCGCGCGCCCTGCCATGCGGGCCGCGCGGAAAGCGCGCGCGCGATCAGGCTGCTCGCGACGACGCCGCACACGAACGCAGGAAACACGCTGAGCTTCAGCAGGATGCCCTGCCCGAACCCCGCGACGCCCGCGCCGATCAGCACGAAGTTGCCCGTCACGTGCGCGGTGAACAGTCCGAACAGCGCGACGAAGCTCAGCGTATCGACGAAGCCGGCCACCGCGGAAAGGATCGTGTCTTCGTGCTTCATCGCGCCGCGCTCGCGTGGATCTCGGCGACGTAGCCGCCCGGGAACTGCACGAGCGCCGCATCGCGCCCGTCCGCCGTATACGACGGCACGAGCACGTTCACGCCCGCGGCCTGCGCCTGCTTCAGCGTCGCTGCCAGATCCGGCACTTCGTAGCCGGTCGTCTCGTGCCCGTACGGGTAAGTCAGTTGGCCGTCCGTCACGAGTACGGTCATCTTGCCGAAGCCCGACGTGATGCGAATGCGGCGATAGGTGTCGTTCGGCCGGCCGATCTCGATGCCGGGCGCCTTGAGGTTGTCGGACACCACCTTGCCGTTCGAGAACTTGACGAAATCATGGACGAACTTGCGCACGCTCTGCGGCGACACATACACGCGGTTCTCGGGGATCGTCTGCAGCGCCGCGTAGTTCGGCGCCTGCGTGTGCCAGTACAGCTGCATCTTCACGCCGCCCGTCCACGCGATCACCGCATCGCGGCCGATCGGATCGGGGAACGTGTCGACGATCACTTCAGCGCCATGCTCGCGCGCCACCTTCATCGCCGCGTCCATGTCGGTGACGAGATAACCCGTGCGCTCCGCGCCGAACGGCCAGGGCACGGGCGTCTTGAAGCCGAACACGGAGATCGTGCCCGCCGGCGTGAAAACGAGTTGCGACATCGTCTGGCTCGGGGTCGGCGTGACCTGGAACACGCCCTGCTTCGACTTGCTGCCGCCGAACGTCGCGACGAAGCTGTCGGTGAAGCGATCGAAATCCTCGGGGGCGACGTATACGTGCGTCGTGTCGTATTGCGGCCCGACGGCGAGCGTCGGCGTGGCCGCCGGCGGCACGGGCGGCTTCGCGTACGCCGCCGGCGCCGCGACGAGGCCGGCAGCGATCGCAAGCGCGAGCAAGGCGGAACGAATCGTTTTCATCACAGGATTTCCTTGTTGTTTCATCGTCATCGAGTGGTACGGCCGTCGCCGGCCGTGTGCTTCGCATCGGCGAGCAGCGTCGCGAGCACGAGTGCGGCGATCAGCCCGAGATGCTCGAAAAAGCTGTTGAGCGCCATGAAATGATCGGCGCCCGTGCGGTTCCAGAAATCGTTCGCCACCGCCATCGCGACAAGCGTCAGCATGCCGAGGGCGCCGGCGCCGAGCCACGTGAAGCGGTTCAACACCACGCACAGCGAGCCGGCAATCTCGACCGCGATCGCGAGCGCCGCCCAGAGCGCGGCCGGATGCAGGCCGAAATGCGCCTGCTCGGCGACCGCGCCGCCGAAATCCAGCGCCTTCGCGACGCCTCCGATCAGGTACGCGGACACCAGCGCGAGGCGCACGAGCGGCAGGACCCACGGCTGCGCCAGCAGCGCGCGAACCCACGCCGGGTTGCCGAAACCGCCGGAGTTGGTCGGGGCCGCCATGTCAGACCGCCCAGCACGAACAACCGAACGCGCCCCAGAAGCCCTTCGCATCCGACGTCGGCAATGCGCTGCCCCACGCGCTCGCATGTGCATGGGCGTGCACGTTGCACGCGCTCGAGCAGCCGCACATCGCGGCGGCCGCCGCACGCTGCAGCGGTGCGCCGTTGCGCTGTGTCGCGCCCCAGCCGCCGTAGCCGCCGTACTCGCGCACCGGCGACCAGTCCGGCATCGCGGGCGGAATCGGCGCGTCGTGCGACGCGAACGGCCCCGCGCCCCACACGATCTTGCCGCCGACCACCGTCAGCAATGCGGTCGTATCCACGATATCGTCCTCCGCACATGTGAAGAAATCGCGATCCGGGACCATCAGGTCGGCAAGCTGCCCGACCGCTACACGCCCTTTCTTCCCCTCTTCGTTCGAGAACCACGTCACGTATTCGGTCCACATGCGCAGCGCGGTCTCGCGATCGAGCAGGTTGCGCTGCGGATACATGCGCAGCCCGCCGACCGTCTTGCCCGTCACGAGCCATGCGAGCGACACCCACGGGTTGTACGACGCGACACGCGTTGCGTCGGTGCCGGCCGACACCTTGAGCCCCTTGTCGAGCATCTTCGCGACGGGCGGCGTCGCCTCGGCCGCCTGTGCACCGTAGCGCTCGACGAAGTATTCCCCCTGGTACGCCATCCGGTGCTGCACCGCAACACCGCCGCCCAGCGCCGCAATACGATCCATCGATTTTTCGGAGATCGTCTCCGCATGATCGAAGAACCAGTTCAACCCGTCGAGCGGAATTTCGCGGTTCACCTTTTCGAACACGTCGAGCGCGCGGCTGATCGTTTCGTCGTAGGTCGCATGCATGCGCCAT